>UQVA01000001.1 GCA_900544405.1 uncultured Eubacteriales bacterium
CCTCCTTCGTCAGATTTCGATACCCCTCTGCCACCTTGCCGCCAGGGTCATGGGCGAAAATACTTTTTCCCTCTGCGCTGATTTCCTTTGCCCGGACAGAATGGGGGATTTCCGTTCCAAAGACTTTGATTTTACTTCCATAGGTGTCCCGCAGCAAAGCAGCAATCTCTTTGGCAAAGTTGGTGCGGTTATCCACCATCGTCAGCAGGATACCGTCAATCTGGAGCTTTGGATTGATCTGCCGTTTCACCTTACTGACCGTAGATAGAAGCTGTTCCAGCCCTTTGGCGGGCAGATACTCTGCCTGAACGGGAATTATGATCCTGTTCGCAGCCGCCAGCGCATTGACCGTAAGCATTCCCAACGAGGGCTGACAGTCAATCAGGATATGGGAATATTGTCCCTTCAGTGTGTCCAGATATTGCCGTAAAATCGTTTCACGGCTCATGGCGTTTACCAAAGAAACCTCCATACCGGAAAGCTGAATATCCGCAGGCATCAGGTCAACGCCTTCTGCATGATGCAGAATACCTTCTCCGGGGCGTATAGGCTGATCCATCAGAATTTTGCCCATTGCATCCGACAGTGTAAATGGCAGCTTGTCTGGTTGCGGATTTCCCAAGCTGATTGTCAGGCTTCCTTGTGGGTCCCCGTCGATCAGAAGCACTTTCTTTCCGGCCTGTGCCAGACCTATTCCCAAGTTCGCACAGGTTGTTGTTTTGCCAACGCCGCCTTTCTGGTTGGCGATGGCGATGATTTGTGTGTTCATGACTTCACCTCATTTCTGATTGTTGCTGTTGTTTCTGGAAATAGAAAAAGCCGCCACTTCAAAATTAACAGTGAAGTGACGGCTCTTTCTATCGCCGGAATACGAGTTCCTGAAATGAAAAAAGCACCCAGCATTTATACTGTGTGCTACATCAAATTCATATTCAATTATTCAAATTAGCTCAAACTATGCCAAACTGCCACAGCCAAAAAACGAGGGGAAGGAGGGCTGAAAAGCACCCCAAAAATCGGCTCTCGGTTAACCACTTTGGGAACCACTTCCCCCTCTTTTTACCCTCTTTTTGGCCAGTTAACCACTTGCGGACCACTAAAAATTGGATGAAATCGGCTCTCGTTTTGCCAAATTTGGTCAAACCATATCAGCCCGTTTAGATATAGCAAAAGCCCGGAAAACCTTGATTTTCCGGGCTTTTTGAACCATTTTGATATAGTCTGAGCAGTCGATTATCGCTTGCTGAACTGCGGAGCGCGACGTGCTGCTTTGAGACCGTACTTCTTCCGTTCCTTCATTCTGGGGTCACGGGTCAGGAAGCCCTCGGCCTTCAGAGCGGTACGGTACTCGGGGTTCATCTCCAGCAGAGCACGGGAGATGCCGTGACGGATGGCGCCGGCCTGACCGGACACGCCGCCGCCGGCAACGGTGACGACCACGTCCACCTTACCCAGCAGGTCGGTGGTGGTCAGGGGCTGACGGACCACCAGCTTCAGGGTGTCCAGGCCGAAATACTCGTCCATGTCCCGACCGTTGATGGTCACGCTGCCGGTGCCGTTCTCATACACACGGACACGGGCCACGGAGGACTTCCGGCGGCCGGTGCCGTAGAAATACTTTCTTTTGCTTTCGTACATAGTCTCTTACCTCCAATTAGACCTGGGTCCAGGCTTCGGGCTTCTGTGCGGCATGGGGATGCTCGTCACCCTTGTACAGGTGCAGGCGGGTCAGGCAGGTGCGGCCCAGAGCGTTCTTGGGCAGCATACCCTTCACGGCGTGCTCCATGGCGTAGTCGGACCGGTTCTCCATCATGATGCGGGCCTTGGTCTCCTTCAGGCCGCCGATCCAGCCGGACACCCGGCGGTAGAGCTTCTGCTCGCCCTTGTTGCCGGTGAGGACAGCCTTATCGGTGTTGATGATGATGACGAAATCACCGCAATCCACGTTGGGGGTGAAATCCAGCTTATGCTTGCCGCGGAGCAGGTTGGCGGCGGCGACGGCGGTGCGGCCCAGGGGCTTCCCGGCGGCGTCGATCACATACCACTTGCGTTCCACGGTCTCCTTCTTGGCCAGTGTAGTGGACATATTCGTTCCTCCGAATTTGGTAAAATATTTTGACTTTCTCAGTGTTCCGGAGTACAATAGCCTCCGAAAGCCTCCCTTTTATACCACATCCCGTTTGAATTGTCAACCGCTAATTTCAAAAAAATTATGGAATCCGAGAAGAACTCCCGTTTTCTCTTGAATGCTCTCTGGTTCTCTTGAATCCTTACATTCTATTTTTCATATCAGGAGGAGTAAAAAGTGCAGAAACTGGTTGGAATGGTCCGCCGCTGCGTGGAAGATTATGAAATGATCCGGCCCGGAGACCGGGTGGCCGTGGGCGCTTCCGGGGGAAAGGATTCCCTGGCCCTGCTGGTTTTTCTTTCGGAATTGAAGAAATATCCCCAAATGAATTTCGACCTGGAAGCCGTCACCATCGACATGGGCATGGGAATGGATTATTCCGGGGTCCAGAGCCTCTGCGACCGGCTGGACATCCCCTATACCATCGTTCCAACGCAAATCGGCCCCATTCTATTTGACTACCGGAAGGAACAGAATCCCTGTTCCATGTGCGCCAAAATGCGTCGGGGGGCATTGAATCAGACCCTGCTGGACCGGGGACTCAATAAGCTGGCCCTGGGCCATCATTATGACGATGCGGTGGAGACTTTCCTCATGTCCCTGCTGTTTGAAGGCCGCATCAGCTGCTTCCAGCCTGTGACCCGCCTGGACCGGACGGGCATCGACCAGATTCGCCCCATGCTTTATCTGCACGAAAAGACCATCGACCACTTTGCCCAGCGGGAAAATCTGCCCATCCTCACCAACCGCTGCCCGGTGGATAAGATCACCAAGCGGGCGGAGGTAAAGGACCTTCTTTATCGGCTCAGCGGGGAATATCCCGACCTGAAAGAGCGTATCTTCGGGGCCATGCAGCGGCTGCCGCTGCCGGAGTGGGAACCGAAGCACCACACGAGGAGAAAAAATATCGATTAAGGCTGCAACGTTTCGCCTTCTTTCTGCGTTATCCGAGCAGAAAGGGGGCGAACCCATGAAAGCGAAATGGAGACGGCGGCCCCGTCTGGACCGGTGCCGGGATGTGCGGATGCGCTTTTTCCGTGCGGACCGGCTGGAACTGGGGCGGCCATGGTAACAAATATGTGGGAAGAACTCTACAAGCAGCACTATCAGGAGTTGCTGCGGAAGGCCGTGTGCATCTGTCGGAATTCCGCCCAGGCGGAGGACGCCGTGCAGGAAACATTTCTACGGGCCTTGCAGAACGTGTCCGTCGTGGAGGATCTGGGCCCAAGCCAGCGGCGGGCCTGGCTGTTCCGGGCGCTGAAAAATCTGCTGACCGACGGCTTCCGGCGGAATACTCTGGAGGACCAATATACCCAGGAATTGCCCCCGGAGGCAGCCATCGAGCAGGAGCCGGGCTTTGAGGATATTGAGAACGAACTGTTTCTGTCCCGGCTGCCCCCGGAGGAGCAGCTGGTGTTCCGGCTCCGGTTTCTGGAGGGCTACACCGGCGAGGAGATCAGTGAAATGCTGAACCTTCCTGCCGGGACCGTCCGCTCCCGGCTGTCCCGCAGCCGAAAAAAGCTGCGAAAAATGCTGAAATAAAATGCAACGTTTCGGCTCTGTCCTTCGTTATCCGGGCAGAACCAAAAAACAAGGAGGAAACCCATTATGAAAAAAGTCATTACCTGCAGCACCTGCGATACCCGCAGCGCCACGGAGGAATCCCTGTCCGCTTTTGAGAAAATCATCATCAACACTTCGGACCTGCTGGTCAGCCCGGAGAGCAAGCTGCTGCTGGACCGGTACGGCGTGGAAATTCATTGCGCCGGCGTGGTCGAAGTACCCGGCAACTGCGTTATCCGCACCGTCAACGGCATGGCCGCCATCACCCCCACGGATACAGCAGGCCCCGCCACCATCCTGCAGGTCAACGGCCGGCTGGACATTGCCCCCGGCACGCAAGAGGCCCTGAAACGCTACGTCAAAATCCACGTCAACGGAATGGTCTGCTACCCCAACTCTCTGGAGGGCCATTTGCCTATGCTGGACCTGAACGGCAGCACCACCTGCTACCCGGACGATGCGGTGATCCTGAAAAACAACGCCTCCATTGACCATATTTTCCTGCTGCGGGCCAAGGACCGGCTCTATTGGAGTCCCAACCGCCTGATCTGCACGGACCTGACCCTGGATACCGCCGCACTGAAAGCCAAGGGTGCCCGCTTCGATGCCCGGAAGGCCCTGATTGCGGAATCCCTGCTGGAGGACATGGTGGACCTGATGGATGACCGGGCGGACATCATCCCGGTTCCGGACGGGACCCGGGTGCTGACCGACAATGTAACCCTAACCACCAATCTCCTCAAAAAGATGGGCAAGAAGCTCTATGTGCTGGGCAACGTGAAGGTGGAGGACGCTGCTGCACTGGAAGCCATCGAATATCTGCATGTGGATGGTTCCGTCACCGTGGACGAGACAAGCAAGGATCTGGCAGAGCTGAAAGCAGAAGCCGAAGGGGGCGTGAAAGTCCTCAGGGCCACAAGCGGACGGGTCATTGAGGACCGGGACGACACCGTAGATGTGACGCTCTGGATGCTGGAGCAGGGCGGACTGCACATTCAGGACTGCAATACGGTGTGGATCGATCCGTCCATCGCACCGGAAGTGATTCTGGACCGGCTGACCATCGAGGACTGCGAGAGTGTCTGCTGCGCCCCGGCCCAGAAGGGCGCCGTCAGCTTCGTTTGCGAGGATGTGGAGGAGATTATGACCGAGGAGGACACCGCCAAGGAAAAAGAGGAAAGGGAAGAACCCTGTGACCCGGATACCGTGATCATCCGTGCGACGGATTATGTGCTGTAAGCAAGGGCGGCTTCTGATACGGATGTTTATGTGTGCATCCGGCGGAATGTTTGCCGCTTGTTTGTAAAATGCCCCGGGAACCCCCGGCGGCGGGAATCTCCCCGCCGCCGGGGGTTGTGTTTCGCCCCGCCGGTTTCTGCGTATGAAATCTGACGGGCCGGGCTTTTTTCTGCCTTCCGCTTGCAAATTCCGGCCGCATCTGCTATAATACAAACATAATTTCGATTCTCGGAGGCACCCATGGCTCGTCGCAGCAAAAACCGCATCGCCCTGGGCGCTCTGGGCATGGTGCTGATGACGGTTTTCGCCTTCCGGCTGGATTCCTCGGACCCCAAGGCCAACTGGCTGGAACAGGCGGTCAACGGCTTCGCCCAGGCTTGCTTTTTCGTGGGACTTTTGCTGATTTGATGACGTTTTGAGAGGAAACTATGAAGAAAATCATTGTCCTAGGCTGCCCCGGAAGCGGGAAAAGCACATTTGCCAGAGCCTTGCAGAAACGGACGGGACTCCCACTATTCTATCTGGACCGGATGAATTGGAATCCGGACCGGACCACCGTGGAAAAAGCGGTTTTCCTGGAACGCCTGCGGGAGGTCCTGAGCCGTGAGGAATGGATTCTGGACGGAAATTATGGGTCTACCATCGAATTGCGCTTGCAGGCCTGCGATACGGCCTTTTTCCTGGACTATCCTGTGGAGGTTTGCCTGGACGGCATCCGGGAACGGCGTGGAAAGGTCCGGGAGGATATGCCCTGGGTCGAGGGGGAGCGGGAGGAAGATGCCGATTTTCTGGCATTTATCCGGGCTTACCCGATTCAGAGCCGCCCGAAAGTTCTGGAATTACTGGCCCGGTATTCGGAGAAAGAGACCCATATTTTCCGGGACCGCAGTGAAGCGGATGCGTTTCTGGAAATGCTCTGAGATTTTGGAGGTGGAGAACCCATGTATTTTGCCTATGGCGAAACGGAACTTGCCTATCTGCGGAAAAAGGACAAACGGCTTTGCGAAGTCATTGATCGGCTCGGCCATATCGACCGGGCGGTGGACACGGACCTCTTTTCTTCCGTCGTTCACCACATCATCGGCCAGCAGATCTCCACCAAGGCCCAGGAGACGATCTGGAACCGCTGCCGGGATGCGCTGGGGGACATCAACGCCGAAACGATTCTGTCAGCCGGGGTCCCCAAGCTGCAAAGCCTGGGCATGACCTTCCGCAAGGCGGAATATATCACGGATTTTGCCGAAAAGGTCCGCTCCGGGGCCTTCGATATTCAGGCAGTGGAGCAGATGCCTGACGCCGAGGCTATTCAGGCCCTCAGCAGCCTGAAGGGCATCGGCGTGTGGACGGCGGAAATGATTTTATTGTTCTGTTTGCAGCGGCCGGACGTATTCAGCTATGACGACCTGGCCATTCAGCGAGGGCTGCGGATGGTCTACCACCACCGTGCCATCGACCGGAAGCTGTTTGAAAAATACCGCCGCCGGTTTAGCCCCTATTGCAGCGTGGCCAGCCTGTATCTCTGGGCGGTGTCCGGCGGGGCCATCCCGGAAATGCGGGACTACAAGCCGAAAAACGGAGGAAAAACATGATTTTTACCGGACATTATGCTTCTCCGCTGGGAAATATCTTGCTTACCGCCGACGAGACTGGCCTGACGGGGCTTTGGTTTGAAGGGCAGAAATATTACGCCCAGGGCCTTCCGGAGGAACGCCGGGAGGCGGAAACGCCCGTACTGACCCAGACAAAAGACTGGCTGGATATTTATTTTTCCGGGGAAAAACCGGATTTTCTGCCGCCCCTGCACCCGGCGGGTTCCCAGTTTCAACAGGATGTGTGGAATCTTTTGCTGGAAATCCCCTACGGGGAAACCAGGACCTACGGCGAAATTTCGAAAAAACTGGCGGAACGGCGAAATTTGTCCCATTCCTCCGCCCAGGCGGTGGGCGGGGCCGTGGGGCATAACCCGGTGTCGATCATCATTCCATGCCACCGGGTGGTGGGGACCAACGGCAGCCTCACCGGCTATGCCGGTGGGCTAGAGCGAAAAATCAGGCTGCTGGAACTGGAACACACGGAATGGACCGGGCTGTTCGTACCCACCGGGGGAACGGCCCTTTGAGCATACGAAGATTTCAAACGGAAGGAGTATCGGCGTGGACAGAACGGAATTTGACCGGAAATATACCCGGCGGCTGAACCCCCAGCAGCAGGAAGCGGTCCACGCCGTGGAGGGGGCAGTCCTGCTGCTGGCGGTCCCCGGCAGCGGAAAGACCACCGTGCTGGTGACCCGGCTGGGGTATATGCTCTGCTGCTGCGGCATCCCGGCGGATAAAATTCTGACCATGACCTACACGAAAGCGGCCACCAGGGAGATGAAGCAGCGCTTTTCGGCGCTTTTCGGACAGGATTGCCCGGAAATCCCGGAATTTCGGACGATCAACGGCGTTTCTTCCAAAATCATCGCCTATTACGCCCGGACCCACGGCAGCGGACCGGCCTTCACGCTGATGGAGGACGAAGGGCGGCTTTCCAAGCTGGTGGCGGACCTGTACCGGGAACTGAACGGGGAATTTGCCAGCCAGAACGTGACCAGAGAACTGCGCAAATGGATTACCTTTGTAAAAAACCAGATTCTGGAGGAGCAGGAGATCGCCGAGTTGGACACGGGCTTCGACCGGTTCCCGGAACTTTACAAGCAGTATAATCTGCTGCTGCGCCAGCAGCGGTGGATGGACTATGACGATCAGATGGTCTATGCCAAGACGATCCTGGAGCAATATTCGGACATTCTGGCCTATTTTCAGGAGACCTTTCCCTATACCTGCGTGGACGAATCCCAGGATACCTCTAAAATACAGCACGCCATTATTCACCTGCTGGCTCAAAAGACAGGCAATTTGTTCATGGTGGGGGACGAGGACCAGAGCATTTACGGCTTCCGGGCGGCGTACCCCGATGCCCTGATGGACTTTGAAAAGACCTATTCTGGGGCCAGGGTGCTGCTGATGGAGGAAAATTACCGCTCCACCCCGGAAATTTTGCAGTCGGCGGACCGGTTCATTCAGAAAAATCAGGACCGGCACCCCAAGACCATCCATCCCACCCGGGCCTCCGGGGCAAATGTACATCTCATTTCGACGGTGGACCGGGCGGTCCAGTTCGGCTGGCTGGCAAAAGTGGCGGAGCAGGGCAATGACCAGACCGCCATTCTCTACCGGAATAACGACAGCGCCCTGCCTCTCATCGATCTGCTGGACCGCCGGGGCATCCCCTACCGGTGCAGACAGATGGACGACACGTTTTTCACCCACCGCATCGTGACGGACATTCTGGACATTCTGGCCTTTGCCCACGACCCCCGGAACGGGGAGATTTTCCTGCGCATTTACTATAAATTCGGCGGGGGCATTTCCCGGAAAGCGGCGGATTTTGCCTGCCAGAAAAGCAGTGCCACGGGAATGCCCATCCTGGCGGCTTTGCGGAGCTTTCCACAGCTTTCTCAGTACGCCCGGGACCATGTGCCGAATCTTATGGGGACCCTGCCGAAGCTATTGCAGGACACAGCCCTGTGCGGCCTGAACCGTATCTGGAAAGAACTGCGCTACATGGACTATGTGGAGCAGATGCAGCTGGACGCCAATAAATATGAAATTCTCTGCCTGCTGGCGGAGCAGGAACCCAGTCTGGACGCTCTGGTGGAGCGGCTGGACCGGCTGCGGGCGTTGGTGTCCGGTCCGGCACAGTCCGGCGGCGTTATTCTCTCCACGGTCCATTCCAGCAAGGGCCTGGAATATGACCGGGTGTACCTGCTGGACGTGATGGACGGAATTTTGCCTGCCCAGCCGGAACCCAAGGGTATGGAGGAAACGAAGCAATATCAGGAGGAGCGGCGGCTTTTCTATGTGGCTATGACACGGGCCAGGGACCATTTGCACCTGTTCTCCTGCCTGTGCCGCAGCGCTTCTTTTATCAAGGAGATACAGCAGAACCTGCCGGTGGAAACACCGGAGCCGGAGGACGTGTTCGGGACGCTGCCACGGGAATTGTTCGGCAAGCGCTATCACCATGGGGAAAAGGGCTGGGGGACCGTCCTGGCCTCCTGCGAGGGGCTGTGCATGATCGCCTACCCGGATGGGACGGTGCAGTTCCTGACCGTGGGGCAGATGTATGACCAGCGGAGCGTTGTGCGAAAAATCCCGGAAAAAACGGCGGCTCCGAAGATAAATGCAAAGCCCGTGGAGAAAAAGCCGGAGGAGAAAAAGAAACCGGAGAAAACGACCCTGAGCCCGGAAGAACGGGCCGAACTTGCTGCAAAAGCCCAGCCGGGGCGGCGGGTCAGGCACAATGCCTTCGGGCCGGGAATCGTTAAGAATTACGGGAACGGCGTGGTGACGATTCGCTTCCCGGAGTTCGGAGAAAAGAAATTTGTGCTGCTGGATGTGGTGCGCCGGGGGCTGCTGCGTTTTGACGAAGAATAGGAGAAAGACAATGAGCAGAACGGAAAATGTAGAGCTGACCGTGGTGTGCATGCTGGAGGACGGCGACAAAATTTTGCTGCAGGACCGGGTGAAGACCGACTGGCACGGCTATGCCCTGCCGGGGGGCCATGTGGAAAAAGACGAGTCCTTCCTGGATGCGGTAAAGCGGGAAATGAAGGAGGAGACCGGCCTGGAGATCCGAAACCCCAGGCTGGTGGGCCTGAAGCAGTTCCCCATCGACAATGGCCGGTATCTGGTTGTTTTGTTCAAGGCCACGGAGTGGTCCGGGGAACTGACCTCCTCGGAGGAGGGGAAGATGGAGTGGGTGGAATATGCCCGCCTGCCGGAGCTGGACACCGTGGCGGACCTGGAAGAAATGCTGAGAATGATGAATTCTCCGGACCTGACGGAGCTCCGGTATGTGCCAAATGGGGACAATTGGATCGCCGTCATTCAATAAAAGATCATAAAAAACAGGAGCCTTCGTATAAGCGAAGGCTCCTGCTGCTGTTTTAGAGTGTCTGCAGAACACTGCCGATGTCGGCGTCAATGCAGATGGACTGCTTTTCAATTTCCTCCGGACACACCGCTTGCCCATGATTGATGCAGGCGTAAATGGCATTTGGATTTTTCACCGTCATGCGCCAGAAGGGGTATTTGATGATAACCGGGGTGTTATAGCCCACGCCCAATTCCAGAAAGAGAATTTTTTCGCCTGCACGGGTGCGGAGGAAATTTTCGTATCGCTCTGCCGCCCGGTGCCAGCCCTCGTCCTCCACAAAAGAATCGTCGGCACGGAGGTTCATGGTCAGCGGCCTGCCGCAATGGGGGCAGACAGGGAGCAATTCCGTGGGGACTTTTCCATTCACCTGCCGCCGGACCATTTCCCGAACGACTGCCTCGTTGTCAAAGGTCTCCTGGCAGCACGGCCCGCTGCACTGGAACAGGCCGTAATCGCCCTGGGTGTAGAACAGGCGCTTTTTGTCGAATCCGGCCTTCTGGAAGCAGTGGTCCACGTTTGTTGTAATGACGAAATAGTCCTTACCGGCCACCAGCTTCAGAAGGTCCCCATAGACCGGCTTGGGGGCATCCTGATAGCGGTTCAGGAAAATATACCGGCTCCAATAGGCCCAATACTCTTCTTGGGTGGGATAGGGGTAAAACCCGCCGGAATACATATCCGAAAAGCCGTATTTCTCTGCAAAATCCGAGAAATTTTGCTCAAAACGCTCCCCGTTGTAGGTGAAGCCCGCCGAGGCGGACAGACCAGCCCCGGCACCAATTACAACGGAGTCACAGTCCTGCAAAGCTGTCCGCAGTCGTTCAATCTGCTCAGAGCAGCTTTTCGTAGATGGCTTTGTCCAAATCCTTGAAAACATTGAAAATCACCTTCTTGACACTGGTTTGCTTTTTGAGAAATTCTTTGACTGTCGCTACTGCAATCTCTGCCGCCAGCTCGTTGGGGAAATGAAATTCGCCGGTGGAAATGCAGCAGAACGCCACGCTTTCCAACCCATTTTCTGCCGCCAGTTCCAGACAGGAGCGGTAGCAGGAGGCCAGCAGGTCCTCGTCCTCCTGCGTAACCCGCCCGCTGATGATGGGTCCCACGGTGTGCAGCACATACCGGCAGGGAAGATCAAACGCCGGGGTGATTTTCGCCCGACCGGTGGGTTCCGGATAGCCCTGCCGCTCCATCAATTCCGCACAGGCATGGCGCAATTCTACGCCTGCATAGGTGTGAATGGCATTGTCGATACAGCGGTGATTGGGCACATAGCAGCCGGTGAGGCCGGAATTGGCGGCATTGACGATGGCATCGCACCGGAGCGTGGTAATATCCCCCTGCCAGAGGTACAGCCCCGGCTGAATGGGGGACAGGTCCGAAATGTCGGTAATGCCCTTTGCGGCGGTTTCGACTTGGAGATATTCGTCCTGGACTTGCAGAAAGTCAGCGCCGACGGGCTGGGGCCTGCGGACGTTCATCAGCCCACGGAGTAAGATCTTCTGCCGCTCAGAGTCCGCCGGGATGATCTGCTTCTGGCAGGAGGGGCGTTCGTTCAGCAGAGATCGAATTAAAAATAACCGCTTTTCGCTTTGATTCATTGCTTTTCCACCGCCTTTACCGGACAGTTTTCATAGCACGCCCCGCAATGGAGGCAATGCTCCGGCTGAATGGTGTATTGTTCGCCGGGAACAATGCACTTCTGCGGGCAGTGGTTCAGACAGGTGCCGCAGCCGATGCAGCCATCGGTGATACGATAGCCCTTTTTCTCGGCTTCCGCCCGCCCAACCGTATAAACCTCACGGAAGATAGGCTTCACGCCCAGGTTGAAGTATTCCACGGTGAAGTCCCGGAGTTCAAAAATGATGCCGATGTTCCGGGTGTCTCCGGGATATACATTCGCAAGATACGGCTGTTCCGCAAAGATCGTATGGATTTTTTCCTCCTGCTTTTCCGCAGGCACCGCCTTGCCGGACAGTCGGATCATTTCCTTGAACCGGGTATAAGCGAGGATCTGCAC
This sequence comes from uncultured Eubacteriales bacterium, assembly GCA_900544405.1. Classification (GTDB taxonomy): domain Bacteria; phylum Bacillota; class Clostridia; order Oscillospirales; family Oscillospiraceae; genus Faecousia. The sequence continues at coordinate 11,931 of UQVA01000001.1, forward strand.
CCGTCCGTCGGTCAGCAGCTCGTCGCAGAATGCCTTACCCCTTGCCGTGAAGAAATACAGAGAATCCGGCTCATAGTGAATGGCGCTGATGCAGCGAATCTGCGGTGCACCGTTTTTATCTACGGTGGCGAAGGACAGCACTCCGCAGAGCTTCAATTTTTCCAAACAGATTTGTGCGTTCATTTTGCAGCACCTCCCATGCGGATCACGCGCCCCTCTTTTCTCGGCTTCGGGGTGGGGTGCGTGTCGCCCTCTTTGGCGTAGCCCAAAAGAAGCTGCATGACGGCATAGCGGTCGGTGGGAATGTTCCACTGCCGCGAAATTTGCTGCAAGGCGGCTTCTTCCATTTGCTTCGGCTCAAACCGCCGAATGGAACGGCGGTGCAGGATGGTTTCAAAAATATCAGGCATCGATCTTTACCTCCTTCCAACACTGCGGGTCGGCGGCATAGAAATTCCCGCCCTTGCCGCTGGCCACAGCAGGGCAGCCCCGGCAGAATGCCAGCAGCTCGCATTTGCTGCACTTCTCAAATTTCGTGTAGTCCCGGTAGCGTTCCATCTGGCACACCCAGACATCCGCCAGCTGATCGGTGAACACATTGGCCACCTTGCTGTTCTGCACCCGGCGGCAAGCATACACATCCCCGGTGGGGAGGATCGTCAGGTGGCAGTTGCCGCAGTTGCAGCCGCCGTAGATGATGCCCTCCTCCACGGTTTCGGGGATTTTGAATGCCCCGGTTTCGTACTCATACAGCGTCCACAGATGGTCTTTCTTATTGAAGTAGGTCTGGCAGCCTGCGGCCTCATATTCCTTGAATTTCTTGTCGCAGTCATCGAGCAGCTTGCGGTAGCGCAGCGGCTCGATGCCCACATCCTTTTCCTCGCTGGTGGGGCAGTAACGGGCGAAGGCAAAGACATTCACACCTGCTGCCACAACAGCGTCGATGATGCCGGGGACCTCGTCAATGTTCATGCCGGAAACGGTGGTCATCACCACGGAGCGAATGCCCGCCCGATTGATGCAGCCGATCTTCTCCAACGTAATATCAAAGCTGCCGGGCTTGCGGAACCAGTCGTGGGTTTCACGCAGGCCGTCAATGGAAAGCTGATATTTTTCGCAGCCGTAGTCTTTCAGGCGGCGGCAGACTTCATCCGTCAGGTGGAAGGGGTTGCCCAGAATGGTGAAGGGGGTGTGGTGTTCCTTCATCAGTCCCAGCAGCTTCCAGAAATCCGGGTGCAGAATGGGGTCGCCGCCGGTGATGTAGAAATACGGCAGACGGTCATAGACCTGGCAGAAGTCCAGGCAGTTGTAGAAGGTGTCCTGCATTTGCTGCCAGGACATTGCATCCAGCTTCTTGTTGCAGTTTTCAGAGAAAATGTAGCAGTGCTTGCACCGCTGGTCGCATTCATCGGTGATATGCCACTGGAAAGAAAAATACTGTTTCATGGGATCCTCCTTGTTGTGATGGGACGCATTTCCGAAAGCGTAACCGCCGTTGCCCTCTCGGAAATACGCCCCAAGATCGTTTTCTTGGAGCGTACTTCGTCGCCACAAGCTCCATATCATGCGGTTCCGCGTAAACGCGAAACCTGATTCATTCCGCTGTGACTCATCCTCCCACAAAATCCTGCGATTTTGTGGGAACCCTGCCTTTACTGCTTGTCGCCAGCGCCGCAGGCAGTGCCGCAAGCGGCAGGCTTCTCAGCGGGCTTATCGCCGGCACCGCAGGCAGAGCCGCAAGCAGCAGGCTTCTCGGTGGGCTTGTCGCCAGCGCCGCAGGCGGAGCCGCAAGCGGCGGGCTTCTCAGCGGGCTTGTCACCGGCGCCACAGGCGGAGCCGCAAGCAGCGGGCTTCTCGGCGGGCTTGTCACCGGCACCACAGGCAGTTGCGGGAGCAGTGGTCTCCGCCTTCTTGTTCCAGCCAAAGAGATGAGAAAGTGCCATAATGAATTACCTCCGAATCAAGTTCTCAGTGGGCTTTGCCCTCTGTGCTTCTTATTTTACTCGGAATTTCCGGCGGCACAAGTACGCACAATTTTATTACATCGTCACCTTTTGGTGACTTTTGGAGAGCCGGAATTGCCCCTTGCAATTCTAAGCGTGCTGCACTATAATATGAATGTAACATATGAAAAGAGGTGCTGTATATGCTGACCAAAGAAGAACTCCCTGCCTGCCCGGTAGCCACCACCGTCCAGATGATCGGCAGCAAATGGAAGCTGCTGATCATGCGAAACCTGCTGGCTCGTCCGTGGCGGTTCAATGAACTGAAAAAGGACTTGGAGGGAATCAGCCAGAAGGTACTGACGGACAGCCTGCGCTCCATGGAGGCCGACGGGATCATCACCCGCACCGTCTATCCCGAAGTCCCGCCCAGGGTGGAATATGCCCTCTCGGAATTGGGGGAGTCCATGCGGCCCATTATGAAGGCTATGGAGGTCTGGGGCGCAGCTTACAAGGCCCAGTTCGGAGCGGACGGCGGGGAGGGCGCATAAAATTGCCTTCACGTTTTTGGCTGTTCTGCCGGTCGTGGCCGGATATTTTCTCCTGCTCTATGCGGGGGTGGGGCTGATCCGGGACAAGCGGTTTTTCGGCTCGGCCCCTAAGGAAAATCCGGATGCCATCCCGGACCGGAAGCCGGAACGGTTTCCCGGGGCTCACATTCTGGGCTGGACATTGGGCGTTCTGGCCCTGGCGCTGATGGTCGGAGGCTTTGTGCTGGGTGGCTGGGACGGCATCCGTTCCGGGTTCGGCTATTGGGCGTTTTTCGCCCGGTTCGTGGACATGCTTTACCTGGTGGAGCTGTACGACATTGTCTTTTTCGCCCATTTTACCCGGAATTGAAGGGCATCGGCGGACCCCACCAGTTCGGCTACAACAAAAAGGTCCACGCCCTGCATTTTGTGTTCTACCTGCCTGTCAGCCCCTTGCTGGCCTGGGGCTGCACGCTGCTTTGAAACGGCGCTTTTTGTGGGCCAAAAATGCGGAAAAACTTCTTCTGCCTATTGAAAATCGAAATTCACAATGTTACAATATAGAGGAAAAGAGGGGACCGCTGAAAGGCGGCCTTTCCGTTGAAGGATAGTTAGGATAGACTAACTATGGAAATGGGGGAGAAGCGATGTCCTTTGTGGAGAATACCCGCAAGCCCGTGGGCTTTGGGGGAAAGCTGATGGTGGCGGCCATGAATCTGGGCCATCAGGCCCTGGCCCGGTGGGGCCTGGGCTTTCTGAATGTCGGGCCGGAGGCGGAAATCCTGGACTGCGGCTGCGGAGGCGGAGCCAACCTGCACGCACTTCTGAAACGCTGTCCCAAGGGAACGGCCGTAGGCCTAGACTATTCCCCGGTCAGCGTGGCGGCATCCCGGAAGAAGAACCGGGCGGCCATCGCCGCCGGACGGTGCCGGGTGGAGCAGGGGGACGTTTCGGCCCTGCCCTTTGAGGACGAGAAGTTCGATTTGGCCACGGCCTTTGAGACGGTCTATTTCTGGCCGGACCTGGGCGGCAGTTTCCGGGAGGTTTTCCGGGTGCTGAAGCCCGGCGGGACGTTTCTCATCTGCAACGAGAGCAATGGCGACACGGACAGGGACGAAAAGTGGGCGAAGATCATCGGCGGCATGACCATCTACAAGGATATTGAATTAAAGGCGTATCTGGAGCAGGCGGGCTTTCACGAGGTGCAGATACACAAAAAGAAAAGCTGGCTCTGCGTCACGGCGCGGAAATGAGGAGAGATTATGTCGAAAAAAGCAACGGAATTTCAAAGAAAAGCAATGAGCAAAATGTACCGGGGGAAGGAGATATTCAAGCCCCTGAACACCGGCTGGATCGACGAGAACGTAGCCTGCGTTCGGGAGTGGGTGGCGAACATCTTCTTCTACCGGAAGGGGGACACAACCATTATGATCGACGCCGGGTACAATTACGACCGGCTGGAGGAGAAAATGGGCTGGCTGGGCATCGCCCCCAAGTCCATCCGGCACATCCTCATTACCCATCAGGACACGGACCATGTGGGAGCCGTGGAGGCGGACAGCCCCGGCCTGTTCAAAAAGGCCAAGCTGTACATCGGGGAGGTGGAGGACCGGTATCTCACCGGGGCCGTCCGGCGGAAGGTCATTTATCACCTCTACAAGCTGCCCCAGGTGACGATAAACAACCGCAAGCAGCTCTTAAAAGACGGGGAGACCCTCCGCATCGGGGATATTAAAATCAAGTGCTTCCTGGTCCCCGGACACACCTGGGGCCACATGGTCTATCTCATTGACGACAAGTACCTGTTCACCGGCGACACCCTCTGGTTTGGGGCCGACGGCGGATACAGCTTCATTTCTGCCCTGGCGGAAAACAACAAGCTGGCGGTGCAGTCCCTGGTCATCCTGGAAGCCAAGCTGAAAAAGATGGGGGTGCAGCCTCTGTTCATCACCGGCCACACCGGCTGGACGGATAATTTTGAATTTGCCTTTGCCCACAAAGACAAGCTGTGCTCGCCCTTCAAGAAGAAGGTCCACGACCCCTCGGCTCCCTATGATGCCTACGAGGAATCCGACGACACGGAGGAGAAGGCCAAAAGCGGTTTTCTGCCCGGCGTTTGCTGCAAGGGGGCAAGAACATGATCTGGAGGGTACTTTTGGAAGGACTGGGCCTGGGGGTCCTGCTGATTCTGGTCTGCGCCGTGGGCATCCGCAACGGGGCCGTGGGCATGGTCCATCTCTATGAGCCGACGGTCCAGGACCGGTGCGTGTCCTTGGGGCTGACCACGAAGGAAAAGATCCGGAAGAACAGCCTGATTTTCAAGGCGGTGTGCCTGCCGGGATATATCGCCTACGTTCTGATTTTCGTCTATGCCGTCAACGGCGCACGGGGCTTTCTTGCGGGCTTCTGGCAGCTTCTGGTGATTTTGTCCGTTATGAATCTCATGGACCGCTTCCTGGTGGATGATTTCTGGGTGGGCCACACGAAGGCCTGGACCATCCCCGGCACGGAGGACCTGAGGCCCTACATTTCCGGCGCCGCCAAGGGGAAAAAGTGGATTTTCGGGACCCTGGGCATGGCGGTGATCTCTGCCCTGCTGGCGGGGATTATGAGCCTGATTTTGAAGTAAAGAGGCGAAAACAATGCAGTTTCGGACATTGGGAGAGAAAAAGAATCCTGCAGTGCTGTTTTTCCACGCCATGGGCGTCACCGGGGACAGCAGCGAACGGGTGGCGGCCTGTTTGCAGCAGGACTATTTCTGCATCCTGCCCACGTCCACGGTCTACTGTGCGGGCGAGCAATACGTCAGCAAGGCCGACGAAGTGGCCCAGGTGGAGACGTTTTTGGACCGGCAGGGGGTAGGGGACATCGCCCTGGTGGTGGCCTCCTCCATCGGGGCGGACCTGGCTATGGCCTTCCTGACGGGGACGGCCCGGAAAATTGGCCATGTGTTCTTTGACGGCGGGCAGTTCGCCCAGATCGGCAAAGGCACCCGGAACATCCTGGTCCCCTTCCTGTACATGGCCATCAAGAGCCTGTACTGGTCCAAGGGCGGGACCTTGAAGAAGATCCTGTGGTGTGACGACGGGGCCATCAAGCCCTATTTCATCGCCGCAGGTAAAGCATTGACCTACGGAAATCTGCGCCGCCAGCTTGCGGACAGCCTGGAGGACAAGCCCTTCCCGAAGCTTCCGGAGGATCTGCAAAGGAGAACGTATTTTTCCTTCGGCAGCAGCGAGGACCATTATAAGTACCGGGAAGCAGTGAAAAAAGCCTATCCGGCGGGAAATTTTCCGGTGTTTCACGGGTACGATCACATGCAGTATCAGATTCGGAATCCCCAGGGCTTTGCAGACCTGCTCCGGTGCATCGTGGAGCAGAATACCCTGCCGGAACTGCCCTTTTTGAGCAAGTGAGGGCCGGAATATGAAGAAAAATTACTTGATCACTGCCTTTCAGAAAACCCTTTCCAAGCAATTTCCCGCCCAGGCGGCGGAACTGTACCGGGCCTTTCAGGACCGGCTCAACGCCCTGCGTGCGGAGAACGCCGGGGCTTCCCCGGAGGAAGAGCGGCATTTGGAGGGGCAAATCCTGCCGGGAATCGCTGCTTATGAAGTCCTGCAGCGGGTGATGCCCAAGGAGGAAGCCCTGAAAACCGTCCACGGCTATGTGGAGGAGCGGGCCTGGAAATTGAAGAAAATCTTCCTGAAACTGATGAAATTTCCCGGATTTTATAAAAAAGTCCCGGATATTTTCTGCAAGCAGACCCCGAAGCTTTTCGGCACGGCGGCGGGCTTTGCGGCCAAGGAAATCCAGACCGGCGGTGGGGTGTGGCGCATCGACATGACCCAATGCCCCTATCACGATGCCTGCGTCCGATACGGCTGTCCGGAACTTTGCCCCAGCTTCTGCGACAGCGACGATATTACCTACGACGGCCTGCACCCGAAGCTCTGCTGGCACCGGACCAAGACTCTGGGCCGGGGGGACGAATGCTGCGATTTTTGCCTGAAACGGACGGATATTGAAGGGAGGAACATGATATGAAATATGCAGGAATGCCTGCGGCCATGTGGACGCTGTTTGCCGGGTCCTTCCGGAAGCAGCTGACGGCCATTCTGGGCTACGACGAAACGGCTGCCAGGGAAATGATCCGGAAGGCCAAGCCCAAATACAAAGAACTCATTGCCCGCCTGCCGGAATTTGAAAAGGCGGACCGGTTCAAAATGAACATTGTCAACTGTGCCATGCTCAGCGCCATCATTCTCTTCATGCCCCAGCGGCCGGAGGTGGGACCGCTGACGGATTTTTACGCAAAATCCATGTCCACGGCCCCGGCCCGCTGGGCCTTCCGCAAGAGCGGCAAGCGCCAATATACGGAGAAGCACATGGCGGGCCTGAAAGCCACGGCAGACCTGAAAGCGGCGGACCGGAACCCCTATTCCTGGAACATGGAGTTCTTCGCCTACCCGGACGGCAGCGGCTACGAAGCCCGGTTCAGCAAATGCGGCATCTGCACGCTTATGCGGGAATTGGGCCTTGCAGACCTGATCCCGGCCATGTGCCGCTTCGACTATACCATGAGCGAATTGGGCGGAACCACGGATTTTGTGCGGGAATACACCCTGGCCTCCGGGGGACCTTACTGCGACTGCGGGTACAAACAGAAAAAATAAAAAGCATCTTTTACACCGCCGGAAAAATTGGGGAAAGCCCCCTGCTTTTCCGGCGGTTTTGTGCTATGACAGGGAAACGAAAGGAAGGTGGGGCGTTTGCCCAGGCCGAATGTATGGTTAAAGCGGCTTTCCGTGCCGTTTTTGTGGGCCGCCGGAGGGCTGATTTTAGCGGCAATGGTGCTTTCTCATATTGCCGGTCTGAACGTATTGGCGAATAGCTTTTATCTGGCGGCCTTTGTGCCGTCCGGGGTGCCGGTGCTGCTGCGGGCTGTACAGGCGCTCCGGTTCATTGACCGGTTTGCAAAATACGATACCCCGGCGGTGGCGGTCCTGGCGGCACTGTACGCCCAGCTGAAGGAGGTCCCCGCCAAGGAGATTTTTCAGCAGCTGCGGCAGGTGACGGGGGACTATACCGTTCCGGAGGACGCCTGCCCCACCTACGCCAAGACCTATCAGCTTCTGGCGGAATTGGATAAGGCCTTCGGTTAAATCCGGGGAGGGCACGGCTGGGGCTGCGCCTTTTCTTTTTGCCCCGGCTGTGCTATAATACGGAAAAAAGGAGGGATGCCCATGGACGGGACCTATCGGAAATTCCTGGAAAGCGGCCTGGACCTGACGGCCCTGGGGGTGGAGCGCCGGGCGGAAAACGCCCCCTATTTCTGCACCCCAAAGGGGGCAAACATTTTCGGCTGGGCCGGGGTGGACGGCATCCATTTTTGCTTTGTCCGGGGCTTCGGAACGCAGATTTTTGCGGTCAGCCCCGCCAATGCTCCGGGGGAATTCGTACACCCGATTGCGGCGGATTTTGCGGATTTTCTCCGGCTGCTGCTGGCCTGCGGGGACAGTGCCGCTCTGGAGCAGGCGTGGATGTGGGACGAGGGGACATTTGACACTTTTCTTCAGGAAAACCCGCCTACGCCGGAACAGCGGTCGGTTTTGGAGCAGCTTTCTGAAACCCTGGACCTGACGCCCATGGAGCAGCCCTGGGCATACCTCCGGGACCAGCGGGAACGGCTCGATGCGGGGAAACTCCGATTTTCGGACGAATATTATGAAGTGACCGGCGAACCCAAACCGAAACCCGGGCCTTGGAAGGTGTATTTTGAAGGAAAAGCCAGGGGCAAACGGGCCGGGAAGCCCATGAATTTGAATGCGGAATTTGACTGGGCGGGGCGGCATTGGCTTGTGCCGACGGCCTACCTGTGCGTCGAAGGACTGGTCCTGGACATTCTGGAAAAAATCCCGGAAGGGGACGGTCAGGAACTGTATTTTCACCCGGAATTGACTGTAAACGGGGAGAAAATGTCCCGTTTCAGCGGAAGCGGCACGGCCTTTTCGGCCCACTTGCCGGAAGAAACCGGAAACGACCCGGAGGCATGGCAGATGCTGGAGCATTACGGGCAGGATTTGGATTCCAATTGGTTCCTGAGCCGGTTTGCATTCCCCTGGCGGGACCGGCAGCCCAAGATGATTGAAAGCCTGACTTTGACCATGATCCAGGAGCCGGGACAGGTACCGGGGCCGCAATTTTCGGTCGCAAAATCCGGGGAAACGGTACAATTTACAAATCCGGTCACGGGAACGGCGTATATGCTGACGGTCCAAAAGTTGAAACGGGAGACCTGGCAGCCGGAGGAACGGATGGCAAAGCGCTATTTCTGGCCCACCCATTTCCTGCGGATGGATTATACCCTGACCCCGGAGCCGGGGCAGGATGTTTTCCTTCGGGACAGCGGGGAAGGAGACCGGCCCATGGAGATTTCCGTGGGTGACGACGATTCCGCTTTGGGCATCATCGGCGGGGCCGACGGCCCAACGGCCATTTTCATTGGGCCCGGCAAAAAGCCGGATTCCCGTTCTGCCTGTTCGGCTGTGCATTTTGCGCCTGTTGATGCAGTCACCTGGCAGGTTTTCTTTCGGACCAGGGCCCACGAAAACGGAACTTTCCGACTGATTTGAGGGGAGATTATGCAGAAAATTGCTCATTATCATCTTCCGGGGCTTTTTGAATTTTATGACTTTTATGCCGCTTTTCTGCCGGTTTACCGGGAAAATCGCAACTGGTTTTACGACTGGTGCGACATTGCTTCCCTGTACGGTGCGCCGGCGGACTGCCTTTGGGGCGGGGGTCGGGTGGGCTCCGGGGACCGGCGGCCGGAAGAAGTCTTTGCCCTGGCAGCGGAATACGGTATTTCGCCCCGGCTGACCTTCAGCAACTCCCTCCTGGGCCGGGAGCATCTGGGGGACGCCAAGTGCAACGCTCTTTGCGCCCTTTGCGAACAATATGGCGGCGGGGTCATTCTGGCCTCGGACCTGCTGCTGGAATACCTGCAAAAGAACGATCCGAAGCTCTATTTCGTGTCCTCTACTACCAAAGTCCTGACCCGGTTTGCGGATTTAAAAGCGGAACTGGAACGGCCGGAATTTTCCTACGTTGTCCCGGATTTCCGGCTGAATCCAGATTTTTCGGATTTGGAAAGTTTGCCCCAGGAACTGAAAAAGAAAGTGGAATTTCTGTGCAATGAATGCTGCTTTTTCGGCTGCAGGGACCGGAAGCAATGCTACGAGGCGGTGAGCCGGAAAAATCTGGGGAAGTCGGGGGAGCATCGCTGCAAGGCTCCGGGGGCCGCCGGAGGCTATCGGTTCTCCAAAGCCATGGAAAATCCCGGTTTCATCGGCGTGGAGGCTGTCCGGGACACCTATCTGCCCCTGGGCTTCTCCAATTTCAAGATCGAGGGGCGGGGTCTGGGCAGCGCCCTGCTGCTGGAATTTTTGCTTCATTACATGACGAAACCGGAGTACCACCTGGCCCTCCGGGAGGAATTGTATCTGGAAAACACGCTGGATTTGTTCTGAAAGGCGATAAATGAATTGGATAAATTTTTACGGGCTGGCGGTAATGCTGGCGCTCATGGTCCCGAATATCCTCTACGCCGTCCGGGTTCCGGAGGGCTTCCATAATCTTTGGAAAAACAGGGCGGTGGAAGCGGCGGAGCAGGTCGGGCGTATTGGCTGTTTCGGCTTCATGGTGCTGACCGTCCCCGGCTGGTGGACCGGTTTCCCGTCAGAGGAAGCCTTTGCAACCTATCTGGTGCTGAACGGCGTGCTGACGGTTGCCTATCTGCTGATTTTTGCCCTGAATTTTCGGAAAAGCGGTCGATTCCGGGCGCTGGCGCTGTCCATCCTGCCCTCGGCCATCTTCCTTCTTAGCGGAGTCCTGAGCCGCTATCTTCCGCTGTGCCTGTCGGCGGTGCTGTTCGCTCCCTGCCATATTCTCATCAGTTATCGGAATGCCGTGCTGGCAGAAAAACAATGATTTGCATAGAAAAGCCCCCGGATGCGCACATCCGGGGGCAATTTTTCAATTTTTTGGTCCTTACAGCGCCCGGAGGGCATCCACCAGGGCGGTCTTGCCGGCGGTTTTTTCGTCCTTCATCTTGATGACCCGGGCGGGGCATCCGGCCACTACGGTGTTGGGGGCCACGTCGCCCACTACTACGGCACCGGCGGCCACCACGGCGTCATGACCGATGCGGCAGCCCTCGATGACCACGGCGTTGGCACCGATCAGCACGTTGTCCTCCACGATCACGGGGGTAGCAGAAGCGGGCTCCACCACACCGGCCAGCACGGCTCCGGCGCCCACATGGCAGTTCTTGCCCACGGTGGCCCGTCCGCCCAGCACGGCACCCATGTCAATCATGGTGCCTTCGCCTACGATGGCGCCGATGTTCAGAATGGCCCCCATCATAATGACGGCGTTCTTGCCGATCTCCACCTGCTCCCGGATGATGGCACCCGGCTCAATGCGGGCGGGGATGTTTTTCAGGTCCAGCATGGGAATGGCGGAATTGCGGCAGTTGTTTTCAATTTCCACATGGGTCACGTTCTCCTGGACCAGGGCCGGGGCCACGTCCTTCCAGTCGCCGAACACGATCTTCGTGCCTTCCCCGGCGGGGAACTCCCGGCAGTTGGGGAACTTCGTCTCCCCCTTCTCCCAGACATAGACCTTCACCGGGGTCTTTTTCTCGGAGGTGCGGATATATTCAATGATCTCCTGTGCGTTCATGGGTGTACTCCTTTATTTGAAATGATTCTTCCTACATGATACCACCAAAGCGGGATTCTTGCAAGCCGGAAATTGACAGCCGGGGGGATTTGCGATATAATGAAGCAAAATACTCAGGAGGCGATCCTATGCCATTGCAGCAAGACCGTCGTGCCCTCCACCGGATCCCGGAGCTGGACCGGCACCTGCCCAAAACCATGGAATATCTGAAAAACGCCCTGTCCGGCCTGAAATGTCAGGTGTTTTCGCCCATGGAGGGGGCGCTTTGCGCCTGGTTTGACTACGGTCAGCCCAGCGCCATCGCTTTCCGCTCCGATGCGGACGCCTTGCCCGTGGAGGAGACCACCAAGGCCCCCTACGCATCTACCCATCCCGGCCAGATGCACGCCTGCGGCCACGACGGCCACATGGCGATTTTGCTGGAACTGGCCCGGCGGCTGAACGGCAAGGAGCAGCTTAGCCATAACGTGCTGCTGGTGTTCCAGCCTGCGGAGGAGACCACCGGCGGGGCCCGGGATATTTGCCGGACCCATGTGTTCCGGGACTACCATGTGGAGGCAATTTTTGCACTGCATCTGTGGCCCGGTCTGGAAAAGGGCGTCATCGCCAGCCGGAAAGAGGAAATGATGAGCCGGTCCTGCGAGGTGAAGGTGGATATTTACGGCCGTGCGGCCCATATTGCCAAGGCCAACGAGGGGCTGGACGCCATGGCTGCCGGAGTGGAATTTTACCGGAAGGTCACGGCCATGGAGGCGGCGCTGCCCGCCAAAATCCGCCGTCTGCTGAAATTCGGCCTGTTCCAGAGCGGGACCGTGTGCAACGTGGTCTCGGACCACACCCGCCTGGAGGGCAGTCTGCGGACCTTTACCGACGACGTGTTCTACACCATGCGGGCGGGCATCGTCTCCGCCGGAAAGACCGTGGAGCGAAACTCCGGCTGCACCGTCAACGTGTACATGAACGACGGCTATCCCCCCGTGTTCAATCCCCCGGAGCTTTACGACCGGGTGAAGGCTCTGGTGCCCTTCCGGGAACTGCCGGAGCCCAGCATGATCACCGAGGACTTCGCCTGGTATCAGAAATATTTGCCGGGAATGTTCTTCTTCCTGGGCACCGGCGACACCCCGGCCCTCCATGCCAGCGACTTTGATTTTGACGAGTCCATTTTGGAGAAAGGCGCTGATTTCTTCGAGAAATTGGCGGAAAACTACCAATGATCCCTTTGAATCGGAACCTTTTGAAGCTGAAGCGCAGCGGCATCCGGGCGTACAGCGCCCTGGCGGCGGAGACCCCCGGCTGCATTTCCCTGACTCTGGGAGAGCCGGAATTTGATACCCCTGCGCCAATTACTGCCGCCGGAAAGGCGGCTCTGGACGGTGGAAAGACCCACTACGCCCCCAATGCGGGGCTTATGGACCTGCGCCGGGCCATTGCAAAGACCGAAAACCGGGAACCGGAGGAAATCCTCGTGACCATCGGTGCCTCCGGGGCGCTGTTCACGGCCCTGCTGGGCATTCTGAATCCCGGCGATCAGGTCATTGTACCCATGCCCGCCTTCCCTCTGTACGAGACCATCATCACCATGGCCGGGGCCGAGGTGGTTCCGCTGGAAACCTGGAAGGACGGCTTCCAGATTCGGACGGAGCGGCTGAACGCTCTGGTGAACGGCCATACCAAGGCAATTTTGCTGAATTCCCCCAACAATCCCACCGGCGTGGTCTACGACCGGGCCTCTATGGCGGCGGTGAAGAATGCCATTCTGGGTAAGCCTATTTTCCTCCTGTGCGATCAGGTCTATCAGGGCCTGGGACCGGCGGACCTGCCCAGGCTCACGGAGGACGCCGACCTGCGGGGACAGCTGCTGCTGTGCCAGAGCTTTTCCAAGCCCTACGCCATGACCGGCTGGCGGGCCGGGTATCTGGCGGGACCGGCGGAGTTGATTGGGGAACTGACCCTGCTGAATGCGGCCCAGATCGCCAGCGTGCCGACCTTTGTGCAGGAGGCCTGCATCACGGCGCTGCATACGGATTATGCCCCGATGGCGGAAACCTATGCCCGCCGGAGGGAATACGTCTTTGAGCGGCTGACGGCCATGGGGCTGCCCTGCCCGAAGCCGGAGGGGGCGTTTTATGCCTTCCCGGACATTTCCGCCTTTGGCCTGGATGACGATACCTTCTGCCGCCGGATGATCCGGGAGGCGGGGGTGGCCGCCGTGCCGGGAAGCTGCTTCGGCCTGCCGGGGTATCTGCGGCTGAGCTGCTGCTGTTCCCAGGAGGACCTGAGCGAGGGCCTTGACCGCATGGAGCGGTTCGTGAAAAGCCTGTAAAAGTCCGTGAAAATTGACAACATCGCCCCGGAGGAGAAATTTTCTCCCCGGGGCGACGTGCAGCCAGGTAGAGTGGCGGTCTCCAAAACCGTAGGCTCAGGAGGGAAAGGAGAAACCTTCCGGGGCAGGAAAGAAAACACTTGACACCGGGGGAAAAGGATGGTATAATGTCCCTCGCAGTCAGGAAATGGGCTGCACATGGGCCTTTAGCTCAGTTGGTTAGAGCCTCCGGCTCATAACCGGATCGTCCCGGGTTCGAATCCCTGAAGGCCCACCAGCCGCTTCAAGGCTTCGCCTTTGACGATAGATAGAAATAGGGGTATAGCTCAATTGGTAGAGCGGCGGTCTCCAAAACCGTAGGCTCAGGGTTCAAGTCCTTGTGCCCCTGCCAATACCGGTAAGCTTCTTTCGGAAGCTTGCCGGTATTTTTGCTTTTTAGCAGGACGTTATTTCGTCTTTCATGATCAGAAATAACACAGATGGCTGCTGAGAAGAATGAAGAACGCAATTGAGGTACATTTTTCTTATTTGTTATTGATTTTCTGCCCGCCTGTGATATACTGGTGTCATCCACAAAAAAGAAAGAGGGACTACTTATGTATTGTAGAAATTGCGGCAAGGAACTTCCTCCGGATGCGAATGTCTGCCCGGGCTGCGGGACCAGAGTCGTTCCGGAACCCCAGGGAGAGACGATTTTCTGCTCCCATTGCGGGCAGAAAATCAGCAAGGAAGCGATCGTTTGCCCATATTGCGGAGCGGGGACGGAGAAATACCGGGCGCAGCAGACCCAACAGGCCAATGCAGCACAGCCTACCATCAACGTGATCAATACGAACACCAATACGAATACAAATGGGGCGGCAGGATTCGGCTTCCCCTTCAAAAAGAAATGGACGGCTTTTTTCCTGTGCTTGTTTCTGGGTGGACTGGGCATCCATCGGTTTTATGTTGGAAAGACCGGGACAGGAATTCTTTATCTGCTGACTGCCGGTATCTTTGGCATCGGCGCTGTGATCGACCTGATCGTTATTCTCTGCGGCGGTTTTCGGGATAAGTGGGGACGACCGTTGGCTTGAACCTATGAACAGCAAGCCCCCATCCGGGCCGGATGGGGGGCTTTTAAGTTGAGGAGTGCTTTGGTGAAATATCGCTTTGCAATGGGAAGGGATTGGCCGGGCGGCTTTTCACGCTTCTCTTTTCACTTTTCTCTGGAAACGGCGAGAGAAAAGATAAGAGAGAAAAGTGAAGAGAGAAGAGAACAAAAAGAAACGACGATTTTCTTTGGAAAATCGTCGTTTCTTTTTGGTGACCCGCTGGGGATTCGAACCCCAGACCCATTGCTTAAAAGGCAATTGCTCTGCCAACTGAGCTAGCGGATCATGGCTGGGATGGCCGGATTTGAACCGACGAATGCCAGAGTCAAAGTCTGGTGCCTTACCGCTTGGCGACATCCCAATGAAATGGCGCCCCGACCGGACACACGTCGTATTATATCATGCCCGCCGCCGTTTTGCAACACCCAATTTGCACAATTTTCATTCTTTTTGCCGGGCCAGGACCGGCTTTCAAATGGTTAGTCAGAATTAACAAAAGGTTAGTGGAAGCTAACTTGAGATTTTGGGCGGATTTCCGAAAATGGGATTTCAAGCCATTTTTTGGAAATTTCCCCTTGACTTTTTATGGGAGTTAGTGTATCCTAATCGGCGGTTAGAGAAAACTAACGATTCCCCGGTGCGTGGCCGGATCGAAAGCGAGGAAAATGCAATGATGCCTCTGGTTTTGGCGGATACAGGCGAAGAGCTGACCATCCAGCGGATCGGCGGTTCCGCAGAAGTGAAGCGCCATCTGGAAAATCTGGGCTTTGTGGCCGGCGGTACGGTAATGGTCATTACCGCACTGAACGGGAACGTGATCGTCAAGGTGAAGGAAGCCCGTGTGGCGATCAGCGAGGAAATGGCACGAAAGATCATGGTTTGATCTTTTGATATGCAGCTTAATTAAAGGAGGATACGAGGATGAAAACGTTGCGGGACGTAAAAGTGGGCGAGACTGTTTCTGTGGTCAAGCTTCACGGAGAAGGTGCCGTAAAGCGCCGGATCATGGACATGGGCCTGACCAAGGGTGTCAGCGTGTATGTGCGGAAGGTGGCTCCCCTGGGCGATCCCATTCAGGTGACCGTTCGCGGCTATGAGCTCTCCATCCGGAAGGCTGACGCAGAGATGGTAGAAGTAGAGTGATCTCCCCATGAGAACACTCTGTTTTTTGCGGGAACGGTTAGCCGCTCCTAATTCAAGAAAGTGAGGATCTGCAAACAATGGATTTGAGAATTGCCCTGGCGGGCAACCCCAACTGTGGTAAAACCACCCTTTTCAACGCACTCACCGGTTCCAACCAGTTCGTGGGTAACTGGCCCGGCGTTACCGTTGAGAAAAAGGAAGGCAAGCTGAAGAAGCACAACGGCGTGGTCATCACCGACCTGCCCGGTATTTACTCCCTGTCCCCCTACACCCTGGAGGAAGTGGTGGCCCGGAATTACCTGATCGGAGAGCGGCCCGACGCCATCCTGAACATCATCGATGGCACCAACCTGGAGCGGAACCTGTACCTGACCACGCAGCTTACCGAGCTGGGCATCCCCGTTGTGGTGGCCATCAATATGATGGACGTGGTGAAGAAGAACGGCGACAAGATCAACACCAATGAGTTGTCCCGCCAGTTGGGCTGCAAGGTGGTCGAGATCTCCGCTCTGAAGGAGACCGGCATCATGGAGGCCGCCGAGGCCGCCATTGACGCTGCCAAGAACAGCAAGACCGTTCCCATGCACACCTTCTCCGGCCCTGTGGAGCACGCTCTGGCGCACATCGAGGAGGCCGCCATTCACGGCCTGCCGGAGGAGCAGCAGCGCTGGTACGCCATCAAGATCTTCGAGCGGGACGACAAGGTCCTCTCTCAGCTGAAGATCGACCCCAGCGTCATGAGCCACATCGAGACCGACATCAAGGCGGCCGAGAAGGAACTGGACGACGATGCCGAGAGCATCATCACCAACGAGCGCTATGTGTACATCGCTTCCATCATCAAGTCCTGCTACAAGAAGAAGCAGGTCGGGAAGCTGTCCACCTCCGATAAGATCGATAAGGTCGTGACCAACCGCTGGCTGGGCCTGCCCATCTTCGCTCTGGTCATGTTCCTGGTCTACTGGGTGGCCATGGTGGCCGTGGGCGCACCGGCTACCGATTGGGCCAACGACGGCCTGTTCGGTGACGGCTGGCACCTGCTGGGCATCGGCTCCTCCGCTTATAACGAGGCTGCCGACGAGTACACTGCCGCTTCTCAGGCTGCACAGGCTTTCGCCGGTGTGGAGATCGACACCGAAGCCGAGGACTTCGACGCCGATGCTCTGCTGGCAGAGCTGCAGGGCTACACCAAGACCTCCGACACCGCTACCGTGGATGTGGAGGACGAGGAGACCCTGGCCATCAACGAGATGACCGCTTACTACGACACGCTGCCCGACGGCGCCGATAAGATGGACGACGTGGTGCAGATGACCTATGTGGATGCCGTTGCTTACTTTGAGGAGAACGGCTTCGACGAGCCCGACCCCGCTGACTACGGCGTGTGGGTCCCCGGCGTGCCTGTGCTCATCGGCAACCTGCTGGAGAAGGCAAACGCTGCCGATTGGCTCAGCGGTCTGATCCTGGATGGCATTGTGGCTGGTGTGGGCGCCGTGCTGGGCTTCGTGCCGCAGATGCTGGTGCTGTTCCTGATGCTGGCGTTCCTGGAGGCTTGCGGCTATATGTCCCGTATCGCCTTCGTTCTGGATCGTATCTTCCGGAAGTTTGGCCTGTCCGGTAAGTCCTTCATCCCCATGCTCATCGGCGTGGGCTGCGGTGTGCCCGGTGTTATGGCTTCCCGTACCATCGAGAACGAGCGCGACCGCCGGATGACCATTATGACCACCACCTTCATCCCCTGCGGCGCAAAGGTGCCCTTCATCGCCATGATCGCCGGCGCTCTGTTCGGCGGCAGCGCCTGGGTTTCCACCTCCGCCTACTTCATCGGCATGGCCGCCATCATCTGCTCCGGTATCATGCTGAAGAAGACCAAGATGTTCGCCGGTGAGCCTGCTCCCTTCGTTATGGAGCTGCCCGCTTACCACTGGCCCACCGTGGGCAACGTGCTCCGCTCCATGTGGGAGCGTGGCTGGTCCTTCATTAAGAAGGCCGGTACCATCATCCTGCTCTCCACCATCTTTGTTTGGTTCACCACTTATTTCGGCTGGGCTGAGGACGGCTTCCGGATGCTCGCTGAGGATGAGATCGACTACTCCATCCTGGCCCGCATCGGCGGTGCAATCGCCTGGATCTTTGCTCCTCTTGGCTGGGGCAACTGGCAGGCTACCGTGGCCTCCATCACCGGCCTGGTTGCCAAGGAGAACATCGTCGGCACCCTGGGCATCCTGTACGGCGGCGGCGACGGAACCGTGTACCAGAACATCGCTCAGGCTTTCAGCGGCATCACCGGCTACTCCTTCCTGGTGTTCAACCTGCTGTGCGCTCCCTGCTTCGCTGCTATCGGCGCCATCAAGCGTGAGATGAACAACGCCAAGTGGACATGGTTCGCCATCGGCTATCAGTGCGGCTTCGCTTACTGCGTCGGCCTGATGATCAATCAGTTCGGCAACGCCTTCACCGGTCACCTGAACATTCTGGGCCTGATCGTGGCGATTGCAATGCTGGTGTTCATGGTCTATATGCTGGTCCGTCCCTACAAGGAAGCCACCAAGCTCACCGAAAAGGTGCGCGTGTAATTCGATTCCCTATTCCAAAGGAGCTGACCTGTTTTGTTTGCATGGATCTCCAATAATCTGGGCACCATTCTCATAACGCTGGTGCTGATCCTGATCGTTGCCGGTGTGATCTACAGCATCGTTCGGGACAAGAAAAAGGGAAAATCCCTTTGCGGCGGAAACTGCGGCCATTGCGCCATGGGCTGCTCCTGCCACAAGCAATAACCGAAACGGGGAGGCGAGGCATTCCTGCCCGCCTCCCCGTTTTCCTTTACGGAAAGGAGGTCACCCCATGACCAAAACGCTGACTGCTTCCAATATTCGCTATCTCCTCATCATGCAGCGGCTGGACCCGGAAAACAAGGGTACCCGCTGCACCGACGTGGCCGAGAAGCTGAAATGCTCCAAGCCCAGCGTGCACAATATGATGCACACCCTCCGGGATATGGGCATCATTCGCCGGGACGCCTACGGCGAGAGCTTCTTCACCGAGGAAGGCTTGGCCCTGGCGGAGCGGTACAGCCGCTACTTTGATGCGGTGGCTTCTCTGCTGGCGGACCGGTTCCCGGAGGACGATCTGCTCAGCGGTGTCAGTGCGTTCCTCTCTGAAATGCCGGAGGCGGCGCTGGCTTCCCTGGAAAAGAAGGTCGGTTAAATGGAAGAGCTTTCCAGTTCTCTGGCGGTCCTGGGCATCGTTATCCTGTGCGGCCTGATTCGCCATGGTGTTGAAAAAATCCTGAAGAAAAGAAGGAATTCTGATGACCAAAACCGTTCTGAAAATCGACGGGATGATGTGCGGGATGTGTGAGTCCCACATCAATGACTGCATCCGCAAAAATTTCTCCGTGGACAAGGTGACAACCTCCCACTCCAAGGGACAGTCCGTGATTCTTTCCAAGGAACCTCTGGACGAGGACAAGATCCGCTCCGTCATTGCCGACACCGGCTATACGCTGCTGGGCGTGACCAGCGGCGAGGCGGAGGAAAAGAAGGGCCTGTTCTCCTTCCTGCGTAAAAAGTGAGCTTCCTATCCCGATCAGAGATACCCCCCTCCTATGTGTGTTGCGAAACGCCCGGACCGAACTGGTCCGGGCGTTTTGCAGCTTTTTTAAGAAAACCGCCGGGCTGAAAATCAGTCCGGCGGTGCTTTGAAAGATCGTTTATTTTGCGCTGTATTGGTCCAGCGTGGCAGATACATACTTCTGAATGGCGGCGAAAGTCTCCGGGTGGATGTCGTGCTCTATTTTGCAGGCGTCAGCCTCGGCGGTCTTGGCGGCAACGCCCAGCCGCATGAGCCAGGCCTCCAGGAAGGTATGCCGCTCGTAGATGCGCTGGGCAATTTCCAGCCCCTTGGGCAGCAGGGTGATGAGGCCCATATCATCCATTTCAATGTAGCTGTCAGTACGAAGCTTCTTCATGGCGACGCTGACGCTGGGCTTGGACACGGACAGCTCCTCGGCAATGTCGATGGAACGGACGCTGCCGTTGCGCTGATGCAGAATGAGAATGGCCTCCAAATAGTCCTCGGCGGATTCGTGAATGGTCATGGCTTGCCTCCTTTCCGGGATGTCGTTCATGGATTTTGTCTATTATACCAAAACTGCGTCAGGAAAGCAACTGTATTTTCGGAATAATAAAAGATGCTGCTTTTCATCCGAGTGGGCTGCACGCCGAGAGGGGGGGAGGAAAACAACGAAATCGAAAGAAACAGCGGAATTTCCATTGGATATGCAAATAATTCTTGCATGTTTCGACACAGATGTTATAATACTAGAAAATAGGGGATTTATGGGGATCTCCCGGAACGGCACGCTTTTTGCCCGCTGGCGGCAAAATTTGATGGGCCGGGAGGGAGGTCCCCTTACCAATACAGGTTCAGAACCGGTGAAGCGGTGCAGAAGAAAGGATCGCAGGCGGATGAATTTTCTCTCTTTATCAACGGACCCAAGCACATGGATGGCAGCCGTAGCCTGTGCGGAAGCCGCCGCGGCAGTTGCGCTGGCGGTGATGGCGGCCCGGAGCCGTAAAAAGAAGGACCAGGGGACTGGGGAACAGAAGATTTTCCTGGAGGAAGCGGAGCGCACCCGGGAGGAGTGCATCCTGCTGGTCCGCCGGGCGGATACCATGCCCGTGTATGCCATCGGCAATCTGCGGGGCCTGCTGAATACGGACCTGGAGGAACTGAAGGCGGACATTACCCGGCTGGACAACAGTCTGGACCCGGCTTACGGCAGTATCTGGAAGGCCTACCACTCCTGGGACCGGGAGAAACGGCTGAATCTGGATGTGCGCTGCCGGAATGGTGTGTGCCTCTACTTCAATGCGGAGGCCTGCGCCGATCCGTCTTACGACCTGCTGCGGCTGCGGGACGTTTCGGACCTGCAGAAGGCCAAGGATGATTATGAGACCCGGCTGGCAGAAGTGGAAAACGCCAGCCAGTCCAAGACCACCTTCCTGTCCCGGATGTCCCATGAAATCCGTACCCCCATGAACGGCATCATCGGTATGCTTGCTCTGGCGGAGAAGAAGCTGGAACCAGAGGACCCGGCGCTGGAATATCTCCACCGGGCGGATACCCTTTCGGAGCATCTGCTCTCCCTCATTAACGACATTCTGGATATGTCCAGGATTGAAGCGGGCAAGGTTGAGCTGGAAAATAAGCCCTTCAGCCTCCGGGCCATGGGGGACGAATTGAAGCAGATGTTCGCCCAGACCCTGGCCAACCGGGGCATCCGATATGAGGTCAATTTTGAGGATGTGACCGTGGATGCCCTGATGGGCGACGCTTTACGCCTGAAGCAGGTCATCATCAATTTTCTGTCCAACGCCGTGAAATTCACCAAGCAGGGCGAGGTCATCGTGACCATCCGGCAGATGATGCTCCATCACGACACGGCGGACCTGATGATCCGGGTCCACGATACCGGTATCGGCATGGCACCGGAGTTTATCAGCCGCATTTTCAATCCCTTCGAGCAGGGAAATGTGGATATTTCCCATCAGTACGGCGGTACCGGCCTGGGCATGGCCATTACGGACCAGATCGTGAAGCTGATGAAGGGGGAGATCGTGGTGGAGAGCCGTCCGGGGAAGGGCAGCGACTTCACGGTATTTGTCTCCCTGCCCCTGGCCGAAAGCCTGCCGGAGCCTGTGGTGCAGGAGCCTCAGGCGGAGGGAGACGGCTCCGGCATCCGGGACCGGCGCATTCTGCTGGCGGAGGACAACGAGACCAACGCCATGATCGCCCAGGAGGTCCTGGAGGAAATGGGCGGCACGGTGGAAATTGCCGAAAACGGCCGCATTGCCCTGGAAAAATTCCGGGACCATCAGCCGGGCTATTACGACTATATTCTCATGGATGTCCAGATGCCGGAAATGGACGGCCGGACCGCTGCACGGGAGATCCGGAAGCTGTCCCGGCCGGATGCCAAGACCATCCCCATTTTCGCCCTGTCGGCGGACGCCTTTGTGGAGGATGAGCGGCTGTCCCTGGAGAGTGGCATGAACGGACATTTTGCAAAGCCCGTGGATTTTGCGGCGCTGGAGCGCAGTGTGGGTGCATTCCTGAAAATACGGGGAGGAAACTGATCTTTGAAAAGGAAATACATACTGGCCATCGTTGCCGGAGTGCTGACCTTTGCGGCGGCGGTGGCCATTGCCAGAGAATATGTGGCATCTCATGTGTTCCGGCCCACGGCCAACGACCGGGAGCTGCGGCAGAATCAGGTGCTGTTCCGGCAGGAGACCGAGACCCAGGACCGTGTACCCGGAGAGGACGGGGAGAACAGCGCCCTGCTGGATAAGAATGGGACCGGCGGCGACGCAAATACGGAGAAAAAAGGGGCGGATTACCTCTTTGATCCGGGAGGACAGACCGGCGGCAATACCGGGGCCTTGGCAGACAACACCGGAGCCACGAACCCAAATCCCCCCACGGACCCCACTCAGCCGGGTAGCGACAACGGCAATACGCCGGGACAGGTGATCGAGATCACCCCCGGCGGAGACAACTCCGACAATACTGTCATCCGGCCCACCCAGCCCGGAGGTACCACAGACCCGACGGCTCCCGTTGGGCCGGTGACACCTACGGACCCCTCTGCACCCAGCGAGCCTACGGAGCCGGTGGAAGTGAAGGACCCGGACCCGGTGAAGGCCAACCCTCCGGCGGGCACCGGCGTGGGCGGTATTACCAACAAACCCTATATCGAGGGCGTGACCCCGCAGGAGGATAAGAATGGCGAGCAGATGATCGTCATTGCCCAGTCTGTCTATGTGTCCGGCAGTATGCTCTACAAGGGCCAGTCTGTGGACCAGAAGCAAATTTACTTCTCTTTGCAGACCTTCGTGGTCGGTGTGGACAATACCCAGTACCTGTGGGGCGCAGAAGCCCTGGACAAGTACGTCCGTATCGACGCCGTGTCCTTCGACGATGGGGAGACCTGGCTCACGGAATTTCCCGTGATCATACCGGAGAATGCCGGGGAATTTACCATCCGTGCCCAGTACCGCCTGAAAGAGTCCGACGACTGGACGGACCGGCTGGTCAGCTACATCCCGGCGGATACCCGGGTGATGGTTCTGTCCGAAAATGTGGAGGGCAGCATTTCCGCCGACCAAATTCTGAACGCTGATGATCAGAACCCGGCGCTGGACAGCCGGGTGAATCTGTTCCGCTGGCAGTCGGAGCTGATGGGCCAGTACCCGGAGAAGCTGTTCAGCGGCTGGACCGAGAACGGCGAAACCGTGCCCTTCCTCTACCCGGTGACGGCAGGGCGGCACGTATTGCAGCCGGGAGCCTATGTAGACATTCCCAATGGCTTTACCATGGAGAACAAGGTCTACTGGATGAACGACGATTACAAGATCGACGGTGACTATTCCAATCTGGCCTATTTGCAGACCATCATTGGTGTGGAGGAGGACTTGGTGGCAAATTTTGGTGCCACCGGCATGCTGACCATTCCGGATTATGTGCAGGCTGTGGATCTTGCTCCCAAGGGGACTCTGGAAGTGGAGATTCTTCGAGTGCCGGAGAGCGTGCTGTACATGAGCGGCGTTGGACTGCGGGTCCGCCATGGCTATATTGTGGAGGAGAGCAACCCCAACTACACCTGCCAGGACGGATTGCTGCTGAACAAGGACCGGACGGCTATTCTGGCCGTGCCGCTGGCGGAGACGGAAGTGACCGTGCCCAAGACGGTGAAATCCGTGTCCATTCTGGCGGATAACCATATCCGGGTGCTGCGTCTGGAAGCTGATTCCATGGAGGATATGCCGGAAATTTCCAAGGAGAGCCTCCATCACTGCACGGTCGTTGTCCAGGACGACCTGCTGGATGCCTGTATTCTGGAAAATCTGGATGTTTTTACCCAAGGAACCGGAAACCGGGTGGCGGCAGCCTCCGACCCGGCTACTGCCTATTATGTGGAGCAAAGCGCACTATTTACCACCACCGGCGATCTGGTGGAGGTACTGCCCGGCAGCAACCAGGGCCTGCGGTTCTCCGACGGCATCCATACCGTCAAGACCGGGGCGCTGGCCGATGCGCAGCGCATCCAGACCATTGTTCTTTCACGGGACGGCCAGCACGTGACGCTGGAAAAGGACAGCCTGTCCGGAGCAAAGAACCTTCAGACCATCCTCTGCTATACCCAGGAGCAAGCAGCGGACGTGCAGCGACAGCTGCTTTCTTCCGGTGCGCCGGAGGGCGTGGAGGTGATCATGCTGCGTGTTTCCAAGGAAGGATATGCCTATGCATGTCTGGCCGGGGAGAACAGAACCGTGTTGATCGACGCACCGGAGAACGTGACGTCTTTTACCGGTGTGGTCACGGCAACGGACGGCTCGGCGGTGGACGTGAATCAAATCGGCACCGGTGCATTTGCAAACCACACGGAACTGAAATGGGTGTATCTGCCCGAAAGTGTCACGACGATCGGCTATGAGGCATTCCGGGACTGCACGGCGCTGGAAGGGGTGCTCATCGACACCCGGGAACAGATCACCATTCTGGAAAAGGCCTTTACCGGGTGCGAAGCCCTTCGATTCCTGGCCAGCAACGCCATGGACGGGCAGGTTTATGAGGACTCTTTGCCCGTTGCCATCCGCACGCCCGGCTCCAAGGAACTGAAGCTGCCCGAATACTGCATGGCGCTGGTGCGCAGCAATGCCACCGGCTATAATCCCTACTGGACCATGTTTACCACTGCCGACCCGGATTACTACACGATGGAGGACCTGAGCAACGGCACCATGGCCGCCTACCTGACCGGTGTGGACGGTGTGCCCTATGCGCTGATCCGGGCGGGCGGCACAGCGGAGGGCGTTCTGACGCTGCCGGAAAGTACCGTAGAAATATATCAGTTCGGCTTTGCGGGTCTGACTTCCGACACAGGCTTCCGGCTGGAATGGGATGCACTGCCCAAGCTCTATTACCTGGACGGTGGAGCCTTTTATGATTCCAGCCTCAGCGGGGACGTTTTTTGCCCAGACGGCGTGCTGGTGGGAGAAGAGTGCTTCTTCGGGTCCGACATTACCGGCTTCACCTCCGCAGTCGGCTGGATGGGCTCCGATTTCCGTGCGGGAGCGTTCCAGCACTGCACGTCCCTGACCCGGGTGGATTTGGGCAGCTTCGCCGTGAACAGCTCCCTGTACAGCTATCTGTTCGACGGCTGCGAGCAGCTGCGGGAGCTGGTTCTGGACGATTTCTCCGCTCCGGGCCTTATTACCTATAACGACTCGCCCTTCCGATTCAACAGCGATTGGACCTTAGAGGAAGAAGTGGAAAATCTGAGGATCACGGTTCAGGCCGGGTCCGAGGATTCCTATGTACGTTCGTGGCGATACGGCTTTTCCGGCTCCTCCGGAATGTACAGCGGCTCTGCTTATATTGATATGTGGAACGCAATCCAGATGGAACTGATGGACTGGGATAGCTGGTCCTATCCTGCCGACGAGGTGGTGGATGCGGAACTGGAAGCGCGGCTGCTGACTGCCGAGAACCGTATCCGGACCATGATCGGTGCGGAGCCTGCGGAAAAACCGGTGGATCTGTATGTGTACCGGCTCAATGACTATATTTTGACTCTGGTAAAGGCACCGGAGAGCGTGACGGATGCGTTCCTGGATGCCTATACCATTGGAATGCCAGACGGATGGGCCTTGGATTACATTGCCTCCGGTGCTTTTGCGGACTGCACGGGCCTGAAAAGCGCCTTTGTGCCGGGCACCTTGGCGGGCATCCATTCCGGCGCATTTTCGGGCGATTTTGCAGGCCCCCTAACCCTGTACTTTTACAACCCCGTGCCGCTGATTCCGGAAGCGGAGGGCGTATCCTTCAGCTTCGGGCAGGCGGATGAGAACATCATGATTGCGCCCCTGTGGCCCGGCGAGGAAGAAAGCTACATTGCGCAGTGGAAATATCCTTTTGCCGGATACGCCGACGAGGCTTCCATGTATAGTGCCATTTCCTCGGACCATATGGATTGGAGCGAGGAGGAAATTCGGGCGGAAATGGAGAACCTGCTCTCTCCCCAGGTGGCCCGGCTGAAGGCTATGCTGGGTGTTGTTGATCCGGTGGAGCTTACGGACCCCGCGGAACCCGTTGACCCGACTACTCCCAGTGAGCCGACTACTCCCACGGAGCCCAGCGAGCCCAGTGAACCCACAAATCCTACGGAACCCAGCAACCCCACGGAACCAACCGAAGAAACGGGGCCTGGCGTCCCGGACGAAGAAAGGAATCAAGAAGGATGATCGTAGAACAGTCCAAGCAGATCATTACGGAGGTCAACAAGGCATTTATCGGCAAAAACGAGATCGTGGAGAAGGTGCTGATGACCATCTACGCCGGCGGCCATGTGCTGCTGGAGGATTGCCCCGGTGTGGGCAAGACCACCCTGGCTCTGGCCTTCGCCTCGGCCCTGGGCCTGAGCAGCAAGCGTATCCAGTTTACCCCGGATACCTTGCCCTCGGACATCACCGGCTTTACCATGTTCAACCGGGAGGCCAATCAGTTCGAGTACCGGGAGGGTGCCGCCAACTGCAACCTGCTTCTGGCGGACGAGATCAACCGTACTTCCCCTAAGACCCAGTCGGCCTTGCTGGAGGTTATGGAGGAGCGCCATGTGACCGTGGACGGCGTGACCCATCCGCTGCCCGCCCCCTTCCTGTGCATTGCCACCCAGAACCCGGCGGGTGCCGCCGGTACCCAGCCCCTGCCGGAATCCCAGCTGGACCGGTTTATGGTATGTCTGTCCATCGGCTATCCCAGCCTGGAAAATCAGATGAACATCATCAGGGCCCAGCGGTATTCCAACCCCCTGGACAGCATCAAGCCTGTGTCCAACGCCGCCAATCTGCTGGAGGTGCAGAACTATCTGACCTCCCTGCGGATGACCGATGCCGTGCTCAGCTACGCCATTCGTCTTTGTGAGGCCAGCCGGAGCCATCCGCTGGTGGAGTTGGGAATTTCGCCCCGTGGTATCTCCGCTCTCGTGAAGATGGCCCGGGCCGGCGCCGTGCTGCAGGAACGGAACTACGTGGTCCCGGAGGATGTGCAGCGGGTGTTCGTGG
Organism: uncultured Eubacteriales bacterium; assembly: GCA_900544405.1. GTDB lineage: Bacteria > Bacillota > Clostridia > Oscillospirales > Oscillospiraceae > Faecousia. The sequence goes on from UQVA01000001.1 coordinate 38,844, forward strand.
ATGTATGTGCCCACCGCCTGCTGCTGCGGCCCCAGGCCCGTGTGGACGGTGTGACTGCTAAGGATGTTCTCAACGAGGTCCTGCAGAAGATCAAGCCCCCGGCTGCCGGGGAGAGGTAAGCCCATGTGGAGAAACCGCGCGTCCTACCTGGCGCTGCTGGCCGCATTAGCGATCCTTCTTTATTTCTTTCAAAAACCCTTCCTGCTGGCGGCGCTCATTTTGCTGACGCTTTTTGCGCTGGTGACACGGCTGCTGCTGAGCCGGGACGCCCGGCGGACGGAGACGGAGATTGTTCTGCGCCCCGGTGCCCGGGAGGGAAAGCGGCTGCCTGCGGATATTCTGGTCCGCTCCCGTGGGCGGCTGCTGGTGACCCGGTCCCTCATTGCCGACGTGGAGGTCCGCAACGAAATGACCGGAACGCTGCGGAAATTTCACTTCGTTCTGCCGCTGCGGGGCCGGGAGAACCGGTTTGAACTGCCCATTCCTGCCGATGAGTGCGGTGCGCTGCATGTTTCCTGCACAAAAGCCCAGGTCCAGGACCTTCTGAACCTGTTCCAGGCGAGAACAACACCCTTCCCGGCAGCCCGGACCATGGTCTATCCCCACGGCCTGAGCCTGGAGCTGATGCTCACCGGCGCCATGGCGGGAGCCCCCAAGGGAGAGGGCTTCCGGCAGAGCCGGAAGGGCAGCGATCCCGGCGAGACCTTTGAGAACCGGGAATATGTCCCCGGGGACGATATTCGTTCCATCCACTGGAAGCTGTCCAGCAAGACGGACCAGCTGATTATCCGCCAGGCGGGCGCACCCTCCCATTACGACCTGGTGCTGCTGCCGGACCTGGGCATGGAGCGGGACGGCACTGCCGTCAGCCTCTCCGAACGGAACGCTGCCATTGCCTACGGCTATGCGCTGGGCGAACAGCTCCTGCGGCTGGGCATGGGCTTTTGCCTGGCCATTCCCGCAGGAAGCGACATCGAACTGCGGGAAGTCCGGGATATGCGGACTTTCCGGGACGTGGTGAGTCTGTGGCTCAGTCTCCGTCTGCCGAAAAACGTGGGTGACGCCATGCAGATCTTTCGGATGCAGCACCTGGATGCCCTGTTCAGCCGCATGGTGCTGCTTTGCCCGGGGAAATTTGACCGGGGCCGGGGAGAGACCGGCGGACAAATGGGCCTGACGGTTCTTTCCGTGGTTACGGGCATGAACACCAGCCGCACGGAGTTTTCCGGCGGGCTGGAGATCGTGGAAGTTCCGGCAGAGCAGTCCGGTGAGGACATCTGCCGTATTTTGTGCTGAAAGGAGGAGCGGCTATGGGCGAAAAGAACATCGTGGTGCAGCCTGCAGGCCGCACCGAGGACCCGGGCGCAAGGCTCTGGCAGATTTGGCTGGCCGTGCTCCTTCTGGGCGGCACGCTTCTGAGCTTCTGGGACAGCTGGGTGGACCTGGGCATTGCACCGGTCCTTCCGGCGTGCCTGGGGACTGCGGCCCTGGCCCTGTCCATGGCGGCGGGCTGGCTCCGGGAGCGGGACCGGCGGCTTTCCATGCTGCAATTCCTGCCGCTGCTGGTGCTGTTGGGAATGCTGACTGTCGGAAGCCCCTGGCGGGGCGCCAAGGCCTGGATCGACCTGTTGATCGCCGGATGGAACCGGGAGCAGAATGCGGGCGTGGCCCTGTTTGCCGGTCAGGCCAGCCTGAGCGACTGCCTGAGCGTTGCCTGCTGGTGCAGCATTTTGTGTGCGGAGCTGATCGGGTGGATGCTCCGGTGGCGGAGAACACCGTTCTGCTCCTCCTATGCCTTTTTCCTGATCATCGTCATGCTGCTGGGCGGCTACTTCCGTCCCCTTGCAGCGGCGCTGCTGGTGGGCGGCATTCTGGCCTACGGCGTGTCGGGCCGGTCCTTGTGGATTCCACGGCGGGCTGTGGCGGCGTGGAGCGTTTTCTTTGTGTTCCTGCTGGGCCTTTCCCTGCTGATGCCTGCGGGCAACCTGGAAGGGGTGGCCCAGTTCCGGGAGCGTGTGGCCCATGACATTCATGTACTGCGCTACGGCGAGGACCTGCTGCCCCAGGGTGATCTGCGGGAGGCAGACCAGCTGAAAACCGGCAACGGAACGCTGATGCACGTGGAAACGGGCCAGAAAAAAGCACTGTACCTGCGCTCCTATGTGGGCACGGACTACGAAAACGGCGCTTTTTCTCCCATGGCGGAGTCCGCTTTTGTGGGGGATAATGCGGGCCTTCTGAACTGGCTTCAGCGGCAGGGATTCCAGCCCCAGACCCAGGTGGCGACCTATTATTCTCTCTGCGGCGACACGGCCCCGGAGGAAAATACGGTCCGCATTCATGTGGAGAACGGCTCCCGATATGCCCTGTATTTGCCTGCGACTTTGGAGAGCATTCGAACGGGCAAAATGGACCGCGATGAGGGAACCCACTCCTCGGGCCTTCTGGGCAGCCGCCGGTACGGCTTCACGGAAATCTCCGGTGCCCGTCCGTCGGAGCTGGTGGTGGCGGAAAGCTGGGTCATGGACCCGGTGAACGCCGACCAGAGCCGATATTTGCAGGCGGAAGCCGTGTACCGGAATTTCGTCTATGAGAACGATACCACCGTGGATGCGGACCTGGCAGAGCTGATGAACGAGCTTTTCTGGAACGATCAGGAGGAGACCGGCGGCATTTATTCCGCCGTGACCCGCATCCGGGAGGTCCTCCGGGATACCGTCTCCTACACCGAGCGGCCTGCCGCCGCACCGGAGGGGGAGGACCCCATCCGCTATTTCCTGACGGAAAGCAAAGTGGGCAACGAAATGCTCTATGCGGCGACCGCAGTGGAGGCCCTGCGGGCCTACGGAATCCCCGCCCGGTATGCGGAGGGCTATTACCTCTCCGCCGAGGAGTGTCGTACCGGCACGGCTGCCGTGACGGCCTCCAATGCCCACGCTTGGGTGGAGGTGTACTTCGACGGAATCGGTTGGATGAGCATAGACGTGACCCCGGGATATTTCTACGACACCCTGAGCCTTCAGCAGATGGTTGCCCTGCCCGATGACATTGAAAAGACCTCTGCGGCGGAACAGGATGAGTACGACCCCAATACCCTTGGCGACGATCCCCAGAACGGCACCCGCCGCCCGGAGGACGGCATTTCGGCCTCCGTCTGGCTGCGCAATGCGCTGATCCGGTGCCTTGCACTGCTGCTGGTGCTGCCGCTGCTGACGCTTCTGGCGATGGAAGCGGTCCGGGGACTGCGCATCCGTTGGCTGAAGCGTGCCTACCGGAAGGGCGACAAGCGCCGCCGGATAGAGCTGCTGGAAAAGAGCATTTTTCGGCTTCTGGCCCTCCGGGGCGTCCCGGCCAGCCTGGGCTGGCAGACGGAGCAGGTGGACCGGGCGGTGACGGAAGCCGTGCCGGAGGTCCTGCCGGGAGAGTACACCCGGGTCTGTCACCTGTTGGAGCAGACCGTGTACGGTGATGTGCTGCCGGAGGCTTATGAGGAACGGACTCTGGTGAGCTTCGTGCAGAAGCTGTCGAATCTTCCCAAAAATGAACCTTGGCGTACCCGCAGCAAGCTGCGGTACATGCCGCTGAGTATCTGAATTCAAAAAACGGAACTACCGGAAATTCCGTCGATCCCGTTTCCTGCTAAAAAGCCCTTCCTGCATCTGCGGGAGGGGCTTTCGGCGTTATTCCAGGCAGGAGGCCAAGGTGTCCTTCAGTGTCTCGATGCTGATGGGCTTGGCGATGTGGGCGTTCATGCCCGTATCCGGAGCGTCCTGCACGTCCCGGACAAAGGCATTGGCGGTCATGGCAATGGTGGGGATGGTTATGGCCGCTGTCTCAATAAAGAAAGAATCTAAAAAATGTACCGACCCAAAGATGTGCCTTTCGGCCGGTACAGAGAAAGAATTACTTTTTCGAAGCGCTGACAGCCAGGGAAAAGGGGCGAAAGAGAAGACCAGGCAGGTCCGGCTCCTGATGGGAGACAAGCAGAATGCCGGTCCGGCCCGCCAGATACCGGCTCAGGACTGTCCGCCCAGGGGCATCCAGGTGATTCAGCGGCTCGTCCAGCAGCAGGAAGGGGGCCTCCCGCAGGAGACTCCGGACAAGCAGCAGCTTTTTCCGCTCGCCGGGGGACAGATTCCCACCGCCGGAAGTCACAGGAGTGTTCAGGGGCTTTTCAAAAGCCATCTCGGCCAGCAGGCCGGCGGCATTTTCCCGCTTTTCCTCCGGCAGGAACAGATTATCCCAGACCGTGCCGGAAAAGATGGTTCCGTTCTGCTCTTGCAGGGCTATGGCTTTTCGGAGGGCGGACAGGGGCGCACCGGTGCAAATTTTGCCGGAATCCGGCGCCTCCAGCCCCGCCAGCAGAGAAAGCAAGGTGGATTTTCCGCAGCCGTTGGGGCCTTGGAGCAGGACATTTTCCGATGCGTTCATGTGGAAATCCAGATTTTCCAGTACCGGCGTGCCGGAATAGGAGAAGGACACGTTTTCTGCATCCAGCGCCTCCGGCGGCGGTGCCGCTGGGCTATCTTCGGTGGCCCCGGCGTAGAAAATCGCCAGCCGGTCCAGGTATTTTGCCTGCCAGGGTAATTCCGTCACCCAGTTTTTCACATATTGACAGCACTGCCGAAGGGAGGGGACCATCAGGAAGCCGGAAAGCAGAGCGCCCATGGTCATCTTACCCTGGGCAACCAGCGCAGTGCCCAGAAGCAGCGCTCCCAGTTGGGCGGCGTAGTCGCAGAGAAAGTCCAGCAGGGCCGTCCCGGCATCCAGAGCGGATTTTTCCTTGCCGGTCCGGGCATAAAATTCCCCGAAAAGCCGGTCGGCAGCATCCAGAAAGTATTTTTTCAGGCCAAAGCCACGGGAAAAATCCGCAGCGGCAGTAAAGTCCTGTTCCAGCTGCTTGCGCTGCTCGTTGTACTCGGACAACGCCTTTTCCAGCCGGACCTTTTTCCGGCCAAGGAAGGCCGAGCGCAGCACCGGCAGAGCGGACAGGGCCAGAATGACTGCCAGATACCCGGCGGGAAAGTCCCGGAGCAACACCGCCAGCCCGGCGGCATAGAGCAGAAACACCCCGGGATAGGCCAGCAGAATGGGCTGATTCCGGCAGGAAAAGCCGATGCAGTCGTTCTCCATCCGTTCCAGCACGCTTCCCTCGTCGGCGGTGCGGGCGCAGCGAAGGGGCAGACGGATAAATTTGCCCATCAGAAGGGAATCGTATCGAAAGCCGTCCCGGGTCAGCCGCAGGTTCATGGCCAGTTCCAGGAGGGAAGTCCCTACCACCTGAAAGGAAACGGCCAAGAGAAAACCGGGCAGGGCCGATAAAATGGCGGGCTTATCCAGCCGCAGCAGGTAGTTTGCCATGTCTCCGATGAGCCGGACCGCCAATGTTGGGGCGGCGAGGTTTACCAGTCGGTGGAAAAACATAGCGGTAATGGCAGGGCCCATGGTGCGGCGGCAGTCTCGAAGAATTTGCCGTTTCATGTCAGTTTTCATGGCAAATTCCCTCCTTTATGGTATAGACCCGGGTCCAGGAAAGGTCCAGGGCCGGGTCATGGGAGCAGACCACCATGGCCCGCCGGTCCCGCTCTAAGCAAGTGCGAAGATAGGCCACGCTGTCCCGGTCCAGGTGGTTGGTGGGCTCGTCCAGAATGAGGACATTTCCCTTCCGGGCCAGGGCCATGGCCAGATACAGCTTTTTCCGCTCCCCAGGGGATAGGTCCGACAAGGGCTTCTGGGTCAAATCATCCACGGAAAAGCCCCGGAAATGGGCGCTCAGGGCATTGGGGTCTATGGTTCCGCCCTGAATCAGATATTGGGATAATTCTTCGGTGGAAACGTGCAGAATTGCTTCCTCTTGCAGGGAAAATGCAATATTCTCCATCGGTACGCTCCGGGAAAGCCGCCCGCCGTCCGGAGCGTCCAGTCCGGCGAGAATACGCAGCAGCGTGGATTTTCCGGAGCCATTCTCACCCCGGAGTAGCACCCGTTCCCCTTGGGCAAGGCGCAGGGTGCAGTCCTTCAAAACGGTTTTTTCACCGTAGGATTTGGTGATATATTCCGCTTTCAGCGGCATTTCGCTGGGAGCAGCCGGCGGGGCTGGGGGCTTTATCCCCAGCCGGTTCCGGGCCTCCCGTGCTTCCACTTGCTGCAATCGCAGGTCGAATACCGGGCTGATGGAGGAAAAAAGATATCCGCCCAGAATCAGCAGCAGGGGCGTGCGCTCCATGGGCAGGCCGCCCAACAGCACGAACAACCCGATGATCAAATAGCTGCCGTAGCAAAGGAGGCTGTCGATGGCGGAAAAGAGAATGTTTTCCACCGTACCGGTCTCCTCGGCCTGCCTGCCGGAGGCCACGATGGCCCGGTTCAGCCGGCCGTACCGGTCCAGGAACCACCCTTCGGCGGCGTAGGCTTTCAGGGTGCGGATGCCCCGGATGCCTTCCAGCATCCAGTTGGAGTAAACATCCTCGTCAGCGTGGGTCCGGTCGTAGATTTTCCGGGCCCATTTTTCGTAGACGGGGATGGGCAGAAGCTGGGTCAGGGTCAGGAAAAAGAGAATCAGGCCGATGCGCCAGTCACTGCTTACCAACAGTGCCGTGGAGCAAAGCAGGATGCACCCGGCGCTGAGGGCCTTGGGGACCGTGTCCTGATAGAATCCGGCGACGGTCCCGGCATCCCGTTCCAGACGGATGTTCACTTCTCCGGCGTTTTCGGCGGAAAGCCGCCGGTCCAGCAGATAACCGTACAGGCGGGAACGGAAACGCTGGGTGTCCCGCAGCTTCCGGCGGCTGCGGAGCAGGGGAAGCAGGTATTCCGGCAGCAGGCTCAGGACCAAGGCCCCGGCGGTGAACAGCCCCCGGCGGGCCGTCAGGTCCCATTGGCCTGCCAGCGCCGCTTCCAGTACCCCGGAGAGCAGATAGCCGCAGAGCAGGAGACAACCGTAGCCGGTCAGCTCCGTGACCAGCCCCAGCAGTAGAGATCCTCGAAATAGGGCGGAAAAGTTCTCTTTTTTCATCGCAGCGTCTCCAGAATCCCCCGGCCCCAGCGATAGAAGCTGCTTTCGGCAAATTTTGCCCCTTCTTCTCGTTCAAAAACTTCCAAAATTCCCCGTGCCAGCCGGGCATACTTGTCCGCTTCGGCCTGGTCGCCCCGTTCCGCCTCCCGGTCCCGGAGGACGAGCAGCATATCCACGGTTTCGTCCAGAGAAAGCCCCATTTGCTGCCAGGCGGCCTGCCGGGAGGCTTCGCCCTCCAAAAGCATGGCCATCTGCTGCAATTTCGTGAAATAAATTTCCGGTATTTGCTCCAACGTGGGGGCTACCAGAGCCTGTTGGCCGGTGACATGATAGGTGTCGGCCAGAATGCGGATGGCGTCGTATTTCACACAGTCGTCACGGGTTTCGGCAATGAGCGTTTTGCAAATCCTTATCATTTCCTCGCCCCGCTCCGGAGCGGACATGGTGTAGAGCAGATTGTTGAGGATGATTTCGTTGCCGGGGAACTGCTTCAGTCCCTCCCGGAGCATGGCCTCGGACCGGGGCGGGTCGCTTTGGCGAAATTTGCTGGCCTCCCAACAGATTTCTTCCACTTTTTTCTCCGCTTCCAGCCGGTTATAGTCAAAAAGCTCGTCGGTGGACACCCCGAAGAAGGATGCCAGTGCCGGAATGAGGGTTACATCCGGCATGGCAGTGCCGTTCTCCCATTTGCTGACGGCCTGGAAGGTCACGCCCAGATATTGCGCCAATACTTCCTGAGAAATGCCTCGTTTTTTGCGGAGTTCCCGGATTTTTGCCCCTAATTGTACGGTCATATGCCCGCCTCCTGCTGAATTTTTCTCCATTGTATCATGGAAAGCGGCCAATGGGAATAACGGCGCTGTTGAGAATTTTTCAACCGGCGGTTGAAAAAAGGGCTGCCTCAAAATGCGAATTGTAAAAGAATAGCCCTTTTTTTTCAACAGTTAGATAAAAGCCGTGAAAATCCAGTTTCAATTGGATTTCCACGGCTGTATTGTTGGCCTAATTTTTAGAAAATTCTATTTCGAAACAGCCCCGCTGTGCATTCCTTAAAACGGCGATCAGAGAAGAGTGAAAAGGGAAGAGAGAAGAATGAAAAGAACCAAAAAAGGAACGGCGGTTTTCTCACGAAAACCGCCGTTCCTTTTTTGGTGGACATATGCCAGTCAAATCCGAACTTAAGGTAGCATTAATTTCTTGCAAGGTCAGCGTCTGACTGCCGTCTTTGTAGTTGTAGGTAAGTATCAGCTTGTCATCGTAGACATAGACGGAGTTCACGAAAGTATCAATGATTTCTTTTCTGTAATCCGGGTCATTGATGTTGCCGTTCTTATATTTGCCGATCCATTCCACAATCTCTTCCTTGGAAAACGTGCGCCGCTCCAGCTGAAGCTGTGCAATGCTTCCTTTCAGCGATTCTCTTTGAGTCTCCAGATCCTCCAGACACTCTTTGGTCGTATCCGTAATAATGCCTAGCCGAATGGCCTTTATCACATTCCGAATCTCGGTTTCGCACTGCTGAAGCTGCTGCTTCAGCACCGGTGTGACAGTGTTCTCCTGCTCCTGCATGACAACAATCGCGTCTGCAATCCGGTCAATGGCAGTGTCGGTCAATACCTGAGAAACGGTCAGCTTTACGACTGCAATCCTTGATCCAGTGCTTTTTAATAGCTTCCCTTTTGCAGCCCAGCTTCCGTTTTACGCCGCTGCACTTGTAGTAGTGATACACAACGCCTCTGCCGCCCCGTCCACTTTTGTCGACCATCAGCCGCCCGCAACTACCACAAAACAGCTTTGTAGTAAGCAAGTATTCTTCCTCCGCTTTCGCTCGTGCCGGAGCTTTTTTGTTTGCTGCCATACGCATTTGCACCCTTTCAAATAATTCTTTGTTGATGATTGCAGGAATACCGCCCGGCGTGATAACGCTCCCGTATTTGTATTCGCCGATATACTTGCGATTCCTCAGAAGCGCACTCAGGACACTGACCGAGTAGGTATTGCCTCGTTTGGAACGGATACCTCGCTTTTTCATTTCTGCCTGCAATACAGTCAGCCGCTCGCCATCAGCATACCGTGAAAACAATTCCTGTACATATGGAGCGGTTTCGGGATCAACAGCCAATTTCCCGGTGGCTTTGTCTACATAGTAACCAAGGGGGACATTACCGCCGTTATTCATACACTTGATTGCATTCTCCTTTTGGCCTCGCCGAATCTTTTGAGCAAGCTCGGCAGAATAGTATTCGGCATATCCCTCCAGCATAGACTCCAGAATAATGCCCTCCGGCCCATCGGAAATGTTTTCTTTGATAGAGATCACTCGGACACCGTTTTTCTTCAGAATGTGCTTATAGTGAGCGCTATCGTAGCGGTCACGGGAAAAACGGTCCAGTTTCCAAACAAGTACGATATCAAAGAGACCTTTGGAACTATCTGCAATCATTCTCTGAAAGTCAGGACGATCCGCAGTTCTGGCAGATAACGCGCGGTCAACATAGGTACCCAGCAATGTCATATTATTCTTTTTCGCATACTCTGCACATTCCCGGAGCTGGCCTTCAATGGATTCTTCCCGCTGTCGATCCGATGAGTAGCGGGCATAGATCACTGCGTTCATACGATTCCTCCTTTGCACCAATCATATCGATTTTTATTTTTATCTTCAAATGTACGGATGGCAGCGGGACCGCCTTGCTGCCATCCGTACAGTTTTTATTCATTCCGCTGCAGATCCTCCTGTATTTTGGGGAGAAGGAAACGGGCAAGCCGGCGAACAACATACTCCGGAAGTTGCATGCCGTAGTCCTCGACAACTTGTGTGGTGACCTCAATGGTCTCTTCTTGGGTAATCTGCTCAGGCATAGGCCGCACCTCCTTATCGCTCCCGGTCGGTTCGTCGACGGTAGTCCCGCTGACAGAGCTTCACAATGGCATCCTCAATTTGAGCGGCGGTGTAGTTTTGCGGGAAGTACTTTCGGATGCGCTCCATTGGAATCTTGAGGCGGGCCTTCTGGTTTGCTTTTTCCTCCGACATAATGGTTTGAATGACCGCCGTGGTCAGCATTCCCTCACGGTCGGCCTTGTGCATCCGCCATGCCTGCGAATAGGACGGGGTGCAGTCGTTGATGGCACACTGTTCCAAAACCTCCCGCTGGATGGATTCGTCAAGGAACGAAAGCTCCACGCCGACAGACAGGGCTATTTCGCCTTTATCCATCTTTTCAAGGAACTCAGGAATGAGATGAGTCAGGCGGATATAGCGCTTAACGGTATCCTTGCTGATTCCTTCTTGCTCTCCGATTACTTCCGTGGACAACTTCGGTGCAATTTGCTCCGAAGTTATGTCTGTTCTTTGTCCCTGATGCTTCAGGGCATCAGCTTTCAACTTATACGCAAACGCCTTTTCGGATGGCAGAATATGCTCACGATGCAAATTGCTGTCCACCACCGCAATAGCGGCGGCATCCCGGTCGAGGGCATAAATTAAGGCAGGGACCTCGGTGATCCCTGCCTTTTGTGCGGCGTGTAAACGGCGGTGACCGCTTATGACCTCATATCCGTCTGTGTTTTCAATCGGCCTGACAATCAGCGGCGAGAGAACACCTTGCGTCTGTATGCTTTCGATCAGCGTGTTCATCTCCGCATCGTCCCGGACCTGATAGGGGTTATTTTCAAAGGGGCGCAGCTTGGAAACTGCAATGTTGGTTTGTTTCATCGTTCAATCTTCCTCTCTTTCTTTCGTGTCAGGTTGTTGTGTTCCATTTCGGTTTTCCGCTCGGCATCCAGAAGCTCCTGTATTTTGGGGATGTGTTCTGCGGTGCGCAGAATCGTTTTCCTCTCCCGCCGCAGGGGCGTGATCTCTTTTGTAATCTCTTTGCAGCGCTCTTTCAGGGCAGTTTCTTCCTCCGGGGATTTCACCCGGCGCAGCTTCAGGCGCAGGGCGTAGCGCTGTTCCTCCAACTCTGAAATTTTGGTAGTCAAGCCATCCTGAAATGACAAAAGCTCCTTTGGCGACTCGATGTGGCAGTCGCAAAGGAGCTTGTATTCTTCCAGATATTGATCCAGCTTCCGCACCTCCGCCCGCATAGCCGGGGACAACGGGCGCTGGTCAGCTTTTTCAATGTTGCTGCCAGTGCAGATTTTCAGAAGTTCAATAAAAATCTCGAACAGCAGCGTAACGGTATCTTTCCTCTGCGCCTGCCGCAGATGGTACTCGATAGCCAGCAGCGGCGCCCGTTTCCACTGCGGATAGGCGTATCCGTACAGCTCCGGCCTCCGCTGATTTTCAAGGCACCGCTCCCGGATGGCTTCTCTGCTGTATTGTGGCCCAAGGCTGTCGATGCGAATGGGGCGCCGCCAGCCGTCGATGATGACGGAAGGGTGGGCATAATGGAAGTCCCGTTGGAAGCGGTAGCCAAGGCATTTCAGGTAATACTCGATTTCCCGGAAGGAACCGCATTTGGCCAGTGCTTCCTCCACATCCCGGCGCAGCATATCCCGGTGGGTCTGCTTACCTGCCTTGTGAACCCAGTACTCTTTCTTCTTGCCCTTGCTGTAAAATTCGCTGTTTTCCAGCACAGACAGCTCGTGCTCCCGGCAGATCTCATCGGAGATTTTCCGCAGCTCCTTGTGGTCGCCGATTTTGTTTTTGAACTTTGCACCGTCCTTGAAGGACACGGGATTCACAACAAAATGGCAGTGAACATTGTCGGTGTTCAGGTGGACGGTAACGAGCACCTGATACCGGTCGCCCCACATCCGCCGTGCTGTCTCCTTGCCAATGGCGAACGCCTGCTCCGGCGTGACCTCGCCCTCACGAAAGCTCTGAATGCCGTGGTAGCCGACGACCTTTCCACGCAGACCGAATCGCCGCTGTACGGCGATCATCTCGGCGTAGGCATTCTGCGCCGAACAGTTGATACCGCCGACAAAAACCTTGCGGTCGGTTTTGTCATCGTCTTCTGCATAACGCAGAGCGGCGTACAAATCCTCATCCAGATATTCCGGAGCGGTGGTCTTGTCGGGATTGTCGGCGTAGTCCAGTGTAGCTTTCAGATTTTTGAACACAGGCCAGAATCCTGTAACAGCCATAACACATCACCCTTTCCCGGGCAGCAGAAACTCTGCTGTGATTTGTTTCAGCACCGTGCAGATTTCTTTGTCCAGCTCCGGGGAACTGGCTTTATCCGCAAGCGCACCCAGCTTCTCAAGACAAACAAAAAGAGCGTCAGGCGGAACCGTTCTCGGCTCGTACCCCAACGCTCTTTGCTTCACATATTCGGTTGTACTCAGTCCGCACTTGCGGGCTTTGGACTGGATTTTATTCTTTTCTCTTGCAGTCACACGGACGGCAATACGAACATCTTTCCCCATACACATCTCTCCTTTCAGGGGATTGGGGGCTGCGCCCCCAAAGAGTCAGCCGATTTCGGCTGTGATTGGACTTTTGCGGCACACAAAGTCCCTGCTTGTTATACTGTGAGACACGCTTTCTCCGCTTCGTTCTCAGCCCTGCCGCTCTGCCATATCTCCAGAAACCTTGGCATATCAGGCGACGCCGCTCTTGGCGTCGCCCCAATCGCTTGGCAGAAACTGTGACGTCATAACAGGCGTCACAGAAGGCTGTCAAGAAAGTCCAGCATGGCGCTATCATTCTCGGCACTGTCAGCGCTTTCTGCCATTGCTGGCAAAGAAACGGGAACAGTCGCTCCTTGCAGCGCCTCCGTGATCGTCTGTCGGATGAGCATCTGCAAATCCTCGTATTGATCTGCGGCATTCAGAATGCGGATGATGTCTTTACTGAGAGACGGCCCATCCCGACTGTGCAGATATTCCCATGCCCGACGTTCCTCATCATTTTGCAGATTGAACCGGATGGTCAGCCGCTTGATGCTCATTCCGCACCGCCGTTCCGTTTCAGCGTCACCAGAGCCATATACTCATAGCCCTTGGCAGTAGCGCAAACGTCTTCGTTGATGAAAACCCTGCTGGAATCATACTCCGCAAAATTGCGGATCAGGCAGCCTCCGCCGCCTACCACATACAGCTTCATCAACTTCGGGTCGTACTCGTGCTCCCGAAGACGGCGAAAGATTCCGGCGGTGTAAACTCTGGCGGTATCAAGTGCTGTTTTCAGATACTCGCCGTCCATATCTGCCGTGCCTCTTTTGAGGATTTCGGTAATAACCTCATCATCCAGCGTTGCGTGGTGGCATTTCATCATCTGTTCCCGGACGAGCAGGGCGCACTGGTGAGTGCCGTATTTCTCGGTAAGCATTCGTTGCGGATCAGGCTTGCGGTTCACAATCCGAAGAAGATTCATTGTACCGTTTCCAATGTCGCAGAGCATATTCACGCCGCCGAATTCGCTGAGTTTGTCCGCAACGGCAGCAAAGCCCTGTGGGTAGATCTCGGCGCCGACAATCTGAATATGATAGCTTGTGTTTCTGAAGGTGAATTCTATCTCTCTGCGCTGAAGCAGGTAGTCCTTAAATTCCGTTTTCTGCTCGCTGACCCAAGTCAGCGGCAGACCGGCAGCGATAAAGAGCCTGGCTTCGGTCAACTGCTCCCGCCGCAGTTCTCGGGCAATGGCCGCAAGAGTGAGCACATAGTACTCCTCGTCGGTGAACTTGTTGGCCGTAAACTCCTTGTGCCCCACGCCAATGGAATAGTAGCGTCCTTCCCATACCAGCAAATCGCCGGTAAAAACAGGTTCTGTGTTGCTTTTCAGCACTCCGGTCGGAAAACAACAGTTTGCTGTTTTCATATTCCCGTAGCCGTGGTCGATGCCGATGATTTTTGTGTTGTTCATTGTTTTCATTTTGCACTTCTCCTTTTCATTTTTTTCGGGCAGCAAAAAAGCCGCCGGGGATGACCCAGCGGCTCGATGACTGCCTTCTATATATTGAATGGGGGAAATGGCGAAAAAAGGCATGGATTCAGCAACACGGCAAAAGTAATGACCGCAACATTGGGAAAAGCCTTGAAATCACACACTTTTTCTGATATAGTAATATAGAACGAATATTCTAATTGCGGCGCGCGGCAAAAATATTTCTATCAAAGATTCTGTCCTGCTTATAGGACAGAATCTTTGATAGAATTCAGAAAGAAGGGGGAGCGTATGAGCGATAGTCTGGGCCTTTTAACCGCCGTCTACCGGGATGGACGGGTGCATATCGGCGGCAAGAACTATGCGGCGGGGACCTTTGCGGTACATCTTTTGAATCAGTATTATAAGGATGACACGGCGTTGAGGATTGCCGTATTCCGGCAGCACAACTGGAATGTGCAGGAGCAGATTGCCACCGGATATCTGAACGAAACGGATTTTCTCAAGGCTAGGGAGGAAATTCTGGCGATTCTGAAAACCCTGCCGAAGCTGAAGCCGTTTTCCTCGCTGGACATTGCTGCAGAGAAGCAGCGCATTTCAGATTTATTTACCCAAGAAAACGCCGCTGCCATACAGGATTACTTCTGCCGAAGGGCGGCGGTTGCGCAGCAGGATCAGGGGGCAATCTGCATGGGAATCCTTCCGGCGGAATATGATAAGCCCCTTTTCAGAAAGGGCGAAACACTGCGCACAACGGTCTTGCAGTCCCTCCGCTTTTATGATTCCATCCCGGAGGACATGCGCAGGGCCTTCACACAGCTCCGGCAATTTGTTTCCCGTGTAGACGAGGTGGAACGCTTCGATGAGCAGCACCTGCTGCCCCTTGCGGCGGAGGTATTCGGAAAAGTGGCATTCCCGCTGAACACGGAATATATCGCCCTCCCAAAGCGGCGGAACAGCCGGATTCTGGTGACTGCCCGGAGGATGAACTTTGAAAGCTATTACAGCTTTGTACTGACGGACGTCTTTGAGGGCCTGCACTACGGGCATTACCTAAGGAAGTGCGAGGTTTGCGGGCAGTATTTTCTGATGCAAAGTGCCCGGCGGCAGAAATACTGCTCCTACGGCACAGTACCGGAGCGATACCATGGTGAGAAAATTTCCTGCTGCCGGTACGCCGTCATTCAGGGCAAGGCGGAGCGGGCGAGGGATAATCCCCTCAAAGCTGCTTACGAAAAGCGTTGCGCCGCCATCCGCTCCGAAAAGAGTCGGGGGACAATTTCAGCGGAATTTGCAGCGGCGGCGCAGACTATGGCAAAGCGGCGCTTGGAGCAGGCGGAGGAAGATGACACCTACGCTGCGAATGGTTTTTACAAAGATCTGGAGCGAGCGAAGCTTTACGCCGACACAGACAGAAAGATGAAATCATAAAAATGGAGGTGCGGCCGGTGACCGAAGAATGGAACGAAACTCGCAGAAAGCAGCAAGCACTTTTGGAGCGCCGGATGTACCACCTTGCTCTTGCGCCGCCCAAGCTGCCGCCGCAGGAATATATCGAGCTATATTTTGCTGAAAAAGAGGACAAGTATCTGTCGTGGTATCTGCACGACCGGGAGCCAGTGCTGAACAAGCTGGCGCAGGATGCCTGCCAGCGTTACGGGCTGCCGGAGCATTTTGCGGATATCAAGCAGGCGGCGGTGTGCGGGATTTTAGCTGCCCTGCAAAAGTATGATTCGTCCATAGGCGTTCCGTTTGTCGCCTTTCAGAGGCAGTACATTTCGGATAGTATCGAGGACTACATCCGCACGGCGCAGAGCGGTATGGTCACCATGACGGTCGACACCTACTCGGTGATGAAGCGGATCATGGCCATCTACCATCAGAACAATGACGATTCCGGCAGCGACAGCATTCAACGAATTGCCGATGAAGTCGGTATGGATGCAAAAACGGTCAAACGCTATATTACGATTGGCACCCTGAACGAGCGACGGGCGGATTTCTACCTGCAATACGACGAGGACGGCGAGGAAACCGGTGAGGACGTGACGGTGGATACCACCTCCCAGCCGGACAAGCTGTACTTTCGGTCGGTGTTGTACGCCGCCCTGTATGAAGCCTACGACAGCCTTACCTACCGGGAGCAGCGCACGGTCGCCAAGCACCTGGGTTTCTGCGACAACTGCTGGTCCAAGAAGAAGGCCGTGCTGATAAATGGCAACGTCGAGTACAAACCCATAAAGCCCATGCCCTTTGAAGAAATCTCCTACTCCGCCAGCCGCAAGTCAGATAAAGCGTCCGAGCGGACCTTCTATGCAGCTATGGAGAAAATGAGAAAGCATATTGAAACGGATAATGACTATCGCTACCTGTTCGGATAAAGCAAAACAGCGCCGTGCTGCAAGGCAAAAGTCAAGCGGCACGGCGCTGATGTAATTTGGTTACGCATTTGAGTGAGGCGCATCCCAAATCAGCTGCCTGTACATACATTTTGCGATTTCTTCATTAAAAGAATCATTGTTCAGCTTAGGGAACCTCTATGGTAGCGCAAAGTAAATCAGAGGTTCCCTAAATTTTACATTTATTCCGCTGCGAAAGGGAGGTTGTTTTCCCTTGCATAGGCTTCGGCGCAGCTGCCGACGGATGCGTGAATTGACAGTTTCGGGCAGCCCCTGAATGCGTTATCCCCGATAGATGTGACAGAGTCAGGAATCGCAATTCCGGTCAGGCTGCTGCAGTCTTCGAATGCGGATTCCCCGATGGATGTTACGGAGTCAGGAATCGCAATGCTGGTCAGACTTCTGCAGCCGGAAAATGCGGATTCCCCGATGGATGTTACGGAGTCAGGAATCGCAATGCTGGTCAGGCCGCTGCAGCAGAGGAATGCGGATTCCCCGATGGCAATGACAGCGTTGGGAATCACTACATTCCCTCCGGGGCCGGTATAACTTGTGAGAATGCCATTTTCAATTTTAAAATCGTTCATATTCAGTCGCTCCTATTATTTTCTTCACTATTTCTTCACGAGAAAGCGGTTTTTTCTTGCTCACAATAAACCTTGGATGGTAGGTCCAAAAGGTCGGAATTTCAGTGTGGACAATATTCGTTATATCAACGCAGCCGTTGTCTATTGTTGGCTTATATTCCGCAAGAGTATTTTCTCTCAAGCCCAATGCTTTTTCCATGGTTACTACATAACCTGGTCCTGTAATAAAAACAATTGCATTTGGCTTTAATACTTCAATTTCCTTTTGCAATAGAGTTTTATTTGAATGTGGCAGCTTTTGATTTAATGCTATTTCGATTTCTTCTGTTAAGCTTTTGGTTTTGCCATCAATATTTCGTTGCGCTTTATCTACATTATTCCAGCAGGGCACAATCCCATGGTTACTAAATAATTTGAAAAAGCTCCAAAAAGGAGAGCTATTTCTCCTACCAAATCTTTCTTTATACACTGCATCTGTATCGTATCTTAACTGGTAGCATAAATAGTCAACTGTCCATTGGCGGCTATCTTTAAGGGTCCAATCTGGTTTGTAGATGCCCCAGCCACGAGTTTCTTGGCCGATTATCATAATCCTCTTATTGGAATTTACATATTGCTCCGGAACGCCAGTAAAGAAAGGGTATGTTATGTTTGCGTTAGGATTCTCTTTTATATATGGCTCAAAGATCGTATCAAACCATTCTTTTTGAAATTTGTATAGTTCTTCATTCATGATAACGATATTTTCCCTTTCCTTTCTGCTTTTCACTTTAGAATCATTTGAGAATCACAAATTGGTCCCCAATTTTCAAAATTGCAGGAATAATTTATAAATTATAATGATCCGCCGCTGCTTTGATATCCTCTTTTACCTGCTGTACCAAGCTCTCCGGGGACAGGACCCTTGCGTGCAGTGCATATTGCAGGGCCCAGCGGCGCATGGCTGCGAGATTCACCCTTGTGCGAACGCTGACTTCCTCCTCTGTTTCGTCAAAGAAGGTGATTTCTCCGCCAAACCAGTCCATAATGTCATTGAGCAAATACCTTTTTGCGCGGAAGGTGACAACTCCACTTTCCCCTGTGAACATATATAAATGCTCTGCCATATGCTTGGGCAGATCAAAGCCATGCTCCAGGCCCTTTACCTGGCTGGTTGGCTTTGCGGGCGTATCCAACAGGCGGATATCCGTAATCCGGTCCATACGGTAGTTGGCAAGGTTATCGTATTTATCATAATTCCCGATCAAGTAATACCGGCCGTTGGTTGCTGCTATCTGATAGGGATTGACGATGTATTCCTGATCTCGTTTGGGATGCAGCCTCTTGTCGGTGCCGTACGCATTGTAGATAAAGGCCACCTGCCTGCCCGCAGCGATCGCTTCATCAATGATCTCAATAGTATAAAACAGCTGCGGATTACTCGGCGCCGTTTCCTCCATGGTGGAGATAAACCGCACTCTGGATTTGAAGTACCGATTGGAAAGCCCTGCCAGCTTTTCAACTAGCTCCCTACACTGACTGTAGGGAATATGCTTTGAAAACAGCAAACTGTCAATCAGCAATCGCAGCTCCGCATCTGTAAAATCCCGTTCCAGATAGAAATCAGAGAGCATATAGCTTGTTTCTGCCTGCCCTTGCTTGTTGATATAAGTACGTGCAATATCATCTCTGCATTCAATGGGATAACCTGCTGCCATCAGATTTGTCAGATTTCGGGCAATCGTTTTGCGGTCAGCAGCCATATCATAGTCGGTCCAGAGAATATCTGCGATCTGCTTTTGGGTCAGCCTATGTTCCTCGTCGGTATATCGCTTCAGAATGTCCAGAATGTTCATAATGAGCATTTTCTTTGCCGGTGCGGTTTGTGGCATTGCAATCACCTCATGCTTATTGTACTTCGTTTAACACTATATTACAAGGTTGGATGTGGTATTTTTGCCACATCCAGCCAAACAATTCTAATTGCTTTTATATGAGGATTTGTTTTGGCCCTGAATAAGGAGTTCGATAAGCCTATTGCACGCCGGATCATATTTGATTTTACGATATCCATATGTTCCATCCGGATTTTTGATCACTGTAATATACAGTCTATCTTTGCATACTACAGACTGAAAGAAAGCCGGAAGAAAGAACCGGAAGAAAGAATCGCCCTTTATTATGTAGCAGGACAATGCAGGAGCGTGGTGAAATATGTCTTCAAATTCTTTGATGAGAAGCAAGCCTGCATCGGAGGATAAATCTCCTCCAGCGAAATTTATTTTAATCTGCCTATTGCTTTCTAATGATAAGGTATTTGCAATACTCATAAAGGGCTTCTTTTGCTGGTATTATTTGAGATTTGACACCTTAATTTCATCACAAATGGATGTCCTCTTTTCATTCACTTGATAGGTGAAAAGCAATATTCAGTTAAAACGCAGTAACTATGTGGCTTTCAGCCACTTTCACGGCTTTGCCGTGAATAATGTAGGATAAATCTCAAGTTTTAGCTGCATTTCTCGTTTTTGTGTAAAATTCTATTGTATGTTACGTTTTCGGTACAGGAAGCATGATAAAATATCTGTATAAAAATCGAAATCGTATATAAAAAATTATTACTATTGGAGGGAACCCATGCTTGGATCGATCTGCGGAGATATCCTGGGCTCAACTTATGAATTTGGCATTGAAAATCAGGATATTTTTTTGCTTCATGAAAATGATGATATGACGGATGATTCGGTATTAACCTGTGCGGTTGCCGAATGGCTCGTTGAATATGGAACTCTTTCCGGACTGGGAAAAGGGGAACATCAATATATCTTGGCCAGAAAGTTTTTTGACTATACCATGCGTTACCCGGACAAGGCATACGGTTTAAAATACATGGACTGGATCTTAACTTATGAAGAAAGAGGAACGATTCCAGAACCGCCCGACAGTCTGGGAAATGGCTGCGCTATGCGGGTAAGCCCGATTGCCTATGCTTATAAAACGCTTCACGAAGTGGAAGCATACGCCTGTCTGCAGGCAGAAGTAACACACAATAATCCCGAAGGGATCCGTGGCGCCTGTGCCATCGCAGCGGCTACGAAAATGGCATTAGACGGCAGAACAAAAAACGAGATAAAAAAATACATCTCATCCAAGTATTTTTATAACTTAAATCAGACCATCGAATCGATCCGGTCAGTGAAACATGAATTCTCTCCCACTTGCCCGGTTACTGTTCCACAGGCGTTGATCGCCTTTTTAAAGGGAACCGATTATGAGAGCACCATATTAAATGCAATTTCCATAGGCGGTGATTGCGATACCGTGGCCGCCATGGCTGGCGGTATCGCCTACGCTTATTACAAGAAAATTCCAGATTCTCTCCTTACGCACTGTTTTTCTTGCATGGATAAAGATATCAAAGCGCTATATCATTTGTTTTATGCTACTTATCCAATCAATATATAAAAAGAATTCTGCGTCGGGTCACTTCATCGGCATTTTTTCTTTCCATGCACCATCTTCTGCAAATCTATCTTCCTTGCGATCATGCTATCAAGCAGACTGACAGCAGTTTTAATTGATTCGCCTGCGATTGGGAGCCGATCTTCCGTATGCTGCAGCCCGGCTATTCCATCATCTATGACATCATGATCTCGTGTAAAGGCAAACAGAAAAGCCCGGAGGATCATAAAAATCCTCCGGGCTTCCGGCTCAATATGTAATATCCCTGATAAAAATGAAAAATCCGAACGCATTCCCAATAGGGAAGAAGTTCGGATTTTTCATATATGGTGGAGACTACAGGACTCGAACCTGTGACCTCATGCGTGTGAAGCATGCGCTCTAACCAGCTGAGCTAAGCCTCCGTCGACCTTGCTTGAGTATTATAGCACGGATTCCGGATTTGTCAAGAAGTTTTTTTACCATCTTGGCAAAAAAGAAAAAATCTGCTATGCTATGGGTCGGAGGAGATCGAAATGTACTATCCCAATATGGTTCCCGGGCGATTCCTGGCCCGGCCCAACCGATTTATTGCGCACATCGAATTCCCGGAGGGCGTTGAGGTGTGCCATGTGAAAAATACGGGCCGCTGTCGGGAATTGCTGACGGTGGGCGCACCGGTCTGGTGCCAGCGGTCGGCAAATCCCGCCCGGAAAACAAAATATGACCTGATCGCCGTGGAGAAAAACGGCCTGCTCATCAATATGGATTCTCAGGCCCCGAACATCGCCGCAGGGGAGTGGCTGGCCGCCGGTGGACTGGGGCCGCTGACGGACCTGAAGCCGGAGCAGCGGTTTGAAAATTCCCGTTTCGACTTTGCTTTCACCCGGCAGGGGCAGCCCTGCTTCCTGGAGGTGAAGGGAGTCACGCTGGAGGACGGGGGCCACTGCGCCTTCCCGGACGCTCCCACGGAGCGGGGAGCCAAGCACATCCATGAGCTTATCCGGGCAAAAGAACAGGGCTATGGGGCCTATTTGCTGTTCGTCATTCAGATGGCCGGGGCCAAGTCCATCCGGCCCAACGACGCTACCGACCCGGCCTTCGGGGCGGCCCTGCGGGAAGCCCATGCCGCCGGGGTGGAAATTCTGGCCTATGACTGCCGTGTGACCCCGGAGACCATGGAATTGGCGGAAAAAGTGCCGGTGTGCTTATAGGCCCTTCAGAAGTCCGGGCAGCTCGGAAAGACTGCCGATCTCGTAGTCCGGGTGAATATTCCCGGCGGTTTTCCTTGCTGGATTCACCCAGCAGGTGGGAATTCCGGCGTTTTTGCCCCCCAGAATGTCCGAGGTCAGGCTGTCGCCCACCATCAGGGCCTTTTCCGGGGCGTAGCCGGGAATTTGGGCCGTGCAGCGGTCAAAGAATTCTTTGGAGGGCTTGTCGGCCCCAACCCGCTCGGAAATGAACACGTTTTCAAAATAGGGGAGAATTCCGGCACTGGACAGGCGGCCGTCCTGGACTTTTGCATTGCCGTTGCTCAGCAGGAACATCCGGTAACGGTCCCGGAGGGCGTCCAGGGCTTCTTTGGCGCCGGGGAGGAAGTAGTGGCCATGGGAGAGGTTTTCCTCATAGGCACGGGCTACGACCTCGCCGGGCACATCGGTCCCAATGGCGGAGAGAAAAGTCACGAAGCGGCTGACCTGCAATTCCGAACGGGTGATTTCCCTCCGCTCCAAACGTTCCCAATGGGCCTTGTTGATGGCGCTGTATGTGCGAAGGTTTTCTTCCGTGGGGGATATACCGAAATCGGTCAATGTCTTGCTGAGGGCGATGGCCTCGGCCTTGTGAAAATCCAGAATGGTGTCGTCCAGGTCCAGAAACAGAAATTCGACCATATTATCCCTCCTGAAGGCTCTTGCCGATGGCGTTGGACAGGGCGGCAAAGGCTTCGATGCTCAGGGTCTCGCCCCGGATGTTCTCCGGCAGGCCGCAGCTTGCAATGACCTGGGCGGCACCGGCCTTGCCCAGCTGGGGGAAGCCGGAGGCCAGGCCATTCTGCAGCTTTTTCCGCCGCATGGCGAAGCTGGCCCGGACGGTCCGGAAGAATAATTCCGGGCTTTCGATGTTCCAGGGGCGCTCCTTGCGGATTTTCAGGGCGATAACGGCGGACGTGACCTTGGGAGCCGGCAGGAAGCAGCCGGGGCCTACGTCAAAGAGAATTTCCGGCTGGGCGTAATACTGGCAGAAAATGGAAAAGGCACTGTAATCGGCACTGCCGGGGGCGGCAATGATGCGCTGGGCCACCTCTTTCTGGACCATGACCGTGACCTGATCGAAACATTCCGCTTCCAGCAGGGCTGTCAGCACCGGGGAGGTGATGTAATAGGGCAGGTTGGCGCAGGCCATGGGCCGCAGGCCGGGGAATTTCTCCCGGACCAAGGCAGGGATGTCCTGCTTCAAAATATCCGCCCAGAGAATTTCCAGATTGGAAAATTCTCCCACGGTCTCGGCGAGCAGGGGCTTGAGCCGGGTGTCCACTTCCACGGCGCAGACCTTCCCGGCCCGGAGACAGAGCTGCTGGGTCAGGCTTCCGATGCCGGGGCCGACTTCCAGCACGCCAGTGTCCGGCGAAACCCCGGAATCCTCGGCAATGCGCTCCGGCACCCAGGAGGCAATGAGGAAATTCTGGCCCTTGGCCTTGGAAAAATAAAATCCGTACTGGGCCAGCAGGGGCTTCATCACGGAAATATTGCATACGTCGATCATACTGAAAAACCGCCTTTCTTCCGGTCATTGTACCAGAAAAAAGGCGGTTTTTCAAGAGCAAATGCTCAATCCAGAATGTAGACGATGCAGTTTCTTGCACCGAACTGAACGCATTCGTCATAAGTGTCGTAGTACAGGTCGATGCGGTGACCCAGAATCAGGCTGCCGGTGTCCTCGGCGGTGGCGATGCCGTAGACCACCTGTCCGTCCTCGGATACGATGTACATTCTCGTCCCCAGAGGAATGACCTCCGGGTCCACGGCAATCTCGCCGTAGCGGGCCTGGGTGCCGGTGGCGGTGATGCCGTCGCTTTCGGGCCAGCCGTCCAGAGAATAGGCGGTGGCCAGCACGGTAATGGCCTGGCTGTAGGTCAGGACCTCCCCGGTGGGAGTGGTAATGGTGCCGCCTTCGATGACCGGGGTACCCTCGGTGGGAGCGGCAGCGGAGCCGGTGCCGCGGGCAATGACCTCGTCCACGGGATGAACGGTGACGGTCCGGTCCAGAATGGTCCGGCCGGTCTCTACGCCCTCCTGATAGCTGACGCTGGCGGTGCAGCGCATCTGACCGTCGGATCCGACGGTCAGTACCTGCTCCTCGCCCTCGTCCAGCCAAGACGCCTCGCAATAGGTAATGTTGTGGGGGATGGCCTCGGTATAAACCTCCAGGCGGGTGGCGGTGACGGCAGCGTCTGCGGCTGCACGGGTCACATAGATGTTGGAAACGCCCGCTTCCTGTGCGGTCACATAGGTGTCCTCCGCACCCAGGGTCAGGCCGGCTTCACCCAGAACGGCATCCGGGTCCGTTGCGTAAGTCATGTGGACCAGGGTCCGGTCGCCGTCGGTAATAACGTAGGTGTTCCGGGCGGAGACCGTCTGGGTCAGAAGCAGAAGGACCAGGATCAGCGGAAGGATCAGGGACAGCGCACGATTCCGGGAAACGGACAGGGTGCGGTTCCTCAGAGCCAGTTCCTGCATGGGAGTATGCCTCCTTTCAGAAGTCTAAGTTGTATGCTGAATTTCGACCGGAAACAAGTGGTATCAAATTGTTACACGGCCTTGCTGCGGGAAGCAGCTTGGGTACATTATAACAAAAATCAGGAAAAAGTCAAGGGTTTTTATTAAAACGCCGGTAAACGACAACTTTTTGCAAATTATCGCCTCTAAAATTATGTAAACAGAAACCGGGAGAGTACGGTCGAGGGCCCCCGAATTATCCTACATCTTGTAATTTTTGTTACTTCGTTTACATAAAAGAACGGATTATGTAACCACTTCGTCAACCTTTGCAGCGGGTGCGTTATGGTGAACCGGAAGGGGTGTTATGGAAAAACGAAGGGAAAAATTTTCGGCCTGCCCCTTGACAAAACCGAAGAATCGTGCTAAAGTGCATGGCAAGAAAAGCGTTGAGGAAGACATGCGTTCCCGGAAAGTTCCGCAGAGAGAGGTCGGCTGGTGAAAAGACCTTGGAAGTCCTGCCGGGGGCGATACCACTTCGGAGCTGCGGGTCGGAAATGGCCTGCCGGATGCGTCCGTTACAGCGCCAATGAGTGGCATGGCCGGAAGAATTTTCGGGTATGCAACCAGGGTGGAACCGTGGAATACGAACTTTGTATCCCACCCCTGATTTTTCAGGGGTGGGATTTTGCCGTCTTGCCCCAAAATAAAAGGAGGCAATTTTTATGTCCGAAGAAAACCTGTACACCTTTGAAAACCCGGAGTACCGCAAGACCTACTGGCATACCTGCTCCCACATCATGGCCCAGGCCGTGAAGCGGCTGTGGCCGGAGGTCCAGCTGGCCATTGGCCCCGCCATTGACGAGGGCTGGTACTACGACTTTGACGCTCCCTTCACCTTCACGCCGGAGCATCTGGAAAAGATCGAGGCGGAGATGAAGAAGATCTGCAAGGAGCGCCTGAGCATCGTCCGCAGCGAGAAGCCCCGGCAGGAGGCCATCGCCTATATGCAGGAGAAGAACGAGCCTTACAAGGTGGAGCTCATCGAGGACCTGCCGGAGGATGCCGTCATTTCCTTCTACACTCAGGGCGAGTTCACCGACCTGTGCGCCGGCCCCCACCTGGACCACACCGGCCGGGTGAAGCACAATGGCTTCAAGCTGCTGAACACCTGCGGCGCTTACTGGCGCGGCGACAGCAACCGGAAGATGCTGCAGCGTGTCTATGGCATCGCATTCCCCACCAAGGACGAGTTGGATGCCTACATTACCCGCATTGAAGAGGCCAAGAAGCGTGACCACCGGAAGCTGGGCAAGGAATTGGGCCTGTTCATGCTCACCGACTACGGCCCCGGTTTCCCGTTCTTCCTGCCCAAGGGCATGGTGCTTCGCAACACCCTGATCGACTACTGGCGTCAGGTCCACAAGAAGTATGGCTATGTGGAGGTCTCTACCCCCATGATCCTGAACCGTACCCTGTGGGAGCAGTCCGGCCATTGGGACCATTACAAGAACAATATGTACACCACTGTCATTGACGGCCAGGATTTTGCCATTAAGCCCATGAACTGCCCCGGCGGTATGCTGGTGTACGCCTCTGAGCCGCACTCCTACCGTGACCTGCCCCTGCGAGTCGGCGAACTGGGTCTGGTACACCGCCATGAGTTGAGCGGCGCCCTTCACGGCTTGTTCCGTGTCCGCTGCTTCACGCAGGATGATGCCCACATCTTCATGACCAAGGAGCAGATGGAGACCGAAATTCAGAACGTTGTGAAGCTTTTTGACGAGGTTTACTCCGTGTTCGGCCTGAAATACACCATTGAACTGTCCACTATGCCTGAGGACCACATCGGTACCGTTGAGGAGTGGGAGTTCAACCAGGACATCCTGAAAAAGGCCATTACCGCCATGGGCAAGGATTTCGTCATCAACGAAGGTGACGGTGCTTTCTATGGCCCCAAGCTAGACTTCCACATTGAGGACTGTCTGGGCCGTACCTGGCAGTGCGGTACGATCCAGCTGGATTCTCAGTTGCCTGAGCGGTTCAATCTGGAGTATATCGGTGAGGACGGCCTGAAGCATCGCCCGGTTATGATCCATCGGGTGGTCTTTGGCTCCATTGAGCGGTTTATCGGCGTGATCACCGAGCATTTTGCCGGTGCATTCCCCCTGTGGCTGTCTCCTGTGCAAGTAAAGGTTTTGCCTGTTACCGAGCGTGCCCACGAGTATGCCAACCAAATCGCAGCCAAGCTGGATGAAGCGGGCATCCGTGCCGAGAGCGACCTGCGCAGCGAGAAGCTGGGCTACAAGATCCGGGAGGCCCAGATGCAGAAGATCCCCTATATGCTGGTCGTGGGCGACCGGGATATAGAGAACGGCACCGTGTCCGTCCGGACCCGGAAGGGCGACGACCTGGGCGCCATGACCCCGGATGCTTTCCTGAGCAAGTGCCTGACGGAGATCGCCACCAAGACCAAGGACATCTGATAACACAACCCCCCACTGTTCTTCGGAACAGCGGGGGGTTCTTATGAAAAAGCCTGCTTTCCGGCTGGAAAACAGGCTTTCTTTTTATAGAACTTTGGAGAGGAAATCCTGCAGCCGGGGGTGCTGGGGATGCTCGAAAATGTCCTCCGGGGTGCCTTCTTCCAGCAGCTTGCCGTCGGCCATGAACAGCACCCGGTTGCCCACTTCTCTGGCAAAGCCCATTTCGTGGGTCACGACCACCATGGTCATGCCGGTCTGGGCCAGCTCCTTCATGACTTCCAGCACCTCGCCCACCATTTCCGGGTCCAGGGCGGAGGTAGGCTCGTCAAAAAGCATGACCTCAGGCTCCATCATCAACGCCCGGACGATGGCCACCCGCTGCTTCTGTCCGCCGGAAAGCTGGATGGGATAGGCGTTGGCCCGGTCCTCCAGACCCACCCGCTTGAGGAGGCCCAGGGCCTTTTCCGTGGCCTCCGCTTTGGACATTCCCTTGACCTTCATGGGGGCCAGGATCATGTTGTCCAGAATGGTCTTGTGGGGGAACAGGTTGAAATGCTGGAATACCATGCCCATTTTCTGCCGCAGGGTGTTGATGTCCACTTTTTTCTTTTTGCCGTCCTCACCAACGTAATATTTCTTGGTGATGTCCACGCCTTCGAAGAAAATTTCGCCTTTGCTGGGGGTCTCCAGCAGGTTCAGGCTCCGCAGGAGGGTGGATTTGCCGGAGCCGGAGGGCCCGATGATGACCACCACGTCGCCGGGGTGGATGTCCACGCTGACGCCGTCGAGAGCATGGAGGGCGCCATTATTATAGTGCTTTTCCAGGTTCTGGACCTGGATCAGATTACCGGTTGTCGCCACGACGCATCTTCCTTTCAAAGTGAGCAATGATCTTGGAGGTGGGGAAGGTGAGGCAGAAGTACAGGCAGGCTGCGATCACCAGAGGTTCGCCAATGGAGAAGGTGGCGGATTTCACGGAGTTCACGGCGGACATGATTTCCTGCACGCCGATGGTCCAGCAGATGGAGGACTCTTTGATGATGGTCACGAACTCGTTGGCAATGGAGGGAAGGATATTCTTGATGGCCTGGGGCAGGATGATCTCCTTCATGGTCTGCATGGAGGTCATGCCCAGGCTCCGGGCGGCCTCAGTCTGGCCGATGTCGATGCTCTGGATGCCGGAACGGATGATCTCACTCAGGTAAGCGGCGGAGTTCATGGACAGAGCCAGCACGCCGGGGACGAACCGTTCCAAACGGATGAAGCCGAAAATCTTATAGCTGGGCAGGGACAGACCCGCCAGCAGCACATAATAGACCAGGAACAGCTGGACCATCATGGGGGTGGCCCGGAAAATCTCCACATAGGCCGTTGCAACAAAGCGCAGGGGGGCGAACCGGCTCCGACGGATGAGGGTCAGAAGCAGGGCAAAAATGAAGCCGAACAGCACGGTCAGGGCGGAAAGAGCCAGGGTACACACCAGGCCCTGCCAGAACATTTCCGCATAGCGGAAGGCGGACTGGAATCCTTCAACGGATAGGGACAAAGCAAACACTCCTTTTGATACTGATACCTGTGTGAAATTTGAGATTTTACACAGGTCTTTTGAAGCATCCGAGAGCTGCGCAAAGCGCAGTTGATGCTTCAAAAGCCGTCTCATACGAAATCTACGCCGCTGCGGCGGCTATGAAAACAGAAATGTTTTCATCAGATTTCAGTATCGCACAGCAGACCCCCAGAAGGGGGTTCCTTCCGGGGATACGGGTTTTTTAACCTTCGGTGGGGACTGCGCCGTCCTCGCCCAGCAGACCTTCGTAGGTGTTGCCAGCGGCGGTCTCGTTGGCGTCGGCTATGAACTGGGCCAGGGAGCCGTCGTCGATGGCGGCCTTGATGGCCAGGTTCACGGCGGCCTGCAGGGGAGCGTTGGACTTGTTCACGCCGACCACGTTGCCGGCGGCCTCATAAGGCACGTCCATAGCAACGTACAGGTCCGGGTAGTTCTTGGCGTAGGACTCGGCCACAATAGTTTCCACATAAGCGCCGTCCAGCTTGCCGTTCAGGACCTCGGCGATGATGTCTGTGACCTTGCTCAGCTCCACGATGTCGGCATCCGGGGAGTTGGTCTTTGCCAGCTTGGCCTGGATGGAACCCACCTGCGCGCCGATTTGATATTCGGCTTTGTTGGTGTCCTCAATGGCGGTGAACTTATCCTTGTTGGCCTGAGTGGTTACGAAGCACTGGGTGCCGGTGTAGTAAATGTCGGAGAAGAGCATGGACTTTTCCCGCTCCGGGTCCGGGGAGTAGCCGGCCATACCGATGTCAGCCTTACCGGTGCTCAGCTCGGTGATGGTGCCGTCGAAGTCCATGGGGATGATCTCCAGCTCCAGACCCAGAAAATCGGCGATGTAATGGGCCAAGGCAATGTCGAAGCCTGCCAGGGTGGGCTTGTTGTTCTCGCCCAGAGCGTAGAATTCATAGGGGGCAAAGTCCGGGCTGGTGACCATGGTCAGCTTGCCGGAGGTGATGGTCTTGATGAGGGGCTTGAGTTCCTCAATGGTCATGGCGGAATAGTCGGTGGCGTCGGCATCCTGCTTCTGGGAGGCGCATCCTGCGAATACGCTCAGCATCAGGACGGCGGAAAGAATCAGGCACATCAGTTTTTTCATTTTTATTACTCCTTTTCCCGTCCCTTGGGGCGGTGTTCTTTATGGACGTATTATAGCCTGAATATTATGCAATGTCAAGCGGATAAAAATACGAAGCGTTTGAAAATATTCCCTGCCGTCTTGTGATAATTACCCAAAAATATGCAGAAAATCGCCGTATAACGGAATAACGCCAAGAAATATTCCGATATGCAGTGAATAATATACATGAATCCTTGAATAGAGAAATGACGGAATTTTACCCGGGAAATAACAAAAATAACTTGCTTTTCCCGGGTGGCTCTGATATGATTTACATAATGTAAGGGCGAGGGGGACCGGGCCGATGGAGTTTGCGAATCTGACGTTTCTGTACCTGTTTTTACCGGCGGCGGTGCTGGTGTATTATCTGCTTCCGGGTATCGGAAGAAAGAATACGGCGCTGCTGGTATTCAGCCTTCTGTTCTATGCCATGGGGCAGCCGCTGTACCTGCCGCTGCTGGTACTGCTGAGCTATGCCAACTTCCGGCTGGGACTCCGCACGGAGCCGGGGAAGAAGGGCGTTCTTATTGGAGCGCTGGTGCTGAATATCGGCGTGCTGGCGGTGTTCAAGTATCTGGATTTCTTCCTGAGCATCTTCGGCATCACCGCCGGGGATGGTGGGGTGCTGGTGAATCTGCTGGGGACCTGGACCGAGGCCCTGAACAAGCTGGGATTCTCCTTCACGAAGCCCACGACCGCCTTGCCCATCGGGCTTTCCTTCTATACGTTCCAGGTCATTTCCTATTTTCTGGATCTGTCCCGGGGAAAATGCGCTCCGGAGACCCAATTCCGGGAATATCTCCTCTATCTGACCCTGTTCCCCAAGATGACCCAGGGACCCATCACCCGCTACGCTGGGATCCAGAGGAGTCTCCGGGAGCGGAAGGTGAATTACGCCCTGACCTACCGGGGCGCTCAGCGGTTTGCCGTGGGCCTTGCCAAAAAAGTGCTGCTGGCAGACTACGCCGGGCGGGTCATTTCAGATCTGGCGGTGTCCCGGTCTGACGGGAATCTGGTGGGTGCCTGGTTCAGCGCGGTGCTGTTCTTCTATCAAATCTATTTCGACTTTTCCGGCTATACGGATATGGCCGTGGGGCTGGGCATGGTGTTCGGCTTCCGGCTGCCGGAGAATTTCGACTTGCCTTACACGTCTACATCTATCACGGAATTCTGGCGGCGGTGGCATATGACCCTGGGGGCCTTCTTCCGGGACTATGTGTATATCCCCTTGGGCGGCAACCGGAAGGGGCTGGCCCGGCAAATCGGCAATATGCTGGTGGTCTGGCTTCTGACGGGCCTGTGGCATGGGGCCGGGTGGACCTTCCTGCTGTGGGGGCTGTACTTCTTTGTGCTGCTTACCATTGAGAAGACCTTCCGGGAGACGCTGGACCGGTGGCCGGTGCTGCTGCGCCGCTTCGTGACCACCCTGCTGGTGCTGATGGGCTGGGTGATTTTCTCCCATACCACGCTGTCCGGCCTGGGGACGGCCCTGGGGGCCATGATCGGCCTGCACGGGACCTGGGCGCCGGGCTTGGGAACCCGGCTTATGAACAGCCTGCCGCTGCTCATCGTCTGCGCCCTGGGGGCTACGTCCCTGCCTCAGCGCATCGCCGTGGGCTTCCGGAACGTGACCGCCGGACGGGGCAGGAATAGGAACGCCGTGACGGTGGGGCGGGTGGCGTACCTGATCGTCAGCTTTGCGTTCCTGGTGGTGCTGCTGTGGCTTTGCACCGTTTCTCTGGTGGGAGCGTCCAGCGCACCGTCCATTTATGCGAATTTCTAAAGGGGAGGTCGGGAATATGAAAAAACTCTACGGTCTGTTCTGCGGCCTGCTGCTTGTCGGGATGCTGCTGGTAGGTCTTATCTCCCTTTTTGATAAAGATGCAACTTTTTCCCAGCGGGAAAACCGAAAGCTGCAGTCCCGGCCGAAAGTGACCTTTTCTGCGCTTCTGGATGGGACCTATACGACCAAATTCAGCGCCTACTATACGGACACTTTCCCAGACCGGGAAAGCCTGCTGGGGACCAACAAGCGTCTGAACGGCTTCTATCGCTTCGGCGGGACCTCCAATACTTTGGTGGTGGACCGGAACACCGGGGCTGCCGACCATGGCGAAAGCCTCCGGGACCCCACCGCTTCCACGAATCCCGGCCAGCCGGACGGGACCACGAACCCCGCCGCCGACACCACCGTACCCACGGAAACCACGCAGCCCAAGCATTTGCAGGAAGCCGGGGAAGTTACCGGAGTCACGGAGCAGCTTGGCTCCGTTGTGCTGGTGGGCAACCGGGCCTTGGACGTGCCATATGGCAGCGATACGCTGGTGGAGCGCTATGCCGGTGCGGTCACGGACATTGCCAACGCCCTGGGCAGCGGGGTGAGAACTTTCTCTATGCCGGTCCCCAATGCGGCGGCATTTTATGCCCCCTCCGAGTACCGCAGCGGGATCAGTTCCCAGACCCACATGCTGGAGCTGGTCCGGGACAGCCTGGGGGACAACGTGATTTTTGTGGATTCCTATACCAAGCTGCTGGAACACACGGAGGACTATATTTACTTCCGCACGGACCATCACTGGACCCAGCTGGGGGCTTACTATGCCTATCAGGCCTTCTGCGAGACGGCAGGCTTCACGGTGCCCGGCCTGGGCGGCTTTGAAAAGGGTACGTTGGAAAATTTTGTGGGCAGTATGTATACCTATATTTCCGACTATCCCCAGAGCCAGGTACTGCTGGACGACCCGGACACCCTGGTCTATTACCGGCCCAAAGTGGAATGTACTACGACCTATTATTCTGACACCACCCTTTCCGACCCGGTGCCCATCGGGGCCATCAGCGGGGTGGGGGACACGTCCAATAAATACCTGACATTCCTGGGCGGCGACCATCCCATTACCATCATCGATTCCGGGAAAGAGGGCAAGGTCTGCCTCCTGATCAAGGAATCCTACGGCAATGCCTTTGCCCCCTGGCTCATCAACAACTATGCGAAGGTCATCTGCATCGACCCACGGGAATTCAACCGGGAGGGAATGCCGAAGCTGGACCTGGCGGCCTTTGCGGCGGAGCAGGGGGTCAGCGACTGCATTGTCATGAACTACCCCATGATGCTCAACTCGGAGAATTATATCGCCTGGCTGCAGCGTCTGGTAGGAAAATAAATATTTTTCCGGCGGTACAGAGAATGTGCCGCCGGACTTTTGGAGGAAACATATTTTATGGCATCGTTGCTTCTGGCCGTTATTTATCTGGCCTTTATCAGTCTCGGACTGCCGGACGCCCTGCTGGGGGCGGCCTGGCCGGTGATGCACACGGAGTTTGGTGTGAGCGTATCCTATATGGGAATGATCTCCATCATCATTTCCATGGGCACCATCCTCTCCAGCCTTCTTTCCGACCGGATGACCCGGCGGTTCGGGGCGGGGATCGTGACCCTGGCCAGCGTGGCCCTGACGGCGGCGGCCCTGATGGGCTTTTCCTTTGCCCATTCCTTCTGGCTGCTGTGCCTGCTGGCCATTCCCTACGGCCTGGGGGCCGGCGGCGTGGATGCAGCCCTGAATAACTATGTGGCACTGCATTATGCCAGCCGGCACATGAGCTGGCTCCACTGTATGTGGGGCGTCGGGGCTTCCGTTGGCCCCAGCATCATGGGCTACGCACTGACCGGCGCACATAGCTGGAATCTGGGCTACCGCTATGTGGGCTTCCTGCAGATCGGCCTGACGGTCATCCTGCTTCTGAGCCTGCCCCTGTGGGGAAAGCGGGATGTGGGAGCAAAAGAGGAAGCCAAGCGGGCCAAAGCCCTGTCCTTCCGGGAGATTTTACATATTCCCGGGGCCGTACCGGCGTTCGTGGCCTTCTTCTGTTACTGCGCTCTGGAAACTACCGCCGGACAGTGGGCCAGCAGCTATTTCGTCATGAAAATCCACCTTTCCGAGGACGAAGCCGCCAGCCTGGCCAGCCTTTTCTACATTGGCATGACCGTGGGACGGGTCATCAGCGGCTTCCTGACCATGCGTTTTTCCGACAAGCAGATGATCCGTATTGGCCAGGGGGTGCTGGCCGTGGGTGTGGCATTGCTTATCTTCTCCACCGGGAAGTACGCCGCCGCAGTTGCCATGGTCCTCATAGGTTTGGGCTGTGCGCCCATTTATCCCTGCGTCATTCACTCCACTCCCGCCAACTTCGGAGAGGAAAACTCTCAGGCACTGGTGGGCGTGCAAATGGCCAGCGCCTACACGGGTTCCCTGACCATGGCCCCGTTGTTCGGTCTGGTGGCCCGGCATTTGTCCGTGGGTCTGTTCGGTTTTTATCTGCTGGCCATTTTGCTCCTGATGGTCTTTATGAATGAAAAACTGAATTGCGTCAGCATCAAACGGGCCGGAACCGGGAAATGACCCCGGAAAAAACGGGAAAAGCCCCATATTTGGACAAAATACACCTTGTAATTATGAAAAAAAGAATGTATAATAAGCAGGTTGACTGGAATTGACAGATCTGGAGGTTTGTTGCAATTATGAAGAATCGAACCCAGGAATTGAAGCAGTATCTTCAGCCGGGCAAGCACGTCCACCTCGTCGGCATCGGCGGCGTGTCCATGCGGCCCTTGGGGCTGGTGCTCAAGGGCATGGGCCTGCTTGTTACCGGCTCGGATATGAACGCTTCCGTTTCCACGGATGAACTCATCTCCCGGGGCATTCAGGTGTCCATCGGCCACCGGGAGGAGAATATCGCCGGGGCGGACTGCATCATCCGCACGGCGGCGGCTCATAATGATAACCCGGAGATCGCAGCGGCCCGTGCCGCCGGTGTTCCCGTTTTTGAGCGGGCCCAGGCATGGGGCGTTATCATGCAGAATTACCGCAACGCCGTGTGCATTTCCGGCACCCACGGCAAGACCACAACGACTTCCATGGTGACCCATATCCTCATGGAAGCGGCCATGGACCCCACGGTGATGATCGGCGGCTACCTGCCCCTGCTGCGTGCGGGCCACCGGGTGGGCCAGGGGGACACCATCGTGCTGGAAAGCTGCGAATACTGCGATTCCTTCCTGAATTTCTTCCCCACGCTGGCCGTGGTGCTGAACGTGGAGGCGGATCACCTGGACTATTTCAAGGACCTGGCGGACGTGGAGAAGTCCTTCCGGGCCTTTGCTCAGATGGCTACGGACTGCGTCATCGCCAATGGCGACGACCCCCATACCCGCAAGGCGTTGGAGGGCATGGATTACATCTCCTTCGGCCTGGGCAATGAAAACCGCATCCATGCGGCCAACATGGGTCCCGACTGGCGGCACTTTGACGTGGTCTGCGACGGGAAAATTTACTGCCATGTGGACCTGGGGGTCCTGGGCCACCACAATGCCCTGAACGCCTTGGCGGCGGCAGGCGTGGCTTGGCATCTGGGTGTTGCCCCGGAGGCTGTGAGTCGTGGCCTGGCTTCCTTCCATGGAGCCGGACGGCGGATGGAGTACAAGGGCCGCTTCAATGGGGCGGACGTGTACGACGATTATGCCCACCACCCGGATGAACTGGCGGCCACCCTGGAAACGGTCCGGACCATGGGCTATCAACGGCTGGTGCTTGCCTTCCAGCCTCATACCTACACCCGGACCAAGGAGTTGTTCCCGGATTTCGTCCGGGAGCTGAAAAAAGCGGACGTGCTGGTGCTGGCGGAAATTTACGCCGCCCGGGAGCAGAACACCGTCGGCATTTCCTCCATGGACCTGCAGGCTCAAATTCCCGGAAGCGTGTACTGCGAGACGCTGCCGGAGGTCACGTCCTATCTCCGGGAAATCGCCCGGCCGGGGGACGTGATCCTCACCGTAGGTGCCGGGGATATTTATCGGGCAGGGGAAGCGCTGCTGAAATAAGGGCTTCGGTCGAAAGCGGAAAGGAAATCTATTATGAAAAAACGGAATGTATGCGTGCTGTTCGGCGGCATGAGCCCGGAGCATGAGGTGTCTCTGCGGTCGGCGGAGTACGTTTTGGAAAATCTGGACCCGGAGAAATACAACGTGTTTCCTGTGGGCATTACAAAAGAGGGCGACTGGGTCCTCTATACCGGCGGCGACTATTCCAAACTGCCCACCGAGGAGTGGATGGAGTATCCCAAGAACCG
The DNA here is from genome assembly GCA_900544405.1 of uncultured Eubacteriales bacterium. Lineage (GTDB taxonomy): Bacteria > Bacillota > Clostridia > Oscillospirales > Oscillospiraceae > Faecousia. Next base: position 74,112 of record UQVA01000001.1, read on the forward strand.
CCGGGCGGCCATTTCCCCGGTGCGGGGCCAGGGCCTGCTGAGCTTCGAGGGCGACTGCGTGGTCCGGGAGCAGGTGGACGTGGTGTTCCCGGTGCTGCATGGCGAGAACGGCGAGGACGGTACGGTCCAGGGACTTTTGCAGCTGGCGGGCATTCCCTTCGTGGGACCCCGGCTGGCGGCTTCTGCCGTGGCCATGGATAAGACGCTTACCAAACTGGTGGCGGACAATGCAAAAATCCCCCAGGCGGCCTGGCAATTAGTCACCCGCCGGGATATGGAGAAGCGGATGGACCGGACCCTGGAGGAACTGGAAGGCCGGTTTGACTATCCCATGTTTGTGAAGCCTGCCGGTACCGGCTCCTCCGTGGGCGTTTCCAAGGTCCGCACGAGAGAAGAACTGCGGGAGGCCCTGTTGATGGCGGCAGCTTACGATGAGAAGGTGCTGGTGGAGGAATTTATCGACGGCATCGAAGTGGAAGTGGCCGTCATGGGCAACGACAGCCCTGTGGCCAGCGTCTGCGGCGAAATTGACTCCGGTGCGGACTTCTATGACTACGACGCAAAATATATCACCGACACCTCCGTGGCCTACGTTCCTGCCCGGCTGGAAGAAAACGTGGCCGAGCAAATTCGGGACATGGCCGTGCGGGTGTACAGCGCCATCGGCTGCCGGGGCCTGAGCCGGGTGGACTTCTTTGTGACGAAGAAGGACAGCCGTGTGGTGTTCAACGAGATCAACACCATCCCCGGCTTCACCTCCATCTCCATGTACCCTAAGCTGTTCGCCGCCAGCGGCATCCCCGGCAAGGAACTCATCGATTCCCTCATTGATCTTGCCATGGAGGATGCGGAATGAAGAAAAACGTGCTTCTCTCCATCCGGGGCCGTCAGAACTATCAGGGCCAGGACCCGGACGTGATCGAAATGGTCACGGAGGGCACGCTGGAATTGCGGCCGGACGGCTGGGAGATCAGCTATGAGGAAAGCGAACTGACGGGGCTGAAGGGGGTCCATACCTCCTTTGCTTCTCAGAACGGGGTCATTACGCTGACCCGCAGCGGGGCCTTGAATTCGCAGATGGTCTTTCAGGAGGGGGTCAGCCATGATTCCCTGTACCAGACGGAGTTCGGCGCCTTGATGATTACCGTCACAGCCAGGGCCCTGGAGGATGCCCTCAGCGAGCAGGGCGGCACTGTGGACCTGAGCTACGGCATCGAGATCGAGCAGACCGCCGCCGGGACCATTGATTATCATTTGGACGTAAAAATCAAATAATGTAGCAAAAGCGCCTTCGGTATCCGAAGGCGCTTTTGCTTATGGAATTTTCTCATAGCGTTCCGGGGTTTTTCCGGAAAACGTCACCGTGAAGCCCTGGCCTGGGGCAAGGGAATAGTCGTAACGAATCCCACCGAACCAGTGCATCATCAGCGAGGCGATGACCCCGCCATGAATCACCCCGCAGGCATCGATGCCCGCTTCCAGCAGACCGTCGATGGCTTGCAGGCTCCGAACCAGCACCGCCTGGGCATCCTCGCCGCCGGGGCAAGGGAGATGCTCGGAATCTCCGCACCAACGGCGGTAGTCCGGGTCGTCTTTTAATTCCTCATAGCTGTGCATTTCAAAGCGGCCAAAGTCCATTTCCCGCAAACCGGGGAGAATTTCATGGGGCTGGTCGCCATAAATGGTCTGAAAGGTCTGCTCCGTGCGAAGCATCCCGCTGGTAAAATACCGATTGGCCTTCGGATAGAGCGCTGCGTTGGCTTCCAGAGCCTGGGCGGACTGGGGCAGCAGGGGTAGGTCCGTGGAGCCATAGTACAGGCGGCGAAGGGTGGCCTCCGTGTCCCCGTGACGAATCATGGTCAGCTTCATTTCAGGACCTCCTCCAGACCGCAGAAAATACGGACCACGCATTTTGACTGGGCGGCGATTTTCTGCACCAGAGCACCGTGGCGCTCCCGCCAGGCCCGTTCCTCCGGGTCCATGGGTACGATGCCGCTGCCAATTTCCCGGGAGATGAGGATGCTGTCCCGGAACAGGGACAGAAATTTTTCCGGGTTCGGTTCCCGCTTGGTCAGAGCTTCCAGATGGGTGAAGCAGGGATAGGGCCGGTCCGGGTCGCCGTCAGATAAATCGAAAATGTCGGCCTTTGTCAGGGAATAGCGCTTGGCGGCGTAGGTCAGCTTGCCTTGGTAGGCACCGCCGAGAATCAAAACCATACTTTTACCTCCCCAAGGCCCAGACGGTCACGCCCGCCAGCTCCCCTAAAGTCAGGGCAAAGCCGGAAATATCCCCGGACATTCCGTCCAGCTGACGATAGCCGTAGGCGGCGGCCAGCACATATCCGGCGGCAGCGGCCAGGGGGCCAAAGCTGAAGGAAATGCCGATGGGCAGAACGGTGAATAGCTCCAGCAGCAGGCACAGCGCAGCGGTCAGGCCGCTGCTCAGGTGGCGCATGGCCGCATACTGGCTGGTGCCCATGGGCCGCAGCTTGCCTACGGCCAGACCGGCGCAGCACCGGACGGCGGCGGGGATACAGCACAGGCCCAGCAGGCTCCGGTCTTCACCGGCGGAGAGAAACAGGCTCCATTGGCCCAGGGCCAGCAGTACGATGCAGATGACCGCAAAGGCACCGCAGTAGGAATCCTTCAGGATTTTTTGCCGGGTAGCCAGGTCCCGGCGGGACAGAATGGCATCGCACACGTCCATGTAGCCGTCCAGATGGATGAATCCGGTGAGCAACCAGGGAAATACCGCCAGCAGCAAACGGATCGCAGGGTTCGTCCAGCGGCTCAGCAGCCAGAAGCACAGGGCCCAAAGTCCCCCAACCAGCAGCCCCACCAGCGGCAGGCAGGTGAGCATCTGCCCACGGGCCTTTTCATTCCACCGGGGCAGGGGATTGGGAATCGCAAGGAACATTCCCCAGGCCATGGAGAAGCCGTCCAACCATTTTCTCATATTTGTCCGCTCCTTTCCGGAAGTGAGGCAGTCCCGCCGCCACTTCCAATACCAAATCAAATTCCGCCGCCGCCTTTCGGCAGACCAGCGCCAGCCCCCGGCGGTAATCCTCCGTCAGGGGGTCAAATTCCATGCCGTCCCGGAACACCTCGTCGCAGACGCAGACGAAATTTTGAGGATAGGTGCTGACGGTCAGGAGGTCCCGGCACAGCCGTTCCCATGCAGTCTGGTCCACGCCATCGGCGGAGAACATTTCGCAGGCCAGGGCGGCGGTGATGCTGTCAAAAAGCACCGTGCCGGCAGCATCGATGAGCGGCAGGGCTGTGGGCAGGTTCTTTCCCTGCTCCACGGTCTCAAAGCCCCATCCGGCCCGCTCCCGGCGATGCCGGGCAACGCGGGCATCGTCCTCGCTGTCCGTGGGCTCCATGGTGGCCCAATAGTACAGTTTCTTTCCGGCAGCTATCCCTCTGGCGAGACGCTGGGCCAGCATACTTTTGCCGCTTTTGCTGCCGCCTAAAATCAGAATTCTCATGGAGCCGTTACCGTGAAGCTGTCCTGGGCCCGGATGGGTTCCAGGTAATCGTCCTGAATGGCTGCCTCTGCGAAGGTCCCCATGCCGTTCATCACGGCGCAGGCGGCTTTCAAAATCTGGAAGGCAATGGGACAGCCACTGCCCTCGCCCAGGCGCATATCCAGCAGCAGGCAGGGTTCCAGACCTAACTCCGCTGCCGCCAGCCGGTAGCCGATCTCATAGGAAGCGTGGGACAGGAACAGATAGTCCTTCACGTTGGGGTTCAGGCGGCAGGCACACAGAGCGGCCACGATGGAAATGAAGCCGTCCACCACCGCTGGGATGTGCTGCAAGGCGCAGCCCAGAAACACGCCGGTCATGGCGGCCAGGTCCAGCCCGCCCACGGCGGACAGTACGTCCACCACGTCCTCCCGGTCCGGATGGTGAAGGGCCAGGGCTTGGGTAATGACCTGCTTTTTTACGGCAAAGGCCTGATCTGTCAGCCCGCCGCCCCGGCCGGTAACGGACTCCGGCGTGGCTCCGGTCAGCGCCGAAAGCACGGCGGAGGAGGTGGTCGTGTTGCCGATGCCCATTTCCCCCACGCCTACGGCGTTTACGCCGTCTTTGGCGGCGTCTGCGGCCAGGTCCAGTCCAACGGCGATGGCGTCCAGGACCTGCTGCCGGGTCATGGCCCGCTCTTTGGCGATATTGCCCGTGGAGCGGCGAATCTTCCGGTCCAGCACGCCGGGAATTTTCCGGTCCGTGTCGATGCCCAGGTCGGCAACGATGACCTCATTGCCAAAATAAAAGGCCAGGGAGGACATTCCGGTGATGTGCCGGGTCATGTTGATGACCTGAGACAGGGTCACGGAGGTGGGGGCCGAGGAGACCCCTTCGGCGGTGACGCCGTTGTCTGCCGCCAGCACGATGACCCGGCATTTTTCAATTTCGTTTTTCACGTTCCCCGTGATGCCTGCCAGCCGGATGGAGTAGTCCTCCAATTTTCCCAGGCTGCCGGGGGGCTTGGCCAGCTCCGCCTGCCGCTGGCGGGCTTTTTCCATGGCGGCGTTGTCCGCCGGGGCAATGGGAAGGGTTTTCAGTTCCTGTTCCGTCATAATGTTCCTCTTTTCAGCAAGCCCCACCGGCAAAGTGCATCCAGGGATGGGGCGCAGGTTTGATTTTCCAGGGTCAGCGTGGCCTCCGGGCAAAGGGTCAGGACCTGTTCCAGCAGGGCCTCCATTGGGATGGTCCCCCGGTCCAGACTGGCGTGGAGGTCGTTGCCGCCGTCGTTGTTGTGGAGGTGCAGGTGGTCCAGCCAGGGGGCCATGGGGTCCAGCCAGTTTATGGGCTTCGTCTCGGCAATGCAGGTGTTGGCATGGCCCACGTCCAGACACAGCCGCAGCCGGGGGTCGTTGACCCCTTCCGCCACCTGTACCAACATCTCCGGGCCGGGATCCATGACGTTTTCCAGACAAAGGACCGTATTTTCCGGCACGGATTCCAGAAATTCCCGCCAGAATCGGACACTTTCCGCCACGAACCACTCCGGAAAATAAATATAGGGGATGAAGCCGCTGTGGACCACGATTTTGGAAATGCCCAGGGCCTGGGCCATGGTCAGCGTCTGCCGGAAGCGCTTTTGGGCTACTTCCCGGACCAGCGGGTCCACGGCGCAGGGGGACAGCTCGGCGAAGGGAGCGTGCAGCACGAAATTCCCGATGCCGGACATCTCTTTTCTGGCTTCTTCCAGCCAGTGGGGGTCCTCCAGATTGGGGGCGTATGTAAAGGTGGTCAATTCCAGACCCAGCCCCCATTTGCGGGCCAGAGCCGGGGCCTCCGGGTCCATGCCGGAAAGAAATAATTTCCCTGCGGGAATTTCCATGGGCGCATCCTCCTGATGGGTTTCCTATATTATAGCGAATATTGTCGGGAATTGCCACAGGAAAATTTCCGCTTGTGCTGCTTGACAGACTGTGATAGGATATAGATAAATACGGAAAAGAGGAAGTTGTCCATGGAATTTACAGTATTGGATACGGACCGGGGCGCCGCCCTGACCGGGACCCCCTGGCCGGAATACCCCCGGCCCTCGCTGCGGCGGGATTCCTTCGTGAATCTGAACGGCGAGTGGGATTTTGCCGTTGGGGACCCGGCGATCATGCCGGAAAATTTTGACCGGACCATCCGGGTGCCTTTCCCACCGGAATCCAAGCTGTCCGGTATCGGCCAGGTGTTCCCGGAGGAGCAGGCCCTCTATTATCGGAAGAATTTCACCTTGCCGGAGGAATTCGTGGGCCGGCGGGTGCTGCTGCACTTCGGGGCTGTGGACCAGGAAGCTGCCGTGTTCCTGAACGGAAAAGAATTGGGGACTCATATTGGCGGCTATCAGGCCTTTTCTTATGAAATTACCGACGCTCTGGAGCGGGAAAATACCCTCCTGGTCCGGGTCCGGGACCGGCTTAGCCAGCGCATCCTGCCCTACGGCAAGCAGACGAGAAAACGGGGCGGAATGTGGTACACGCCGGTCAGCGGCATCTGGCAGACCGTGTGGATGGAGGCGGTAGGGGAGAATTACATCCGCAGTATCCAGACGGAGACCGGCGAAAATTGGGCCAGGCTCTATTTTGAGGGCATTACCGACGGTCAGGCCATTGTTCACACCCCCGACGGGGACTTGAATTTGACCGTTTCCGACGGAATGCTGGAGGTGCTGCTGGACCGGCCTCGGCTCTGGTGTCCGGAGGACCCCTATCTCTATGAGGTTCATGTGGAGACGGCGGAGGACCGGATCGACACTTACTTCGCCCTGCGGACCCTGGAAACAAAGCTGGTCCGGGGCTTTCCCCGGCTGTGTCTGAACGGGAAGCCCTATTTTTTCCACGGGGTTCTGGATCAGGGCTATTGGAGCGACGGCCTGTTCACGCCTGCCAGCCCTGCCTGCTTTGAGGATGACATTCTCGCCATGAAACGGCTGGGGTTTAATACCCTCCGCAAGCACATCAAAATAGAGCCGGAGCTTTTCTATTACGCCTGCGACCGGCTGGGCATGGTGGTTTTTCAGGACATGGTCAACAACGGCCCCTATCGCTACATCCGGGATACGGTGCTGCCCACCCTGGGCTTCCAGAAAAAGGACGACCGGCGGCTCCACCGGGACCCAGTGATGCGGCGGCAGTTCCGCCTTGCCATGGAGCAGACTGTGGAGCAGCTGCGCAAGCATCCCTGCATTTGCTATTGGACCATCTTCAACGAGGGCTGGGGCCAGTTCGACAGCCAGCGGGAATATGAATTCCTGAAAACTCTGGACGATACCCGCTTTGTGGACACGGCCTCCGGCTGGTTCCGTTGGGGGGACAGCGACGTGGAGAGTCTGCACATTTATTTCCACCCCATTCGCCTGCTGAAAAGCCAGCGGCCCCAGGTGCTTTCGGAGTTCGGCGGGTATGTGTACAAGGTGCAGGACCATTCCTTCAACCGGAACAAGACCTACGGCTACAAGCTCTTTGACCGGCAGGAGGACTTCATGGACGCTCTGGAGCGGCTCTACCGGGAGGGGGTTCTGGAAGCCAAAAAGAAGGGCCTGTCCGCCGCCATTTACACCCAACTTTCCGACGTGGAGGACGAGACCAACGGCATTATGACCTACGACCGGAAAATCTGCAAGGTGGATGAGAAGCGCATGAATCTTTTGGCCCGTGCCTTAATGGAAGAATAAAAAAGCGTGGAAAGGGAGCGAGCTTCCTTTCCACGCTTTCCATTATACCATAAAAACGAATTTTTTTCAAGACTGGTTCTCCTGCGCTCTTTTTGCTATAATTTCAGGCAGAAGGAGGCGGTCAATATGGACCTTACAACGAAAATTCTGGACCTGTCGGCGTGTTATCGCCGCATCAGCGCCGTGTTTCCCTATTTTCCACGGCTGGATTTCGACTTTGAAAGCTGGTATGAAGAATGTGTCCGGCGGGCCATAGCTGCGGAGGACGAGAAAACCTATCATCTGACATTGATGGCCTTTCTGAACCGGCTGGGGGACGGGCACACGGACTACACGCCCCCCAGGGCCTGGCTGAACCGGGTCGGCTATCTTCCGTTTCGCCTGGAAGCGTTCCGGGAGGGGTATTACCGGCAGGGGCGGCGGGTCCTGGCCCTGGACGGCGTTTTCATGGAGGAATGGGCGGACCGGATGAAAGAAATTTTGCCAGGGCGGGGAAATTACCTCTATCCCGGACCTTTTCAAGCGTATTTGCCGATGTTTCTGACCGGGGAAACCCATATGCTGACCACGGAAGCTGGGGAGGAATTGTTTACGCTGAGCCGGGAGCGTCCGAAGCCCGACCCGTTTTGCCCGGAGGCGGCGTGGTCCTACAAAACCTTGAGCGAAACGCCCCGGATGCGCCGCTATGACGGGAATATTCTCTACATCCGGCTGGACCACTTTCTGACGGATTGGTCGAAGCCCATCCGTTCGGCCCTCGCCGACGGGACAAACTGGCAGGGCGTCGTCCTGGACATCCGGCAGAACATTGGCGGTATGACCGCCTTTGCGGCCAAGGTGGCGGAGCTGTTTTTTGACGGAGAATTTTCCGGCTGCCAAAAGTGGACCCGGCTGAGCCGTGGGGTGGACCTGGCCAGCGGCAGCCAGATCATCGGCATGACGCCGGAGGAACTGGAAAAGCTGGGGGTCGACGAGGGGGATAAGCGCTGTCTGGACACCCTGAAGGGGCGGAATTTTGAAAACTACACGGACCGCTTCGGGAAAATTGGCCAGAAAGCCGTGTATTCCGGCCCGTTGACCCTGCTCGTCGGGCCGAATACCGTGTCTGCGGCGGAGGATTTTACCGCAATGTTCCACTCCAACCGGCGGGCCTGGCTGCTGGGGATGCCCACCCGTGGGACCACCGGTACGCCGCTGATGGAAAGGCTCCCCGGCGGGGGCAGCATCCGGGTGGTGTCCGTTGGCTATCGGCTGCTGGACGGCACGGAGTTCATCGGCAGGGGCATTCAGCCAGATGAGTGGAGCCAGCCGGACCCGGCGGAGTGGTTTGCTGGAAAAGACAAAGCGCTCCAACTGGCGTTGGAGCGCTTCGGAATGGGCAGTGACCTGCCAAATCGCTGTTAAATCAGAATCCCACGGCAATGGTCGATTTCATGCTGGATGATCTGGGCGGTCCAGCCGGAGTAGGTCTTGATGCGCCATTCCATGGCTTCGTTCTGATAGCGGACTTTGATTTTCTGAAAGCGCCGGGTGGGCCGGGGACCGCCCAACAGGGAGAGACAACCTTCGGACGTTTCAAATTCCCCTTCCGCTTTCAGAATCTCCGGGTTGAAAAGCACGGTATAAGTTGGTTTTTTGCCGCTTTCGTCCAGAAAAGCAATGATATTCTTTCGGATGCCGATCATGTTGGCGGCCATGCCCACGCAGCTTTCCCGGAAGGCCAGTAGGGTGTCCAGCAGGTCTTGGGCCGTTCCTTTATCCTCCGGCCCGGCGGGGACGGAGGGAATTGCCAGGGCTGCCGGGTCATGGACCAGGGGACGAATCATGGATTTTCCTCCTTATGATGATATTCCCGGAGCCGGTCCCGGAAGGTCGGTTTCTCCGGGCGGCGATGCAACTGTTCCGTGAACCGGCCGGTGACGGCAATATAAATGGCGAACAGATAGGGAAGCTCCAGGTTGGTTTCCAGCAGGGAATTGATGATGAGAGGCCGCAGCTTTTCCTCCAAAGTGAAGCCCACCGAACGGTGCTTCCACAGGAGTATTCCGGCGAACAGGGCCAGAAAAAGAAGGTCCAGCCCAATATAGGCGGCAGGGAAGGCCCGCCGTGCGATCAGTTCCGACATGTTTCTCTCTCTTTCTTAAAAAAGCGCCCTCACCGGAAATGCGGTGAGGGCGTTGTCAATCCAATCAGCCGATGTCTCTGGCGTAGCCCTGTGCGCTTTCAGCGTCGAAAAGGTCGGAGAAATAGCTGCCGTTGTACACCAGATTGTATCCGTCCACCAGGGTCCGAGGCATCCGGAAATAGCTGCCGCCGATGGTGATGGCGGTATCCTGGAAGTTGAAGCCCAGATAGTACCGGAATCCGGCGCTCATCAGCGCTTCGAACTTCTCTCCGGAGTAGCTGCCGAATTCGCTCTCCTTTGCGAAGGCGAACACATCTACGCTGCCCAGAATGGGCTCCACCTGGTCCTTCCACTTCTGCAGGTCCGCTTTCACGTCGGAAATATCCGCAGAGTCGTAGTCCATGTTATCGTAGGTGTAGCAGGCGATGATATAGCCCTTGGCCCGGAGAGCGTTGACGATATTAATGGCACCGTCCAGCTCCGTCTTATAGTTGGCGGCGGTGGCGTCCTGGGTCCGGTAGCCAAACACACCGTTGTAGCCGGTAACGGCAAGCACGGCACGGGCGTCGCCCAGGGCGAAATCCGTGTGAGTGGAAATGAATTCTTCCAGAATGGGCACCAGATCATAGTTGCCCACGACGGTGGTGCCGGTGGAATCCACCATTTCGGCCTTGATATTGCCGCTGCCATCGACCACCAGGCGGCTGGCAAAGCCGCTGCCGTCCTTGTCCGCAATGCCGTCTCCGTCCCCGTCCACCATATAAAGGTTATAGTTCACGTTGGTCTGGGTGAGCATCAACGGTTTCTTGCCGCTGGGCAGGTAGAAGGTCTTGGCCACATATACGGTCTGACCGGCAGCATCGGTGGAGGTGGTGACGATGTCGTCCAGGCTCACCAGCATATAGTTGTTGTCGTAAAGCTGCTGGAGAATGTTGGAGAACTCGCCGATGGTCACGAAGTTATTCTGGAAGGAATCGGCATATGTAGCGTCCGTAAAGGCTCGGGCGGGGTCGGCCACCAGAAGCTGGAAGGACAGGTTCGTTACGGCGCTGGGGTCGTTCCAGGCTACCATTGCGCTCTGGGCGCTGACGAACTCGCTGCGGCGGGTCTGCAATTCGGGATAATCGGAGAGCTTGCCGGAGAAGCCGTCAATCAGGGCAATGGCACCCTCGTAGTCATAGCTGGCGGCTTTTTCGGCAGCGGAGCGCAGAATGTTCTCCGCTTCCGTGTCCCAGGCTTTCTTCTGGGCCTCGGCTGCTTCGGAGGCGGCAATGCTGGCCTCACGGTCCATCTGTTTTTTCTGGACGGTCCGGCTGATGGAGCCGCCAATAAAAATCAAAACAAAGAAAAACGCAACGCCGGTGATGATAAGCGGCAAATAGCGTTCCTTGAATTCCTGCATTTTGGAGCGCTTTTTCCGCCGGGGGTTCACCGGGCGATTCTCCTGCTCGTATTGTTCATCCATGGGAGATCCCTGCCTTTCAGAGAATAATCAAGTTTATTATAACACCGAACGGCGAAAATGCAAGGGAAAAATGTCGGATATAAAAAATCAGCCGCCATTTCTGGCGGCTGATGAAAGAAAAGTGAAGTAAAATTACTTCAGCTCGGCGGTAGCGCCGGCTTCCTTCAGATCGGCAACGATCTTCTCGGCGTCTTCCTTGGAGATGCCTTCCTTCAGGGTCTTGGGGCAGTTGTCCACCAGATCCTTGGCGTCCTTCAGGCCCAGGCCGGTCACGGCACGGACGACCTTGATAACGCCCAGCTTGGAAGCGCCGGCTTCCTTCAGGATGACGTCAAACTCGGTCTTCTCCTCTTCCACGGGAGCGGCAGCCACAGCGGGGCCAGCCACAGCAGCAGCAGCGGCGGAAACACCGAACACTTCCTCCAGAGTGTGAACCAGCTCGGACAGCTCCAGAACGGTCAGACCCTTCACTTCTTCAACGAGAGCAGTGACTTTTTCACTAGCCATTGTAATGATCCTCCTAAATTAAATAGTGTTTTGAATGAGATTTACGCGTAAGATCAGGCTTCCGCAGCTTCTGCAGCAGGAGCGCCGCCTTCCTTCTGCTCCCGGATCTGATCCAGGACGAAAGCCAGGCTGGAGATAGGAGCCAGGAAAGTACCCAGAACCTGAGCCACCAGAGCATTCTTGCTGGGCAGCTCGCCGAAACCATTCAGCTGGTCAGCGGTCAGCACGGAGCCTTCCACGATACCGCCCTTAATGGTCAGGACGTTCTTGTTCTTCTTGGCAAACTCGCAGATGATACGAGCAGGGGCGATGGGGTCGCCGGTGGTGCTGGCCATGGCGGTGGTGCCGTTGAGAACCTCAGAGAAGTCATAACCGGCGTCCTTGGCGGCGAACCGGGTCAGAGTGTTCTTAACAACGCCGTACTCGACCTCAGCCTCCCGGAACTGCTTCCGCAGAGCGGTGTCCTGAGCCACGGTGATACCCTTGTAGTCCACAAAAACGACGGAAGTGGCTTCCTTGATCTTACCGGTCAGGTTTTCCACAACGGCCTTCTTGCTTTCCAGAACCTTTGCGTTGGGCATGAATTTTCACCTCCGAAAATGAAAAAATGTCTTCCCGCCAAAAGACAGAAAGACACGCAAATAAACTTTATCTACGCACCTCGGCAGGATTTACTCCGAACGGAACCTGCTGTCTTTGGCAACTCTTAAAGTATAAACGATGCTAGACGTTTTGTCAAGCATTTTCTCCCAAAATCTGAGAGATTTTTTCCTGCCCTGCGGATTTCGCCGCAGGGCAGGGGAAAATTACAGATACTTGGCGGTAGAGACCTTCACGCCGGGGCCCATGGTGGAAGCCACGACGCAGGAACGGATATACTGGCCCTTGGCAGCCGCGGGCTTTGCCTTCACGACAGCCTTCACCAGGGTATCCATGTTCTCAGTCAGCTTCTCAGCGCCGAAGGACACCTTGCCGATGGGGCAGTGGATGATGTTGGTCTTGTCCAGACGGTACTCCACCTTACCGGCTTTGATCTCGGTAACGGCAGCGGCCACGTTGGGGGTCACGGTACCGGCCTTGGGGGAGGGCATCAAGCCCTTGGGGCCCAGGACCTTACCAAGACGGCCAACAATACCCATCATGTCGGGGGAAGCGACGACCACGTCAAAGTCGAACCAGTTCTCCTTGGTGATCTTCTCCACCAGCTCCATGCCGCCGACATAGTCAGCACCGGCAGCCTTGGCCTCGTCCACCTTGGCGTCCTTGGCGAACACCAGCACCCGGCGGGTCTTGCCGGTGCCGTTGGGCAGGACCACAGCGCCGCGGACCTGCTGGTCGGCGTGACGGGAGTCAACGCCCAACTTGATATGCAGCTCGACGGTCTCGTCGAACTTCGCGGTAGCACCCTTCACCACCAGATCCAGGGCTTCGCTGGGATCATATTGCATGGCGCGGTCGATCATCTGTGCGCTCTGCTTGTATTTTTTACCTCTAAACACTTGTTATATCCTCCTTATTGTGGTGTAGCGGAATAATCCTCCCACTTTTCCGGCAGAAAACGCTGCCGGGCAGCAAATATCAATCGACGACGGTAATGCCCATGGAGCGGCAGGTACCGGCGACCTGGCTTTCAGCAGCCTCCAGAGAGTTCACGTTCAGGTCGGGCAGCTTGGTCTTGGCGATCTCGGCGACCTGAGCCTTGGTGATGGTGCCGACCTTGGTCTTGTTGGGAACTCCGGAACCCTTCTCCAGACCGATGGCCTTCAGGACCAGCAGGGGAGTGGGGGGCGTCTTGGTGATGAAGGTGAAGCTCCGGTCGGCATACACGGTGATGACGACGGGGATCTTGTAACCCTCCATGTCCTTGGTGCGGGCGTTGAATTCCTTGATAAATGCGGCGATATTAACACCGTGCTGACCCAGAGCCGGGCCAACGGGAGGGGATGCGGTTGCCTTTGCGGCGTTGATCTGCAGTTTGATAATGCCAGTGACTTTCTGTGCCATAATAAGCACCTCCTGAATAAAATGTGGTAATGATGCGCCGAGGGGCGCATTTTTTGCGGGGCAAAATGCCCCTCCCACCGTTACCAATCCCGGAATGCGGGACGGCTGCGTTTACTGGGAAACGACCTCTACCTGATCGAGTTCAAACTCCACAGAGGTCTCACGGCCGAACATGGATACCACCACGCTGACCGCATTTTTGTCCACGTCGATGCTCTCCACCGTGCCGGTGAAGGAGCTGAGGGGACCGTCGAGGATACGGACAGTATCGCCTACTGCATAGTTGACGATGATCTCCCGCTTCTCCACGCCCATGGCGTAGACCTCTTCCTCAGAGAGGGGGGTGGGATCGTTGCTGGATGTGCCTACAAATCCGGTAACGCCACGGACGTTCTTGATGACGTGCCAGGTGTCGTCAGAGTAGACCATCTTGACCAGAACGTATCCGGGATAGACCTTCCGGTCATAGGTTTTGCTGGCGCCGGATTCCGTGATCTCCGTAACGGTTTCCAGAGGGATCGAGACCGCCAGGATCTGATCCTGAAGACTGCGGCTTTCCACGGTCTTCTCAATGGTGGCCTTTACGGTGTTTTCATACCCGGAATAGGTATGCACCACATACCATTTTGCCGTTTCTGCCATGATCGGCTCCTTAGTGGAACAGGCCGATGAGGGCATCAATGCCCACCTGCGCCACGAAGTCGAACAGCCAAATGAAGACGCCGACCACCAGGACGCAGCAAACCACGACCAGAGTGTTCTTCAGCACCTGCTGCGGGGTAGGCCATACGACCTTCTTCAGCTCACTGCGGAGCTCCCGGAAGTACTTGCGGACCTTGCCCCAGGTTCTTTTGAACCAGTTTTCCTTTTTGACTTCTGCCATTTTCGGTGGGCCTCCTTACTTCGTCTCGCTGTGAACGGTGTGCTTCTTGCAGAATCTGCAATACTTCTTCATTTCGAGACGGTCGGGGTCGTTCTTCTTGTTCTTCATGGTGTTGTAGTTTCTCTGCTTGCACTCAGAGCATCTCAAAGTGACTTTTACTCGCATGACGGCACCTCCTTAAAAATTGCCTCCCTGTATCACCCCGGCTAGAAAAATTTAGAGGCGGTCAACTACAATAGCCGCTCCGGGGCTGAAAATGGGCGCAAAGACCCGATTTCACAGGTAGAGCCATTGTATCATACGCTCCCTCGGAAGTCAACAAAAAAATGCTTTCTTTTTCGCACTTTTTCCTGTATAATAGCGCCAAACAAATCGGAAGGAAGCGTTTGCGATGAAGATCATGGGATTAGACTACGGCGATGCCCGCACCGGCGTGGCCATTTCCGACTTACTATGTACGCTGGTTGGCTCCACCACGGTGCTGCCCAGCCGGAATGAGGAAAAACTGCTCTTGGATATTGTCCGCCTGACGAAGGAGAACGGCGTGGGGACCATCGTGGTGGGCCTGCCCCGGAATATGGACGGCACGGAGGGACCCAGAGCGGAAGTCTGCCGGGCCTTCGCGGAAAAAGTAAAGGCGGCCACCGGGGTGGACGTGGAAATGTGGGACGAGCGGCGGACCACGGTGGAGGCCCATCAGATCCTGTCCGACCACAATTATCACGGGAAAAAGCGGAAAAATACCGTGGATGCGGTGGCTGCCTCTCTGATTCTGGAGGGGTATCTGGCCTATCGGCGGCGGTAAAAGAGTTCCCGGATGCCCAGGAAAAGAAGCAGAACGCCGAAGGCCTTTTTCATGAGGACGGCATCCAGGATATTTTCCAGCCGGGAGAACAAAAATGCAGCGGCGCAGCCCGCAGCCATACCGGGGAGCAGGGGCTTGACAGGCAGCAGCCCCTGCTTTTTACGCAGCAGCAGCGTGATCAGTGCAGCGGGCAGGTAGAAAAGCAGATTGACCATCCGGGCATCCTGCTGGGGCATTCCGACGACCATGGTCAGCCACAAAAGAAGCAAACTGCCTCCGCCGGTACCCAGGCCGGAGAGAAAGCCCAGGACGGCACCGGCCAGGAGAGAAACGGGAAAGCTGCTCAGCATAAATACCGTACCCCGCTCCATAAAATCAGCGCTCCCAGAAACCGGTGGAGCCAAAGGGTGGGGATGCGCTGGCCCCAAAGCCCGGCGGCCAGCCCCCCAAGACTGCCGCCAATGAGAAAGGGCAGGGCAGCGGCCCAGGGAATGGCCTGCCCACTGCTCAAAAGCGAGGTTATGCAGATGGGAAAGATCATGGCAACGGAGGCGGGAAACAGATTATCCTCCTCCATGCCTACATAACCGGACAGCATGGGCAGCAGGACCATGCCGCCCCCGCCGCCGAACAGACCGTTGATGGCCCCGGCGCAGCCTCCGGACAGGGCCAGCTTCCCACTTTTTTCCATAAAAAATCGCCTCCTGTGGGAATCATTCCCATGGGAGGCGATTTCTATGCGTTTTTACTTGCTGGATGCCAGCACCAGGTCCTTGCGAATCTTGGAAGTGTTCAGCACGTCCACGGTGGTGGCTTCCACCAGGCCGTTGTACCAGCTCTGCATATCGTCACTGTGCAGCTGGTTCTCGATCATGTAATCCCGGTAGGTCTGCTCGGAGCCGCCCACGAAGTACATGATGTGGTAGCCGTACTCGGTTTCCACGATGCCGGTGTCGCCGGGCTGATGGTCTTCCAGAGCCCAGTTCTTGAAGTTCTCAACATAGTTGGAGCCGGGGTTGATGTTCTCATACAGGCCGCCGGTGGAAGCGGAGGCAGTGTCGGCAGTGTTGTCCTTCACCAGCTCGGCAAAGCTGTCCTCGGTGGCGTCGCCGGACTTCCACTGCTCCAGCAGCTCCTCGGCTTTGGCCTTGGCGGCAGCCTTCTCCTCATCGGAGTAGGTGGTTTTGCCATTGGAATCCTTGGTGCCACCTTCAAAGGCTACCAGCAGATGCCGCACGTTTGCCATGGGCTTGACGTTGTCGGTGGAGCTTTCGAACATCACTACATAGTAGCCGTAGGTCGTCGTGGTCTCCTTGCCGTCATCATCGGTGGTGGTGGACTCGTTGGGGAACACCTTGGTGTCACCGGCTACCCGGCTGGGATCGGAGACCCACTCCTGGAAGGCGGAGTTCACGGAGGTGTAAAGAATGTCCTTGCTCTGGGTTGCGGTCAGTTCGGAGGCAGTCGCTGCGGGCAACTCCACCTGGTTCACTAACTTCTCCAGTTCCACGGTGGACTTGGCCTCTGCCAGTTTGTCGGCAGCTTCCTTGGCATCGGTGACGGAAGCGGCCTTCTCCTCGTCGGAGTAAGTGACCTTGTTGTCGGAGTCGGTGGTGCCGCCCTGCAGGAAGTCGCTGGCCTTTACATACACGGTGGTGTAGGTGAAGGAGTTGTAGTTCTCGCCATGCTCGGCATCGTAGGCACGGATGGCGGCATCGTCATAGGTCAGGCTGTCGGAGTGTGCGCTTTGGTAAGCCTGGGCGATCAGGGACACCCGGCAGTATTCCCGGAAGGTCTCCTCGGTAGCGCCGTTGCCGTAGCGGGCCTTCAGGTAGGCGGCCAGGTTGGAGTAACCGGCGTTGGTGCCGGCCAGTGTCATGGAACTGACGGTGGTGTCCACGTTGGCGCTCACGTCGGTGTCGAAGCCGTTGGCCTGGGCATCGTCATAGAGGGCGTAAGTGCCCCGGGCATTTTCAATGGCGGTGTCCAGGAAGTAGTCCGCCCAGGACTGGTTGGTGCTGCTGTCCCGAATCTGGCTGTCCAGGGACTTGGTCAGGTTCAGCCCCATCATCTGCAGGTACAGGCTCATGTAGTTGCCGTACGTGCTCTGCCAGGAGCTGTACTGAGCCTGGATCAGATCCATGTAATAATAGTTCAGCTCTGCGGTGGACAGCGTGTGGTCGCCAATAGTCACGGCCTTGGTGTTCTTCTCAATGGTGCCGGAGTTGCTGACGCTCCGGTAGATCAGGGTGCCTGCAAAGGCCACCAGGACCAGTGCGATCACGCAGATGAACACGACGGTGTAGATCTTTGTCTGCTTGGCCTCTTTCCGGGCTGCCTGCTGCTTCTCGGTGAGCTGTTCAAGCTCCTGCTCCTTCCGCAGCTTCTTCTTGTTGGATGCGCTCATGTGATTCATTCCTCTCGTTATTCCGGCGCTTCAAAGCACCGGGTTTTGCATAGACCGGTTTATTATAACGGATTCCTCCGGCGCTTGCAAGAGGAAAATACAAATGTTTTCGCAAATGCGAAAAAAGTTTACAGAAAATGCAAAAAAACGGGGAGCCGAAGCTCCCCGCACCCCGCTTTAGCCGTATGCACCCGATTATGACCTGCACGAGATGGCAGGTGGGTCGCCGCTCACGACCATCAGTGCTCCCAACGTCCACCCATCGTCGAAGCGTGGGCGGGAGGTCTGCGATCCGGCCGGGAAGTCAAACGTCCCGATTCAAAAATGTGGGTCCAAACGGGCACATTACGCACCAAGCAGGAAAGAAAAACTTATTCTTCGTCCTCGGAATCCTCAGCGTAAAGCTGGTCCATGATGAGCTGATAGACGGTGTCCAGTTCCGCCTCGTCCTCAATGGCGCACAGCAGCGGCTCACCGTTCTCATCCTCCTCGGACTTGAGAATGCTCACTTCCAGGTCCGCCTCGTCGTTATCGCCGTCGGCGGGGGTCACGGCCAGATAAGTGGAGCCGTTATACTCCAGAGAGCTGAGGACTTCCAGTTCGTATTCCGTGCCGTCCTCGTCTACGATGGTCATAAAATCAGAGCCGAATTCGTCTGCCATAGTATCTCCTCCACTTTCGGGTCCTTGAACTTGGCTATATTGTACCCGCTGCGGCGGAGAAAATCAAGAGGGAAAGTGAAATTCCGTGATTATGACAAAAAGTCCTCTAACCGGTACCGCAAATCTTCTTCGTTTTTTATGACAATTCCACGAAAAAGGGCTTCCTGGTCCTCCGGCGGCAGGCTGGCCACGGCGTAGGGGAACACGGCCACCGGCTCCGGGTCCTCGTCCTGCCACAGGGCCACATAGCCGCCCCGGACCCCCAGGAGATACACCAGCATCAGTCCCAGGGACAAAAATCTTCGCATGTTCTTCTCCGTCCTTTCCTGAAAACAGGATACCCATTTCGTTAAATGAATATTAATAAATAGGGGGTTTCCCTTTGGGGAAAAATATGCTATAATACGCCAAACGGGTCTTTTCCCGTGTTCCCCCACGCACACGATTTTTGTACAAAGCCTTTTCAGGAGGTATCCAACTATGGCTGAACAGGATCAGAATAAGAAGAAAAAGAAGGAGCCGAAGCCCCGGCAGGAGTGGAATGCGCCCTGGTATCTAAAGACCCTCCGGGGCCTCTGGATGGTGCTTTTCGGAGCGTTTAAGGTAGCGGTGGGCGCTGCGGCTACCGTGGCCATCATCGGCATGGTCTGCTTTATGGTACTGGCCAATGCCACTGGCGACTACCTGCAGGAGGACATCATCCCCGGAGCGGGCGTCGATCTGGCCACGAAGGTACCGGACCGGGCCTCCCGGCTCTACTATGTGGACTCCAACGACAATATCCAGCTGCTGCGGGTCATGTACGCCAGTGCCAGCCAGGAGGATGCCACCTTTGACGAATTGCCCCAGGACCTGATCCATGCGGCGGTGGCCATCGAGGACAAGCGGTTCTTCGAGCATCAGGGCGTGGACTGGGTTACCACCATCAAGGCCTGCGCCCGGATGTTTATGAACAACTCCAGCATGGGCGGCTCCACCATCACCCAGCAGATGATCAAGAACTACACCGGCAAGAATGAAATTCTGGTCCAGCGGAAGGTCCAGGAAATTATCTCCGGCATTCTGGTGGAGAAGAAATACTCCAAGGAAGAAATTCTGGAAAAGTATATGAATATCATCTATATGGGTGAGGGCTGCTACGGTGTCAAGAGCGCTGCGGCCTCCTATTTCGGCAAGGAATTGCAGGAACTGACCCTGGCCGAGTGCGCCAGCCTTATCGGCATCACCAACAACCCCTCCCTGTATGACCCCTATATCAGCGACCAGACCCTTGCCAACAACCGGGAGCGGCAGCTGACCATCCTGGACCAGATGCTGGACCA
The DNA here is from genome assembly GCA_900544405.1 of uncultured Eubacteriales bacterium. Classification (GTDB taxonomy): domain Bacteria; phylum Bacillota; class Clostridia; order Oscillospirales; family Oscillospiraceae; genus Faecousia. Next base: position 93,473 of record UQVA01000001.1, read on the forward strand.
GGGCTGGATCGATCAGGACCGGTATGACGAGGCCGTGGCCCAGGAAATGGTGTTCAAGTCCGGCATTGCCGACGCTGACCGTTGGGTGAAGTGCGAGACCGAGGGCTGCGGCTATCAGGGTCCCGTCCGGAATCTGGTCCACGAGGAAGGCTCCGACCATTATTATTGCCCCGACTGCGGCAATGAGATCGAGGTCAAGGCCGGCGGTGCTGAGGGCGTGTACTCCTACTTTGAGGAGACGGTCATTCAGGATGTGGCCGAGGCCCTGGCCAAGCAGGACGGCATCGAGAATGTGACGATTGAGATCCGGAACGAGTATATCAAGAAGCTGACCACTGCCGGTTATCATATCTATACCACCCTGAACAAGGATGTGCAGGACCAGGTGGACGCTATCTACAATAATCTGGACGAAATTCCGGAGACCTACGGCGGCCAGCAGCTTCTGGCGGCTACCGTCATCATTGATAACCGCACCGGCGATATTTGCGCCCTGGCCGGTGGCGTGGGCGAGAAGGACACCTACTTTGGCTTCAACTTGGCCACCGATGCCTACCGGGGCAACGGTTCTTCCATCAAGCCCCTGACGGCTTACGCCCCTGCTTTCGAGGCGGGCATGACCCCGGTGACGCCCATCTGGGACATTCCGCTGACCTATGACAGCGGTGCCTATCCTTTGAACTTTGACCGGTCCTATTCCTATCGCAGCACCATTCTCAACGCCCTGACCAACTCCATCAACGCCGTGGCGGCCTGGATGGTGTATGAGAACGGCATCGATTACAGCTTCGACATCGCTGTTAACAAACTGTGCTTTAAGAAGTATGTGGAGGAAGAGTATTCCGAGTATTACGACGAGTACGTCACTGACCGGTCCGTCGGCGCTCTGGCTCTGGGCGACCAGATCTATGGCGCCACCGTCCGGGAGGAGACCGCCGCCTATGCTGCGTTCGCCAACAACGGTATCTACCGGCAGGCACGGACCTTCACCAAAGTCTATGACCGGGACGGCAATCTGGTGCTGGATAATACTCAGGAATCCCACGAGGCCTTCAGTGAAAAGACCGTCAACTATATGAATTACTGCCTCCGCAACGCCGTGGTGAACTACACCACCGAGGCCAACCTGTCCACGGGCATCGCCTACGGCAAGTCCGGTACAACCGGCAACAGCCACGACCGTTGGTACTGCGGCTTCACCAAGTATTACACCAGCTCCGTGTGGGTGGGCTTTGAGCAGCCGGAAACCATTCGGACCGTCAGCTGGGATAACCCGGCAGCCACCATGTGGCGGAAGGTCATGGAGCCCATCAACGCCGGTAAGGAGGAGGCTTACCTCCACGACACCAGCGGCATGAGTTATTTCACCATCTGCAAAGACTCCGGCAAGCTGGCTACCGACGCCTGCCGGAAGGATATTCGTATCACCTCCGCCGGGTACAGCCCCACCCAGTCCGCCATGGCCTACTGGGAGGATGTGGACCTGGGCTATTGCGACCAGCACGTTCTGGTGGACTACTGCAAGACCGGCAACGGCGTGGCCACGGACTACTGCAAGAAGTTTGCGGAAGTGGACAAGACCGTTGAAATTGAGGAAGTGGCCCTGGTGAAGCTCACCAAGAGCCAGCTGGACGACATCATCAAGGCTGGTACCGTGGGCCTGGAGAAGGCGTTCCTGCGGGACGACTATATCTATTATATCAACGACGACGGCACCGATGCGGAGTTCCACGGCATCAACGGCAACGTGAACACCGATGTGAAGGCCCCCTATCAGGTCTGCACCGTGCACACCAAGGAGGCCTGGGAGGCCTACGAAAAGGCTCATCCCTCCAAACCCAGCAATCCGACTACCCCCACGGTGCCCGTTCCCAGCAACCCCACCATCGTGACCCCGGCTTATTAAGAGGAGAAATAGAGAAAATATGGTTTGGATCTCGGATTTGTGGAAAGATTTTGAAGTGCTGGACACCTCGGAAGGGGAACGGCTGGAGCGGTGGGGCAAATACCTGCTGGTCCGCCCGGACCCCCAGGTAATCTGGGCTACCCCCCACGCACACCCCGGCTGGAAGCATTATGACGCCCGGTATATCCGCTCGTCTACCGGCGGCGGCCGGTGGTCAGACAACGACCTGCCGGAAAAATGGCTCATCCGCTACCGGGATTACCTGACCTTCCAGGTAAAACCCATGAATTTCAAGCATACGGGCGTGTTTCCGGAGCAGGCCGCCAACTGGGACTTTATCCGGGAAAAGGTGGCCTCCGCCAACCGGCCCGTGCGGGTGCTGAATCTCTTCGCTTATTCCGGCGGCGCTACCTTGGCGGCGGCAGCGGGCGGCGCAGAGGTCTTCCATGTGGATGCGGCCAAGGGCATGGTGGCCTGGGCCAAGGAAAACGCCAAGGCCTCCGGCCTGGAGGACAAGCCCATCCACTGGATCGTGGACGACTGCGGCAAGTTCATCCAGCGGGAGATTCGCCGGGGACGGCGCTACGACGGTATCGTCATGGACCCGCCAAGCTATGGCCGGGGTCCCAGCGGGGAAATTTGGAAAATGGAGACCAGTTTCTATCCCTTCCTGCTGGAAACGGCGAAGCTGCTCACCGACAATCCCCTGTTCGTTATCATCAATTCTTACACCACCGGCCTGGCCCCCTCTGCGGTGGGGTATGCGGCCGATACGGTGTTCGGAAAGACCCACGGCGGCAAGACGGCGGTAGGGGAGCTTGGGCTTCCCGTCACCGAGACCGGGTTTGTGCTGCCCTGCGGCTCCACCGGCCGGTGGACGCCGGATTAAGGAGGAATTCCGTTGCAGGAAACCATTCAGACAGAGCATTTGGCATATACGTATCCGGGCGTGGAGGACACGCCCGGCGTTGCCGTATTTAAGGACCTGAACCTGACCATCGAAAACGGCAGCTTTGTGGCCATACTGGGCAGCAACGGCTGCGGAAAATCCACCCTGGCCAAGCATTTCAACGCCATCCTGCTGCCCACCGGCGGCAAGGTCTGGGTCTACGGCATGGACACCGCCGACGAGGAAAAGCTCATTCAGATTCGCCGCAGCGTGGGCATGGTGTTCCAGAACCCGGATAACCAGATCGTGGCGAATGTAGTCGAGGAAGATGTGGCCTTCGGCCCGGAAAATCTGGGCGTGGCCAGCCCGGAAATCCGCCGGAGGGTGGAACTGGCCCTGAAACAGGTGGGCATGTATGAGTACCGGGAGCACGCCCCGCACCTGCTCTCCGGCGGGCAGAAGCAGCGCATTGCCATTGCGGGCGTCATTGCCATGGAGCCGAAGTGCATCGTCCTGGACGAACCCACCGCCATGCTGGACCCCAAGGGCCGACGGGAGGTCATGGAGACCGTCCTGCGGCTGAATCGGGAAAAGGGCATTACCGTGATTTTAATTACCCACCACATGGATGAGGCCGCTCAGGCGGGCAGGGTGGTGGTGCTGCATCAGGGGCAAATTGCCGCCGACGGCACCCCGAAGGAAGTTTTTTCCCAGGTGGACCTGCTGCACCGGCTGGGGCTGGCCGCCCCGGACACGGTGGAGCTGTGCTGGGAACTGGACCGGAGGGGCTTCCGCCTGCCCCTGGACCGGCTGACCATCGAAGAATGCGGGCAGGCACTTTACGAGTCGGTAATGGCCTGACCCTTGGAGGAATGAACATTGACCCCAATTCTTGAAGTCCGGGACCTGACGCATATTTACTCCGTCGGGACCCCGTTTGAACATACCGCTCTGGACCATGTGTCGTTTTCCGTCGAGAAGGGCGAATTCCTGGGTATCATCGGCCACACCGGCTCCGGAAAATCCACCCTCATCCAGCACCTGAACGGCCTTCTGAAGCCCACCGACGGAGAGGTGCTGCTGTCCGGGCAGAATATCTGGGAGAGCAAGCAGGTGACCCGTGCCTGCCGGTTCCGGGTGGGCCTGGTGTTCCAGTACCCGGAATATCAGCTTTTTGAGGAGACCGTTTATAAGGACATCGCTTTCGGCCCCAAGAACATGGGCCTGAAGCCGGACGAAATTGACCGGCGGGTTCGGGAGGCCGCAGGCTTCGTGGGCCTGAAGCCGGAGCAGCTGGAAGTCTCGCCCTTTGACCTGTCCGGAGGACAGAAGCGCCGGGTGGCCATTGCAGGCGTCATCGCCATGGAGCCGGAGGTGCTGATCTTGGACGAACCCACCGCCGGACTGGACCCGGTGGGCCGGGAAGAAATCCTCGGCAACATCTGCGCCTACCAGAAGGCAAAAAATGCCACCATCCTGATGGTCAGCCACTCCATGAGCGACGTGGCCCGGCTTTCGGACCGGCTGCTGGTGATGAACGGCTCCAAGCTGGCCCTGATGGGCAAGCCGGAGGAGGTTTTCTCCCATGCGGAGGAGCTGCTTTCCATGGGCCTGGACATACCGCCTGTGACCCGTGTGTTCCTGGACCTGCGCCGCCGGGGGCTGGACGTGCCGCCGGTGTACACCATGGAACAGGCCGTGGCGGTGCTGAGCAAGTATCGGGAGGCGGGAAAATGCTGAAAGACATTACCTTGGGCCAGTATTTCCCCGGAAATTCCGTGGTCCATCGGCTGGACCCCCGGGCCAAGCTGCTGCTGCTAATCGTTTATATCGTGGCCCTCTTTGTGGCGGTAAGCTGGATTTCTTATGCCGTGATGCTCATTTGCCTCTGCACGGTCATTGCCATCTCGAAGATACCCCCCAAGGCCATTCTGCGGGGCATGAAGCCATTGGTGATGATCCTGATTTTCACCGCCGTGCTGAACATTTTCTTCTCCCAGGGGGAAACGGTCCTCGTGTCCTTCTGGAAGCTGACCATTACCCTGGAGGGCTTGCTGCGGGCTGTGCAGATGATGGTCCGCATCCTGATGCTGGTGTCCGGCACGTTTCTGCTGACCTACACCACCTCGCCCATTGCCTTGACCGATGCGCTGGAATCCCTTCTGGGACCCCTGAAAGCCATCCATGTGCCGGTCCACGAGCTGAGCATGATGATGTGCATTGCCCTGCGCTTCATCCCGACCTTAATCGAAGAAACGGATAAGATCATGTCCGCTCAGCGGTCCCGTGGTGCGGATTTTGAAAACGGCAGCCTCATGGAGCGGGTGAAGGCCCTGATTCCCATTCTGGTGCCGCTGTTCATCAGCGCTTTCCGCCGGGCCGACGAGTTGGCCACGGCCATGGAATGCCGCTGCTATCATGGCGGCGAAGGCCGCACGAAAATGAAGCTGCTCCGCTATGGCCGCAATGATTATATTGCGTTTCTGCTGGGCATTGTTCTGCTGGCGGTGATTTTCACCCTGGTACACTTCGGACTGTGAGGACTTATGCGAAATCTTGCGGTTTTCCTCATTTATGAGGGTACGGCCTATCATGGCTGGCAAATTCAGCAGGGCCTTCCCACGGTCCAGGAGACGCTGGCGAAGGCCGTGGCGGATGTGGTGGGCGGTCCCGTCCATGTGGCGGGCTGCGGCCGCACCGATGCCGGGGTCCATGCCCGGTGCTACTGCGCCAATTTTCGCACGGAGAGCCGAATTCCCGTGGACCGGCTGCCCTATGCCCTGAATACCCATCTGCCCCCCGACATCGTTGTCACCGGAGCCAGGGAGGTCAGCGAGAATTTCAACGCCGTGGGGTCCTGCGTGAAAAAAGAATATACCTATATGATCTACAACTCCCGTGTCCGGGACCCCTTCTATGTGAACCGGGCCTGGTTTTATCCCCGGCACCTGGACGAACACATTATGGCGGAGGCCGCCGCCCAGTTTGTGGGGACCCACGACTTTGCCGCCGTCCGGTCCGTGGGCACGGATGTGAAGTCCACGGTGCGGACCGTGTACGCCTACGATGTGTGGCGGGAGGCGGAGCGCATTTACCTACGGGTCAGCGCCAACGGCTTCCTCTATAATATGGCCCGGGCCATGGCCGGAACGGTGGTCTACGCCGCCGAGGGCAAAATTGCAACCAAGGACATCGGAGCCATCCTGGACTCCGGCAACCGGACCGCCGCCGGACCCACGGTCCCCGCCGGGGGGTTGTACATGACCGGCGTGTGGTACGACAAGGGGCAAGACCGCTTTTTCCTGAACAACGGCTTTTGATAATTCATAATTTGTTATTTTCTTTTCCCGTCCTTTGTGCTATACTAGGCGCAAAGGACGGCTTTTTACAAGGAGTGATACCAAATGCAGCCGAAAATGTGCAGCAAATGCAAGAAGAATATTGCCGTGGTGTTTGTCACCAAGGTGGAGAACGGCGTGACCATGAACGAAGGTTACTGCCTGAAATGCGCCAAAAGCCTGGGGATCCCCCAGATCGATGCGGCGGTGAAGCAGATGGGCATTTCCGAGGATGACCTGGATATGCTCAGCGACGAAATGAGTTCCATCTTTGGCCAGAGCGAGGAAAACGAGGACGGGGAGAATGATGCCCAGACTGCCACATTTCCCCTGCTGAACCAGCTTTTCGGCACCGGCAGCAATCTGCCCGCCAAGGAAAAGGAGGAAAAGCAGCAGGAAGCGCCCCCCAAGGAGGAGAAGAAAAAGTCCAAGAAGCACAAATTCCTGGACGCCTACTGCATGGACCTGACCGGCCGGGCCAGAGGCGGGAAGCTGGATAAAGTCATCGGCCGGGATGTGGAGACCGAGCGGGTCATTCAGATTCTGAACCGCCGCCAGAAGAACAATCCCTGCCTCATCGGCGAGCCGGGCGTTGGCAAGACCGCCATTGCCGAAGGATTGGCCCAGCGCATTGCCGCCGGGGACGTGCCCTTCAAGCTTCGGGACAAGGAAGTGTTTCTGCTGGACCTGACGGCCCTGGTGGCAGGGACCCAGTTCCGTGGCCAGTTCGAGAGCCGCATGAAGAGCCTCATCGGCGAGATCAAAGAGTGCGGCAACATCATCCTGGTCATTGACGAGGTCCACAATCTGGTGGGTGCCGGAGACGCCGAAGGCTCCATGAATGCCGCCAACATCCTGAAACCGGCCCTGTCCCGAGGCGAAATTCAGGTCATCGGCGCAACGACCTTCAATGAATACCGGAAGTACATCGAAAAGGATGCGGCGCTGGAGCGCCGGTTCCAGCCGGTGAACGTGGCGGAGCCGACCATCGAGGAAGCCTGCCAGATCATGCAGGGCATCGCCAAAAGCTACGCCCAGTTCCATGGGGTGGCGGTGTCCCCGGAAATTGCACGCCAGTGCGTGATCTTGTCCGAGCGGTACATCACCGACCGGTTCCTACCGGACAAGGCCATCGACCTGCTGGATGAGGCCTGTTCCGACGTGAACCTCCGCTGCAAAGAGATTTCCCGGATGGCGGAACTGAAAAAAGAGCGGGACGATTATGAATTGGAACTGCGGATGCTCACCGAGGACACGGAGAACGAGCATTTTGAGCGCTTGGCGGAAATCCGCAGCAAGCTGTGCCGCATTGCCGGGGAAATTGAAGAACTGGAAAAGCTGCCCGCCCCGGCTGTGACCATGGAAAATCTGGCCCGTATCATCGAGCTTTGGACCAAAATCCCCGCAACGAAGATCAAGGCACAGGAGTACGAGCAGATTCGGGGCCTGGGGGACCGGCTCCGGAAGCATATCGTGGGCCAGGACCAGGCGGTGGACGCCGTGGCCCGTGCCATCCGGCGGAACCGGGTGGGTATTTCCCCCAAGCGCCGTCCGGTAAGCTTCATCTTCGTGGGCCCCACCGGCGTGGGCAAGACGGAACTGGTGAAGTGCCTGGCCAACGACCTGTTTGACTCCACCGACGCCCTCATCCGTCTGGATATGTCCGAGTACATGGAGAAGCACACCGTCTCCAAGCTGATCGGGTCTCCTCCCGGCTATGTGGGCTATGACGAAGCCGGACAGCTGACGGAGAAGATTCGTCGGAAGCCTTACAGCGTGGTGCTGTTCGATGAGATCGAAAAGGCCCACCCGGATGTGCTGAACATCCTGCTGCAGGTGCTGGACGATGGTCGCATCACCGATGCTCAGGGCCGGCTGGTGAACTTTGAAAATGCCATTATCGTCATGACCTCCAACGCCGGGTCCGAGGGCAACGTGTCCAGTCTGGGCTTTGACCGGGGCGTACAGGCCGACGAGGAGAGGACCATGAAGGCCCTGCGTTCCTTCCTGCGGCCGGAGTTCCTGAACCGGGTGGACGAGATCATCACCTTCAACCACCTGACCAAGGAGAACTTCCGCAACATTGCGGGCATTATGCTGGGCGAATTGAAGGACAGCCTGGCCAACCGGGAGTTGACCTTCACCTGGGACGAGAGCCTGGTGGACTATCTGGTGGACAAGGCTTACTCCGTGACCTACGGTGCCCGGAATCTCCGCCGGGTGCTGGAGCAGGATGTGGAGGACCCCATCAGCGAAAAAATCATTGATTCCTTTGAAGCGCCCATCAGCGTCCTTTCCGCCCGTGCGGAAAACGGCAAGGTGGTCGTGGAAGCGAAATAAAGAGGGGAGCGAAGCAAAATGGCAGTTCATTTGAATCCCGACAAGGAAGTCGTGGCTACCGTGAAGGAGGGCCTGAAGCGGACCGGAGGCTATTGCCCCTGCCGCCTGGAGCGGACCGAGGATACCAAGTGCATGTGCAAGGAATTCCGGGACCAGATCGCTGATCCGAATTTCAAGGGGTTTTGCCACTGCTACCTGTATTATAAGGACTGAAAAGTTCGGAAAACCCTGCCCGGAAAAAAGATGAAAAATTGCGAAAAAAGTAGTTGACAAAACCGGAAACTCGTGTTATTATATCCAAGCAATCGGGGCTGACCCGAGAGCGAACGAAATGCGCGAGTGGTGGAATTGGTAGACTCGCTAGATTCAGGTTCTAGTGCTCATTCCGGGCATGCGGGTTCAAGTCCCGCCTCGCGCACCAAAGTCCTGCTGGATTTTCCGGCAGGACTTTTTCTTATGCCATTTTTGCAAAAAGCCGCCCGGCGCTCTTGCAATGCGGTCCGGTTTGTATTAAAATAACGTCACTGTTTGTCGATTTGAAGGAGAGGAACTATGTCACGGACAAAACAAGCGGAAATGGACATGATCCACGGCTCGATCTGGAACAAAATCCCCCAATTCGCTCTGCCCATTGCGGCTACGGCCATTCTGGGGCAGCTTTTCAACGCTTCGGACCTGGCAGTAGTGGGGAATTTTACCGGTGAGGCCCGGAATGCTTGCGTGGCCGCCGTCAGCTCCAATTCCGCTATTGTGTCCCTGGTGGTGAATTTCTTCGTGGGCATCGGCCTGGGGGCCAACGTGGTTATTGCCAACGCCCTGGGGCGGAACGACCGGGACATGGTGGAAAAGACAGTCCATACGGCCATTTTGCTTTCCGTTCTGGGCGGCATTCTCATGGCGGCCTTCGGCGAAGCCATTGCCCACAGCCTTCTGTCCAGCCTGAACGTGCCGGAGGATGTGTTCGACATGGCACTGACCTATCTGCGGATCTACTTCCTGGGAATGCCGGTCATCCTGCTCTATAACTTTGAAGCCGCTATTTTCCGAAGCGTAGGCGACACGAAAACGCCCCTGCTGGCCCTGGCCTTTTCCGGCGTACTGAATGTGTTGCTGAACCTGTTTTTCGTGTTGGCACTGAAAATGACCGTGGACGGCGTGGCCATTGCCACCGTCAGTGCCAATGCGGTCAGTGCCGTTATCCTGTTTCTGAAGCTGCGGAACACGGACAAATCCATCAAGCTGGACCCGAGCAAGCTGCGTATCGACGGCAAGGCTCTGGGACGCATTTTGCGCATCGGCGTGCCTGCGGGCATCCAGAGCGCCCTGTTCTCTCTGTCCAATATTCTCATTACCTCCTCCGTGAACAGCTTGGGTACGGTGGTCATGGCCGCCTCCGGCGCTTCCTCCAACGTGGAGACGTTCGCCTACGCCGTGCTGAACTCCTTCTCCCAGGCCTGCACCACTTTTGTGGGGCAGAATTACGGGGCAGGGGAAATCAAGCGCTGCCGGAAGGTGCTGGCTCTGTGTCTGCTGGAATGTGCCATCTGCACGGCCTGCATCGTGCTGCTGGCCCTGACCTTCGGCAAGAATCTCCTGGCAATTTTCAACAGCGACCCGGAGGTCGTTGCTATCGGCTACACCCGTTTGAAGCTGATTCTCTTTGCCTATATTTTCACTACGCTTTATGAGAATATGTCCGGTTATCTTCGGGGCTTTGGCATTTCTCTGCTGCCGGCTCTGCTGACGGCCTTCGGCATCTGCGGCCTGCGGGTGGTGTGGGTGTACACGGTGTTCCGGGCCAACCCCACCTTCCAGACGGTGATGACCGTTTACCCGGTGAGCCTGAGCACCACGGCGGTGCTGGTGGGCATTGCGCTGCTCATCTGTCACCCGGCCCGGCAGCATTTGAAGGCGGGAGCCAAGAATTTGGCTTGACAATCCGGCCGGAATATGGTATTTTTATGAGTACAAAGCGTTGACGGAGAGGGTCTCCGGGGATTCGTGCGTTTCAGAGAGCGGACCGCAAGCTGTAAGGTCTGCCCACGGCTCCGGTGCGGTCGCTTCGGAGCTGCTTCCCTGAAAGAGTTTCGGTAGGGGAGGCCGGGTGCGCCCGATACAGCGTTGGAGTGCCCGGTTTTTCCGGGAATTCAGGTGGTACCGCGGAAAAGTTTTCGCCCTGAGCCTTTTTGGTTCAGGGCGTCTTTTATTTTGGAAAGGATGTGTCAATATGGCAAGAGAAGAACTGCCGAAGGTCTATGAACCCGGGCAGGTGGAGGCCAAAATTTACAAAATGTGGGAGGACGGCGGCTATTTCCGTCCCTCCGACAAGGCCGACGCCAAGCCCTTTACCATCGTCATGCCGCCCCCCAATGTGACGGGCCAGCTGCACATGGGCCACGCCATGGACGATACCCTGCAGGATACCCTCATTCGCTTCAAGCGGATGCAGGGCTACTCCGCATTGTGGATTCCCGGCGTGGACCATGCGGGCATCGCCACTCAGATCAAGGTGGAGGAGGAGCTTCGCAAGGAGGGCCTGACCCGCTACGATCTGGGCCGGGAAAAGTTCCTGGAACGGGTCTGGGACTGGAAGAAGAAGTACGGCGACCGCATTGTGGAGCAGCAGAAAAAGCTGGGCGCTTCCTGTGATTGGAGCCGGTCCCGATTCACCATGGACGAGGGCTGCTCCAAGGCCGTCCGGGAGGTGTTCGTGTCCCTGTATGAAAAGGGCCTCATCTACAAGGGCAGCCGTATCATCAACTGGTGCCCCCACTGCGTTACGGCCCTGTCCGATGCGGAAGTGGAGTATGTGGATAAGCCCGGTCACCTGTGGCACATCCGCTACCCCCTGGCTGACGGCTCCGGGGAGGTCATCGTGGCCACCACCCGGCCGGAGACCATGCTGGGCGACAGTGGCGTGTGCGTGAACCCCAACGACGAGCGCTACAAGTCCATCGTGGGTAAGAAAGTCATTCTTCCCCTGCTGAACAAGGAAATTCCTGTGGTGGCGGACGATTACGCCGAGATGGAATTCGGCACCGGCTGCGTGAAAATGACCCCTGCCCATGACCCCAACGACTTCGAGGTGGGCCTGCGGCACAATCTGGAGGTCATCCGGGTGCTGGACGACAACGGCCGGGTCAACGACCTGGGCGGCAAGTACGCCGGTCTGGACCGGTACGAGGCCAGAAAACAAATCGTTGCCGACCTGGAAGAACAGGGCTATCTGGTCAAGGTGGAGGATTATTCCCACAACGTTGGCACCTGCTACCGCTGCCACAACGACGTGGAGCCCATTATTTCCGCCCAGTGGTTCGTGAAAATGAAGCCCCTGGCCGAGGAAGCCATCCGGGTGGTGAAGGACGGGGAGACAAAGTTCGTCCCGGAGCGCTTTACCAAGACTTATCTGAATTGGATGGAGAACGTGCGGGATTGGTGCATTTCCCGGCAGCTCTGGTGGGGCCATCAGATCCCCGCCTGGACCTGCGCCGACTGCGGCCATATCACCGTGTCCCGTCAGGATGCCTGCAAGTGCGAAAAGTGCGGCAGCACCCATATCGAGCGGGACCCGGATGTGCTGGATACCTGGTTCTCCTCGGCTCTGTGGCCCTTCGAGACCCTGGGCTGGCCGGAAAAGACCGCCGATCTGGCGAAATACTATCCCACCGACGTGCTGGTCACCGGCTATGACATCATCTTCTTCTGGGTGGCCCGGATGATCTTCTCCGGCTGCGAGCATACCGGCAAGCCCCCCTTCCACACCGTCCTCATCCACGGCCTGGTCCGGGACGATAAGGGCCGGAAAATGTCCAAGTCTCTGGGCAACGGCATTGACCCCCTGGAAATGATCGACAAGTACGGCTGCGACGCCCTGCGGATGAACATGGTCAACAGCAACTCCCCCGGAAACGATATGCGTTTCTACACCGAGCGCTGCGAGGCCATGCGGAACTTCGCCAATAAGCTTTGGAACGCCAGCCGTTACGTTCTGATGAACCTGCCGGAGGATGCGGTGAACGCTCTGCCGGAGGCGGGCAAACTGACCATTGCCGACAAGTGGGTGCTTTCCAAGCTGAATACCCTCATCAGCGAGGTCACAGAGAATCTGGAAAAGTACGAGTTGGGCGTGGCTGTTGCCAAGGTCTACGACTTCGTGTGGGACACCTACTGCGACTGGTATATCGAGTTGACCAAGGCCCGGCTGTACAGCGACGACGCCGACCAGAAGGATACGGCATTGAAGGTGCTGGTGTATGTGCTGGACCAGGTGCTGCGTCTGCTGCATCCCTTCATGCCCTTCATCACCGAAGAAATCTGGCAGAGCCTGCCCCATGAGGGCCCGGCCCTGATCGTGGCCAAGTGGCCGGAGTACAGCGAAGCCCTGGCCTTCCCCACGGAGGAGGCCCACATGGAGAGCGTGATGAACGCCATCCGGGCCATCCGGAACCGGCGGGCCGAGATGAATGTGCCCCCCTCCAAGAAGGCGGAGCTGTCCATTCTGGCGGTCCACCCGGAGGTGTTCGCCGAGGGCGAAGGCTTCCTGCAGCGGCTGGCCTATGCGGACAAGGTGACGATTCTGGACAAGGAACCGGAGAATCTGGAGGGCCTGGTGTGCTGCACCACCGCCGATGCCAAGCTGTATATCCCTATGGGCCAGCTGGTGGACGTGGCCAAGGAGTTGGAGCGGACGGCCAAGGAACTGGAGAAGGCCAGAAAGAATCTTGCTTCCATCCAGGGCAAGCTGTCCAACGAGAACTTCACCGCCCGGGCCCCGGAGGCCGTGGTCAACGCCGAGCGGGAAAAGGCCGCCAAGGCGGCGGCGCTGATCGCTCAGCTGGAGCAGAGCGAGGCCATGCTGAAAAAGCTGTAAGAGAATCAAAAACGGGCTGTCTCAAATAAGAGACAGCCCGTTTTGCGGCTTATAGATGGCTTTCGGCAGGGGCAATGCCTCTCCCGTGTAGGGGGAGGTGGCTGCCCTTTCGGGCAGCCGGAGGGGGTGTACGGTCGGATGACGCAGAGGGGTACCGACCCTTCTGAGATTAGCCTTCCCCTGGGGGAAGGTGGCTCGGCTTTAGCCGAGACGGATGAGGGGCGGGACGCAGTTTCGTTTTTGCGTGTAGGGGCGGCGGCATGTTTCCCTTGACACATGCCGCCGCCCCTACAAAGCCCCGCCGGAAGTGCTTACACCCTCGTCACCCAGCTGTGGGCATCCGGCAGGCGGCCGTATTGGATGCCGGTAATGGTGTCGTAGAGCTTCTGGGACACCGGGCCGATGTTCCCGCCGCTGACCGGGTAATCCACTCCGTCGAAGGACAGGGAACCGATGGGGGAGATGACGGCGGCGGTGCCGCAGCCCCAGGCTTCCTCCAAGGTACCGGATTTGGCGGCGTCCAGCAGTTCCGCAACATCCAAACGCCGTTCTTCTACGCCAAGGCCCATTTCTTCCAGCAGAGTGATGCAGGTACTCCGGGTGATGCCTGGCAGAATAGAACCGGTGAGACTGGGGGTGACGACCTTTCCGCCGATTTTGAACATCACGTTCATGGCCCCCACTTCTTCAATGTACCGCCGCTCCACGCCGTCCAGCCACAGAACCTGGTCGTACCCTGCCTTTTCCGCTTTGACGGTGGCCCGGGTGGCTGCGGCGTAATTGCCGCCGCACTTGGCGTAGCCGGTACCGCCCCGGACCGTCCGCACGTCCTCCCGCTCAATGGCGATGTGGACCGGGGCCAGCCCGTGGGGATAGTAGCTGCCCACCGGGGAGGCGATGATGTAAAAGCTGGCGTTGCGGATGCCGTGGACTCCCAGCTGCACATCCGTGCAGAACACGAAGGGCCGCAGGTACAGCGACGTGTTGGCCTCACCGGGGACCCAGGGGGCTTCTTCCCGCACAAAGGTCCTGACGGCCTCCACAAAGTCCTCCGGGGGCAGCTGAGGCAGACCCATCCGCTCGCAGGAGTTCCAGAGCCGGCGGCCGTTGTCCAGGGGACGGAATAGCTGAATGCCGCCATCCTCCGTCCGGTAGGCCTTCAGTCCCTCAAATACTTCGGCACCGTAGTGGAACACGCAGCAGGCCGGGTGCAGGGAGATGTTGGAAAGGGGTACGATGCTGGCATCATGCCAGCCCTTTTCCGGGGAAAAGTCCGCTGCGAACATTCGATCCGTGAAAATGCGGCCGAAGCCCACTCCTTTCAGAGTGGCCGGGGGAGCGGGTGGGAAGGCGGGAGCGGTGATCGAAATGTCCATAGGGTACGGTCCTTTCTGCATTACGCATTGAAATATGCTATACTCTACACGCTGGAAATGAAATTGTCAAGATGGAAACTTGCATTTTATAGGAATGAACAGGATTTTCTATGGCGATACCCGCCAAAACTGAAATAATGACGATACGTACCTGCAAAGCGAATGTCCGCGTTGGAAAGACGGAAAAATTCCGGGAAAATTTCTGAAATTCCCACTTGACAGGTAGGGGTTTCTATGCTATACTCTAGGCAGTTAGAAATAACTAACCGCAAAAACCGTACCACGGTGCCATCCACGGGATGGTTATTTTTCAGAAGAATGGTTAGCGGTAACTAACCATTCGGAAACGGAGAAAGCAATGTCCGAGGATCTGGTGGTGGCCCACTGCGCCCCGACTTTGGCCGGTCTGAAAACCGGCAGCCTGTTTGTCTGTCCCAAGGAGAGCCTTCCGGTCCTTCGGGAAAGCCTGCGGAGTCTGAATCGGCGCTTTGGGGAGAAGGGAATCCGGGTGCTGCCCCTGAAGGAACTGAAAAGAGGCATCCTGATCTACCTTTACCGTCCCAGACTTCTGGAAGCGGACCTGCGGGACCCGCTGGCTCAGCGGCTCCTGCGGGAACGTGCGTACCCCATGACCACGGCCGACCAGGCCGTCGCAGAACTGGCCCACCGCTTGCGCAGCCGGGTGGATTTCCCCCATGAAATTGGGATCTTCCTTGGTTATCCCCCGGCGGACGTGGAGGGCTTCCTGACCTACGGCGGCAGCCGGGCCAGGGCCAGCGGCACCTGGCAGGCCTATGGGGACGTGGAGGCGGCGGAACGAAAGTTCCGGCAGTACCGTCGGTGTACCGGCGCTTACAAGCGGGCCTACGCCCGGCATGGCAGTCTGGATCGGCTTGTGGTTGGAAATCCAAAAAGAAATGAGGATGCAGTATGAAAATTGCAGTTGTTTATTGGAGCGGAACGGGGAACACCGAGGCCATGGCCCAGGCCGTGGCAGAAGGCGCAAAGAACGCCGGCGGCGATGTGTCGCTGCTGACCAGCGCAGACTTCGGTGCTTCCGATATGGATACCTATGATGCAGTGGCCTTCGGCTGTCCCGCCATGGGCAGCGAGGAACTGGAGGACGGGGAATTCGGCCCTATGTTCTCCGACTGCGAGAAGAAGCTTTCCGGCAAGAAGATCGCCCTGTTCGGCTCCTATGGCTGGGGCGACGGCGAATGGCTGCGTACCTGGGAGGACACCTGCCGCTCTGACGGTGCAGTCCTTGCCTGCGAGAGCGTCATGTGCAACGAGGCCCCGGACGACGAAGGTCTGGATGCCTGTCGGAAGCTGGGTGCAGCCCTGCTTTCCTGATATTTTTGATAACCCCCTCCCTTTTCGTGTGTGTGATAAAAGAAATGAGCGGCTCTTGACGGGGCCGCTCGTTTCTTATGCTCTGGGCCGGACAGACAGCCAAAAAGGGCGGCCCCGAAACCGGAGCCGCCCAGAAATTTTGTGAAATTTTAGCCGTAATCAGCCGTAAAGGGTGTTTACACGGTCCTGCACCGCATCATAGTCGTATCCGGCTTCCGTGAGCCGGTCCTTGCGCTCCTGGCCGTTGCCCCATTCGCCCCGGTACACTTCCAGCGCCAGATCGTCCAGAGATTTCTTCCCGTCGATTTTCAGCACCTGGCCCACATGGATGAGATTCGGGTCCGGGATGCCGTTCAGGTCCGCAAGATGCTGGTAGTTGGTGCCGTACTCCCGGGCAATGGCGGAAAGGGTCTCGCCCAGCTTCACCAGATGGGTCCGCATCTGCTCCCGGAAGGGGTCCTCGTCCACCCAGGCGGTGCCATCAATGGCGCAGATGGCCATGGCAATAGCCCGGGCTGCATCCGCCCGGCGACCGACGATAAAATTCACGCCCTCGGCGGAATCGTGGAAGTCCACTTCCAGCAGGCAGGAGGCGGCCTTCATCATCCGGGTCTCATAGAGGTTCTGATTCCGGACCACACTCTGGTAGCGATTGCTTTTCTGGCCGGTTTTTTGCAGCTGCCAGATCAGCTCCTCCGCCAGTTCCTTCCCGGCGGCATAGTAAAAGGCGATAGGCCCATAGGCCGCCCCGCCGCCCCCGGCGTTGGAGTGGAGGGCCAGGTAATAATCCGCCCCCAGAGCGTCGGACTCCGCAGGCCGGTAGTCAATGCCCAGGTCCCGGCTGGCCCGATGATAGCGCACGCCGCAGCGGGCCAGATGGGGCGTAATGGCGTCCAGAAGGGCGTTCATCTGTGCCTCCTCCGTGCCATAGCCGTTGATGCCGGTGTTGCCCGTCTGGTCCGACGGGCTCAAGTACCATAATTTTCCCATAGAAATGACTCCTTTTCAGAAATTTCGGGGAAGTCCCCTTGTATCCCTACGAGAAAATTCGGGAGAAGTTGCACGTCGGCGTGCAACATCAGGATTTTTTCTCTAGTTTTGTCTTGGTCCCGTCGGGCCGGAGAATATAGGTGTTGTCCAGCTGGCCGGTCAGGTTGGCCTTTACGGAGTCAATATAAATGCGGCGCAGTTTGTCCCGTTCGGCAGTTTCCTCGGCGGTCAGGCCCTCGGTCTTGGCTTTTTTCGCCAGCGCATTGATGCGGGCGATGACCTGGTCCATATTCATAAGAATCGCTCCTTTTTCAGATATAGCGCAGGATGGTCACGCCGATCCTGCCTTTTTTCGTCTGCCCGTTTACCTGGGAGAGAAGAATTTTCCCCAGGCCCCGGACGGAAATTTTCTGCCCTTCTTCCACCGGTTTGTCCGGCTTTTCACAGGGCAGGCCATCAATGGATGCTTTCCCGGCGGTCACATAGTCCGCCGCCAGGCTCCGCCCGATGCGAAAACCGGAGGAAATGACGCTGTCCAGCCGCAAGGAGGCCAAGGTGTCCCGAATTTCTTTGGTCTGGGCCGGGGCGATGGTCACATTCTGCAAAGGAATTCTGGAAAGACGGACCTTGGTCCGGCCTGCGCCGGTGAAATTCTGCAGCAGATAGGGGGCAATTTGCTCCGTTACGAAGAAGTCGCAGCAGCCGCTGCCCACGCAGATGTCCCCCACGGCTTCCCGTGCTACGCCGCTGCCCATGAGCGCACCGAGAAAATCCCGGTGGGTGGGGGTGTCCCCTTGATAAAATTCCGCATGGAGACAGACCACCGGGGAATCTTCACTGCATAAGTAGGTTTCGTCCAGATATTCCGGCAGAAAAATCAGCATTTTCCGCTCCGCATCGGCATAGCCCCCGAAGGCGTACAGCCCCGGCAGGTCCCCAAAGAGGAATTTTGCGCTGTGCTGCTCGCTGGGGGAGAGAAAGCCGGTGGAAGCGGGAATTTCCCGGCGGACGCCGGTCTGTATTTTGTCCCACAGCTTGGATAGGAGCATTTTCTCCTCCGCCGTGCGGGCGATTTTTTCAATATTGCTTCTGTCCATAAGCGCCTCCTTGAAAGTATTGTAGCACATTTCCGCCCGTATGGAAAGAAGTTTTTCTTGTGTCCCGGCGTTCCATCCGTTATAATAGGGGAAAAGAAAGCAGGTGTCGATATGATCCTTGGAATCCTCGGAGCCGGGGCCTCCGGCATGGCGGCAGCCCTGGCCGCTTCGGAAAACCCGGAAACCCAGGTGCTGCTGCTGGAACGGCAGGCACGGGTGGGGAAAAAGCTGTCCGCTACCGGCAACGGCCGGTGTAACCTGACCAACCTTCACGCCTCGGAAGGGGGCTACTTCGGGGAGGCCCCGGCCTTTGCCCGCCCGGCCCTGAGCGCATACCCGCCGGAGGAGACCCTGGACTGGTTCCGGTCCCTGGGACTTTATACCGTGGTGGAGGACAGCGGACGGGTGTACCCCTTCTCGGACCAGGCCAATTCCGTGGTGGATGTGCTGCGATTTGCCTTGAACCGGACCAATATTACGCTGAAAACCGGTTTTGAAGTGGAAAAAATCAAAAAAACACCGGAGGGCTTCCGGCTGGAAAGCGCCGGGGAGGGACTTTCCTGCGACCGGCTGATCATTGCCGCCGGTGGCCTGGCCGGGACGGCTCTGGGCGGGTCCATGTCCGGCTACCGGCTGCTGATGAAGCTGGGCCACCATGCCACCCGGCTGCGGCCTGCCCTGGTGCAGCTGAAAACCGACTGGGCCGGGGTGGAAAGCCTGAAGGGCATCCGAACGGAATGTGTGGCACGGGTGTACCGGGACGAAGCGCTGTTCGCCGAAAGCAAGGGGCAGGTGCAGTTCACCCAGTACGGCCTTTCCGGTCCGGTGATTTTTGAAGTTTCCCGGGACGTGGGCCAGGGAAGTGGGAACTGGAAGTGCATTCTGGACCTGCTGCCGGAGATTTCGGAAGATGATTTGCGAAAAGAATTATTCCGGCGGCTGGAAACCGGCTGGGCGGCAGAGGAACTGCTCACCGGCATTCTGCACAACCGCCTTGGCCGGGTGGTTGCCCGCCGGGCGGGGGTCAAAACCGACCGGGACCTGTCGGCGGGGGCCATGGAGACCGTGGCGGAATTGGTGAAGGCCTTCCCGGTGCCCATCACCGAGCCTATGGGCATGGACAGCGCCCAGGTGACGGCGGGGGGCATCCGCACGGAGGAGTTCGACCCGGAGACCATGGAAAGCCGTCTGGTCCCCGGCCTGTACGCCTGCGGCGAGGTACTGGATATTGACGGAGCCTGCGGCGGCTACAATCTCCAATGGGCTTGGAGCAGCGGCCGTCTGGCGGGCAGAAATGCGGGGGAAATTGGATGATTCGACTTTCGGAACTGAACCTGCTCCCTGGGGAGCGGGACCTGCGGCGCAGAGCCGCCAGGCTGCTGCGCATCCACGAGGAGGACATTTTAGAACTGAAAATCGTCCGGCGGGCGGTGGATGCCCGGAAAAAGCCTCAGGTCCGCCTGGTCTATACCGTGGACGTGGCGGTGAAAGGGGACGAGGAAACTGTTCTGCGCCGGTGTCCCAAGGCAAGGAAAGCCCCGGAGAACCGGTATTGTCCTCCGGCGGCTCGTCCGGCGGGGGAAAAGCGGCCGGTGGTCATCGGATTCGGACCTGCCGGGATGTTTGCCGGGCTGATCCTGGCTCTGGCGGGGCAGAAGCCGATTATTTTGGAGCGGGGCGAGGATGCCCGGACCCGCCATGAAAAGGTCCAAAAATTCTGGGAGACCGGCGAGCTGGACCCGGACAGCAACGTGCAGTTCGGCGAGGGCGGTGCCGGGACCTTTTCCGACGGGAAGCTGAACACCGGCGTGAACAACCCCCGAATTCAATGGGTGCTGGAGCAGTTCGTGGCGGCGGGAGCCAAAGAGGACATCCTTTACGATGCCAAGCCCCATGTGGGAACGGACATTCTGCTGACGGTGGTCCGGAACCTGCGCCATCGTATCGAAGATCTGGGCGGGGAGGTCCGTTTTCACGCTCAGGTCACCGGCCTGGACCGGGAAAACGGTGCTTTGACCGGCCTGCGGCTGTCGGACGGAAGCAAAATTTCCTGTGACCGGGCCATTCTGGCCATCGGCCACAGCGCAAGGGACACCGTGACTATGCTCCATGAATTGGGCCTTCCCATGGAGCCGAAGCCCTTCGCCATGGGCGTCCGCATCGAGCAGAACCAGAAAGTCATTGACAAGGCCCAATACGGCGGCCTGGACCCGAAACTCCCGGCGGCGGATTATAAGCTGGTGGCCCATTTGCAGGACAGGACCGTGTACACCTTCTGTATGTGTCCCGGCGGCTATGTGGTGGCGGCGGCTTCCGAAGCCGGTGGGGTCGTGACCAACGGCATGAGCTATTCCGGCCGGAAGGGGGAAAATGCCAACGCCGCATTGCTGGTGAGTCTGAATCCGGCGGATTTTCCAGGCACGGATCCCTTATCCGGGATGCGCTGGCAGCGGGAAATCGAGGAAAAAGCCTTTGCCGCCGGAGGGGAAAATTATCACGCCCCGGCCCAGAAAGTGGGCGATTTTCAGGCCCACCGACCCAGCACTACCCCCGGCAGCGTGCAGCCCACTTATCGTCCGGGGGTCACCTGGACGGACCTGCACGAGGTCCTGCCCAAGGTCTTGACGGATGCGTTGGAGGAAGCCCTGCCGGTACTGGAAAAGCGGCTTCCCGGCTTTGCGCCTGCGGATGCGGTGCTGACGGCTCCGGAATCCCGGTCCTCCAGCCCGGTACGGCTTTTGCGGGACGAGACCCGGCAAAGTGCCCTTCGGGGCCTGTACCCGGCGGGCGAGGGAGCCGGGTACGCCGGGGGCATCATGTCCGCCGCCGTGGACGGCATTCTCAGCGCCGAGGCCCTGCTGGAAAGTCTATAAAAATACCGCCCGTTCCAATTTTTCGGAGCGGGCGGAAAAATTTACCGCAGGAAGAAATACCAGACCAGCAGGCCGATTTGCAGGGCTAAAATCACCGGGATGCCCACGGTGAATTTGGGGTGGCGGGTCTTGTGGCGGAAGGTGTACATTCCAAGCAATGACCCGACGCTGCCGCCCAGGGCGGCAATGGTCATCAGGGTGGCCTCCGGGATGCGCCATTGCTTTTTTCGGGCCTTCTGCTTGTCCGCATACATAAAAAGGAAGCCCAGCGCATTGATTAAAAGCAGGTATGCAAGAAAATATTTCATAGTCGTCCTTTCCGGGAGGGGTCATCGTGAAAAAATGGGTGCTTGTCGTTTTATGTTGTCTGTTCCTGACCGGCTGCGCCAGTGCGCCGGTGTTCGAGACCATCGCCGATGAATGGCAGGAGGACCTGCCTGCTTCCGCCGGGGAAATTCAGCTGGAGCTGCCGCCGGATGCGGCAGTGCTGACGGATTCCGGCACGGGGAAGGCCTTGTACTTCTGCGCCGATTACTGCTTTTCCGTGCAAATTCTTCCCGGCGGGGACCGGGACGCCACTTTGCGGGAGGTCACGGGCTTTGAAGCCGACCAACTGACCCTGGTGGACACCAATCAGGGGACCCAAAAGCGGGAGGATTTCGTCTGGACCTGCGCCGGGGAGGGGCAGGAGCAGCTGTTCCGGGGCTGTATTCTCGATGACGGGTTCTATCACTATGTGCTGCTGGCCCAGACCGATGCGGACAGCGCCAGCGCCGTTCAGGGGGATTGGGAGCGGCTCTTTCAGTCCTTCTGGGTGGTCTGATACTGGCTCAGGACCTGCCGACACAGGTCGGCGCAGGCGTGGCGGACGCTTTCCGGGGACAGAATCTCGGCTTTGTCCCCGAAACCAATCATCCAGCTTAAAAACATGGGGGACACGGCCACGTCGGCGGCAAAAATAAAATGATCCGTCCCGTCGGGGATGAAAATGCGGCCGGGGCCGAAGTGGTCGATGACTACATTGGTCAGGCTTTTTTCAAAGCGCATCCGCACGGACACCGGCTCCCCGGAGTACATCTGGAACAGCCGGGACACGTAGGTCTGCAGGGCCGGGCCGGTCAGCTCCGGGCAGGGGAGCCGTTTGGCGGTGAGCAGGGAAATGTCGCTCATCCGGTCCAGGCGGTAAGAAGTGGCCCCGTGGCGGGCGGAATGGGCCAGAAGATAACAGTTTTCGTTGTCTTGGCACAGAGCGTAGGGGCTGGCCACATATTCCCGGTTCCGGTAGCGCCGCTCGCCCTGGAGGCCCCAGTCGAAGTAGCGGAAGGTGATCTGGACGTTCTTGGAGATGGCCTCCTGAATGGCGTCCACGTTGTAATAAATACTTTCGTTCATGCTCTTGACCCGGCCGGAGACCACCATTTCCCGTTTCAGCAGCCGGGCGTCCTCCTCGGAGCAGAGCGTGCAGAGTTTGCCCACCAGTTCCCTGGATTTTTTCTCCGTCAGGTATCGGCTGGACTGGACCGCATCGGAAAGCAGCTGCAATTCCGGCAGCTCAAAGGCACGGGAAGCCAGGTAATAGCCGCCGTTTTTTCCAGGAATGCACTCGATGTCCATGCCGTAATCCTGCAGGGTCTGAATGTCCGTATAAATACTTTTCCGCTCGCAGGGAATGTCGTAGTCCTGCTGAAGCATTTCGCATAAGGCACTGGCGCTCACCGGTTTGTCCCGGCGGGCGCTTTTTTCCAGGTAGTCCTTGATGTAAAGCAATTTCCGCTTCTGATTCTCGGAGCGTGCCATGCCGTCCCCTCCTTTTTGTAAAGCCTATTCTATCATAGATTCGGCTCCCGGGAAATAGAAAGATTGCATTTTTTCGGGAAATGTGCTATTCTAAGGAAAAATTCTCTCAGGAGCGGATACCTATGGTTTACCTCGGTTGTCATTTGTCCTGCGGAAAGGGCTTTCAGGCTATGGTCCGCACGGCGGAGTCCATCGGAGCGGACACCTTTGCCTATTTCACCCGGAATCCCCGTGGGTCCAAGGGAAAAGACCCGGACAAGAACGATATTGCCGCAGCTTTGGCGGAAACGAAGGAGCAGGGCTTTGGAAAGCTGGTGGCCCATGGGGCTTACACCATGAATCTCTGCACTGCCGACCCGGAGGCCCGGGCTTTCGCAGCTTCCGTGCTGGCGGACGATCTGCGGCGAATGGCGGACCTGCCGGGGCAGTTTTACAATTTCCATCCCGGCAGCCATGTGGGCCAGGGGACGGAAACGGGCGTGGAGCAAATTGCCTCGGCCCTGAAAACGGCACTGGAGCCGGATTATCCTGTGACAGTACTGCTGGAAACCATGGCCGGGAAGGGCAGTGAAGTGGGCGGCAGATTTGAGGAATTGCGTGCCATTCTGGATGCGGTCAACGACTCCAGGATGGGCGTGTGCCTGGATACCTGCCATGTGTACGACGCCGGGTACGACATCCGGGAAGATTTGGACGGCGTGCTGGCGGAATTCGACCGCATCATCGGCCTGGACCGGCTCTATGCCCTCCATTTGAACGATTCCAAGAATCCCATGGGGTCCCATAAGGACCGGCACGAGAAGATCGGCCAGGGGAGCCTGGGTGCGGAGACCTTCCGGAACATCGTCACCCACCCGAAGCTCCAGGGTAAGCCCATGATTCTGGAAACGCCCAACGAACTGCCTGGGTATCAGCAGGAAATTGCGCTGCTGCGCTCCTTTACGGAAAAATAGACCACAGGAGGGAACAAAATGGATGCGTTCCTCAATGGGTTCGCCCAGGCGGACCCGGAGACCTATTATGTGTTTATCGGTTTTTTGCGGGTGGCGGCACCGGTGTTTGCCTTTTTGCTGCTGCTGCGCTGCGCCAAGCCTTTGCTGACCTTCCGGCGGGAGCCGGAAATCTGGGCATGGCTGTGTCTGCCCGGAGACCAGAAGCTGCCTCTGACTCACTGGGAAAACGTGGTGGGCCGCAGCAAGCGCAGCGATGTGGTGGTGAATTTTCCCACGGTCTCCCGGAACCACTGCGTATTTACCCGCTATGATGACGGCAGTTGGACCGTGTCCGACGCCGCCTCCAAGGACGGCGTGTACGTCAACGGCAAGCGGGTCAGCATCTGCGCCCTGGAACCGGAGGACACCATCACCATCGGCGGCATTGACATGACCCTGCTGCCCATTTCCGCCCGGCAGGAGGCGAGACTTTCGGAACTGCGGACCCCGGCGGCCTCCCCGGCCAGCGGCATGGCCAATCTCCTGATTTTGACCGTCTTTCAGCTTTGCTGCATGATGGCTTTCCTGCTCAGCGGGACCAGCCACCCCTCGGAGGTTTTCTGGGGCTTTGCGGGCCTGACGATGGCGGAATGGGTGCTGTTTATTTTCTATCTCTGTATCCGCCGACCTTCTTTTGAGGTGGAGACATTGGCCTTTTTCCTCTGCACCATGGGCATGGCGGCATTGTCCACCGTTGCCCCCGGAGAAATCAAGAAGCAGCTTCTGGCGGTGATCTTGGGTATCGGCGTGTTCCTGGCCGTGGGGTGGAGCCTCCGGGACCTGGAACGGGCCAAGCGGTTCCGGTATCTGGCCAGCGTGGCAGGCGTGGGTCTGTTGCTGATTACTTTGGTATTCGGTCAGGAGATTTACGGTGCCAAAAACTGGCTGTACATCGGCAGCTTCTCTGTGCAGCCCTCAGAGCTTTCCAAGGTCTGCTTTGTATTCGTGGGAGCCTCCACCATGGACCGGCTGATGAACAAGCGGAATCTGATTTTGTTTATCGGCTACTCGGCTTTCATATGCGGCTGTTTGGCCTTGATGAACGATTTCGGCACGGCACTTATCTTCTTCTGCGCCTTCCTGGTCATTGCCTTCCTACGCTCCGGCAGCGTGGGTACCGTGGCCCTGGCCATTGCGGCACTGGTATTCGCCGGGGTCGTTGCCCTGAAAATTGCCCCCCATGCCCTGCGGCGGTTCACCAGCTGGCGGCATATCTGGGAGGACCCTCTGGACACGGGCTATCAGCAGACCCGTGCTTTGATGTGCCTGGCCTCCGGCGGACTTCTGGGCTTGGGGGCCGGCCGGGGGTGGATGGTCAACGTCTTTGCGGCGGATTCCGACATGGTCTTTGCGACCATTTCCGAGGAATGGGGTCTGCTGATGGCCATTATGGTGGTGCTGTGTGTGGTTATTCTGGGCCTGTTCAGCGTCCGCAGTACCGCCGTCAGCCGCAGCAGCTTTTATACCATCGGCTCCTGCACCGCCGCCAGTATTCTTTTGGTGCAGACCATGCTGAATGTGCTGGGTACGGTGGATGTGCTGCCCCTGACCGGCGTGACCCTACCTTTTGTTTCCAACGGCGGCAGCAGTATGCTCTGTGTGTGGGGACTGCTGGCCTTCGTAAAGGCGGCGGACACCCGGCAGAACGCCAGCTTTGCCGTGCGGCTATCTCCCAAGGAGGCGGACAGCGATGAATAGAATTGCATCGAGAAGTTGGGTGGTTTTCCTGATCGCCCTGCTACTGGTGGCGGGCCTGACCTTCTTTGTGGCGGAATTCCTCACGGAGGGCGGTGACTGGGCCACGTTTAACGGGTCCCCTCATATTTACGCCTACGGGAAGGTCGCTTCCTCCGTAGTGGACCGGAACGGAGAGACTTTGCTGGACATTTCCGGCGGGGACCGGGTGTACAGCGATTCCCTGTCTCTCCGGCAGGCCACCCTCCATTGGGTGGGGGACCGGGACGGCTTCATCAGCACGCCCTTTTACGACTATTATGCCCTGGCCCTGTCCGGCTACGATTCCCTGAACGGCGTGTACCGCTACGGGGAAAACAAGCCTGTCATGACCCTGACTCTGGATGGGGACGTGGAGCGGGCGGCGCTGGAAGCTATGGACGGCCGGAAGGGGACCATCGCCGTGTATAACTACAAGACCGGCGAGTTGCTCTGCGCCATATCGACTCCCACCTATGACCCGGATGATGTTCCGGACCTTTCCGGTGAGGAAGCCCAGGAGGAATATGCCGGTGTGTACCTGAACCGGTTCCTCCAATCGGATTATACCCCCGGCTCCATTTTCAAAATTATCACCTACGCTGCGGCTATGGACTCCATCCCCGACATCGAGGACCAGACTTTTTACTGCGACGAGGAATACGACCTGGGCGGCGGAAAAGTCACCTGCGAGCATTGGCACGGGGAGCAGACCATCCACGAAGCCCTGACCAACTCCTGCAACATCGCCTTTGCAAAAATCGTGGAGGAGCTGGGGGCCGAGAAGCTGGAGCAGTACATCCGGGACTTCGCCATTACGGAAAGTGTGTCCTTCGATGGCCTGACCTCTGAGGAAGGGGACTTCGACCTGACCGAGGCGGGCATTCTGGAAGTGGCCTGGAGCGGCATCGGCCAGTACACGGACCTGGTGAACCCTGCCCGGTTCCTGACCTTCCTGGGGGCTGTGGCCAATGACGGCGTGGAGGTTACGCCCCATGTGGTGGAAAAAATCGCCTTGGGGGACCAGACCACCTATTCCGCCTCTGCCGGGACCACCACCCGGCGGCTCAGCAAGGCCCTGGCAAAAACGCTCCAGGAGGGGATGCGGGGCAACGTAGAAAATAACTACGGCGTTTCCTCCTTCCCGGAGGGCATGACCGTTTGCGCCAAGACCGGCACGGCCCAGGGGGAGGACGGCTCCCGGCCCAACGCCATGATCGCCGGATTCGTTCTGGATGAGGACTACCCCCTGGCGTTCTTCGCTGCGGTGGAGCACGGGGGCTACGGCGCCGACGTGTGCGTTCCCCTCATGGGGCAGGTGCTTGCTGCCTGCAAAGAAGCGCTGGACAAGACTTGAATGACATGACTCCGACACCCCCTGCATAGGCTGAAGCAGGGGGTGTTTTTATGTGCCGGCAGAATCAACTTTTTGGCTGGATGCTGGTGTGCTTTGGGGCCGGACTGCTTCTGGGCACCTGGATCGCTTCCGTATTTTTGGGCTGCTGCATGGGCGTGGCCGCCGTGGCGGCGGGTGTGCTGGTGCTGAATCGGAAGTAGGCATAAACCTGTCCCCCGCCGCATAAGCTGATGGCAGCGAAAGGTACAAGGAGTGATGCAAAATGGAATTGCAGTTTCAGAAAACCGGAATTCCCTGCCTGAAGGAGGTCCTTCGGGAGCCGAAAAATCAGGAGCAGACCCAGGAGCTGCGGCTGCCGGAGGCCTACCCGGACGTGGGGCGGGTGCTGGGAGCCTTCGGCGTGCCGGTGCTGCGGGGCAAGGAGTGGCGGCGGAAGGAGATCGGCGTCTCCGCCGGAATTACCGTCTGGGTGCTGTATGTGCCGGAGGACGGCAGCGAGGTCCGCAGTTTACAGACCTGGGTCCCCATGGAATTCGTCTGGGACCTGCCGGAAACGGAACGGGACGGGACCATCCGGGTGAGCCTGCTGCTGCGGGGGCTGGATGCCCGGTCGGTATCCGCCCGGAAAATCCTCATCCGGGGAGAGTTGAGCGCTCTGGCGGAAGCGGAAGAACCCCAGGAGATCGGCGTTTACTTACCGGAAAATGTGCCGGCGGACGTGCAGCTGCTCCGGCGGACCTATCCCATGCTGCTGCCCAAGGAGGCAGGGGAGAAGGCCTTCGCCCTGGACGAGGAACTGACCCTTCCCGACGGCGGGGCCAAGCTGCTTTCCGCCGTGCTGCGGCCGGAGATCATCGATCAGAAGGTCATGTCGGACAAAGTGGTGTTCCGGGGGGCGGCCAATCTGCACGCCCTGCTCCGCACCGGCGATGGGGAACTGCGCTGCACCGATTTTGAACTGCCCTTCTCCCAATATACGGACCTTGCCCGGGAGTACGCCGAAACGGCCCGGGCCACGGTGGTCCCGGCGGTGTCCGGCATGGAAATTGAGGAATGGGAGGGCCGTCTGCGGCTGAAGGCCGGTCTGGTGGGCCAGTACCGGGTGGAGGAACAGCAGATGGTGGAGTGCGTGGAGGATGCCTATTCGCCACGGCGCAGCGTGGAGAAAATGCTTGCCCAGGAGACCGTCCCGGCGGTGCTGGACCAGAGCCGGGAGGCGGTCAGCGTAGCCACGGAGGGGGAACTGGCGGTATTTCTGGACGGGGCCATGCTCCTGGACCAGCCAGCGGTCCGGCCTGACGGAGATTCGGATGTGGTGACGCTTACCGGGACCCTGGCGGCCCTGGGCAAGGACGAAACCGGGATGCTTTGCTGGGAAAACCGCCGCTGGGAAGCGGAGCGGACCATTCCCTGCGATGCCGACTGCCGGGTGACGGCCCTGGCGGCGCCCACCGGAAAGGTCTACTGGCAGGATGGCGGCCGGGGGACCGTAGCCCTGACCACCAGCACCGGCACCAGCCGCCCCATGACCATGATCTGCGGCCTGGAATTGGGACCCATGGAGGAACCGGACCCGGCACGGCCCAGTCTGATTCTACGCCGGACGGGAGAAGGGGGCCTGTGGGAGTTGGCGAAGGCGTGCGGCTCCACCGTGGAGGCCATCCGCAGCGCCAACGGCCTCGAAGCCGAGCCGGAGGGCGGAAAGCTGCTGCTGATCCCCGTCAGATGAAAAATCGTGCCGGAGGCAGAAACCCTGTCTCCGGCTTTTTCGGTTGACAGGGCGGCGGGAATGTGATACATTCAATAGAAAAAACGGAAAGACGGGATATTATGACCTTACAAACCATTCCCTTTGCCAATTTGGCGGGACTTTTGTTCACCAGCCTGACCAGCGTGGTGCTGCCGCTGGTGCTGTGGGTGCTGGCCTGCAAAAAGTGGCAGGAAAAACCCAACAGCCTCGTTGCAGGCAGCGGCGGCTTCGTGATTTTCGCGCTCATTCTGGAGCAGAGCGTCAATTCCATCGTGCTGAACGACACGGCCATTCAGGAGACCCCCTGGCTTCTCTATCTCTACGGCGGAGCCGTGGCGGCGCTTTTTGAGGAACTGGGCCGGTTCTTTATGATGAAAGTGGCCATGCGGAAGAACCTGGACGCCCCCAACGCCGTGCTTTACGGCCTGGGCCATGGCGGCATCGAGTCCGTGATGGTGGTGGGCATGACCTATGTGAATAATTTCATCATTGCCGTGATGGTCCAGTCCGGGAAAATGGCGGAGTCTCTGGCAACTCTGGAGCAGGCGGAGGCGGAGCAGACGGTCCGGAATCTGGAGCCTCTGTGGACCCTGACCGCCGACCAGTTCTTCCTGCCCGGCGTGGAGCGGGTCCTGGCCCTGGCCATGCAGGTGGCCTTCTCGCTGCTGGTGTACCGGAGCGTGAAGGCCAAGAAAATCGGCTTCCTGGGCCTGTCCCTGCTGTGCCATTTCCTGATGACCTTCCTATCCAGCCTGGCGGGAGCCTACCTGGGCGGCATTGCGGCAGAGGCGTGCAATCTGGCACTGACGGCGGTCATTTGCGGCCTGGCCTGGAAGCTGGTGTGGCAGCCGGAAAATGGGGTTGAAAATCCGGACGACTTGTGATATAATAATAAAACATCATTCAACTAAGGAGCGATATTCATGCAAGATACCGGAAGACAGTTCCATATTCACTGTGTGGAGGGGGATGTTGGCCGATATTGCATCCTCCCCGGCGACCCCGGCCGCTGCGAGGCCATTGCAAATCTATTCGATAACCCCGTCCATATCGGGATGAACCGGGAGTACAACATTTATACCGGCACCCTGCTGGGGGAGAAGGTCAGCGTCTGCTCCACCGGCATCGGCGGACCCTCTGCCTCCATTGCCATGGAGGAGCTGCACAATATCGGTGCGGACACCTTCATTCGGGTGGGCACCTGCGGCGGCATCGCCATGGATGTGCTGCCCGGCGACGTGATCGTTGCCACCGGCGCTGTCCGTTATGAGCATACCTCTCTGGAATATGCCCCCATCGAGTATCCGGCGGTGCCGGACTTCGGCGTGACCGCAGCCCTGAAGGCCGCCGGTGAGGACCTGGGCTACCGCATCCATACCGGCGTGGTCCAGTGCAAGGACGCTTTCTACGGCCAGCACAGCCCGGAGAAGTCCCCGGTGTACTACGACCTGCTGCAGAAGTGGGAAAGCTGGAAGCGCCTGGGCGTGAAGGCCAGCGAGATGGAGTCCGCAGCCCTCTTTGTGGTGGCGGCGGCTCTGGGCGTCCGCTGCGGCAGCTGCTTCCATGTGATCTGGAACCAGGAGCGGGAGAAGGCCGGACTGGCCATGCCCATGACCGAGGACACCACTGGTGCCATCAAGGTGGGCGTGGAGGCCCTGAAACGGCTCATTGCCGCCGACAAACAGGCAAAATAAACGCTTTTCGGAGGGCGTCGGTTGGAAGATCGGCACCCTCCGACATTTTTCACAAGAAACCGGTTGCGAATCCCAAAAACAGTATGGAAAACGGATAATCCTTCCGGAAAACGCCGCCGATTCTTGACAGCGGATTCCCCGATATGCTACAATAACGCCGAATCATACAGAATCTTTCGTAACTGGCGGATGAAGATGGAGCACCATCGGGGAACGAAAGCTGGCATTTCTGCACAAGCCGACCGCCTGGGCGCTCTTGACCTTTTTGAATGGGCCAAGTGCGCCTTTTTTGGTTTTTGCGGAGGAATTGGAGGTTTCTATGAAGAAAATCGGTATCGTCATGGGCAGTGACAGCGACCTTCCCATCATCAAGAAGGCCACGGATCTGCTCCGCACCCTGGAGATCCCCTTTGAGGTACACGTCTACTCTGCCCACCGGACCCCGGAGGAAGCACGCAGCTTTGCATGCAGCGCCCGGGAGAACGGCTTCGGTGTGCTCATCGCCGCTGCCGGTATGGCGGCCCACCTGGCCGGAGCCATTGCGGCCAATACCACCCTGCCGGTGATCGGCATTCCTTGTAAAAGTGCAGCCTTTGGCGGCATTGACGCCCTTCTTTCCACTGTTCAGATGCCCACGGGTATCCCCGTAGCGACGGTCGCAGTGGACGGAGGCGCCAATGCCGCTTTGCTTGCGGCCCAGATTTTGGCCGTGGAAGATGCGGCCCTGGCCGAAAAGCTGGACGCCAAGCGGCAGAAGGACGCTCAGGCGGTGCTGGAAAAAGACGCCGCCATTCTGGAACGACTTTAATTCGACAGGAAGAAAGGAACGAACCTATGAACACCCAATCCAGATCCGATTCTTACGCAGCCGCCGGTGTGGACATTACCGCCGGATACCGGGCCGTGGAGCTGATGAAGCAGCACATTGCCAAAACCATGACCTCCGGCGTCTGCTCCGACGTGGGCGGCTTCGGCGGGCTTTTTGAGCTGGACGTGACCGGCATGACCCGGCCCGTGCTGGTCAGCGGCACCGACGGCGTGGGTACTAAGCTGAAAATCGCTTTCCTGATGGACAAGCACGACACCGTGGGCATCGACTGCGTGGCCATGTGCGTCAACGATATTATCTGCTGCGGAGCCAAGCCCCTGTTCTTCCTGGATTACATCGCCTGCGGCAAGAATGTGCCGGAGCGCATCGAGTCCATCGTGAAGGGCGTCTGCGACGGCTGCGTCCAGTCCGGCGCTGCCCTGATTGGCGGCGAGACCGCCGAAATGCCCGGCTTCTATCCCGTGGACGAGTACGACCTGGCCGGTTACTGCACCGGCGTGGTGGACAAGTCCAAGATCATTGACAATAAGACCATGCAGACCGGGGACGTGGTCATCGCCCTTCCGTCCTCCGGCGTTCATTCCAACGGCTTCTCTCTGGTGCGGAAGGTGTTCGACGTGGAGCATACGGACCTGCATAAGCCGCTGGAGGCTCTGGACGGTGCCTCTCTGGGCGAGACCCTGCTGACTCCCACCAAAATCTATGTGAAGCCGGTGCTGGCCCTGCTGGAGCAGGTAGCGGTGAAGGGCATTTCCCACATCACCGGCGGCGGCTTCTATGAGAACATCCCCAGAAGCATCCCCGACGGCCTGGGTGCAAAAATCACCGAGTCCAGCGTCCGGGTGCTGCCCATCTTCGACCTGATCGCCAAGACCGGCAATATCTCCAAGCGGGATATGTTCAACACCTTCAATATGGGCGTGGGCATGAGCATCGTGGTGGCCGCCGAGGATGCGGACAAGGCCCTTTCCGTTCTCCATGCCCAGGGCGAGGACGCTTACGTCATCGGCGAGATTGTGGAATCCGCCGAGAAGATCACCATTTGCTGAGGACGGCCATGAAAAAAGCAAGAATCGCCGTGCTGGTCTCCGGCGGCGGCACCAATTTGCAGGCGCTGCTGGACGCTCAGAAGGCCGGGAACATTCCCCACGGGGAGATCGTTCTGGTGGTGTCCAACGTGGCCGGGGCCTATGCCCTCCAGCGGGCGGCGCAGGCAGGTATTCCCGCCCGGACCGTCCGGAAAACCGGCTTCCAGCAGGCCTTTGAAGAAGAATTGCTGGCCACGCTTACCGAATTTCAGGCGGATATGATCGTTCTGGCGGGATTTCTGGCCATTCTGTCCGAAAATTTCACCCGCCGCTACCCGGAGCGTATCCTGAACATCCATCCCTCACTGATCCCGTCCTTTTGCGGCAAGGGCTTCTATGGCTTGAAGGTCCATCAGGCGGCGCTGGACTACGGCGTGAAGGTCACGGGGGCTACGGTGCATTTTGTCAATGAGATTCCCGACGGGGGAAAAATCCTGCTGCAAAAGGCGGTGGACATTCTCCCCACGGATACGGCGGAGACCCTCCAGCGGCGGGTCATGGAGCAGGCCGAGTGGGTGCTGCTGCCGAAAGCCGTGGAAATGGTCGCTGAGAAACTGACGACGGAGGACGAAGAATGAATATTTACGAAACCAAGACCATGGGCGCACGCATTGCGGGCAATTCCTACGTGGGCCGGGGCATCGTCCTGGGGGCCACCCCCGACGGACGGCAGGCGGTCGCCGCCTATTTCATCATGGGCCGCAGCGCCAACAGCCGGAACCGGGTGTTCACCCGCCGGGACGGCTGCGTGTTCACGGAGCCTTATGATGCCTCCAAGGTGGAGGACCCCAGCCTGATTATTTATGCGGCGGTGCGGGAGCTGCCCGGAAAGCTCATCGTCACCAACGGCGACCAGACGGATACCATTTATGCCGGGCTGCAAGTGGGAAAAACGTTCTCCGAAAGCCTGGAAAGCCGGTGCTTTGAGCCGGATGCCCCCAACCTGACCCCCCGCATCAGCGGCCTGGTGTCCTTTACCGGGGAATCCTTCCGGTATGACCTGAGCATCCTGAAAAGCATCGACCCGGAGGGCAGCGACTGCGCCCGGTTCACCTTTGCCTATCCCGCCAAGGCCGGGCTGGGTCATTTCATTCATACCTACGTTCAGGACGGGAACCCCATCCCTACTTTCCAGGGGGAGCCGGAGCGGGTCTGCATTCCCAATGATATCGATGAGCTGACCAACGACATCTGGACCAATCTGGACGAGAACAACAAAATTTCCCTGTATGTCCGCTATACGGACCTGAAAACCGGCGCCATCTCGGAGCGCCTCCTCAACAAAAATAAGTAAGGAGCGGCAACATGAAGGAATTTGAACTGAAATACGGCTGCAACCCCAACCAGAAGCCTGCCCGCATTTACATGAGCAACGGCGGCGACCTGCCCATCCAGATCCTGAACGGCCGACCCGGCTACATCAACTTTCTGGATGCCTTCAACGCCTGGCAGCTGGTGAAGGAACTGAAAGCGGCTACCGGCATGGCGGCGGCTACTTCTTTCAAGCACGTCAGCCCCACCTCCGCCGCCGTGGGCCTGCCCCTGCCGGAGAAGCTGAAGCGGGCCTGCTTCGTGGACGACGTGCCGGAACTGGACGATTCCCCCTTGGCCTGCGCTTATGCCCGTGCCAGAGGCACGGATCGGATGTGTTCCTTTGGCGATTATGTGGCGCTTTCGGACGTTTGCGACGTGACCACCGCCAAGCTTATTGCCCGGGAGGTCTCCGATGGGGTCATTGCCCCCGGCTACGACCCGGAGGCCCTGGCTATCCTGAAAACCAAGCGGAAGGGCAGCTACAACATCGTGCAGATCGACCCGGACTATGTGCCGGAGGAGCAGGAGCACAAGCAGGTCTTCGGCGTGACCTTCGAGCAGGGCCGGAACAACTTCAAAATTGACCGGGAATTGCTGAACAACGTGGTCACGAACCGGAAGGACCTGCCGGAAAGCGCCGCACGGGACCTGATCGTGGCCCTCATCACCCTGAAGTACACCCAGTCCAATTCCGTCTGCTATGCCTACGATGGACAGGCTATCGGCGTGGGCGCAGGCCAGCAGTCCCGTATCCACTGCACCCGGCTGGCCGGCGGCAAGGCGGACACCTGGTTCCTGCGGCAGTATGACCGGGTGCTGGACCTGCCCTTCCGGGCGGACCTGGCCCGGCCCATGCGGGACAACGTGGTGGACGGCTTCATCAACCAGAACGAGGAGGACGTCTGCGCCGAGGGCAACTGGCAGAAGTATTTCACTTCCCGGCCTCAGCCCCTGACGGCGGCGGAAAAGCGGGCTTATTTAGACGGTATTCGGGGCGTTTCCCTGGGTTCCGATGCTTTCTTCCCCTTTGACGACAATATCCAGCGGGCCCATGCCAGCGGCGTGGACTTTGTGGCCCAGCCCGGCGGTTCCATCCGGGACGATGCGGTCATTGCCTGCTGCGACCGTTACGATATGTTCATGGCCTTTACCGGAATGCGGCTGTTCCATCACTAAGGAGGAAATTATGAAGCTATTAGTCGTTGGCGGCGGCGGACGGGAACACGCCATCATCCGTTCCCTGCGGAAAAATCCCAATGTGGAGACGATTTTTGCCCTGCCCGGAAACGCCGGAATGGAGGAAGAAGCGCAGTGTGTGAACGTCGGGGCCAAGGACATTCCGGCCATCGTGGACTTCGCCGTGAGCCATGAAGTAGATTACGCCGTGGTGGCTCCGGACGACCCCTTGGTGCTGGGGGCCGTGGACGCTTTGGAGGCCAAGGGCATTCCCTGCTTCGGCCCCAGGGCCAATGCGGCCATTCTGGAGGGAAGCAAGGTGTTCTCCAAGGAGCTGATGAAAAAATACCACATCCCCACGGCCCGCTACGAGGTGTTCCGGGATATGGATGCGGCCCTTGCTTACCTGGATAGGGCTCCGGTTCCAACGGTCATCAAGGCAGACGGCCTGGCTTTGGGCAAAGGCGTCATCATCGCCCAGAGCCGGGAGGAGGCAAAGAAGGCTGTCCGGGATATGATGGAGGGCCATGTGTTTGGCAAAAGCGGCGACCAGATCGTCATTGAAGAATTCCTCACCGGCCCGGAGGTGTCCGTACTGTCCTTTACCGACGGAAAAACCGTGGTCCCTATGGTGTCCTCCATGGACCACAAGCGGGCAGGGGACGGCGATACCGGCCTGAACACCGGAGGCATGGGCACCGTTGCTCCAAATCCCTACTATACGCCGGAGATTGCCCAGCGGTGCATGAATGAAATTTTCCTGCCGACCATCCGGGCCATGGCCCAGGAGGGCCGTCCCTTCCGGGGCTGCCTGTACTTCGGCCTGATGCTGACCCCCGACGGCCCTAAGGTCATTGAATACAACTGCCGCTTCGGGGACCCGGAGACCCAGGTGGTGCTGCCGCTGCTGGAAAGCGACCTGCTGACCATTATGCAGGCCACTACCAACGGGACCCTGACGGCGGACATGGTGAAGTTTTCCGACAAATACGCCTGCTGCGTGGTGACGGCATCCAAGGGCTACCCGGTCTCCTATGAAAAGGGCTTTCCACTGACCATGACCCCGGAGGCCAAGGCCCATACCTACGTTGCCGGTGCGGCCCGGAAGAACGGCGTGCTGGTCACGGCGGGCGGACGGGTCACGGGGACCACCGCCGTGGCGGATTCCCTGGAAGCAGCCGTCCGGGAGGCTTACCGCCTGGCCGACGGTGTGACCTTTGCCAATGCCTACCGCCGCTCCGACATCGGCGCGCGTGCGCTGGCGGCCAAGAACTGAGGAGGAAGAAAGACGCATGGTTTATCGTATTTACGTGGAAAAGAAGCCCGCGTTGGCCAACGAGGCCCGGAGCCTGCTCAGCGACTGCCGGAATCTGCTGGGCATCGACGCCTTGCAGGACGTGCGGCTTCTCAACCGATACGACGCAGAAAATATCTCCGGGGACCTCTTTGACTATGCGGTCCAGACCGTATTCTCCGAACCCCAGCTGGACATTGCTTCCGAAAACCCCAAGCTGGACGGGGACTGTGTGTTCGCCGTGGAATATCTTCCCGGCCAGTTCGACCAGCGGGCGGATTCTGCCGCCCAGTGCATCCAGATCATTTCCCGGGGGGAGCGGCCCACGGTCCGCACCGCCAAGGTCTACGTGCTGTACGGCGGACTGTCGGCGGAGGACGTGGACCGGGTGAAGAAATACGTCATCAACCCGGTGGAGGCTCGGGAAGCCACGCTGGAAAAGCCGGAGACGTTGAAAACGGACTATGCCATCCCCGCGGAGGTGGCCACCGTGGAGGGCTTTACCGCTCTGGACCGGGCGGGGCTGGAGGATTTCGTCCGCAGCTATGGCCTGGCTATGGACGTGGACGATGCGGCCTTCTGCCAGTCCTATTTCCGCACCGAGGGCCGGGAGCCCACCATTACGGAGATCCGCATGATCGACACCTACTGGTCCGACCATTGCCGCCATACGACCTTCAATACCATTATTGACCACGCCTCCTTTGAGGACCCGCTGCTGGAAAAGGCCTATGAGGATTACCTGGCTACCCGCCGGGAACTGGGCCGGACCAAGCCCGTTTGCCTGATGGACCTGGCTACCGTGGCGGTGAAATACCTGAAAAATGCCGGAAAACTCCCCAAGCTGGACGAAAGCGAGGAGATCAACGCCTGCACGGTGAAAATCACCGTGGAGGCCGACGGCAAGCCGGAGCCCTGGCTGCTGCTTTTCAAGAACGAGACCCACAACCATCCCACGGAAATCGAACCCTTCGGCGGAGCGGCCACCTGCATCGGCGGCGCTATCCGGGACCCCCTGTCCGGCCGCAGCTATGTGTACGGAGCCATGCGTGTTACCGGCGCAGCGGACCCTCTGGTCCCCGTCAGCGAGACCATCTCCGGCAAGTTGCCCCAGCGGAAGCTGGTGACCACGGCAGCCGCCGGATATTCCTCCTACGGTAATCAGATCGGCCTGGCCACGGGCATTGTGGATGAGATTTATCATCCCGGCTACGCCGCCAAGCGCATGGAGATCGGTGCGGTCATCGCCGCCGCTCCTGCGGAAAATGTCCGCCGGGAGGTCCCGGCCCCCGGGGATACGGTGATTTTGCTGGGCGGCAGCACCGGCCGGGATGGCATTGGCGGTGCCACCGGTTCCAGCAAGGCCCACAACGCCCATTCCGTGGAGACCTGCGGGGCCGAGGTCCAGAAGGGCAACGCCCCGGAGGAACGGAAACTCCAGCGGCTGTTCCGGAATCCCAAGGCCAGCCGCCTCATCAAGCGGTGCAACGACTTTGGCGCCGGCGGCGTGTCCGTGGCCATCGGCGAACTGGCCGACGGCCTTACCATCGACCTGAACGCCGTACCCAAGAAGTATGAGGGCTTGGACGGCACGGAACTGGCCATTTCCGAGTCTCAGGAGCGGATGGCCGTGGTTGTTGCCCCGGAGGATGTGGACGCTTTCCTGGCTCTGGCGGAGAGCGAAAATCTCCAGGCGGTTACTGTGGCCAGCGTCACGGCGGAACCTCGTCTGGTGATGAACTGGAACGGCAAGACCATCGTGGACGTGAGCCGGGAATTCCTGAACTCCAACGGTGCGGAGAAGCACATTGACGTATCTGGCGCCAAGCCGGAGGACTTCCGCAAGACCGTTTCCGGGGGCTTCGGGGAGAATTTCTGCAATTTGGCGGGAGATTTGAATATCTGCTCCAAGCGGGGCCTTTCCGAGCGGTTCGATTCCACCATCGGCGCAGGTACGGTACTGATGCCCTTCGGCGGCAAGTACCAGCTGACCCCCATTCAGGCCATGGTCCAGAAAATCTCCATGGAGCGGAAGCACACCGACGACTGCTCCTTTATGGCCTGGGGCTACAACCCCTTTATCACGGAAAAAAGCCCCTATCACGGGGCCTATCTGGCGGTCATTGAGTCCGTTTCCAAGCTCATCGCCTCCGGCGCAGCATTTTCGGACGTTTACCTGACCTTCCAGGAGTATTTTGAGCGGCTGGGCAAGGACCCCAAGCGCTGGGGCAAGCCTATGGCGGCTCTGCTGGGTGCCTTTGAGGCACAGAAGAACCTGGGTATTGCCGCCATCGGCGGAAAGGATTCCATGTCCGGCAGCTTTGAAAACTTAGACGTGCCGCCTACGCTGGTCTCCTTTGCCGTGACTACCGGCAAGACCGATGAAGTGGTTTCGCCGGAATTCAAGAAGGCCGGTCACATTGTGTGCCTGCTGCTGACGAAGCTGGATGAAAACGGCCTGCCGGAGACGGCTTCTCTGCTGGAGAACTTCCGCCTGGTCCATGAAGCCATGGGCAGGGGAGAGGTGGTCAGCGCCTATACCCCCGGCCTGGGCGGCGTAGGCGAGGCCGTTATGAAAATGGCCTTCGGCAATGATATCGGCGTGGACTTTGCGGACCATGTGACCCTGGACACCCTGTTCGGCTATGCCTACGGCGGATTCGTGCTGGAAATGGCCGGAGACACCCGGCTGGGCGACCTGCTGGGCACCACCAATGACCGGGGCCTGCTGACCTGGCACGGGGAGGAGATTTCTCTGGAAGGTCTGCTGGAGGTCTACGAGGACAAGCTGGAAAGCGTTTACGCCTGCAACATTCCGGATAGCAAGGCTCCCATGGAGAATTTTGCCTACCATGCGGCCCATCGGGTGGCTCCCTCCGTGCGGGTGGCGAAGCCGAAGGTCCTGATTCCCGCTTTCCCCGGCACCAACTGCGAGTATGACAGCGCCAAGGCCATGGCTGATGCGGGGGCCGAGCCGGAAATTCTGGTGGTGAACAACCTGTCCGCCGACGGCATCGCCCGCAGCGTGGAGCGCTTCGCCAAGGAATTGGAAACCGCCCAGATGGTGTTCATCCCCGGCGGCTTCTCCGGCGGCGACGAGCCGGACGGCTCCGGCAAATTCATCACCGCCTTCTTCCGCAATGCAGCGGTGAAGGAAGGCGTGACCCGGCTGCTGGAACAGCGGGACGGCCTGATGTGCGGCATCTGCAACGGCTTCCAGGCGCTGATCAAGCTGGGCCTGGTGCCTTACGGCAAGATCATCGACACCGATGAGCATTGCCCCACGCTGACCTTCAACACCATCGCCCGGCACCAGAGCCGCATCGTCCGCACCCGTATCGCCTCCAATAAGTCCCCCTGGCTGGCACTGACCAGCGTGGGGCAGGTGTACAATGTGCCCATTTCCCACGGCGAGGGCCGGTTCCTGGCAGAAGAATCCCTGATTCGGAAGCTGGCGGAGAACGGCCAGATCGCCACCCAGTATGTGGATCTGGAGGGCAATGCCACCGGCGACGTGCATTTCAACCCCAACGATTCCCTGTACGCCATCGAGGGCATCACCTCTCCGGACGGCCGGGTCTTCGGCAAGATGGGCCACAGTGAGCGCATCGGCGCCGGCCTTTATAAGAACGTTCCCGGCAATTACGACCTGCGGATGTTCGAGGCCGCCGTGAAATACTTCAAAGGATAAAAGAACTTCCGGGTCACAAACCGTGACCCGGAAGATTTTTGCCATTTTGGAGGACTGAGAACCTCAATCGCTGAATGGCGGCAGCATGTGGTCCCCGGTGGGCATATAAGGTTCCATATCGAAGGTATCCCGCATTTCCTTGGGAACGGAAGCAAGACTTCTGGCAACGTAATACTGCCCATCAATCAGAACTACAAAGCTCCAAGAAACATCACGCTTGCTTGTATCAATTTGGTTTGGCATCTCCCATTCCACGGCCCACAAAGAATCATTGATTTTCTGCCATTTGAGCATTTTATAAGTTCCGGGAACGGGGCTTAATTCTTCAAACAGCGTGCGGTCTGCATCATCTCTGAACAGGACTATTTTTGCGGCTTCTTTCATGTCACTGGCGCAGCCATCCATGTACTTTTGAAAGAGTTCTTTTGCTTCCTTTGGCACACCGTCATTTGCTGTACAGGCGGCGAAGGAGAAAAGAAGTACAGTCAACAGTAGCAAACTTACCAATTTGAGCAAGGGAATCTTTTCCACGTTGTCACCTTCAGTCATAGAAATTTGGAAGCATTGTGCCGTCCGTGGGAATGTAAGGCTCGATGTCAAAGGTGTCCCGGAATACTCTCGGAACGCTGGCAATACTGCGGGCAATAATATACTGTTCGTCACGAAGAAGAACAAAACTCCAGTTGGTATATACTACTGCTTTGCCCTGTGAATTGGGCTTTGTATTTTCCCATTGAACTGCCCAAATGGAATCGTTGATTTTCTCCCACTTCAGGATTTTGAAGGTATCAGTCGATGGAGGGGATTCCTCAAAATCCTTCCGTTCAGCATCATCCCTGAAAATAACGAGCTTGGCAGCTTCTATCCTATCGGATTTGAGATAATCCAGATAATTTTGAAAGAGTTCTTTTGCTTCCTTTGGCACACCATCCTTTGCCGCACAGGCGGCAAGGGACAGGAGCAGGACCAGGCAGAGCAGAATCAAAATCGCTCTGGAAACCGGTTTCATGGGTGTCACCTCATTTCTGTTCGCCTAAATACAAATTGCTGGTCGGTGTGTAGGGGGACAGGTCCACGCCTGCCTGAATATCCTGGGGGATGTTGTCCACGCCGGGACAGACCTTGTAAGTGCCGTCCAGCAGGATCACAAAGCTGTCGTGTTCCGTGGTCATTCCTTCCACCATTTTCAGGGAAGCGGAGACTACCCAAAGGCGGTCACTGAGTTTCACCCAGTCGTGGATCTCATACCCGGATAATTCCGGCGGGACCTCTGCCCAGGCACTTTTCTCCTGGTCGGTCAGGTTGCAGTAGCTTGCGGCCAGGGCCATATCGGAGGTTGCAGCCTTCAGATAGTCCTCAAAGACCTGCTTGGCTTTCTTCGGTACATCGTCGCCGGAAGCGCAGGCAGAGAGGGAGATAATGAGTATGAAACAGAGAACGAAAGAAATGACTTTTTTTAGCATAGTTATCAAGACCCCGATGCGTAAATTGTGAGGTTGCCAGAGACGTAGCCGGAGGAACTGGTAACCATATTCTTAATGAAACTATAGTATGTAACTTTGCTATCAAGCCGAGAAACCTCAAGTTTGCCGGTGGAAAGGACACCACGTGTTGCATTGAAACGTATTCCGTCGACAGCAACATAAGTACCACCATTCACATAGCTATATTTACAGATTCCAAAATAGATGGAATCATACGATGCAAGTGCATTGCTTGTACTGTGGTCAAGAGTTGCACGGCAAAGAATGTACTTGCATCCGTAAGGCAGGTCGGCTGTGGTGAAGGATTTTCCACCGGCATCGCTCGTGAGCAAATCGTAAACTCTTGTTGCAGTGATGCTGAACAGAGCGTGATACGTTGTGCCTCCGTCGATGATGGTTTGGTCGGCGCGGGTTGCGATGTCGGGTAAAATAGTGCCGGTGATGTTCTCTTTGGAACCAAGGATGAAATCCTCAGACTCCGTGTTTTCCTCCGCACTGGCAACAAATGCCATCGTGAAGAGCATGGACAGCGTCAACAGAATTGCGAATAACTTTTTCATCATGGTTGTTACCTCTTTCTAAAATAATGTGGGGGATACGAATGCGTATCCATAGGCGGCGGACGTTCGGACGTGAAAATTACGGCTCCAATTCCCTGTTCTTGATGTCCAACTCCTTGTATTATAGAGTAGTAGTTTTTAGTGTCCCTCTCCAAGGACATGTGCTACACTGTAAAGGATGCTGTGGATTGGTACATCGCTCCTACCGCAAGACGGTTAAAGAAAGGCTCCAACCACAGCCCTTTACAGTATTGTTAATCAGTTAGATACCGCCAGACGGTTTATGTGGAACAAGGTTACAAGGGTAAAGTGTCCTGTGGAACCAGCATCAAAAAACATACCGGAGGTATTCATCATGATTTGTGTGGGAATTGACGTTGCTAAGGACAAGCACGACTGCTTCATCCTTAACTCAGAAGGTGAAGTTCTGGCAGATGTCTTCACCATCCTCAACAACGCAGACGGTTTTGACACACTTCTGCAAACCATTCGCAGCTACACCCGCCCGGAGGACAAAATAAAGGTAGGGCTTGAGGCTACCGGACATTACAGCTACAACATTCTCGGGTTTCTTCTTGACTGCGGCCTGCCAACCTATGTCATAAACCCATTGCACACCAACCTCTACCGGAAAAGCCTGAGTCTTCGTAAAACCAAGACCGACCGGATCGATGCGCGAACCATTGCAACTATGCTCATGTCTGATGTGGACCTCAAGTCCTACACAGACACAGTATACCACAACGAGGAGCTAAAGTCACTCACAAGATACCGGTTTGACAAAGTTCGTGAGCGGGCACAGCTGAAAAGCTCCATTGCCAGATTGGTCTGTATTCTCTTTCCAGAACTGGAAAAGCTGGTCCCTACCCTCCATATGGCATCTGTTTACACACTTCTCAGCGAATTTCCAGGGGCCAAGCAGGTTGCATCCGCACACTTGACCCGGCTAACAAATTTGCTGCATGAGGCATCCAAAGGCCGTTACGGAAGAGAGAAAGCAATTCAAATCCGGGACGCTGCCAGAATATCCATTGGCTCTGCCATGCCGGCAAAGTCTCTGGAACTGAAGCACACCATTCATCTTATCCGCGAATTGGATGCGGAGATTGAGGAAATTGAAACGGAAATTGACTCCGTAATGGAAACGCTTCATTCTCCCATTACGTCCATTCCAGGCATCGGCAACCGCATGGGCGCTATGATTCTGGCTGAAGTCGGGGACTTCTCCAATTTTGATTCCGCAGATAAGATTCTGGCCTATGCCGGCCTCTCACCGTCCACCTACCAGTCGGGGCAGCTTACCAGCAGCTACGCCCACATGGAGAAACGAGGCTCCAGGTATCTGCGCTATGCCATTTTCAATGCCACGAAATTCGTTTGTAACTGGGATCCAACTTTTGCGGCCTACCTTGCAAAAAAACGGAATGAGGGAAAGCATTACAATGTCGCTATCTCCCATGCTGCCAAGAAGCTTGTGCGACTAATCTACACAATGGAGCAGACCAGGCAGCCATACAGACGAGCCGCTGTCTAAACCCTGTCAAGCTTTCCTTAGAGCGCTGTCAGTGGCGCTCTGCTTGCTATAACGTGTTTGCGTTTTACTTTTTTGCACCAGCACCGCTAAATTGGGCCTTGACTTTTAATAGTTAGTCTTTCTGAATAGAATAGACCTTTGCTATGTCACAATTGTATCAACGAAATTTGGGATTGTCAAGAATTTTTATACCGGTAAACTTAACAAAGTTTCGCTGTGTAATTTGGCGGATATGACCAAAACTGAATGCCGTTCCAGAAAACATCATACAACTTAAAAGTCCCCGCTGTCTCCTTCAAGGCAGCGGGGAAACTTTATTGGATTTTCGTAATGCGCTCCACCTGCAACGTATTCTCCCGGACGGTGAATTTTACGTTGCATCCGGCAAAGTCCAGGCCGTAGACCCGGTCCGGGTCGTGCTGGTAGGAGGGCCGGGGGTCGTGGGACAGAACGCCCAGCAGGGCGGAGCGCTTTTCCTCCGGCACAACTTCCAGAAGCGATTTTTGGCACTTTACCTCCAAAAGGAAGGCGTTTGCCGAATCCGTGAAGCCCCCAAGAGCCTCCGGGTGGGCATCGGAATAGGGGATATAGGGCTTGATGTCGAAGATGGGCGTGCCGTCCAGAAGGTCCGCTCCGGCCACCCGCAGCACCGTTCCCCGGTCCTCATCTTCTTCAATTCCCAGCAATCTGACGCAGGAAAGGGCCAGCCCGTTGGGCCGGAAAGAGGACCGGGTGGCGAATACACCCATGCGGGTATTGCCCCCCAGACGGGGCGGACGAACCGTAGGAGA
Organism: uncultured Eubacteriales bacterium; assembly: GCA_900544405.1. Lineage (GTDB taxonomy): Bacteria > Bacillota > Clostridia > Oscillospirales > Oscillospiraceae > Faecousia. Next base: position 137,569 of record UQVA01000001.1, read on the forward strand.
CCAGTCTTTGCGGAGGTTTTTGGAGAATTGCCAGATGATCCAAATGTATGAAAATCCCTCCAATCCACGCAAAGCGTCGGGATTTCTATATTCCGACTCAAAGACAATTGTACTCTCCAATTCTTCGACCAAACCGCTTTGCCGGGGGATACCAAATTTTGTTAAGAAATCGCTTTCCATGTGGGCGATGGGGTGAATGACAATATCTTCCATGGGGACCTCCTGCTTGGAATAAAGAAAAGGGCCTGCCGCAGCAGGCCCAGGAATATGCTCAGTGCTGGTCCAGCCAGGCATTGACCTTAGTCTTTGCCATGCGGAGGATGTCTTCCTGAGGATAGGGAGAAGCCGCTCCGCCGGATACATAGAGAAAATACAGGCCGCCGGGGGTCTGGTACAGCGTTTCCTCATAACCGGCAGGGTCACCGAAATAGCCATTTGTGTACTGCTTGATCCTGGTAGCGGTTTCGGTGTCATATTCCTTCTTGCAAATGATCTTCTTCATGGGTGAACCTCCTTTCGAGATTTGCTGAGGCCATTATACGGCTATTTCTTCGGAAAATCAAGGGCAAATGGATAAAATTCCCGGTTATCCGTGAATATTGTTAAATTAGAATTGGAATCGGCAAAGAATACCCGCCGTTCTTCGTAAAAATGCACAAGGAAATTCCTTGCCAAAGGGGAGCGGGTGTGGTATGCTTTTGGAAAAGGGGGCGCAGACATGAAAAATATCCCCATGTTCACCACGGAAAACGGTGTAGCCAGCCTGATTTTGCAGGAGATCCCCTACCGGCAGGAGGCCTACGTCCATATCCGCTCCACGGCCGAGCCGGAGGCGTTCTTCCGGGAATGTGTCGATTTCTGCAAAATGGCCGGGGCGGAGAAGATTTATCTCACCGGCCATCCGCTGCTGGAAACACGCTATTCCTTCCATACCAGCGTCCTGCGGCTCCGCCGGGCCCTGCCGGAAAACCGGGAGAGCGGCTGCCTGTTTCCGGTCCAGCGGGAGACGCTGGAAAACTTCCGGGAAATTTATAACCGCCGGATGGCGAAGGTCGAAAACGCAGCTACCCTGACCCTCTCCGGGGCGGAGGACCTGCTGAAACGGGGAGACGGCTATTTCGTCCACGACGGAAAGACACTCCTGGGCATCGGCATCGCCTCCGGCGGCAGCATCGACTGCGTGATTGCCGAGGTGCGGGGTGCCGGACAGCGGGTAATGGAAGCCTTGTTCCATGCCCTCTCCGAGGACAGCGTGGAATTGGAGGTAGCCTCCACCAATGCCCCCGCCGTGGCCCTTTATGAGCGCATGGGCTTCGTGTGCGTGGAGGAAAAAAGCCGCTGGTACGGCATTTTCTGAAATGTCAAGGAAAAATGCTTGACAAACCGGCTTGGATGTGGTATCATACTCAAGCTGTCAAGGCGATACCCTTGACAAGGAGGGAAAACATGGAACCCACAGAGTTGATTCTGCTCTATGATTACTACGGCGAACTGTTGACCCCCCGGCAGCGGCAGTGCTTTGAGCTGCGGTATCATCAGGACCTTTCCCTTGGGGAGATCGCCCAGGAATTGAACGTCAGCCGCCAGGGCGTGTATGACAACCTGAGCCGGGCGGATGCGCTGCTGCAAAATATGGAAGCAAAGACCGGCTTCGTCCGCCGGGAGCGCCAGTGCCGCCAGGCGGCGGAGCGCATCCGTCAGGAAGCGGACAGGCTGTTGACCATGGAAAATGATACGGTTCGTTCTGCGGCCCAGGCCATTTTGGCTGCGGCGGCGGAATTGGAGGAGTAAGCTATGGCGTTTGAAGGCTTAACTGAAAAGATCTCTGCGACCTTCAAAAAGCTGCGCGGAAAAGGTCGGCTGAAGGAGTCCGATGTGAAGGAGGCTATGCGGGAAATTCGCATGGCGCTGCTGGAAGCGGATGTCAGCTATAAGGTCGTCAAGGATTTTACCAAATCCGCTACAGAGCGGTGCGTGGGTGCCGATGTGCTGGAATCCCTGACCCCGGCGCAGATGATCGTGAAGATCGTCAACGAGGAGCTTACCAAGCTCATGGGCTCGGACATCAAGCACATCCGCATGAACCCCAACGGTCCCACGGTGGTGATGCTGGTGGGCCTGCAGGGTGCCGGTAAGACCACCAACGGCTCCAAGCTGGCGGGCCTGATGAAGCGGCAGGGGAAAAATCCACTGCTGGTGGCCTGCGATATTTACCGTCCCGCCGCTATCCAGCAGTTGAAGGTCTGCGGCGAAAAGCTGGGCATCCCGGTTTTTGAAAAGGGTCAGGAGAACCCCGTGACCATCGCCAAGGAAGCGGTGCTGTACGCCCGTCAGCGGGGCTACGACATGGTGTTCCTGGACACTGCCGGACGGCTCCATGTGGACGAAGCCCTCATGGAGGAACTGAAAAACATCAAGGAAACGGTCCACCCGGATGAAATTATGCTGGTGGTGGACGCCATGACCGGCCAAGATGCGGTGAACGCCGCACAGAGCTTCAACGACTGGCTGAATATTGATTCCGTCATGCTTTCCAAGCTGGACGGCGACGCCAGAGGCGGCGCAGCCCTGTCCGTCCGGGCCGTTACCGGCAAGCCGGTGAAGTTCGTGGGCGTGGGCGAAAAGCTGGAGGACATCGAACCCTTCCATCCGGACCGGATGGCTTCCCGAATTTTGGGCATGGGCGATGTGCTGAGCCTCATCGAGAAGGCGGAAAAGGCATACGATGCCAAGAAAGCCGCCGAAATGGAGGAGAAGCTGAAATCCAACCGCTTCACCCTCCAGGATTTTTACGACCAGTTGGTACAGATGAAGTCCATGGGCTCCATGCAGGATATTCTTGCACAGATGCCCGGCGGGGCCAATCTGAAAAATATCAATGTGGATGAAAAGGCCATGTCCCGGACCGAGGCCATCATCCTCTCCATGACTCCCAAGGAGCGGGAGAATCCTTCCATCATCGGCGCCAGCCGGAAGAAGCGCATTGCCGCCGGTGCGGGCGTGAAGGTGGAGGACGTGAACCGGCTCCTGAAATCCTTTGAACAAATGCGCAGCCTCATCCGCCAGTTCTCCGGGCCGGGCGCCGGGAAGAAAATGAAGCGGATGCGTGGTATGGGCGGCCTGGGCGGCTTTGGCGGCATGAAGGGCTTTTGATTTGGTTCGCTGAAAGCAAATATGGCTTTGCGATATAGAAATGCTAATTTTGGAGGTGAATTCTCATGGTTAAGATCAGACTGAGAAGAATGGGTGCAAAGAAGAATCCTTACTACCGTCTGGTGGTTGCTGACTCCCGTTCCCCTCGGGACGGCCGCTGCATCGAGGAGATCGGCACTTATGATCCCCTGGCCAACCCTGCCACCATCAACGTGGATGTGGAGAAGGCACAGACCTGGATCAAGAACGGCGCTCAGCCCACCGACACCGTTCGTGGCCTGCTGAAGAAGGCCGGTGTCCTGTAAGGGCTAAAGGAGAAGCGTAATGAAGGAACTTTTGCTGTATATAGCAAAGAATCTGGTGGACGATCCCGACCAGGTCACCGTTACGGAGTCCGAGGGCGAGGACGGCAAGGTCCTGCAGCTCCATGTGGCTCCCGGCGACATGGGCAAGGTCATCGGCCGCCAGGGGCGGATCGCAAAAGAGATCCGCACCGTCGTGAAGACCGTTGCCCAGCGTACCGGCGAAAAAGTCACGGTGGACATCGTGGATTAACGCTTATGCGTGGCGCAATGTGCGTCACGCATTTTCCACTTTTTGGAGGTTTTTATGAAGCTGGAATTTGTGCAGGCGGGGGAGATCGTCTCCATCCATGGCCTGCGTGGGGATATAAAGGTCCTGCCCTGGACCGATGGGCCGGAGTTTCTGACGGCCTTTCACAGGGTCCGCATCGGCGGGACAGATTTTAAGGTCGAAAAATGCCGGGTCCAGAAGACCTGCTGCCTGGTGAAGCTGGAAGGGGTGGATAATCCGGAGACTGCCCAGGCATTGAAGGGCAAAACGGTCGAAATTTATCGGGCCGACGTGAACCCGGACCTGATTTTTGCCGACGAGCTGCTGCACATGGCGGTCTACGCCGATGGAAAACTGTTGGGCGAAATCACGGACGTGCTGGATTATCCCGGCAACAGCGTGTATGTTGTCACCGGGGAGCGGGAGTATCTCATCCCGGCGGTGAAGGAATTCATCCTGAACACGGACCTGGACACCAACCGGATGGACGTGAAGCTGATCGAGGGAATGGAAAGCGATGCGGATTGATATTATGACCCTGTTCCCGGAGTCTCTGACGGACGTGCTGGCGGACAGCATCCTGGGCCGGGCCCAGGAGCGGGGCTACCTGACCATTGAAGCCCACCAGATTCGGGATTACACCGCCAGTAAGCAGAACCAGGTGGACGATTACCCCTACGGCGGCGGCCGGGGGGCCATTATGCAGGCGGATCCCCTGTACCGCTGTTGGGAGGCGGTCTGCGACAAGGCCGGGGGGCCGGTGCATACGGTCTACTTGTCTCCCTGCGGCCATACGTTCAAGCAGGCAGACGCCATCCGGTTCTCCAAAATGGAGAATCTGATTCTGGTCTGCGGCCATTACGAGGGCATTGACCAGCGATTTATTGACGAATGTGTGGACGAGGAAATTTCTCTGGGAGATTTTGTCCTCACCGGCGGGGAGATCGCCGCCATGGCTGTCACCGATGCGGTGGCCCGGATGGTCCCCGGAGTGCTGGCGGACCCGGAATGCTTCGAGGACGAGAGCCATTATTCCGGCCTGCTGGAATATCCTCAGTACAGCCGTCCGGCGGTGTGGCACGGCCGGGAAGTCCCTGCCATTCTGCTTTCCGGCAATCATAAGGAAGTGGCCAAATGGCGGCGGAAGCAGTCCCTGCGGCGGACCCGGCTCCGTCGGCCGGATATGTACGAAAAACTGGATCTCAGCAGCAAGCAGGACCGAAAGCTCCTGAAGGAAATGGAGCAGGAGGACCTGGAAGCTGGCATCGGGGAGGATTGACCGTGGAAGCATTGGAAACGCTGAAGCAGTGGGTCGATGAGAGCCGAAAAATCGTCTTTTTCGGCGGTGCGGGCGTCAGCACCGAGTCCGGCGTGCCGGACTTTCGTTCTCAGGACGGGCTTTATAACCAAAAGTACGATTTTCCCCCGGAAGAAATCATTTCCCACCATTTTTTTCTGGAAAAACCGCAGGAATTCTATCGGTTCTACCGGGAGAAGATGATGCCCCTGGACGTGGAGCCGAATGTGACCCATCGGGTCCTGGCCAAATGGGAGCAGGCGGGAAAGCTGGCTGCCGTGGTGACTCAGAACATTGATGGGCTGCACCAGGAGGCGGGCTCCAAGCGGGTCTATGAGCTGCACGGCAGCATCCTGCGGAATTACTGCACCCGCTGCGGGAAATTTTACCCGGCGGAGTATGTAAAAAATGCCAACGGCGTGCCCCTTTGCACCTGCGGCGGCATTGTGAAGCCGGACGTAGTGCTTTATGAAGAACCGCTGAATGAGGATACCGTGGAGAAAAGCGTGGAGGCAATTCAGAATGCCGATATGCTTATCGTGGCCGGGACCAGCCTGCGGGTGTACCCGGCAGCGGGGCTGATCCGCTATTACCGGGGCCATCGGCTGGTGCTATTGAACCGGGAGGCCACGCCTTTCGACGGCTATGCGGACCTGGTCATTCACGACAGCTTGGGCAATATTTTCTCGCAATTCTAAATGTAAATCATCGCCGCACCGGCAAACCGGTGCGGCAAAAAAACGCTCCCGACGGGGAATTCCTGCCGGGAGCGTTTCTATAAAATTCTGGGAGATCAGCCGTTGCTGTCGTCTACCTGCTGGGTGGGGTCGTAGTTCACGATGACGCTCATGCTGCGCAGGGTGTCGGCGTTGACGACTTTCGTGCCGTACACGCTGACCAGGTACAGCGCCGGGCAGGAGGACAGACCGTTGACACTGGAAATTTCCGCATTGTAGTCCATCAGCACCTTGTTGAGCATTTTCAGCCCTTCCAGAGCGTCCAGTTTTTCCAGCTGGTTGTAGGACCCGTCGATGGTCACAAGCTCGCTGTCAGAGGAGAATGCGGGCAGCGCCGTGACGCTGTTGTAGGAGAAGTTCAGGGTCATGACCTTGGTCAGGGAGGCCAGGGCGGAAATGTCCGTCAGCTGGTTGTTGGAAATATCCAGTTCCGTCAGGGCCGTGCAGCCGGACAGGGCGGAAACATCCGTCAGGGCATTGTAGCCCAGCTTCAGACTGGTCAGCTTGTTCAGACTGCCCAGAGAGCCAAGGGTGGAAACTTTGTTGTTCTCGGCGTTCAGGCTGGTCAGATTGGTCAGTCCGGACAGGGGAGACAGAGCTGTAACGGAGTTATAGGACACGTCCAGTTCCTTAAGATACGTCAGATTGCTCAGGGCGCTCAGATCCGTCAGGGCGTTGCCGGACATTTTCAGGGTCTCCAGCCGGGTCATGGAGGAAATGGCGGAAATATTGCGGATATTGTTGCTGTTCAGGTTCAGTTCCGTCAGATTGGCGCTGCCGGTCAGCGGCTCGATGGTGGAGAGAGAACAGTTTTCCAGCGTCAGCTTGGTGAGCCGGGGCAGTGCGCCGATGAGCTTCAGGTTGTCCTCGCTGGGCTGGCTGTCCAGAATGTTCAGTTCCTCCAACGCCGTCAGGCCCGCCAGATTCTGGAGGTTTTCCGCCGTGGCTCCGGTGAGGGTCAGCTTCGTCAGACCGGTCATTCCCGCCAGGTCCGCCAGAGAAGCGGCATCCTTCGGCACGGTCAGTTCCGTAATGTCCCACAGGTCGTTGGTGTAAAGCACCTGCACGTCGTCCACCCCAAGGACCTCCCGGACGGCGGCTTCCACGGTCTTATCCTGGAAAGTCACCGGCTCGATCACGCCGTTGATGGTGTAGCCGAAAATGGACAGGGGACTGACCAGACCGTTTTCGCCCACGCTCAGGGCGTAAATATTGGTTTCGCCTGCGGGCAGGGTCAAGGGCTCTGAGTAGACGGAACCGTCAATGGAAGGGTACTGGCCGTCGGTGGTGTAATAAAGGGTGGCATCGTCCCCGGCGGTCAGGGTCACGTCGATGTACTGGGTGTAGAAGCCGGGGGCCGGGTCCACTTGGGGGGCTGCCGGACGCAAGGTTTCCAGCTGGGATTTGATTTCCGGGTCCGTAATGGAACCCAGCATATTCACCGCATCCAGCAGTTTGCCCTGCTCCACATAGGTCTTGCACAGCTCCACATACAGCTTCACAGAGCCGCCGTCGGCGATGGCGTTGGACAGTGTGTACTCGGCCTTGGTGTAATTCCCGGCCTTCTTGTATTGCTGGGCCAATTCGATGGCCACATCCTCATCCTGATTGGCGTGGGCGTAAGCCTGGTCATAGCACCACTGGGCGGCCTGCAGGGAACCCTGCCGCTCGAAGCGCCGGGCCTGGCTCAGCAGGAAGTCACGGGTCAGATTGGGGTCATACACAAATAAGTACCAGATCAGGCAGGCAATCAGGGCGATGGCCAGCAGGATCGGCACGAGAATACGAATAGCACGTTTCATAGGGTCGCTCCATTCCATGGTTGTTATCACTTTGTAACTATTATACTTCCATAGGGGGAACCTGTCAAGTCCCGACGGAAAAATGCCGGGGATTCCTGCGCAAATTCGTGCCTCTTTTTCCGGCTTGTCCGCTACACTATTGCCGGGAGGGAAGCTTATGCGGAAATATTGGAAGGAAATCCTGCTGGCGCTGGTGCTGGGACTGGCGTTGCCCTGGGCGGTGGCTGCCGCTGGGAAGAAAAGCCCCGGTCCGGCCACGGAAATTACAGCCACGGGAGCAACGGAGACTACCACCGCCCCAACGGAGACCGCAGCCCGGACGCTGAAAGTGCTGCAGGATGGGAAGGTTATGGAAATGGACCTGGACGAATATCTCACCGGGGTCCTGCTTGGGGAAATCCCGGCGGATTTTGAGCCGGAGGCCAAGAAGGCCCAGGCGGTGGTGGCTCGGACCTATGCCCTCCGCTGTGCCGGGGGCCACAGCAAGCACCCGGAGGCGGATGTTTGCACCGATGCAGCCTGCTGCCAGGGCTATCGCTCTCCGGAGGACTATCTTGCCTCCGGCGGTACCCAGGAATCCATTGACAGTGCCGAAGAAGCCGTCTCGGCCACCCACGGCCAGGTGCTGACCTACGAAGGGGCGCTCATTGAAGCCACCTATTTCTCCTGCTCCGGGGGACGGACGGAGGACGCGGTGGCGGTCTGGGGGACGGACGTACCCTACCTCCGGTCCACGGACAGCCCCGGCGAAGAAAAAGCCACCCATTACATGGACACCGTGACCTTCTCTGCGGAGGAATTTCAGAATCTGCTGGGGGCCGACCTGTCCGGTCTGCCGGGAAGCTGGTTCGGGGAGATCACCTATACCGACGGCGGCGGGGTGGATACCATTGATATTGGCGGCGAGACCTATTCCGGCACAGCTATCCGGAAAGCCCTGGGTCTCCGGTCTACGGCCTTCGTCATTTCCGGAGTGGGAGACAGCGTCATCGTCACTACCAAGGGCTTCGGCCATCGGGTGGGCATGAGCCAGTATGGGGCCGACGCCATGGCCGCCTCTGGCAGTACCTACGCCGAAATCCTGGCCCATTACTATGCCGGTACGGTCCTGACCGCCGTTGATTGACAAATTGCTGCTTTTCGGGTAGAATAGGGCTAAGAATTCAGAATATAAAGAGGTAAAGAAACGTGCCCATTCAAATCCCCAATGATTTGCCTGCAGCGGGGACGCTGCAGCAGGAAAATATTTTCGTCATGACCCACAACCGGGCCTCCCGGCAGGACATCCGGCCCCTGGAGATCGTACTCCTGAACCTGATGCCCACGAAAATCGCCACGGAGACCCAGTTCAGCCGCCTGTTGGGCAATACGCCCCTGCAGGTCCATCTGGAACTGATGCACACTACGTCCCATCAGTCCAGGAACATCGCCCCGGAGCATCTGCTGGCCTTTTACAAGACCTTCGACCAGATCAAGGACCGGAAGTTCGACGGTATGGTCATTACCGGCGCACCGGTGGAGCAAATGCCCTTTGAAGAGGTGGACTACTGGCCGGAACTGAAAGAGATCATGGAGTGGAGCAAGACCCACGTCCACAGCACCCTGCATATTTGTTGGGGCGCCCAGGCGGGGCTTTACTACCACTACGGCATCCGGAAGCAGGCCCTGCCGCAGAAGCTGTTCGGCGTTTATCCCCATCATGCGGACTACGCCCGGGCCATTCTGCTCCGTGGCTTTGACGACACTTTCTATGTTCCCCATTCCCGGCATACCACCGTCCTTCGGGAGGACGTGGAGCGGGTGGAGGGTCTGAAAATTCTGGCCTCGTCTCCGGAGGCGGGGGTCTACGCCATGATGAGCAAGGGCGGGCGGCAAATTTTCATCACCGGCCACCCGGAATATGACCGGGACACCCTGGACAAGGAATACCGCCGGGACAAGGCCCTGGGCCTGCCCATTCAGCCCCCGGCCAACTATTTCCCCAATGACAACGACACCCAGCCGCCGGTGGTCCGCTGGCGGGGTCACGCCAATCTGCTGTTTTCCAACTGGCTGAACTATTTCGTCTACCAGACCACGCCTTATGACATCATGTCCATCGGACAGGAGGAATGAGCGAATTCCTGTTCCTTTCGGAGGATACGCCCTGACGGGAGAGTTTCATAAGAAAAACGTGCTTGCATTGCCTGCTGCAAGCACGTTTGTTTTTACTAAAAATACAGAATTCCGTTGACAAATCCGCCAACAAGGTTTATTGTAAGAGAAAAGCACCGGAGGGGCAGCTATGGACAATGAAGGGCATATCGATTTTTCGGACCTTGGCGAAGAAGCGAAGCGTCTTGCGGATGCGAACCCGGACTCGGATCAGGCCATTACGGTCCAGACATCCAAAGGAAATCACTACGGTTTTGCCTACAAGGTCCTGCATGGGGACGAAGCGTCGGAGGATGCGTTCCTGAATATGCTCCGGGAGAAGGATGACTGCGCCCTGGATTTGTTGGTCTGCCTGTGGACGCAGACCAGGGAAGTGGACCAGCCATGTATGCGTATGAAAAAGAAGCTGATGGCTTTGAACCCGGCCAACGGGGATATGCTGCTCCTGCTGATGGGGGACCCGGGACTGATCTGCCGGGACCTGAAACGGCTATTCTGAGACTTTTATTTATACGAAAAAGGCTCCCGCTTGGCGGGAGCCTTTGCTATATCCAAAAATCAACCCTTGATACGGGCCAGCACGGCACGGTAGCCGTCCAGCACATTGCCCAGGTCCCGGCGGAAGCGGTCTTTATCCAGCTTCTCGTCGGTGGCGGCGTCCCACAGACGGCAGGAGTCCGGGGAGATCTCGTCGCAAAGCACCAGTTCGCCGTCCACACGGCCAAACTCCAGCTTGAAGTCAATGAGTTTGATACCGGCCTTGGCAAAGAGGGCAGTCATCAGTTCGTCGATGCGCAGGGACATGGCCCGCAGTTCGTCCAGTTCCGCCTGGGTGGCCACGCCCAGAGCGGTGATCTGACAGTCGTTGATCATGGGGTCGCCCAGTTCGTCGCTCTTGAGGCTGAACTCCACCACGGTGTTCTTCAGAGCAGTACCTTCCGGCACACCGTACTTCTTGGAGAAGCTGCCGGCGGCCACGTTCCGCACGATGACCTCCACCATGACGATCTCCGCCTGCTTCACCAGCACGGTGGTGTCGTCAATGACCTTCAGCAGGTGGGTCTTGACCCCGTTGTCCATCAGATACTGATAAATGTAGTTGGAAATTTCGGCGTTCAGCTTGCCCTTGCCGGGAAGGTCTTCTTTTTTCGCACCGTTACCGGCGGTGGCGGTGTCCTTGTAGCGAATGATGCAGGTCCCGGGCGCTTCCCCGGCGTAGACGATCTTGCTTTTTCCTTCGTACAGCTTTTCCATGGTAGGGTGACTCCTTTTGTCTTTCTTATTTAGAACGCTTGGAGAGTTTTACTTCAAAGCGGTCCTTTTCAATGTGTTCGGGAATGGCGGTGGGATAGCGCCCGTCGAAGCAGGCGCTGCAAAGCTCGCTGCTTCCGGCCAACTCCGGCAGGGCTTCCAGAGGCAGATACCCCAGGGAATCCACGCCGATGATCTTGGCGATTTCTTCAATCGAATGCTGGCAGGCGATGAGATGGTCCCGGGAATCGATGTCCGTGCCGTAATAGCAGGGATTCAGGAAGGGAGGAGCGGAAATCCGCATGTGGATTTCCGTGGCCCCGGCTTCCCGCAGCAGCTTCACGATCTGGCCGGAGGTGGTACCCCGGACGATGGAATCATCGATGAGGATGACCCGCTTGCCTTCGACCGTCTCCCGGATGGGGTTCAGCTTGATGCGGACCTGGTCCAGACGGTTGGACTGTCCCGGAGAAATAAAGGTCCGGCCAATGTACTTGTTTTTCATAAAGCCGATGCCGTAGGGGATGCCCGTGGCACGGGAGTAGCCCAAGGCCGCATCCAGACCGGAATCCGGCACGCCCACGACCACATCCGCATCCACTCCGTGATACTTGGCCAGCAGCGCTCCGGCCCGGAGACGGGCGGAGTGGACGCTGACCCCGTCAATGACGGAATCGGGCCGGGCAAAGTAGATGTATTCAAAGACGCACAGGTGCTTTTGGGCGGTATTGCAATGGTCCCGGATGGAGCGGACCCCGCTCTTATCGAACACGAGGATTTCCCCCGGCAGCAGGTCCCGCTCAAAGTGTGCGCCCACGGCGCTGAGGGCGCAGCTTTCCGAGGCCACCACATAGGTCCCGTCGTCCCGGCGACCGTAGCACAGGGGCCGGAAGCCCTGGGGGTCCCGGGCGGCCAGCAGCTTGGTGGCGGACATGAGCACCAGCGAATAAGCACCCTCCAGCCGGTACATGGCCCGGCTCAGGGCTTCCTCAATGGAGGGAGCAGTGAGCCGCTGCTGGGTGGTGATATAGGCGATGATCTCCGTATCGCTGGTGGTGTGGAAGATGGCGCCGTTCAGTTCCAGTTCACTGCGAAGCTGGAAGGCGTTGCTCAGGTTGCCGTTGTGGGCCAGTGCCATTTTGCCCTTCTGGTGGTTCACTTCGATGGGCTGGCAGTTGGCCCGGTTGGTGCCGCCGGTGGTGCCGTAGCGCACATGGCCCACGGCCATGGTCCCCAGAGGGAATTGCTGCAAGTCCTCTCTGGAAAAGACCTCGTTCACCAGTCCCAAATCCTTATGAGAGGTGAAAAGGCCGTCGTCACAGACCACGATGCCGCAGCTTTCCTGGCCCCGGTGCTGCAGGGCGTACAGGCCATAGTAGGCCAGGTCCGCCGCAGGCAGGGGTTCCGGGGCATAAACGCCGAAAACGCCGCATTCTTCCCGTAATTGACTCATGCTTCTTGCTCCTTATGATGGTTTAATGCCGCACCGATGAAGCCCAGGAACAGGGGATGGGGCTTGTTGGGGCGGGATTTGAATTCCGGGTGGAACTGCACGCCCACATAGAAGGGCCGCTTGCTCAGCTCCACGGTCTCCACCAGATGGCCGTCCGGGGACAGACCGGAGAGGGTCAGGCCGCAGTTGGTAAGCACATCCCGATAGTCGTTGTTGAACTCATAGCGGTGGCGGTGGCGCTCGTGGATGAGATTGCTGCCGTAGCAGCGCTCCATGGTGGTGCCTGCCGTAATGACGCAGGGATAGCTGCCCAGTCGCAGGGTGCCGCCCTTGTTGATGTCCTCGCTCTGGCCGGGCATGAAGTCAATGACCTTGTGGGCGCACTGCTCGTTGAACTCGCCGGAGTTGGCGTCGGGCATCCCGGCCACATTCCGGGCGTATTCAATGACGGCAATCTGCATTCCCAGGCAAATGCCGAAGAAGGGCAGATTGTGAGTCCGGGCGTAGTTGGTGGCGGTGATCATGCCTGCAATGCCCCGGTCGCCGAAGCCGCCGGGAACGATGATGCCGTCCAGGCCGGAAAGCTGCATGGCCACATTTTCCGGAGTGATGCACTCGGAGTCGATCCAGTGGATGTCAATGTGGGTGTTCAGGGCGTAGCCCGCATGGCGCATGGCCTCGGCCACGGACAGATAAGCGTCGTGGAGTTTGACATATTTGCCCACCAGACCGATCTTCACATGATCGCTGCGGTTTTTGATGCGCTCCACCATCTGGGACCATTCGGTCAGATCCGGCTTGGGGGCGTCGATGTTCAGCTCCCGGCAGACCACGCTGGAGAAATTGGCCTTTTCCAACATCAGCGGGGCCTCATACAGATAGGGCAGGGTGATGTTCTCAATGACACAGTCGGGCTTCACGTTGCAGAACATGGAGATTTTCTTGAAAATGGACTCCTCCAGCGGCTCGTCGCAGCGCAGGACGATGATGTCCGGCCGGATGCCCATGCCCTGCAATTCTTTAACGGAGTGCTGGGTGGGCTTGGACTTATGCTCATCGGAGCCGCGCAGGAAGGGAACCAGGGTCACATGGATGAACAGGCTGTTCTCCTGACCCACCTCCAGGGAAATCTGCCGGACAGCCTCCAGAAAGGGCTGGGATTCAATGTCGCCAATGGTGCCGCCGATCTCCGTGATGACTACGTCCGCATCGGTCTGCTTGCCTACCCGGTAGACGAAGTTTTTGATCTCGTTGGTCACATGGGGGATGACCTGCACCGTGGAGCCAAGATATTCGCCCCGGCGCTCTTTATTCAGCACGTTCCAGTAGACCTTACCGGTGGTCAGGTTGGAGTATTTGTTCAGATCCTCGTCAATGAACCGCTCGTAGTGGCCCAGGTCCAGGTCTGTTTCCGCACCGTCCTCGGTGACGTAGACCTCGCCGTGCTGGTAGGGACTCATGGTGCCCGGGTCCACGTTGATATAGGGGTCCAGCTTCTGTGCGGCCACTTTCAGGCCACGGGTCTTCAGCAGACGGCCCAGAGAAGCGGCCGTAATGCCCTTGCCAAGACCGGAGACCACGCCGCCGGTCACAAAAATATACTTCGTCATATTTCAAGATCCTCCTTATGAATACTGTGCAATAATGTCTCTGGCGACGGTCAGCCGCTTCACGCAGCGGTCCATCGCCGTTTTTTCGATATACCGGTGGGCATCCGCCTCGCAGAGACCCCGATGCTCCATCAGCAGCAGCTTTGCCTGGCTCACCAGCTGGATCTCCTGCATTTTGTCCTGGAAAGAGGCGGTTTTCTGCTCCATGCGGCCCATCCGCTCCCGTGTGGCGCAGGAAAGGTTCATGGCCTGCTGAAAAAGCGCTGCGGAGGTGGGCTTTGCCACGGTCAGGACTCCGTAGGGGGTCACCTGGGAAAAAATATCCTCGTAGCTTTCCGAGCGGACCAGCAGCAGGACCCCCAGGGCCGTGCGGCTGCACAGGTCCGTAGCCAGTTCCGTGCCAAATTCATCGGGCAGGGGCGTATTGATGAGCAAAATGTCGAAATCTTCCTGAGAAAGGCTCCGCCGGGCGCTTCCGGCATCGGGAACGATCACCGGAGTATCAAACCGGCTTCTGGGCAGAAGGGCTTCGATGGAACGGTTGAACTTTTCTGCCGCAGAGACGACTAACGTGCGGTAAGTCCGCTCTTTCCATTCCATGTTCCCGGCTCCTTTCTCGTACAGATTTCCGTATCAAATCTCCCGGCAATAGGCTTTCAGAAGTTCCTCCGGCAGGCAGGCTTTCAGGAACGTGCTGCTTTTCGCCAGCCGTGCGGCCTCCGCCAGTGTTCCCGGCAGCAGAGCATGACTTCCGGGGTCCCGGAACAGATTGCGCCGGGCCGGTTCCGGCAGGGGAAGCTGCTCCCGGATGCCTGCCAGCCCCGCCCGGATCAGCAGGGCGAAGGCCAGATAGGGGTTGCAGGCCGGATCCGGGGACCGGACCTCCGAACGGACGTACTCGCCCTTGGCGGCGGGGATACGAATGAGGGCTGTCCGGTTGCACTCGGACCAGCAGATGTGCCGGGGGGCCTTATCGGACCCCAGCCGGTGATAGGAGCTTTCCGCCGGATTCAGGAACAGGGTCATTTCCGGCACATATTTCAGGATGCCCGCCAGAATTTGCGGCATGGGGTCGCCGGTTTTGGCCTTGGCGGAAAGGCTGATGTGCATTCCGTTTCCCGGCGCTCCCGGCAGGGGCTTGGGGGAAAAGTCCGCATACAGGCCGTTCCGGGCGGCAATGGTATTGACCACGGCCCGGAAGGTCACGGCGTTGTCCGCCGCCGTCAGGGGGTCGGCGTAGTGGAAATCCACTTCGTTCTGCCCCGGTCCCTGCTCGTGGTGGGACCGCTCCGGCTGGATGCCCATTTGCTCCAATGTCAGGCAGATTTCCCGCCGGATATTCTCCCCCCGGTCCTCCGGGGCAATGTCCATATAGGAGGCGTTGTCCTGGGGTTCTTTTGTGGGATTGCCCTCCAGGTCCCGCTTGAACAGGTAAAACTCCGTTTCGGACCCGAAGGAAAAAGAAATGCCCTGCTCCGAAGCGTCGGCGACGGCATCACGCAGCAGTGCGCGGCAGTCCATCCGGAAGGGGGAGCCGTCCGGGCAGCGCAGGGCGCAGAACATCCGGACCACTCGACCGTGTTCCGGCCGCCATGGGAGCAGGGATATGGTGGCGGGGTCGGGAAACAGGAGGAGATCGGAAAAGACCTCCCCGCCGAACCCGGCTACCGCACTGGAATCGATGGCAATGCCGTCGGCGAAGGCACGGGGCAGTTCGCCGGGCATGATCGAAATATTTTTCTGTTTTCCGAACACGTCGCAGAAGGCCAGACGGATAAACTTCACATCCTCCTCCTGTACATATTGAAGGACATCATTCGGTGTGTAACCCATAAATACCCGCCTTTCCTTCTAGTTCGCTACATACATCTGCCGATAAGGGTCGTTGCTGCTGGGCTGGACCAGTGTATAGGGGCTGGCAGAGAGCGCTTCATAGTCTGCCCCGAAAAGGTCTGCATAGCGGCGCAGATACCCTTTGATCTCGTCCAGGTCGGCCCCTTCGGCTCGGGACACCGTCACCTGGGCCGGGAAAAGAATGCCTTCCGCATCGCCCCGGAGGATGAGCTTCCCGCCGTGCATTCCCGTGCAGGGGAAATTGCTGACGATGGGCTTGCCGTCCTTGTGAAGGCCCAAAACTAAAATCACGCCGCCGGCCTGATACTCGCCCAGAAAGCTTCCGGCCCGGCCGCCGATGACAAGCAGGGGAATCTTGCTTCCATACTGCTTCATGTGGATGCCCGCCCGGTATCCGGCGCTGCCCTGAACGTAAATCTCCCCGCCCCGCATGGCATAGCCTGCGGCGTCTCCCACGCTGCCGTGGATGAGAATGGAGCCATCGTTCATGGTATCGCCTACGGCGTCCTGGGCGTTGCCCCGGACGGTAATGGACCCGCCGTTCAGGTAGGCCCCCAGGGCGTTGCCGGGGATGCCCTCCAACGTAATGGACCGGTCCGACATTCCGGCGCAAAGGAACCGCTGGCCCAGCAGGCCGGTAATGCGGCACACCCCGTCGGAGTTGCGAATGGCTTCGTTCAGCTCCGTGAAGCCCATGCCGTGTCCGTCGATGTTAGTCATATTATATCACACCTCCTATGGAATTGTCACGATTTTACTCCTACAAAATGCGCCCCGTGAGAAAAGCCGCATTTGTGAAAAATCCCATTATTGCCCGGCGTGGGCAATGCCGAGAATGGAAAGCTCCGCACTGGTAAGCCCTACGCCCCGGAGCATCAGCCGGTTGCCCCGGAGGGCTTCGATGGAGTTGATGCCCATGCCGCCCATCATTTCCATGATCTCGTGGCGCCAGGCGGTCAGCAGATTCACAAGCCTTTGCCGTCCTTCCTCCGGGTCCAGACGGGCCACCAGCTCCGGCCGTTGGGTGGCGATGCCCCAGTTGCATTTGCCGCTCTGGCAGGTCCGGCACAGGTGACAGCCCAGGGCCAGCAGCGCCGCCGTGGCGATGTAGCAGGCGTCGGCTCCCAGGGCAATGGCCTTTACCACGTCCGCTGCGGAGCGGATGCTGCCGCCCACGATGAGGGATACCTGATTGCGGATACCCTCGTCCCGGAGCCGCTGGTCTACGCTGGCCAGGGCCAGTTCGATCGGAATGCCTACGTTGTCCCGGATGCGGGTGGGGGCCGCCCCGGTGCCGCCCCGGAAGCCGTCGATGGCGATAATGTCCGCACCGCTCCGGGCAATGCCGCTGGCAATGGCGGCAATGTTGTGGACCGCTGCGACTTTTACGATCACGGGCTTTTTGTAGCAGGTGGCCTCTTTCAGGGAATAGACCAGCTGACGCAGGTCCTCGATGGAGTAAATGTCATGGTGGGGAGCGGGGGAGATGGCATCGGACCCCTCCGGGATCATCCGGGTCCGGGACACGTCGCCTACGATTTTCGCTCCCGGCAAATGGCCGCCGATGCCGGGCTTTGCGCCCTGGCCCATTTTGATCTCAATGGCCGCACCGGCGTTGAGATAGCGTTCATGAACGCCGAACCGGCCGGAGGCTACCTGTACGATGGTGTTTTTACCATAGCAATAAAAATCCTCGTGGAGGCCCCCCTCGCCGGTGTTGTAGCAGATGCCCAGCTCCTTTGCCGCACCGGCCAGAGCTGCGTGGGCATTGTAGCTGATGGAACCGTAGCTCATGGCGGAAAACAACACCGGCATGGAAAGCTCCAGTTGAGGCGGCAGGGTGGTATCCAGGGACCCGTCCGGCATACGGCGGATGTGGTCCGGCCTTTTTCCCAGAAAAACACGGGTCTCCATAGGCTCCCGGAGGGGGTCAATGGGGGGATTTGTCACCTGAGAGGCGTTGATCAGTATTTTGTCCCAGTACACGGGAATTTCCTTGGGGGACCCCATGGAGGAGAGCAGCACGCCGCCGCTGTTGGCCTGCTTGTAGATCTCCAACATGGTGCTTTCCTTCCAGTTGGAGTTTTCCCGGAAGGCGTTTTGACTTTTCCGAATGGCCAGGGCGTGGGTGGGGCAGAAGGAAACGCACCGCTGGCAGTCCACGCATTTCCACTCCTCACTGACCATTTTGCCCAACTTTTCGGAGAAAAGATGCACGCCGTTGGCGCATTGCTCCTGACAAAGGCGGCACTGGATGCACCGGGTCTGGTCCCGGAGAACCTCAAAGTTGGCGGGGATATACAGTTCCATCAATAGCACCCCTCTTTCACCCGCACAAGAAACGGTTCGCCCCCGGCGGGGGCATAGACATGCTCCGCATCCGGCTCGATGGCCCGGATGGCGGCTTCCTCGCTGGCGATGTACACCCGGTCGCCCTTCTCGGCGGCTACCAGGGACCGGAGCTTCAGCCGGTCGTTCAGGGCCATGATGCCGCCCTCAAAGCCCAGAATAATGGAAAAGGGCCCGGTGATGAGCAGATTGGGGAACATGGTCCGAAGATAATTTAGCTGGCTTCTTTCCGGCTCCGGCTTCCGGGCAATGGTGGACCAGAAGGGTGCGGCGATGACGCCGGCCATTTCCCGGAGACTCAGCCCCTGTCGGCGGAGCAGATAGTCGGCAATGTAGGTGATGACCTCCGTATCCGTTTGCAGGGTACATTCATAGCCGAACATCTCCATATAACGCCGGTTGGCGTCATAAGAGGAGATTTCCCCGTTGTGGACCACGGAATAGTCCAGCAGGGCAAAGGGATGGGCTCCGCCCCACCATCCGGGGGTGTTGGTGGGATAGCGGCCATGGGCGGTCCAGCTGTAACCGCTGTATTCCTCCAGCCGGTAGAACCGGCCCACATCCTCCGGGAAGCCTACGGCCTTGAAAACGCCCATGTTCTTGCCGCTGGAAAAAACGTAAGCCCCCTGGATTTCCCGGTTGATGCGCATGACCGTCCGTGCAACGTATTCTTTTTCGTCCAGCTGGAGCCGGGACAGCACCGATTGCAGGGGCGCAGCGAAATATCGATAGATGAGCGGCACGTCCGTTATTTCCGGTATCTTCCGGATGGGCATAGGCTCGGCCTTGCAAATTTCAAAGCCCTCTTTCAGGAAAGCCTCGCAGGCCTGCTTGTCCGCCTTGCCCTGAAAGAAAATATGAAACGCATACAGGTCCCTGTATTCCGGGTAAATGCCGTATCCGGCAAAGCCGCCGCCCAGACCGTTGGACCGGTCGTGCATTGGGCGCATACTCTCCACGATGGCCGCACCGGTCATTTTCCGGCCTTCTCTGGAAATGACGGCGGAGATGGCGCAGCCGGAGGGGATGCGGACCTGACCTTCTTTTTGCATGGGATCGCTTCCTTTCCAAAACGTCTAAACGAAAAAAGGCGCACGTCCACCCAAGGGCTTCCAGCCCCACGGGTGAACGAACGCCTTTGCTCATTCGCACTGGATTCTATCATTGAATGCAGGAATTGTCAAGGCGGCTTTCAGAAAAAGTCGAAAATTGGTACTTGACAATCGGAAAATGCGTGGTATAATGACGCCCATAAAGGCGAGGACGTCTTGAAGATTCCCTTCTGACGACGTTCTCCATAAGAAGAAAACGAGGCAATGGCGTCTCGGACGAGAGTTTTTCGTTCGTGGGGCTGTTGTCTCGTTTTTGGTATTCTGCCGGAAATAATTAAAGGAGTGTTTTTCTATGTCCACTGTATCGGATACCTTCGGAAGCCTTGTTTTTGATGACCGGGTCATGCGTGCCACGCTGCCCGCAGACATCTACCAGTCCCTGAAAAAGACCATCGACGAAGGCGTCAGCCTGGACATCCGTGTGGCGGATGCGGTGGCGGTCGCCATGAAGGATTGGGCCGTGGCCCGTGGGGCTACCCACTTCACCCATTGGTTCCAGCCTCTGACCGGCATCACCGCCGAAAAGCACGACGGCTTCATCACCCCGGCTCCCGACGGCCGGGTCATCATGGAGTTCTCCGGAAAAGAGCTCATCAAGGGCGAGCCGGATGCTTCCTCCTTCCCCTCCGGCGGCCTGCGGGCTACCTTTGAGGCCCGTGGCTACACCGCCTGGGACCCCACCTCCTACGCATTCATCAAGGGAAAGACCCTGTGCATTCCCACGGCCTTTTGCTCCTACGGCGGCGAGGCTCTGGACAAAAAGACCCCGCTGCTGCGGTCTATGGAGGCGCTGAACAAGCAGGCCCTGCGTATCCTGCGGCTTTTCGGAAATAACACTGCCAAATGTGTCCGTACCTGCGTGGGACCGGAGCAGGAGTATTTCCTGGTGGACCGGGCCATGTTCGATAAGCGGAAGGACCTGATCTTCACCGGCCGGACTCTGTTCGGCGCCAAGCCCCCCAAGGGTCAGGAAATGGACGACCATTATTTCGGCGTTATCAAGCCCCGTGTGGCCGAGTTCATGGCAGACCTGAACGAAGAACTCTGGAAGCTGGGCATTCTGGCCAAGACCGAGCATAACGAAGTGGCCCCGGCCCAGCACGAGCTGGCTCCCATTTACGCCACCACCAACATCGCCACGGACCACAACCAGCTGACCATGGAGATCATGCAGAAAGTTGCATTGAAGCATGGCCTGGTGTGCCTGCTTCATGAGAAGCCTTTCGACGGGGTCAACGGCTCCGGCAAGCACAACAACTGGTCCATGGCCACGGATACCGGCGTGAACCTGCTGACGCCGGGGGAGACTCCCTACGAAAACGCTCAGTTCCTGACCTTCCTGTGCGCTGTCATTCAGGCCGTGGACGATTATCAGGACCTGCTGCGCTTGTCCGTGGCTACGGCGGGCAACGACCATCGGCTGGGTGCCAACGAAGCGCCTCCTGCGGTCATTTCCATTTTCCTGGGCGATGAGCTGACCGCCGTGCTGGATGCCATCGAGAACGACAAGCCCTACGCCGGTGCGGAAAAGACCGTCCTGAAGCTGGGTGCCCATGTGCTGCCCAAGTTCCCCAGAGACACCACCGACCGGAACCGGACCTCCCCCTTTGCCTTTACCGGCAACAAGTTCGAGTTCCGGATGCTGGGTTCCTCCAATAGCATTGCCTGTGCCAACATCATGCTCAATGCCTCCGTGGCGGCTTCTCTGAAAGAGTACGCCGACCGTCTGGAAGGCGTAGCGGACTTTGAAGCTGCCCTCCATGACCTTATTAAAGAGGTCATCGCCAAGCACAAGCGCATTATCTTCAACGGCAACGGCTATGACGATGCCTGGATCAAGGAAGCCACCGAGAAGCGGGGTCTGCTGAACCTGCGGACCACCGCCGACGTGCTGCCCACCATTCTGGAAAAGAAGAATGTGGATATGCTCACGGGACTGAAGGTGTTCTCCCCGGCGGAAATCCGCTCCCGCTATGAAATTACCCTGGAGAATTACTGCAAGGCCGTGAACATCGAGGGCCGCACCATGGTGGACATGGTGAAGAAGCAGATCGCCCCCGCCGTGGAGAAGTACACCGGGGACCTTGCCGCCGCTGCCGCCAGCAAGAAGGCCGCCGTGCCGGGTCTGGCCCTGACCCACGAGACCACCCTTATTACCACCCTGTCCGGCCTGACCGACGAAATGGATAAGGCTTTGGCCGGTCTGGAGGATGCCCTCAGCGCCTACGCCGCCGAGAGCGACATCACGAAGGCTTCCTGCCTGATCCGGGACCGGGTTCTGCCCGCCATGGATGCCCTCCGGGCCCCCTGCGACAAGGCCGAGACCCTGACCGCGGAATCCTACTGGCCCTTCCCCAATTACGGCGATTTGCTCTTTGGTGTGCGGTAAGAGAAAACAAATACAAAGCCGGGACCTGATTCAGGTCCCGGCTTTCTACTATTATTTTATAGAAGCACATGAAATAAATACAAAATATATTGACAAATTTGCAACTGCAATGTACTATATAACCAGAATAGGGACTGATAAGCGAAAGAGATAAAAATGTCAGGTTGTAAAAAAGACGATTTCAAAATACGAAAGGAGTACAGAAAATATGAGAACACGAAATGTTTTAGTAGGCTCAATTTGTCCCTTGCTTCTTGCGTTGCTTTTATCTGCCTGCGCCAAGGGTCCGGAGTCGGAGACCACGGTCCTGCAGGATACGACGGCTCCGTCTGCCACGGTTTCGGACACAAAGCCGACGACCCTGCCCACTACGGCTCCTACGACGCAGCCCACGACAGAACCCACAGAGCCCCCCACGGAGAAGGCGATCCCCTGCACCGTCAGTGAGAATAATGGGGAGATTTCTGAGGAAGCGGCGGCTTATCAGCTTCTGGAACCTTATACGGTCCGGGCAGAAGGAACGCCGGAGGAGGTGCTGTACGCCTTTGCATCTCAGGCTTACCCGGAGGCCCTGCTGTCTCTGCCGGAGGACAACCCCTATAACCCGCTGGAATATAAGCTGCTGGAATACGGCATCCGGGAGACCTTTGAAGACGGATTTGTCGGGTACATTCTGTACTGGACGGAACGTGGGTCGGCTCTGCCGATCGTCGATGCTGCTGCCTCTCGGCCTTATAAGACCGAAGAAGCGTTCCGGGAAGCTTATCCGGACCTGGATTACAATGATGTGAACTGCGAACGGGTGGCCCTGGTGCCGCAAGGGGATGGAACCTGGGTGCGAGTTGGTGCGGCACCGATGCGGACACTGATTTATAAGACGGAGGGACTTACGAAGCAGCGGGACCCCAAAAATAAATACACCATCGCCGGGCAGAATACCCTGGCGCAGGCCAAGGAACTGATCGACCAGGCAAGGGCTGTGGAGGATGACCGGGAATCCCTCATCCAGCTGACGGAGGCGTTTTTCCGGTGCTTGCAGGCTGCCAATCACGCCGGTGCGCTGGACTTTGACTGGACGCTGTTCTTCCCGCGGGAGGTCGTGGACGGCATTTCCATGCGGGCGCTGATTTGTGAGTATGTGGACACGGATCAGAATCGTCAGGTGGCGCAGAGTCTGTGCTTTTCGTTCCTTCCCGTGGACGAGACCCACTGGCGGGTGCTGCTGACGGGCAACCGGATGTGGCTGGAAGCGGAAAAGCAGGAAGACGGCTGGCACTTGACCAATATCTGGTATTATTAAGCATGATCCCCGGTGGAGACACCGGGGATTCGTCTATCTGCACAAAAATGTTATGAAAACGTTGTCTATTCTGCCATCTTGCAAAAATCGGGAAACGGGTGTATAGTAAAGGCACAAAGGAGGAAGTCAAAAACGGAGATACCGAAAGAGGGGTGAGTCCCATGTACCGGTAAGTGTCCCCAGCCACAGCTTTTCCAAATTCCCAAGTATCCGATCAAATATAGTCCCAAGCAATGAGTAGATGAAGTAACAATATGTGTGTAAGAAGCCCACAAAAAGTGCTACGGAGGCGCTGAGAAGTGTATTTGCCGGGGAAAAGCGGAATTGCTGCGATCCAGTAGAAACGGAGGTAGCCATAGATGACCGAGATCCAGAACGAACAGAAATGACCCTTGATTGCGAGTAAGTCCGAGTGGAACGCAGTCAAGGGTCATTTCTTTTTGCTTTGGAGCGACACATGATACATTATAATATAAAAGAGGGGACAGGCCGGAGCCTGTCCCCTTTGCGCATTTTTGGGGTATCTGCTTAGTGCTTCTTCCGCAGGATTATGGGAACGGTGCAGCAGCCCAGCAGGGCCACGGCAAATAGAACGAACAGCAGCGTCACGTTCTCGCTGTCGCCGGTGGCGGGGGTCGTGCCGGGCTTCGTGGGCTCGGTGGGCTTGGAAGGCTCGGTGGGCTTGGAAGGCTCGGTGGGCTCGCTGTCCTTCTTGATTTCCACGTCGCTCATATCGTAGAGCCGGGTGAAATTGCTGACAAAGCGGGCGTAAGCGGTCAGTGCATAATAGGCCTGCTCGGTGGCCATACCGTCCCGGTCGCCGGAGGACACATGGCGGAAGCCGCCGCCGTCCACAAAGTAGCTGGCCAGAGCGTCCAGCACCGTCAGACCGTCCTTGACGAACCGGCTGTCAGAGGCGGGGTCGATGCCCAGCGCAGTCAGGGCCACAATGACCTGAGCGCAGGACTCGCTGTTCTCATTGCCCCAGCTGCCGAAGCCACCGGTGGGCAGCTGCATAGAGGACAGTACGTCCAGTGCGTTGTCAACGGCAGTCTTTACGGCTTCGTTGGTGGAATAGTAGGGAGCCAGTGCCTGAATGGCCATGGCGGTCATATCCACATCCGCATCCGTGCCGCTGAGGGTCCAGCCGCCGTTTTCCAGAGCCGCATCCAGGATGGTCCGGACCAGCTTCTCCCGGGTCACGTCGCCGGAGGCAGGATAGTTGTGGCTGTCCAGGGAAATCAGGGCGAAAATGGGACCGTTAATGCCCTGCTTCTGAATATAAGCCATGTTGTCCAGACCCTTCAGCAGATTGTGGCCACCAACGTTGGTCACATCCTTGCCGATGGCTGTCAGGGCCAGAATCAGGCGGGAATTGTCGGTGGACTTGGAGCGGTGGAGCCGTTCATTGGCGTCGGCATGGGCCTGTACATACGCCACAACGGCGTCATAGTAGCCGTCGGGGACGGTACGGCCGCTGCGGGCCAGACCCAGGGCCATCCACTCGCCGCCAATGGAGCCAACACTGGGTGTACCCAGGGAGGCGAGATAATCGCCGGTGGTGGTGTAGATGTCGCTGAGCAGAGCGGTCCGCTTCAAGGCGGCCAGCTTGGCTTCTGCGGCGGTCAGCACAGCGTAGTTCTCCACACGGGCCTTCTGAGCATCGGTCAAAGCATCGTAGGCGGCCCGTGCGGCGGTGATGGCACCTTCGCTGTCCAGGGTCACTTCCCCGATGGCATCGATACGGGCTTCCACAGCATCGATCTCCGCCTGCTCGGCCTTTTTCAGGGCTTGCAGAGCGGCTTCCGCAGCGGTGAGGACCTTATAGTTGCTGACCTGGTCCTTCTGCTCCTCGGTCAGGGCCTCGTAAGCCTCCCGTGCGGCGGTGATGGCTTCTTCGCTGTCCAGAGTCACGTCGCCAATGGCATCGATCTTCTTCTCCACCTGGTCCACGGCGTAGCCGGTCATCTTGATGGTCAGCTCCGGCAGCTGAGACAGCACACTGGCAGCGGAGGTGCCCCACTGACGGTCCATGCCCTTGGTGTAGGACACGCCACGGTGCGTGGGCAGGCCGCCGAAGCCGCCGACCTTAATGGCACCGTTCAGGACGTAGGCCACATCGGTGACATCTTCCGGAATGGTGATGGTCAGCTTCTGACGGCCGGGATTGCCGCTGAAGTCGTACACACCGGCCCAGCCGCCGGCAGAACTCTGGTAGGTCTTGCCGTTGGCGTCCTGATAGTACACGGCGAAATTGTGGTTGTACACGCCGGACAGCTTCTCCTTGGGGGAGAGCAGGTCATGGAACTGGATGGTCACGGTGTCGCCGGGCTTGAACTCGGTGTTCTCCGGCAGCACGTTGCCCTCGGCATCCAGCAGGTCATAGGAGACCTGACGGGCGGTGATGACCTGATAGGTGGAAACGCCGTCCTTCTCGATGCGGACAATGTGACGGCCGGTGGTCAGACCGGTGAGGGTCACGGCACCGGTCCCGGCATCCACGCTGACGCCTTCACTGGTGAAGCCGGAGAAGGTCATGGCGGAGCCGACGGTGGACCGGGCGATGGTCACGGTGCAGCCGTCCTCCGGGGTGAAGGTGTAGCTGGCACCCTGGGAACCCAGGTAGAAAAGAATGTCATGCTCGGCATCCAGAGCCAGCTTTTCGGCGGCCAGCTTGCCGGTGGTGTCGAAGCGCTCCATGTTCATGTTGGTGACGATGGAAGAACCGTCGGCCCCAACGCTGACCACGAACACGCCGGTGCTTTCCGGCCAGATGGCGGAGAGAACCTTGCTGTCGGTGGAACTCATGGCCTGAGCGTGGGTCATGGCATCATAAGTCACCAGCACGACGGCGGTGCCTTCCCGGTTGGCGGTAACGGTGGCCAGAGCGGAATTGTGGGCATCGGGAGTGATGGTCAGCAGATCGCTGGGCTGACCGTTCAGGTCCAGGACCTGATAATGGGTATCCGGCAGTGCAATCTGGCTGTTCATAAAGTTCTCAATGGCCTGCCAGTTCCGGAAGGTGTCCAGCTCAAAGGACTCGCCCACGGCCATGTTCTTGTAGCCCTGGCGGTTCACGTTCATGTACAGGTCTGCACGGTCGTAGACATTGTTCCCAAACCGATAGACGGTGGAGGAGGAAATGTTGTCGTCCATGTGCAGGTCGTCTCGGGTAATGGTGATGTCCTGAGCGGCGGTCCACTTGGCAAAGCTCCAGTAGGTCACGCCGTCGGGGTTCTGGACCCGTAGGAAGTGGTTCAGGTTGGTGGTGGGCACCCGGAAGGTGGCGGTGACGGTGTTGTCGTCATGCTCCACGGTCTCCACCGGGTCGATGAAGGTGTAGGTGTAGTAATTGCCGAAGGTGCCGGTGACGATGGTGGAACCGGCGGGAGCGGTGATCTTCACGTCCAGACCCGCAGGAATGGAAGCGTAGAGGCTCAGTGCGCCCTTGTCGGTGGTATCGGAAGCGGTTTTGGAAATGACGGCGGGCAGGTACTCGTCGGCCTTTTCGCCCATGGGCGTCAGGGTCACTTTCAGGCTGTCGCCCTCCAAGAACAGAGCAGAGGTATATACGGTGCCGTAGTTGTTGGCGCTGCCCAGAGCGGTCAGGCGCTTAGTGCCGTTGGAAGCGGTCTCAACATAGTCGATGGAGTAGTCCGTTCCGGCTACCCAGCCGCTGTTGGTGGCGTAGATCTGATAAGCACGCTGGAGGGTGAAGGTGCTGCCCTCCTCGCTGACGGTGACGACGATGCTGCCGTTGAAGTCGCCGTTGGCATCATAGCCCTCCACCAGATAATCGCCGGGGGTCAGTGCGGTGACATATTTCAGCTTGTAGCCGTCGGCCACGCTGGACTGATCGGAGAGCAGGTCCTCGCCGGTTTTCTGGCCGTCCTGATAGGAGTAGACCTTCAAATCGGCCAGCTGAGCGGAATGCAGACCCTTGAACTCCACGTTCACGCCGGAGAGGACCGGCAACTTTGCGGTGGGGTTCATGATGGCGTAGACCCGGTCATCGTCCTTGCCATAGCTGGCAGCGACCAGATAGCCGGTGGCGGTGTCCTTGCTGACGGAGAAGGTGGCAGAGCCGTTCTCATCGGTGACAGCGCCGGAGATGAGCTTCACAGCACCGGTAGACGGGTCCAGCCAGCCAAGCTGCACGCCCTCCAGAGCCTTGGCAGCGGCCTTCAGGGAAGCAGCGTCCTTGTAGAGATAGGCGCTGACGGCGTAGAAGCCCTTCACGGTGACGGTGGCTTCCTCGCCGTCCTTCAGAAAAGAAGGTGCATCGATCCAGGTGTAGTAGTCGGACCAGGTGTCGCCGTCGCCATAGACGAAGAAGTCCACGGTGTCGCCGTCCTGGACGGCCGTGTCCGTGATGAGCGTGCCGTTGTAGCCGCCGTAGGGGGACTCGGTGCCGTCATTGGGATAGCCCTGGTTGATGAAGAAACCAAAGTTCTCCCCGTAGCCGAACACGAGGCTGACCCAGCCGGTAGAGCCCACGTCCAGATATTCCTTGGCAGTTGCCGGGGTGAAGTCCTCGGTGCCGAAGGTGAGGATGTGTGCCTCCACCAGCACGTCCAGAGCGGAAACCCCGGAGACGTTGTCGGTGAAGCCGTACTGCTCGGCCAGGTTGCCGGGGACCTCCACGGTCTGCAAGCCGTGCAGATAGCCGCCTTCCATCTGGGAGCGGATGGTCACGTTGGCAGTGGGAACTTTGCCCTCCTGCTTCACGGTGACGGTGTAGGTCTCCTCCGGCTCGCTGTTGTCGCCCATGGTGGGCCAGCTGGACCGGCCGCAGACCACGGTGATGACCATGCCGTCCTGAACGGGAATGGAAGCGGTGCGCTTGTAGTGGGTGTCGCCCACAAAGGTATGGACCTGGAAGAGCCGGTTCTCAGCGGTGGGGGTGACGGTCAGGGACTTCACGTCATAGCCCACGGTGAGGGTGTAGCTGTTGGTGCCGGAAGCGAAATCCGGGGACAGGGTCCCGGCGCTGAAGGTCAGATCCTTGAGCTTCTTGGAAGAGACGTTGAAATCGCCGCCCAGGTCTGCACCGTAGCCGTTGCAGGTGTACTGGATGCGAATTTCGTCGCCGTCGGAGAGCTGCTTGTTGGCCACCGTGTAGGCGGAGAAGCCTTCATTGGTGAACCAGTCGTTCAGCGCGCCCATCCAGCCGGACATACTGCCGCCGTCCATCTGGGAAAGGCCATTGATGGTACTGATGTAGGTGGTGTCGGCGGTAATGCCGGAGTCCTCGCCCAGGGCTTCACCCACGCAGCCCATCATGGTGGAGTCGGCGGTCAGATCGACCCATGTATCGACCAGAGTGCCCTCCCAGGGCGCGCCGTCGGCCTTGGAATAGGTGTTGTTTTCCACGATAACGCGGACCTTGCCCAGGTCGGAAGAGTAGGTGGCGGCTTCGGAAGAAGCCGTTTCCTGAGGCGCGGGGTCGGAATCCTGTGTGCCTGCGGCAAAGATCGTGCCGGGAAGCATCCCAAGAACCAGAACCAACACCAGCAGGACGCTGATCAGTTTTTTCTGCATTTTGGATTTTCCTCCTTTTCATTTTCGGAGTTCTGCCAAAAATGCCGAAAAAGACGGGATTTTCCCGCAAAAAAGCCGCAGCAGGGCGCACCAACCCTGCTGCGGCCGATTTTCCGCACAGAAAAAAGCCGGTCCTTGTATCACGCAAAGCCAGCAGAACACACTCCGTCTGAGCAGGTCTCCTGGCTGGTGCATCACGGGTATTTTCCGGGCCTTCTCAGAGCGGAACGCTCCAATGACCGGCTTTCGCCAAATGAAAAATACCTCCGCACTTACAGTGGCGGTACCGCCGGGGATTTCCACCCCGTTCGCTATTCTCCCACGGGGCTTTTACCGCTCCCATGGGCACTCAGACGTTATCCGATTGCTTTCATTCTACCATAACCCGGCTCCCCTGTCAATGAAAATGCCAAGAAAAAGGGGATTGCAAAGGGAGAAAAAGTATGCTAGGATAAAAAACAGAATTTTTCGGGGGTGCGGGTATGAAAAAAAGAAAAATTGCCAATGCCGTCATGGTGGCGGTGATCTGCCTGATCGTCGCCGGGGCGGTCCTGGGGGTCGGGGCCTTGCGGGGCTGGTTTGACCGGCCGGAGGAGGCTTCCGCCAGCCTGAGCGAGGTCCGGGGCCTTTTGACCCTGGAACGGAACGGGGCGTCCTTCACGCCGGAAGCCGGCAGCGCCCTGCGGACCGGGGACACCCTGACCACGGACCGGGGCGCACGGGCCACGGTGACGTTTGCAGGCGGCACACTGCATCTCAGCGAAAAGACCGCCCTGCGGGTGGCCTCCGCCCAGCCCTTCCGGGCGGAGGTCACGGAAGGGGAGGCATACGCCACCGGCAGCCTGGACCTGACCGTTTCCGGTGAGCGTATTACTCTGGAAAATGCCACGGTCCTTGTGAATGTCCGCACCGGCTCCGCCTCCTGCGCCGTGCTGGCCGGGCAGGCGTTGAACGCCAAAGCCGGGGAACTGGTCCAGTGGGTGGGGGAGGACCGCAGCGTTCTGCCTTTGGAAATCTCCTCTCTGAACACCTTCGCTATCGCCTGCATCCGCAAGACCAATGGGGACCTGTGTTTCAGCCAGGCGGAAATTGACGCCTTGGAGGAATCCCGCAGCAGCAAGCCGGACCATCCCCTGACCACCGTCCCCGCCGGGACCACGGCTCCCACGGAAAGTACGGATGCCACTGCGGCTCCTTCGGAGACGACGGAAACCACCCGCCAGCCGGAGACCAACACCGACCCGGTCCCCGCGGAGACCACCGTGCCGAGTACCACCGCACCCACCACGGCTCCTACCACCGAGCCGACTACGGAACCCATCTCTGCGGCCCTGCACTGCGTCCTGACTATCCGCTGCGACACCATCCTTTCCAACATGGAAAACCTGGATCCCGGAAAAGCGGAATTTGTACCGGACGACGGCTGGATCCTCTATGCAGAAATGGAATTTACCGACGGCGAGACGGTGTTCGACGTGCTGAAACGGGCCTGCGCCAACTATGGAATTCAAATCGAATACAGCTGGACCCCTATGTATAATAGCTACTATGTGGAGGGCATCAACAACCTTTATGAGTTCGACTGCGGGGAGCAGTCCGGCTGGATGTACGCCGTCAACGGCTGGTACCCCAACTACGGCTGTTCGGCTTATACGCTATCCGACGGGGATGTGATCGGCTGGGCCTACACCTGCAACGGTTACGGTGCGGACCTGGGCGCACCCATGGGCTGAGCATGAGACGGGACCGATTTTCTGCCGCCCATCCGGCGGTGAGTTTCCTGTTTTTCCTGGGGGCCATTGTGCTTTCCGGACTTATCCAGCACCCGGCCTATGTGCTTTCCGGGATGATCTGTGCCGGGCTTTATTACTGCCTGCTGAACGGCCGGAAAAGCTGGAAGCGGATAATGTGGCTTTTCTTGCTGTTTCTGCTGCTTTCTCTGGGAAATCCTCTGTTGAATCACCAGGGAAGTACCGCTCTCGGCCATATTTTTGGGAATCCCTATACACTGGAAGCCCTGCTTTACGGGGCCTCTCTGGCGGGGGTATTGGTCAGCGTTCTGCTCTGGGCCGGGTGCTATAACGCCGTCATGACCAGCGATAAATTCACCATGCTTTTCGGCAATCTTGTCCCGGCGCTGTCCATGCTCCTTGTGATGGTGCTGCGGCTCATCCCAAGCTATTTCCGCAAAATGCGGCAGATCACCGGCAGCCGGGAATCCATCGGCAAGGGGAGCCGGACGGACACTTATGCCCACCGCCTGACCGAAGGGGCCACGGTGCTGTCCGCCATGACCTCCTGGGCTTTGGAGTCCGGGGTAACAACGGCGGATTCCATGCGTGGCCGGGGCTACGGCAGTGCCAAGCGGACGGATTTTCAGCGCCGGGGCTTTCGTCCCTGGGATTGGGGACTGCTGATTTTTGAACTTGTTCTGCTTCTGGGGGTGGCTGTGACCATGGCCTCCGGCGGCACGGCTGCCGCCTTTACGCCGGAAGTGTATTATGCACCGATGACCGGTTGGAACATCCTGGGCTTCGCCGCCTATGTGCTGTTTTTACTGATTCCCTCGGTGCTGACCGTACAGGAGATGATCCAATGGCAAATATCCAGATCGAAAATTTGACCTTCACCTATCCGGGCCGGGAACAGCCTGCCTTGAAGGACGTGTCCCTGTCCATCCGGCAGGGAGAATATGTGGCTCTGTGCGGCCGCAGCGGCAGCGGCAAGACCACGCTTCTGCGGCATCTGAAGCCGGTGTTGGCCCCCCACGGCAAGGTCACGGGGACCGTGACTCTGGACGGCACGGCCATCGGGGACCTGCCCCAGCGGGACCAGGCCGCCCGTATCGGCTATGTGATGCAGAATCCCGACGACCAGATCGTTACCGACAAGGTCTGGCACGAGCTGGCCTTCGGGCTGGAAAGCCTGGGCTGTCCCCAAAAGACCATGCGGGCGAGAGTTGCCGAAATGGCCTGCTATTTCGGTATTCAGGACTGGTTCCACCGGGATGTGGCGGAGTTGTCCGGGGGACAGAAGCAGCTTCTGAATCTGGCTTCCGTCATGGCCATGCAGCCGGAAATCCTCATTCTGGACGAACCAACCAGCCAGCTGGACCCCATCGCCGCTTCGGATTTCCTGAACACCGTCCGGAAAATCAACCTGGAACTGGGAACTACGGTGCTCATCAGCGAGCATCGGCTGGAGGATATTCTGCCTGCTGCCGACCGGGCGGTGGTCATGGAGCAGGGAGAACTGGTGGCGGACGCCGCCCCCAGGGGCATCGGACGGATTTTATTTGAACAGAATCACCCCATGTTTGCCGCCATGCCGGCTCCGGTGCGGACCTTCTTCGCAGTAGGTGGGTCAGGGGAATGCCCCCTGACCGTCCGGGAAGGGCGGCAATGGTTGGAAAATGCCATCCCGGAGCCGGTGCGTGTCCCGGAACTGCCGGAAAAAGCTGCGTTCAACGGCGAGGAGCCTGCGGCGCTGACCATCCGGGAAGCCTGGTTCCGCTATGAAAAAGATACACCGGATATTCTGCGGGGAGTGGACGTGTCCATCCCGTCGGGGAGCTTCTTTGCCATCGTCGGCGGAAACGGAGCGGGAAAATCCACCCTTTTGAAGTCCGTCTGCGGCATTTGCAGACCCTATCGGGGAAAAATTGCCGTATTCGGGAAAAATGTCGAAAAATACAAAAACGGGTCCCTCTTTGACCACTGCCTGGCCATGCTGCCCCAGGACCCCAAATGCCTGTTCGTGGGCAAGACCCTCCGGGCGGACCTGGAGGAAATGACCAAGGACCCGGGAAAAATCGCCCAGGCGGCGGAACTTTGCCAGGTGACCCATTTGCTGGATGCCCACCCCTATGACCTGTCCGGCGGCGAGCAGCAGCGGGGCGCTTTGGCCAAGGTCCTGCTGACGGAGCCAAAATTACTGCTTCTGGACGAGCCTACCAAGGGCATCGACAGCTTCTTCAAGGACAAGCTGGCTGGGGTGCTGGCCCAGCTGCGCAGTCGGGGCGTGACCATCGTCATGGTGTCCCACGACGTGGAGTTCTGTGCCAAGTACGCCGACCTGGTTGGGATGTTCTTTGACGGCCAGATGCTGACCACGGATACGCCCCGGTCCTTCTTCGGCGGCAACAGCTTCTATACCACCACCGCCAACCGCATGAGCCGCCATCGGTTCCGCAATGCGGTAACGGCGGAGGACGTTGCCGAGCTTTTCCAAAAAAATCAGGAGGAAAAAGCATGAAAAAATCGTCCATTGCTACCCTCATCATGCTCTTTCTGCTGATTCCTGCCGCCCTGTATTTTGGCGACCGGCTCCCCGGAAAGGGCTACTATCTCACGGGAACGCTGATGACCGTTTTTGCACTGGTCCCCTTCTTCCTGAGTTTTGAGCATCGCAAGCCCCAGGCACGGGAGTTGACGGTCATTGCCGTGCTGTGCGCCATCGCCGTGGCTTCCCGGCTGGCCTTTGCCTGGATACCGAATTTCAAGCCCATTTTTGCGGTGATTATGATCGCCGGGTTCGCCTTCGGGCAGGAATCCGGCTTCCTGGTGGGAGCGGTCAGCGCTTTCGCCAGCAACCTGTTTTTCGGCCAGGGCCTCTATACCCCCTGGCAGATGCTGGCCTTCGGCGTAGCCGGACTGGTGGCAGGTTTGCTGCGCAAGCAGAAGGTTTTGCTGGAAAAGCCCTGGGCCATGGGCCTGACCGGGTTCTTCACGGTTTTTCTTGTTGTGGGTCCCTTGCTGGACACCTGCAGCGTGTTCCTGGCCGCCAATGAATTGAATGCCAAGGCGGTGCTGGGCATTTACATGGCCGGGGTGCCGGTGAATCTTTCCCAGGCGGTCTGCACCTTCCTGACCCTGCTGCTCGTCGGCAAGCCCTTCCTGGAAAAGCTGGACCGCATCCGGGTAAAATACGGCATGATGGAGGCCGAAA
The DNA here is from genome assembly GCA_900544405.1 of uncultured Eubacteriales bacterium. Lineage (GTDB taxonomy): Bacteria > Bacillota > Clostridia > Oscillospirales > Oscillospiraceae > Faecousia. Next base: position 171,091 of record UQVA01000001.1, read on the forward strand.
ATGGGCTTTGAGCGTTGCCATCCGGCGGTGAACTTTCTGTTCTTTGCCGGAGTGCTGGCGGGCTGCTGGGCCTTTTCCAATCCGGTCTATCTGGCGCTGGCGCTGCTTTGTGCCATGGCCTTCTATGTGGAGCGCCGGGGCCTGCGGGCTGTGCCGGTGATCGCTGCATCCCTGGCACTGGGCGTGGCCTTTGCGCTCTATTATAGTTCCTACCATCATTTCGGCGTGACGGTGCTGTCCCGTAATTTTATTGGCAATGCCCGGACCCTGGAATCCCTGGTGAAGGGAGCCGCCCTGGGGGGCAAGCTGGTCTGCTGCATCCTATGGCTGGGGTGCCTGCACAGCGTTGTGACCACGGATAAGATCGTCTACCTGTTCGGCCGGGTCAGCCCCATGTTGGCCCTGTATCTGTCCGGCATTCTGCGGATGGTCCCGAGAATCAGCCGCCAGAGCAAAAAGCTGGACACGGCCCGCAGCGCCATCGGCCGGGGCAGGGGAAGTGGAAATGTGTTTTCACGCATCAACCACTTTTTCCGGGAGCTGTCGGCCTTGATTACCTGGACCCTGGAAGCCCTGGGGGGCCTTTCCGACGCGGCCCGGAGCCGGGGCGTTTTATTAAAAGGCCGCAGGGCCTACTCTGTTTACCGGTTCGACAATCGGGACCGGGCGCTGGTCATCTGCCTGTTTGCGTTTTTGAGCATGACCCTGTTCGCCGTTCTCCTGGGCCAGACCGGGGCCAGGTTCGACCCCTATCTGCGCTTTCCGCAGGTGACGGCCCTTTCCTACGTTGGTTTTATGGGCTATGGGGCGTTCTGCCTGCTGCCCATGTGGCTTGACGTGCGGACCGCCATCCGATTCCGGTCCAGCCGCCGAAAAGTCGGAAAAGGCGCAAAATAATGCTTGCTTTTTCCGAAAACCTGTGCTAATATATATCGGTCTGAAAGAAGGTGGGTCCTCTGCGGGCATTTTGCGCCGTATGAACGCCTAATATTGAAGGAGGACGTTATTATGGATTTGGTTAAGGCTCTGTCCAGCCAGTACATGAAGCCGGAGCTGCCCGAAATGCGGGTCGGCGACACCGTTCGTGTGCATGTGCGGATCAAGGAAGGCTCCCGGGAGCGTATTCAGGTGTTCGAAGGCACCATCATCGCCCGGAAGCACGGCGGTATCGGCGAGACCATCACCGTTCGCCGCATCAGCTACGGCGTTGGCTGCGAGAAGGTTTTCCCGGTGCATTCTCCCCGCATTGCCATGGTGGAGACCGTCCGCAAGGGCAAGGTTCGCCGTGCAAAGCTGTACTACCTGCGGGACCGCTTCGGCAAGGCTGCAAAGGTCCGCGAAAAGGTTTGATCCAAAAAAGAATAAAAAAAGAGGGCTTGCCCTCTTTTTTTATTGCTCAAATCTGTGTATAATGGGCAGGAAAGACTTTGCCGAACGGAGGGGACGCTATGAAGCGTGGAAAATACGAGCGCGGTGATGCCGAGCAGCCCAAGGAAAAGGTGCCGCCCATCAAAACGGCTGCGGCCTACCTGCACGACCTTTCTTATTTGCTGGCCACGGTGATTCTGGTGTTCCTGCTCCTGTTCCGTATTGCCGTGGTGGACGGGAACTCCATGTATGATACCCTGGTGGATGGAGACTATCTGCTGCTTCTGGGGAATCTATTCTATCAGGACCCCAAGGCCGGAGACGTGATCGTGGCCAGCAAGCAGAGCTTTGCGGACGGAGCCCCCATCGTCAAGCGTATCATCGCCACCGAGGGCCAGACCGTGGACATCGACTTTGCCAGCGGCACGGTGTATGTGGACGGCACGGCCCTGAACGAGCCTTACATTTATTCTCCCACCACCGTGCCGGAGGGGACCCAGTTCCCCCTGACCGTGGACGAAGGGTGCTACTTCGTCATGGGAGACAACCGGGGCGTGTCCAAAGACAGCCGCTCCACGGAAATTGGCCTTATCGACCGGCGGGAAATTCTCGGAAAGGTCATTTTCCTGTTCCTGCCCGGCACCAATAAGGGCCAGGACTCCAGAGATTTTTCCCGAATAGGAGTGGTGAGACATGGCGCCCGATGAAAGCGTGAACATTCAATGGTATCCCGGCCACATGACCAAGACCCGGCGGCAGATCGAAGCCGACCTGAAGCTGGTGGATGCGGTGTGTGAGATCGTGGACGCCCGCATTCCCATTTCCAGCCGGAACCCGGATATTGACAGCATTTGCGCCAGAAAGCCCCGTATTATCCTGCTGAACCGGATGGATTTGGCGGACCCGGCGGCTACGGACCGGTGGAGCAGCTATTTCCGCTCCAAGGGCATGGCCGTGGTGGCCACGGACTGCAAGTCCCGGCGGGGCATCAACAGCGTGGTCCCGGCGGTGAAAAGTCTCTTGAAAGAAAAGGTGGAGCGGGCCGCCGCCAAGGGCATGATGAAGTCCCTGCGGGTCATGGTGGTGGGCATCCCCAACGTGGGAAAATCCACCCTCATCAATCAAATATCCGGGCGGAAGGGCGCCAAGGCCGAGAACCGCCCCGGCGTTACCCGCGGCAAGCAGTGGGTGAACGTGGAAGGGGGCCTTCTGCTGCTGGACACCCCCGGCATTCTCTGGCCGAAATTTGACGACCCTCAGGTGGGCCTGATGCTGGCCTACACCGGTGCCGTTAAGGAAAATGTGCTGGATTTGGAGGACCTGGCCTCCCGGCTGATGGCCCTCCTCTGGGAACGCTATCCGGAGGCCCTGAAAAATCGCTACGGAATTGAGGATCCGGAGGACACCACCGGCTATGGCCTTCTGACGGGGCCGGAAGCGGGGCTTCCTGATGGCCCGGGGCGAGATCAACACCGAGCGGATGGCAAAGGTGCTGCTGGACGAATTCCGCAGCGGCAAGCTGGGCCGCTTTACCTTGGAGGAACCAAGCTGTGAGTGAAGTGAATTTGTGGGAAATTGAAAAGACCTGGGCGGACCGGGGCTTCCATGCCATTTGCGGCATTGACGAGGCGGGCCGTGGCCCTCTGGCCGGACCGGTTTGCGCCGCAGCGGTGATCTTGCCGGAGGGGTTGGAAATTCCCGGCTTGAACGACAGTAAGAAGCTCACGGACAAGAAGCGCCGGGAGCTGTTCCCCATCATTGAAGAACAGGCCCTTGCTTACGGCATCGGCTGGGCCAGCCAGGAGGAAATTGACGACATCAACATCCTTCAGGCCACGTTCCTGGCCATGTCCCGTGCGGTGAAGCAGCTGAACATCCGGCCGGACCTGGCCCTGGTGGACGGGAATCGGGCCCCGACCCTGGACCTGCCGGTAGAGACGGTGGTCAAGGGGGACAGCCTCAGCGCCAGCATCGCTGCGGCTTCCGTGCTGGCCAAGGTCAGCCGGGACGACGTGATGCTCCGCATGGCGGAGGAATACCCCGGCTACGGCTTCGAGGTACATAAGGGCTACGGCACGAAGGCCCATTACGAGGCCCTGCGGACGTTCGGTCCGTCGCCCATCCACCGCAGAACCTTTTTGAAGAAATTCTATGGGGAGAAATAATCTTGCCGGGGCCTGGGGCGAGGCGAAAGCTGCCGAATACCTGCGGAAAAAGGGCTATAAGCTGGTGGCCGCCGGGTATCGCTGCCGCTTCGGGGAGATCGACCTGATCGTGGCCGACCGGCACTTCCTGGTATTCGTGGAGGTCAAGCTGCGGAAAACGGCGGATTTTGCCGCCGCACGGGAATTTGTGGACCGGCGCAAGCAGGACCGGCTGCGCATCACTGCATCCATTTATCTTTCCGAAAACCCCACGACCCTGCAGCCCCGTTTTGATGTCATCGAACTCTACGCTCCGGCGGGGGTCCAGACGGCCCACCCGGAAATTACCCATATCGAGGAGGCGTTTCAATGAATTTTCCTGTTTTTGATCTCCATTGCGATACCCTGGGAGCCCTGGCGGGCATCGACAAAAAGGACCCGGTCCATCTCCGGGACAACAAGTGCCACATTGACCTGAACCGGGCATCCAGTCTGCCGGGATATGCCCAATGCTTTGCCATTTTTACCACCCCTTACATGGAGGACTGGCATCATGTGTCCCCTGTGACGGTTTTTGAGCGGGACCTGGACGCTTTTCAGCGGGAAATGGCCCTGAACTGCGGCACTATGGTCCAGGCTTACACGGCTCAGGACGTCCGGGACCATCAGGCCAAGGGCCTCATGTCCGCCATCCTGACCATCGAAGGCCCGGCGGGCTTCGGTTTCGACCCGGCTCTGCTGGAGGACCTTTATAAAGCGGGCTTCCGCATTACAACGTTGGGCTGGAACGAAAAGAACCCCCTGACCGGCTCCCATGAGACCGGCGGCGGGCTGACGGACCTGGGCCGGGAATACGTCAAGGAAGCCCAGCGGCTGGGGATGCTGGTGGACGTGAGTCACATCAGCGACGAGGGCTTCTGGGACATTCTGAAAATCACCAACGGCCCTGTGATTGCCAGTCATTCCAACAGCCGGGCGGTCTGCGGACACAGCCGGAACCTGACGGACGATATGTTCCGGGCCATCTGCGAGACCGGCGGTGTAGCGGGCTTCAACCAGTGTGCCCCCTTCGTGGGCAAAAAGCCCACTCTGGACACCGCCTGCGACCATTTTCTCCATTTTCTGGAGTTGGACCCCACGGGGACCCATATTGCCTTGGGCGGCGACCTGGACGGCTGCGACGAGATGCCGGAGGGCTTCGAGGGGGTGCAAAGCTATCCGTCCCTGGCAAACCGGCTATTGGTGCGGGGAGTGGACGAAAAGACCCTCCATGGCATTTTCTGGGACAACGCCCTGAACGTGCTGGAACGGGCTGGGAACTAAGTATGGCACTGTATGCAATCGGCGACCTGCATCTTGCTTTGGGGTGCGAGAAGCCTATGGACGTGTTCGGCGGGGCCTGGATAGGGTACATGGATAAGCTCACCGAGGGCCTGTCCGTCATCGGTCCGGAGGACACCACCGTGCTGATGGGGGACCTGTCCTGGGCGCTGGACCTGAAAGGGGCCGAGGCGGACTTCCGCTGGATCCACGAGCATATCCCCGGCAAGAAAATCATCCTGAAAGGGAATCACGACTACTGGTGGAGCACGGCGGCGAAATTTTACAAGTTCTGCGCCGATTTCGGCTTCACGGACCAGTGGATTTTGAACAACAACGCCTACGAATACGGGGACTATGCCATCTGCGGCACCCGTGGCTGGTTTTTTGAGGAATCCAGGAGTTCGCCCCAGGATGAGAAAGTATTCCGCCGGGAACTGATGCGGCTGGAAACCTCCCTGAAAGCGGCAGGGGACAAGGAAAAACTGGTGTTTCTCCACTATCCGCCCCGGTACAAGGGCTACACCTGCGACGAAATTTTAGAGCTGCTGCGCCGGTATGAGGTCCGCCGCTGTTTTTACGGCCACCTCCACGGTCCGGCCCAGGGATTGGCTCAGGAGGGCCTCTGGGACGGCACGGAATTCCGTCTGCTGGCGGCCGACCGGCTGAATTTTCGGCCATTCACGGTAATTTCATAAAGTTTTTTCAGAAAAGGGTGGACAAACGCTCGTTTCTTTGATAAAATACTACGGCTATATTGAAAAGTATGGGCTGCACGTCAGCCTGCAATGATTTGGAGGATTATTTGTTATGAACGTCAAGAGCGTAGAGAAAAACGGCAACAACGCCACCATCGTGGTGGAGATCGACCATGACCTGATGGAGTCCGGCATCAACAAGGCTTACATGAAGGCCCGGAAGAACATCACCCTGCCCGGCTTCCGGAAGGGCAAGGCTCCCCGGAAGATGATCGAGACCATGTACGGCGCTCACGTTTTCTATGAAGATGGCCTGGAAGAGATCTTCCCCCAGGTCTATGACTTCGCCGTGAAGGGCCAGGAGGACCTGAAGGCCATCGGCCGTCCCAGCCTGACCGATATGCAGATCGACGACGAGAGCAAGACCGTGACCCTGACTCTGACCACCGAACTGTACCCGGAGGTCACTCTGGGCCAGTACAAGGACCTGGAAGTGGAGAAGCCCGAGGCGGAAGTCACCGAGGCTCAGGTCCAGGCGGAACTGGACCGGATGGCTGAGAATGTGGCTGCTACCGAGACCGTGGACGGCCCCGCCAAGGACGGCGACACCGCCAACATCGATTTCCTGGGCACCCTGAACGGCGTTCCCTTCGACGGCGGCAAGGGCGAGAACTATGATCTGAAGCTGGGCTCTCATTCCTTCGTTCCCGGCTTTGAGGAGCAGGTGGTCGGCATGAGCGCCGGCGAGGAGAAGGACATCGACATCACCTTCCCGGAGAACTACCATGAGGACCTGGCCGGAAAGGCAGTTGTGTTCCATGTGAAGGTCAACAAGGTCACCGAGACCATCGTGTCCGCCCAGGATGACGATTTCGCTAGGGACGTGTCCGAGTTCGACTCCCTGGAGGAACTGAAGAACGACATCCGTGCCAAGGCTCTGAACAACGCTCAGAAGCAGATCGACAACGCTTTCGAGAATGCCTGCATCGAGAAGGCCGCCGAGAACACCACCGTGGATATGCCCAGCGCTCTGGTGGACAATGAGCTGGACGTGCAGATGGAGCGCTTCGCTTACCAGCTGCAGATGAGCGGCTACTCCATGGACCAGTACGCCAAGATGATGGGCGGCGACGTGAACTCCATGCGCAATGCCTTCCGGCCCGCTGCCGAGAAGCAGGCCCGCATCACCGTGACCCTGAACAAGATCGTGGAGGCCGAGAACATCACCGTTTCCGACGAGGAAGTGGAAGCCGAGTACGCCGACCTGGCCAAGCAGTATGAGCTGGAGTTGGACAAGGTCAAGTCCATGGTTCCCACTGAGGAGATCACCGACAGCCTGAAGAGCAAGAAGGCCATCCGCATCATCGTGGATTCCGCCAAGGCCGTGGCCCCCGCTGCCAAGGAAGAGACCAAGACCGAGGAATAACCCGGCTCCTCTTTGGTTAGAATTTAGCAAAACCGGAAAGGAGATCATCCTATGAGTTTGGTACCTTATGTTGTGGAGCAGACCAGCCGGGGAGAGCGCAGCTACGATATTTTCTCCCGGCTGCTCAACGACCGCATCATTTTCCTGTCCGAGGAAGTGAACGACACCACCGCCAGTCTGGTGGTGGCCCAGCTTCTCTACCTGGAAGCCCAGGACCCGGATAAGGACATTCAGTTCTATATTAACAGCCCCGGCGGCTCCGTCACCGCAGGTATGGCCATTTACGACACCATGCAGTATATCAAGTGCGACGTGGCCACCATCTGCGTGGGCCTTGCCGCTTCCATGGGCGCCTTCCTGCTGTCCGCAGGTACCAAGGGCAAGCGTATGGCCCTGCCCAATTCCGAGATCATGATCCACCAGCCCAGCGCTGGTACCCAGGGCCAGATCACGGATATGACCATTCACCTGCGGCGGCTGGAAAAGGTGAAGGAGCGGATGAACCGCATCCTCTCCGAGAACACCGGCAAGCCCTATGAGGAAGTGGTGGCCGCCTGCGAGCGGGACAATTTCCTCTCTCCCCAAGAGGCTCTGGAATTCGGCCTCATCGACCGGGTGCTGGACCGGCACTAAGACGTTAGAAAGGCGGTAACGCACCCATGCCTAGAAAAGACGAGCAGCCGGTTCGCTGCTCCTTCTGCGGAAAGACGGAGAAGCAGGCCCGGCTCATTGCCGGACCGGGGGTTTACATTTGCAGCGACTGCGTGGAGGCCTGCCGTCAGCTTCTGCAGGAGGACCAGAAGGCCGCCGCTCAGGAAAAGCAAGCTTCCGAGGAGCGGCTGCCCACGCCCATGGAGATGAAGACCTTCATGGACGGCTATATCATCGGGCAGGAGGAGGCAAAAATCGCCCTGTCCGTGGCCGTGTATAACCACTATAAGCGCATTTTCCTGGCGGACGACTCCGATGTGGAGCTGCAGAAGAGCAATATCCTGCTCATCGGCCCCACCGGCAGCGGCAAGACCCTCTTTGCCCAGACGTTGGCCAAGATTCTGAACGTTCCCTTCGCCATTGCCGATGCAACCACCCTTACCGAGGCCGGTTACGTCGGCGACGATGTGGAGAATATCCTCCTGCGGCTTCTGCAGGCGGCGGATTTCGACATCGAGCGGGCGGAGCGGGGCATCATTTACATCGACGAGATGGATAAGATCGCCCGGAAGAGCGAAAATACCTCCATTACCCGGGACGTGTCCGGCGAGGGCGTTCAGCAGGCACTGCTGAAAATCCTTGAAGGCACCGTGGCCAATGTGCCGCCCCAGGGTGGCCGGAAGCATCCCCAGCAGGAGATGATCCCAGTGGACACCACCAATATCCTCTTTATCTGCGGCGGTGCGTTCGACGGTCTGGATAAGATCATCGAGTCCCGGACGGACCGGAGTGCCATCGGCTTCGATTCTCCGGTGGAGAGCCGGAAGAAGCGGGACCTTGGCAAGCTGTTCTCCCAGGTGGAGCCGGACGATCTGGTGAAATTCGGCATTATTCCGGAATTGGTGGGCCGCATGCCGGTCATCACCACGCTGAAGGACCTGAAAAAAGAGGACCTGATGCGGATCCTGGTGGAACCGAAGAACGCCCTGACCAAACAGTACCGGCGGCTTCTGGAGTTGGACAACGTGGAGCTGGAAATTCAGCCCTCCGCTCTGGAGGAGATCGCCCAGCGGGCCATTGACCGTCAGATCGGCGCCCGTGGTCTGCGGGCCATTATGGAGAAGATCATGACCAAGATCATGTACGAGATTCCCTCGGACCTGACCATCCGAAAGGTCATCATCACGCCGGAATGTGCCAAGGGCGGCGAGCCGCTGATCCTCCGGGACCCGGAGAATCCCCGAAAGAGCGGGAAATAAAGCCATTTGCAAGGGGGTAGGCAGCTACCCCCTTTTTCCCAATTCTCTTGAAGAAAGGAGAATTTTTATGAGTACCAATGAACAAACCCAGCTTTACCCGGTGCTGGCTCTCCGCGGCCTGGCTGTTTTCCCCAAGCAGACCGTTCATTTTGACGTGGGCCGGGACAAATCCGTGAAGGCTCTGGAAGAAGCCATGAAGCGGGACCAGAAGATTTTGCTGTCCCCTCAGTTTGACCTGGAGATCGAGGACCCCGGCTATGAGGACCTGGCGGCTATCGGCACCGTGGGCCAGATCAAGCAGGTCCTGCGGGCCCCCGGCGAGAATACCCGGGTGCTGGTGGAAGGCCTGTTCCGGGCCAATCTGAAAGACCTGACCCGCACCAGCCCCTATCTGGAGGGCCATGTGGAGGCCATTTCTGAAGTGGAGCCGGTGGGCTCCGCCCGGGAGAAGGCTCTGTGCCGCCGGGCCATCAACGTTTATTCCGATTACCTGACCCTGGTGGACCATCCCTCCCAGAGCCTGCTGCTGCGGCTCATGGCCTCCCAGGACTGCGGCTATGTGGCCGATACCATCGCCCAGAATTCCGGCATCGAGTTTTCCGACAAGGCGGAAATGCTGGAGCTTCTGGACCCCCAACTGCGGTTGGAATGGTGCATTCACGCCCTTTTGGAGGAGATTCAGGTCCTGAAACTGGAAGATGAAATTCAGGACAAGACCCGTGCGGAAATGGACCAGCAGCAGCGGGACTATTATCTGCGGGAACAGATCAAGGTCATGCAGGACGAACTGGGCGATGGGGACGACGCCTCTGAAATCGACAGCTATGAGAAGGACATTCTGGCACTGAAACTGCCGGAGGACACGGAAAAGAAGCTGCTGAAAGACGTGGACCGCCTGAAAAAGCAGCCCTTCGGCTCCTCCGAGGGAGCGGTGCTTCGCGGCTATCTGGACACGGTGCTGGAGTTGCCCTGGAACGTGACCACCAAGGAACGGGTGGATGTGGCCGCCGCCAAGCGGATTTTGGACAAGGACCACTTCGGTATGGAGAAGGTCAAGGAGCGTATCCTGGAGACCCTGGCCGTGCGGAAAATGGCCCCGGAGATGCCGCCGCAGATCCTCTGCCTGGTGGGACCTCCCGGTGTGGGCAAGACCTCCGTGGCCTATTCCATTGCCCGGAGCCTGAACCGGAAGCTGGCCCGTATCTCCCTGGGCGGCGTCCGGGACGAGGCCGACATCCGAGGCCACCGGAAAACCTATGTGGGCGCCATGCCCGGCCGAATCATCACCGCCCTGACCCAGGCAGGCAGCATGAATCCCGTGTTGCTGCTGGACGAGGTGGACAAAATGGGCTCCGATTACCGGGGAGACCCCAGCGCCGCTTTGCTGGAAGTGCTGGATGCGGAGCAGAACAAGACCTACCGGGACCACTACCTGGAAATTCCTGTGGACCTGAGCAACGTCATGTTCATCACCACCGCCAACACCCTGGACACCATCCCCCGGCCCCTGCTGGACCGGATGGAGGTCATTGAACTGGGTTCCTATACGGATGAAGAGAAGCTGATGATCGCCAAGGACCATCTTGTCCCTAAGCAGTTGGAGAAGCACGGCCTGAAAAAGAGCCAGCTGCGGCTTTCCGACGATGCCATCCGGGAGATCATCCGCTGCTACACCCGGGAATCCGGCGTCCGCAGTCTGGAACGGCTGTTGGCACAGATTTGCCGGAAGGCCGACAAAATGCTCCTGGACGATCCCGAATTGCAGCGGGTGAAGGTCACGGGCACCAACCTGGAAGACTTCCTTGGGGTCCGGAAATTCCTGCCGGACCGGCTGCCGGAGGGGGACCAGGTGGGCCTGGTGACGGGGCTGGCCTGGACATCCGTGGGCGGCGAGACCCTGGAAGTGGAAGTCAACGTCATGGACGGCTCCGGCAAGCTGGAACTCACCGGCAACCTGGGCGACGTGATGAAGGAATCCGCCCATGCGGCTCTGAGCTACATCCGGGCCAATGCCGCCAAGCTGGGGGTCCCCGGCGACTTCTATAAGACCAAGGACATTCATGTCCACTTCCCGGAGGGGGCCGTGCCCAAGGATGGGCCTTCCGCCGGTGTCACCGTCTGCACCGCCATGGTCAGCGCTCTGACGGGCCAGACCGTCCGGCAGGACGTGGCCATGACCGGAGAAATCTCCCTCCGTGGCCGGGTGCTGCCCATCGGCGGCTTGAAGGAAAAGACCATGGCCGCCATGCGTCACGGAATTCACACGGTAGTCATTCCGGAGGACAACGTCCGGGATTTGGAGGAAATCGACCAGACTGTTCGCCGTGCTTTGACCTTTGTGCCTGCCAAGACTGTGGACACGGTGCTGGAAACGGCCCTGAACCGGCCTCAGGAGGCGGCGCCTGCGCTGCTTTCGCCCATCCCGGAGACGGCCATCCGCAAGCGGAAGCCCAAGCCCGGCATTCAGCAGTGAGGTGCAGGTATGAATTTTCAACAGGCAGAATTTGTGCTTTCGGCGGCTTCCCCGGCGGATTTTCCCAAAAACCGACTGCCGGAAATTGCCTTCGCAGGCAAATCCAACGTGGGCAAATCCTCGGTTATCAACCGGGTTCTGCAGCGGAAAAACTTCGCCAGGGTAGGGGACACCCCTGGAAAGACCATCCATGTGAATTACTTCTGCATTGACCGGAAGTGCTATTTTGTGGACTTGCCCGGCTACGGCTACGCTAAGGTCTCCCAGAAGGAAAAGGAACGCTGGGGGAAGCTGATGGAGGATTATTTCGCCGCTCAGCGCATCGATTTGGGCGTTCTGATCGTGGATTACCGCCATCCGCCTACGAATAACGACGTGACCATGGCCCAATGGTTCCTGGACAGCGGCTGCCCCTTCGTGGTCGTTGCCAACAAGCAGGATAAGCTGAAAAAAAGCGACCTGGTCCCTAATCTGGAAACTATCCGCCGGGATCTGGAGTTGCCCGAAACCTGCCCTGTCATTCCCTTCTCCGCCGAGAAGGGCGTGGGCCGGGAGGACCTGGTCCGGCATATTCTGGTTGCCGTAAAAGAATAACAGAATCCCGGCCTTTTGAAAAAGGCCGGGATTTTCTGCCGATAAGATATGGGGAAAAAGCAGCCTCCGGAAGGAGACTGCCTTTTCTTGTTTTGGGGAAATTAAGCCTTGCCGGCGCAGCCCAGAACGTCCACCAGCTTGTGGCGAACCAGTTCCTTGATGTTGGCACGGGCGGGCTTCAGGTACTCACGAGGATCGAACTTGTCGGGATGCTCGTCGAAGAACTGACGGATGGTGCCGGTCATGGCAAGACGCAGGTCGGAGTCGATGTTGATCTTGCAGACGGACAGCTCGGCAGCGTGACGCAGCTGCTCCTCGGGGATACCCACAGCGTCGGGCATCTTGCCGCCGTGGCTGTTGATCATCTTCACGTACTCCTGGGGCACGGAAGAGGAGCCATGCAGCACGATGGGGAAGCCGGGCAGACGCTTGGAGACCTCTTCCAGCACGTCGAAGCGCAGGGGAGGCGGAACCAGAACGCCCTTCTCGTTCCGGGTGCACTGAGCAGCCGTGAACTTGTAAGCGCCGTGAGAGGTGCCGATGGCGATGGCCAGGGAGTCACAGCCGGTCTTGGAGACGAACTCCTCGACTTCCTCGGGACGGGTGTAGGAGGCAGCACCATGCTCCACCTTCACTTCGTCCTCGATGCCGGCCAGGGTGCCCAGCTCAGCCTCGACCACAACACCGTGATCGTGAGCGTACTCGACCACCTTACGGGTGATCTCGATGTTCTCGGCGAAGGGCTTGGAGGAAGCGTCGATCATAACGGAGGTGAAACCGCCGTCGATGCAGCTCTTGCAGGTCTCGAAGTCAGGGCCATGGTCCAGATGCAGCACGATGGGAATTTCGGGGCACTCGATGACGGCGGCCTCAACCAACTTCACGAGATAGGTGTGGTTGGCGTAGGCGCGTGCGCCCTTGGAAACCTGCAGGATCACAGGAGCCTTTTCCTCACGGCAGGCCTCGGTGATGCCCTGAACGATCTCCATGTTGTTGACGTTGAAAGCGCCGATGGCGTAGCCGCCGTCGTATGCCTTCTTGAACATTTCGGTAGAAGTTACCAGAGCCATAGGAATCATTCCTTTCTAAATTCAGCGGCTCACGCCGCCTCTTTTCGCCTCCTATTATACCACGTTTTTTCCACATTTCAATAAAAATATTTGCTATTTGCGGCGGGGCGTGCTATAATTTAAGCGTATGGGCTCCGCAGTGCGGAACTCAGCCGAAAAGTATCCTATTTTTGGAGGTATCCGAATCATGTCTGAAAAAACTCTCGTCGGTTCCGTTATCATCGGCCAGTCCGGCGGCCCCTCTGCGGTCATTAACTGCTCCGCCTACGGCGTCATTAAGACCGCTCTGGAAAATCCCAACATTACCAAGGTGTACGGTGCGTTCCACGGCATCAAGGGCGTTCTGAACGACCAGCTGATGATCATGGACGAGGAAGATCCCGCTGAGCTGGAGCATATGCTCTACACCCCGTCTTCCGCTCTGGGCTCCTGCCGCTATAAGATCGCCGATCCCGATGTGGACGACACCGATTATAAGCGCATCCTGGAGATCTTCAAGAAGTACAACGTCCGTTACTTCTTCTACAACGGCGGCAACGACTCCATGGACACCTGCAACAAAATTTCCAAGTATATGAACAAGGTCGGCTATGAGTGCCGGGTCATGGGCGTGCCCAAGACCATCGACAACGACCTGGCCGGTACCGATCACTGCCCCGGCTTCGCTTCCGCTGCCAAGTATATTGCCACCTCCGTCATGGAAGTCTCCCGTGACTGCCATGTGTACGACACCGGCATGGTGACCATCATCGAGTGCATGGGCCGTCACGCCGGCTGGCTGACTGCCGCTGCCGCTCTGGCCGGCGTGAAGGGCGACGGTCCCGACCTCATTTACCTCCCCGAGCGGGACTTCGATATGGATGCCTTCCTGGCTGATGTGAAGCGCATCTACAACGAGAAGAAGAACTGCATCGTGGCCGTGTCCGAGGGCGTTCACTACGCCGACGGCACCTTCGTGTCCGAGGCCAAGACCTCCGGCACCGACGGCTTCGGCCATGCCCAGCTGGGCGGCCTGGCTGCCCGTCTGGCCGATGTGGTGAAGGCTGCGACCGGCGCGAAGGTCCGTCCCATTGAGCTGAGCCTGCTGCAGCGCTGCGCTGCCCACTGCGCTTCCGGCACCGACATCGCCGAGTCCTTCATGTCCGGCAAGGTCGCCGTGGAGGAGGCCGTGGCCGGTGTTACCGACAAGATGGTCGGCTTCAAGTGCACCCGTGACGAGAACGGCTACAAGTGCGTTCCCGAGCTGTTCGACCTGAGCATCGTGGCCAACACCGAGAAGAAGGTTCCTCAGGAGTGGATCAACGAGGCCGGTAACGGCGTGACCCAGGGCTTCATCGACTACTGCCTGCCCCTCATCCAGGGCGAGACCGGCATGGTCAAGGAGGACGGCCTGCCCCGGTTCGTCCACCTGAAGCGTGTGTTTGCCAAGTAATTTACCCGGAATAAGCGAAAATCCGACGGACTTCGGTCCGCCGGATTCTTTTCAATAAAAATTCAGGCCTCCGGATGTCCGGTGGCCTGAATTTTTAATCTTCCAACAGCTTCTGGGTGGAAGCGTCGTCCAGCTGATGGACCTCCCGCAGCTTCCGGTTGATGGCCCGGGTGCGGGTCCCCATGAGGGTCTCCAAATCGGCGCTGGTCTGATTCAGGTGGCCCTGCATCTTCACGAGGGCATCCTCAAACTTGCCAAATTCGGTCTTGACGGCCCCCAGGACCTGCCAGACCTCGTTGCTGCGCTTCTGAATGGCCAGGGTATGGAAGCCCATTTGCAGGGAATTCAGCAGCGCCGCCATGGTGCTGGGACCGGCGATGTTCACATGATAGGTCCGCTGTAATTCTTCAATCAGCCCAAGATTCACCACTTCTGCGTACAGCCCTTCAAAGGGCAGGAACAGGATACCAAAGTTGGTGGTGTAGGGAACGGAAACATATTTTTCCGAAATGTCCTTGGCGCAGAGCTTCAGCACGCCGGTCAGTTCCTTCCGGGCACTTTCAATCAGCGCCGGGTCCCCTGTGGCCTGGGCCTCCTGCAGGTGCATATACCGGTCTCCGGGGAATTTGGAGTCGATGGGCAGATACACGCAGTTTCCGTCGGTTCCGGGCAGGCGAATGGCAAATTCCACCCGCTCCCGGCTGCCGGGAATGGTCGCCACGTTCTCGTCATACTGCTCCGGGGATAGAATTTCCTCCAGAATGGCCCGAAGCTGGACCTCGCCCAGAATACCACGGGTCTTGACTCCGGAAAGGACCTGCTTCAGCCCGCCCACATCGGTAGCCAATGTCTTCATTTCGCCCAGGCCCTTGTAGACCTCCTCCAGCTGGGTGGAAACGGTCTGGAAGGACTCGGCAATGCGCTTTTGCAGCACGTCCTGCAATTTTTCGTCTACCACGCCCCGAATTTCGTCCAGCTTCTTTGTGTTTTCCGTCTGCAAGTTCCGGATGGACTCCTGGGTGCTGAGCCGCATGGCTTCCAGACGGCGTTCATTGGAGGCTTCCAGGTGGTTGAGCCGGTCGCTCATGTCCTTTAATTGCTGGGTGACAGCCTGATTCATGGCGGTCTGCCGCTCCATGACCCCATCGTTGATGGCGTTGAGCCGCTCCGTCTGGGTCCGGGCGAAGGCCGTCTGGCTGTCCGTCAGGGCGGTTCCCATGGCGCGGATGCTGCCGTTTAGGGTCTGGCCCAGGGTTCCCACGGCACCGATCACATCCTGCTGATTCCCGGCGGACCGGCGAATCTCGTCGGTGAGTTGGGCCTGCATGGCCTGCTGCTCCTGCTTCCGTTTGGAGGGGCTGTTTTGCAGTAAAAGAACCACCAGAAGCACGGCGTTCAGCACCAGCAGGGCAAAAATAACATATTCCATGACTGGCTCCTTTCTATCGTTCCAGCAGGTCCGCCCGGCGCACACCGGTGCAGCGGCCGCTGTCTGTGTCGATGGTAAAGAGAACGCCTTCCATTTTGGTAGGACCGTCGGCCCAGCGATACCGGTCCGGCAGGTCCCCCCGGAAATTGGCGATGGACAGCCTGGGCTGAATGCCCAGCACGGATTCCTGAGGGCCGGTCATGCCCAGATCGGTCACATAGCCGGTGCCTTTCGGCAAGATTCGGGCGTCCGCTGTGGGAACGTGGGTGTGGGTCCCCCAGACGGCGCTGACCTGGCCGTCCAGCATATAGCCCATGGCCAGCTTTTCGGAGGTGGCCTCCGCATGAAGCTCCACCAGAATCAGCTTGGTATCCAGTTGCGTGCGCAGCTTGTCCACCATCAGGAAGGGATTTTCTGCATGATAGTCCATGTTGCACCGGCCAATCAGGTCGATGACGGCCACGGGGCCGAACTTGGTCTCATAGACCCCAACCCCGGAGCCGGGCAGCTGGGGGGCCAGGTTGGCGGGCCGCAGGACACGGGAATTGTCCTCCAGATAGGGGACGATCTCCCGCTTCTTGAAGGTATGGTTGCCCATGGTGATCACATCCGCCCCGGCGTCGAATATTTCCTCGCCCTGGTCCGGGGTCATGCCGACCACGCTGGCGTTTTCTCCGTTGACCACCACGAAATCCGCATTCAGTTGCTTTTTCCACCACCGCAGGGAGCGGCTGATCCGGTCCAGACCCGGACGGCCCACCACATCCCCTACGGCCAGTACGTTCATCTCCATGCCTTACCCCCGGACGGAGCGGGCGTACTCCGTGGGCGTGATGCCGAATTTCTCCTTGAACTGCCGGGAGAAATGATGGACGGTGGAGTAGTGCAGGGCGGCGGCAATGTCCGTGAAGCTCATGTTGTTCTCCCGGATCATCTGCTTGCTTTCCTGCAGCTTCATCCGGCGGATATACTCGCCGGGAGAAATTTGCATATTCTTCCGGAACAGAGCCGTCAGATAGCTGGGACTTACGTCCACATTCTGGGCCACCATAGGCACGGACAGCTTGCTGCGGATGTTGGCGGTGATATACTGCTGGGCCCGGCGGATGATCTCATTCTCACTGTGGACGGTCCGGGCAGTCTCCACCTTGGCGGCGGGGGCGGCGTCGGAGCGCAGCAGCTCCAGCAGGGCCATGGACAGCAGGTGCAGCAGCATATCGTTGGAGAAGCCATCGGGGCTTTCCTGTTCCCGGCACATCCGCTCCAACAGCGGCGTCACCGTGGGGGGCGCTTTGAATTTTCGATTGTACACCGGCGACAGGCCGGGGCCGGACACGTCAAAGGAAATGGAAATGAACCGGGGGGCCACGCCGATGTCGGCGTACTGCATGTGCCACTGGTCCGGGGCATAAAGCACCAGATCCCCCTGCTCCAGCCGCAGGTCCTGACCGTCGGCCACGGAGTGCAGGGTCCCCTGGTCCACATAGGTCAGCTCCGCCATGGGGTGGGCCTCGCCGGGGAAGAAAAAGCCCTGCTCCTTCTCCTGATAGAAGAAGGTGTAGATGGCGTCCACCTGGAAATTATGCCGGACGGAGAGATTTTCCACCGGGTCCCGCTGCCCTTCCTGAGAAGGGGACATGGAGGCGGAAAATTCCGCCGTGGACTCCCCCAGGAAGGGGGACAGGCAGAAATAGACGCCGGGCTTCACGTACACGGGCTTGTCGAGATAATAATGGGCATAGTGCTGATTGTCCATGGACACGGAAAGCACCGTGGACCCGTCCCGGCAGCAGATCCAGGTGTCCGAGCGGGTATAGTAGACCTGCACGGGGCCTTGGGTCAGGGAAAGAAATTGGGTATTGGGCAGGTCCTTGCTGCGGCGGGCCTCCGGGCCACGCTCCGGGTGGATAACGCCATATTCCTGGAAACTCATCTGATTCAAATTGCAGATCATAGGAGGGCCTCCTTATAAGAATAATAACAGGGTCTGTACGACCCTGTTATTATAACACGAAAATTGAAAATGGTAAAGCCTAATTTCTTATCTTTGATATTCAAATTCCAGATCGTAGATGCTTACCGTATCGCCGTCCTGGATGCCCATTTCCTCCAAACGGGTGAAAAGACCACATTTGCGCAGCTGCAGGTCGAAATAGTTCCGGGATTCATAATCGTCGAAGTTGATGTTGCTGACCAACCGTTCCAGCCACAGGCCGGAAATGACCCAGGTGGATCCCAGATGATCGATCTCCAACTCGTCGGAAGTGCCGGTGGGGGGCAGCGGCTCCACATAGTCCGGCTCGTAAATGGTAACGGGGGGCAGGGTCCGCAGTTCTTCGGCCACGACCCGCATGAGGGTTTTCACGCCCTGGGTGGTCCCGGCGGAAATCTCGTACAGCTTGCAGCCCAGCGCTTCCACATGGGAGCGGAGCCGTTCCAGATTGTCGGAATCCGGGGGCAGCAGGTCGCACTTGTTGGCGGCCACAATCATGGGCCGGTTGGAAAGGTCCACGCTGTAATCGTGCAGCTCGGCGCAGATAGCATCGAAATCCGCCACCGGGTCCCGTCCTTCGCTGCCGGACACGTCCACCACATGGACAAGCAGGCGGCAACGGTCAATGTGCCGCAGGAAATCGTGGCCAAGACCGGCTCCCTCTGCAGCGCCTTCAATGATGCCGGGGATGTCTGCCATGACGAAAGACACGCCCTCGTCCACATAGATAACGCCCAGATTGGGGTAGAGGGTGGTGAAGTGGTAGTTGGCGATTTTTGGCCGGGCATTGGAGGTCACGGAGAGCAGGGTAGACTTGCCCACGTTGGGGAAGCCCACCAGACCCACGTCCGCCAGCAGCTTCAGTTCCAGAATTACATCCCGCTCCTGGCCGGGCGTGCCGGACTTGGCGAACCGGGGGACCTGCCGGGTGGCCGTTGCGAAATGCCCGTTGCCCCAGCCGCCCCGGCCGCCCTTGGCCAGCACGAAATCTTCCTCCGTGGACATATCCGCGATGATCTGATTGGTCTGGGCGTCCCGGACCACCGTGCCCTTGGGCACCTGGATGATGAGATTTTCACCCCGCTTGCCGCTCATGCTACGGCCCAGGCCGTTGGCACCGGAGGGAGCCACATACTTGCGCTTGTAGCGGAAATCCAGCAGGGTAGAGAGGTTGGCGTTGACGTGCAGCACCACGCTGCCGCCGTGGCCGCCGTCGCCGCCGTCGGGACCGCCTGCGGCCACATATTTTTCCCGGTGGAAGGCCACGGCCCCGTCGCCGCCCCGGCCTCCGCACACGGTAATGCGTACTTTATCTACGAACATAAAATGACCCTCCTGTGAGAACCTTTTTTCAAAAATCGGAAGGGGGTTCCGGCTCTTGAAAAAAGGCCGCCGCATATTTTGTGCGGCGACCTCTTGACCTATGCGTTTACTGCTCGGTATAGACGGAGCACTGACGGCGATCCTTGCCCAGACGCTCGAACTTGACGGTACCGTCAACCAGAGCGAACAGAGTGTCATCGCTGCCGATGCCCACATTGACACCGGGATGGATGTGGGTGCCTCTCTGGCGAACCAGAATGTTGCCGGCCAGAACGAACTGACCGTCGGCACGCTTCACGCCCAGACGCTTGGACTCAGAGTCACGACCGTTCTTGGTGGAACCGCCGCCCTTGTGGTGAGCGAAGAACTGAAAACCGATCTTCAGCATGGTATTACACCTCCAAAACTTCGATATAATCAGGATAATCGTCCCGCAGACTGCACAGTGTCAGCATCATTCCGGCCAGCACGGCCTGAACGGTGTCTTCCTCGTCGCAGGAAGCGGGGAGGGTCAGGGTGACGCGGGCGTCCTCCTCTTTGACCCGGACCTTGGCCTTGGCACCGCACACCTCATTGATGACGGCTTCGGCCATGGTAACAGCGGTGGAAACGGCGGCGCAGACGATGTCGCTGCCCGCTTCGGCGTAACCGCTGTGACCGGAGACGGTGAATCCGGTGATCCGCTCGTCCTCGGTGAAAAATTCGCATCTTGTCATAATTACAGAGCGATCTTGGTGATCTCCACCTTGGTGTAAGGCTGACGGTGACCGATCTTCTTCTTCTCGTTCTTCTTTGCCTTGTAGCGCAGAATGGTGATCTTCTTGCCCTTGCCGTTCTTCACGACCTTGGCCTCCACGCTGGCACCCTCCACAACGGGAGTACCGACCTTGGAGTTCTCGCCATCCAGCACGGCCAGGACCTGGTCGAACTTCACGGTGGACTCGGCCTCGGCGTTCAGCTTCTCGATGAAGAGGACGTCGCCCTCGGAGACGGTGTACTGCTTGCCACCGGTAACGATAACTGCTTTCATTTGTTTCACCTACTTTATATTGTGTAGTCTCGCTCTTAGGGCGCTGCAGGCGCAGACTTAGAAAGCCCCTTCAATGCGGCTTGCCTATTTTACCATCCAAAGGGCGGAAAGTCAAGGACTTTTTTCAATTCTTTCCCGCTTTTTCGCCGGATTTGCCCCATTCCTGCTGGGAAAAGCCAGTGCAATGGACCGAAGCGGGGAACAGGGCAGGGAAAAGAAGAATTTTTAAAGATTTTGAAAAAAAGGCTTGACAAACGGGAAAGAATCCTGTATAATGCAACCTGCGCTTGGACGATTAGCTCAGCTGGTAGAGCATGCGCTTGACGTGCGCAGGGTCAGCGGTTCGAGTCCGTTATCGTCCACCATAAGAAACAGCTTTCCCAGGCGTTGGAGATTCCAGCGCCTGGGAAGGATGTCTATCTTCAGCGGGAAAAGAAGCAAGTCGGTCAGGAGGGTTGCAGCCGGTCAGCCGGTGTCTTATCACGACCTCTAAGTCAATTCTGCAGCACACTTGGTGCTGTCCTCGTCCGTACGTGTTGGACGCCCACCCTATGCTTGACTGCCGGGACTCTATCCGGTAGGGCTAAGGCTATGGGAATGACTTGCTTTATGTAGCATCTGCGAAAATCCCGCTTGACAAAACCATATCTCGTATGGTAGAATGTCTTTGCTGAGATTTTGCATTGAGTCGCATTTTCAAGGTACAGGCAATCGCCTTACACCGTCCCCTCCATGACCGTGGAGGGGACGGTTTTTTACGTCCGACGATTACACTGATAATTTTAGCAAAAGAGCCCAGATTTGTCAATATCTACTTGTCCCATTGTCTGGATTTCTCCTGTCCATGGGGCAATTTCCATATATTTCCAGTTTCTAGCCTCTTTGCATACAGGTTAGCACAGATCGTGTCCAATAATCGGGACCGTATCGGCACTGGCAGAGATTTTTTAACCTTTAGCTGCGAACCTTCCCATAGTCCATCCGTCCATAGACGACCCTGGCAATTACGACGGTTTTCGTATCCTCCTCTACCCAATAAAACATCAAATAGTTGCCGACAGTAGCTTTGCGATACTCCTTGCCCAATGGGCGCAGAGGACGATAAGCTCCGTTGGAATAAGGAAATTGCGCCGCCTGCTGCGCCGCTTCTCCGAAGGCTTCCATCAGCTTTTCCGCTGCTTGCGGAGAACAAAGATGCTGCGAAAGATAATTATGCTAAAAGTCAAGAGCCATTTGCCTCATCGAAGCAAATGGCTCTTTTATTTCGTCTTTTGCTCCATCCGTCGATATGGTATAATGAGTTTGAAAATTTTCCGGCAAACTTCAAAACTATTTCCCCCTGTTCTGCGAATATACAGTCAGAGAGGCAAAGAAGGTGGTCCGCTTTGAAAACGAAAGAAGAAAAAGACATCCGGCAATACCGGCAGAAGCGGGACCGTTCTTCTGCGGAAGCCTTAGTAGAAGCCCACTATCGGGAAATTTATGCCTTTGCCTATCGCCAGACCGGCAATATGGACACGGCCATGGACCTGACCCAGGACATTTTCCTGGCTATGCTCCAATCCATCCATACCTACGACCCGGAAAAAGCTGCCTTCCGGACCTGGCTCTATCGAATCGCCTCCAATAAGATCGTGGACTTCTTCCGTTCCGGCCAATACCGGATGGCCCAGAACAGCATCGACCTGGACAGCCTTGTCCTCCCGGCGGAGGGGACCCCGGAGGAAGCATATATGGACCGTCAGCAGCGGGAACAATGCCTTCAGGCCCTGTCGGAGCTGCCCTTTCAAATGCAGCAAATTCTGCGGCTGAAGTGTTTCAGCCAGCAGACCTTCCGGGAAATTGCGCAGGCCCTCTCCCTGCCGGAGGGAACGGTCAAGACCCAGTATTACAAAGCCATCGCCATTCTTCGCACCAAGGAGATCTAGTATGAACATTCCCTATCCTGATGAAAAACGCATTTCGGAGGCGGTCCAAAGCATCTGCGATCAGGCCGTGCCGGAGCAGGAGACCGTCCGGTCTTTTCTGAAAAATATGACCCGTAGCCTGGGCTTTCGGAATATTTTCCGGGGGACCCTGGATTCTGCACTGCTGACATTGACGGTGTGCCTGCTGGTGGGCGGCGGCAGTTTATATGCGCTGCTGAAAGCACCCAATGGACCTGCACTGGCCGCAGGAGCCGCCTTTGCTCTCTCGCCGCTGATGCTTCTGGTGTTGTTTTCTCTGTTGACCTGGAAGGGACGCACCGACAGCCTTTATGCCATCCAAATGACCTGCAAGTACACCCTGCACCACCTGACGGCTTACCGGGTCTTTGCAGCCTCCCTTCTGAATATCGGCTTCAACGGCATTTACGTTCTGCTGCTGCACCGTTTCCTGCAGATCAGCTTCTTTTCTATTCTCTGCATTTCTCTTTCGGCGCTGTTTCTTTTCGCCCTGCTGCTCATCCGGACCATCCTGCACACGCCTTCGGCCTTCGGCGTGCTGGGCCTGTGCGCCGGTTGGCTGGCAGTCAACGGTGGGCTGTTCTGGGCAATCCCGGAGGCCTACAGAGCCTTTTTGCAGGCAGTCCCCGTAGGCGTCTGGCTCGTTACCGTTCTGCTGTTTGCGGTGGGAGCCTGGAACAGCTATCGGATATGGATAAGGAGGGAACATTATGCTTACAGTTAAGGATGTCACCAAGCGCTACGGAAAATTTACGGTATTGGAACACGTCTCACTGGAATTCCAGCCGGGAGTCTATGGCCTGCTGGCCCCCAACGGAGCGGGCAAAACCACCTTGATGAAAATGCTGACCACACTGGCCTTTCCCACAGAGGGAGAAATTCTCTGGAGCGGAACGGAAATTCGGGGTCTGGGAGCCGCTTACCGGCAGCAGCTTGGTTATCTGCCCCAGCAGTTGGGATTTTACCCCCATTATACGCCCAATCAGTATCTTTCCTACCTGTCCGCCCTGAAAGGGCTGGATGGGAAAACTGCCGGGGAACGCATTCCCAAGCTGCTGGACCTGGTGGGCCTGTCGGAGGTAGCCGACAAGAAAATGAAAAAGCTCTCCGGCGGCATGGTCCAGCGGGTGGGCATTGCCCAGGCCCTGCTGAATAACCCGAAAATTCTCATTCTGGACGAACCCACGGCAGGGCTGGACCCTAAGGAACGTGGCCGCTTCCGGAACATCCTGTCCGGCCTTTCCAGAGACCGCATTGTGATCTTGTCTACCCACATCGTCTCCGACGTAGAGAACGTAGCCAATCAGCTGATATTATTGAAGGACCGGCAGGTCTATCGGGAGGACACCCCCAAAAATCTGTGCCGCAGCATGGAAGGCCGGGTCTTTGAGATCACCGTACCGGAGGAAGAAGTGGAAGCCTTCAGGGCAAGCCATCTCATCCTGGCTCAGCGGCAGGAGGGAGAACGGGTGTCCCTACGCTTTACGGACGGGAATATCCCTGCCGGTGCCGTCCCGGCTGTCCCCACCCTGGAGGATGCGTTCCTCGCCATCTATCGGTGACGGCTATGCGGCTTTTGCGAATGGAACTCCGGCGGATGTCCGGAGACCGGATATTCTGGGCATTGGTGATCCTGAGCCTTGTTCTGAACGGCGTTCTTGTCGCCATGGACAAGCAGGAGCAACCCATCTACCGGGCATTGAACGGTCTTTGCGGTCCCATTACGGAGCAAAGCCTTGCCGACTCGGAGCGGGTCTATCAGGATACGTTGGCGGAGGCCTCGGCCAAATATCAGCACTTTTACGGCACCGACACCGACGATCTGCAGGAACTGTATGCCAAGGGCTGCCTGGGGGATGAGAAGGTTCTGGAGAAAATGCAGCTTCGTGGGCAGTGCATCGCCTACGGGAAGGCCGTTTTGAATGGCGAGATCACCTATGACCTGACCGCTTTTGAAGCCAGCCGGAACGGGCAATTTTCTAATCAACTCCGGCAAGCCCAGGAACGGGCCGCCATGGTCGCAGCAGACGAGGAGTTGGCTTGGGTCACTGTCTCCCGGTTTACTTCCGCATGGAAAACGCTCTTTTCCTGGCTGGTTCCGGCGGTCCTGCTGGAATCCCTGGTCATTGCCGCATTGCTCATTCTGAAATCCATGGAGTCGGAAAGCGTTTTCGGCACCGCTTCCCTGGTCTATACTACCCGGACCGGCAGAAAGGTCCTTCTGGTTCGCACGCTTGCCGGGTTCATCATGGTCACGCTAGTATATGTTTTTCTGGCCGTTACGGCCCTTGGGACATTCTTCCTGACCTATCCCCAGCCGGAAACGCTGACTGCACCTATGGCCGCTCAGGTCTCCTGGCTCCCGAAAATTTCCTTTACCGGCATGACTTATCTGTTCTCCGTTCTGGCAGCAGGATACGGGATTCTGTCGGTTTTTCTGCTTTTATCCGCCGCTGCGGGTCTATGGCAGCCCAACGCCTTCCTCGGTGCTACCGTCCTGGCTGCCGTGACCGGTGGAACGGTCCTGGCCCAGCGTCTCTGCTCCGGCAGTATCACCCTCTGCAACCTGTTGCTGGCTGGAAACCCGGCGGGACTGCTGCTGAAATTCCAGGACGGAACGGCCCAATTCCGTATGGGTGCCCTGTTTTCCTATACGCCGGACTGCTATTCCGCTCCCGGCTTTGAACCTGCCGTGCTGGCCCTGTGGGCGGTCCTTGGCACGCTTGCATTGCTGGCCGCCTGGCGCAGCACATCCCGAAAGGAGGTCCCGGTATGATCTTCCAGGAACTCAAAAAGGTTTTCCGCCCGAAATACTGCCTCATTGCGCTGGCCATTCTGATGGTCCTCTGCGCCAGGGTTCCCCGGCAGCAGACCGCCGCTGTGAAGTACGCCCGCACGGACGCCTATCCGGAACGCTTTTTCATCTATGATGGGTACAGCGTGGACATCCTTTTTCAGGACTTCCTTCTGCAAACCTACGGCAAAACCGTCATGTCCGATGCCATTCCGGACCTGGAACAGCGCCGGGAGGCCCTATTGACGCAAATCCAGGCTTCCGCAGACCAGGACCCGGTATTGCAACGCTGCGGCACCTTTTTTGACCGGGAAACGGCGCAGTTCTGCGGCACAAATCCTGATCAGAGCCTTTCAGAGGAGGACCAAATATACCTATTCTCCTGCATCAACGGTCAGCTTCGACTGGACGGAACCGACTACCCCGTGGGATTCCTGTCTGCCATGGACTCGGTTTTGGAGCAGCTGCGTCAAAACGGAAGTTATCAGGTCCTGGGCAGCGATCTGCTGTCCCTGCTGCGACGAAATCTTGGAATTGTGACGGCCTTTTCCCTGGCAGGATTAGCTCTGGTCATTCCCTACGGCGTCAGCGAAGCCAGAAGCGGTATGGTGCGGCTGGCCTACACCACAAAACGTGGCCGACGTTCCTACACGGACAAGCTGCTGACGATTTTCGTTACCGGTGTTGGCATCACCTTTCTGGGGGTACTGCTGGCCATCCTCCTGTTCTCCGGCTTGGGCGTGAGGAGGTTCTGGGATTGTCGTATCCTGGATGCCATGGCAGCTTTGAAAGAACAGGCTGTCCCGTCCTACGCCGGAATGACCTTTCTGGGATACTACGCTTTTCAGCTTCTGTCCCTTTTCCTGGTGAATTCTGCCGCCGTTCTGCTGGCTGGGCTGATCTCCCTGCACCTGCGGAATCCCGTGTCCGCACTGGCCTGCTGCCTGCCGCTTCCGGCCGGAATGTGGTATTACCGCCTGCGATATGTGGATATTCTGCTGGACCAGGGCGGCACTGCCCTCCCGGCGACGGAATCCTTGTTTGTTTCCCTGTTCGCTGTTCTTGCAGCATTGCTCGTTACGGCCGCAGCACGCTGCATTCAGGATAGAAAAGAATTCTAGGAGGTGGGAGACAAAGAAAATTGGAAGGGTAGATAGCTCTATAAGAGCACGCCGTATATATACCCGGTCGTAAAGAACCTAAGCTAAAGTGGCAAGGCTGTTTCGCATTGAATCAGTCTTGCCACTCGTTCTTATTTCCGAACGATCTTCTTCTGCCTATCCTGGGCTGCCAGTATCTTCAGGACCGGCGCACGGTCCACTTTGGATAGGTCTAGGACCATGCAGGCATCCAGGGGTGAGCAATCGAACCGGCGCATGATTGACCGGCACAGCCGCACCCGCTGGGCAATCTGCACATCCGTGTCCGGATGCTTCCGGGCCCATTCAATGCCTCGTTTGGCAGCGTTCAGGATCTTGATGTTCAGCAACTCCTCATCGGGTATCAGGAGACCGTCACAGATCTCCTGTAAGGTAGATATTTCGATATTCATGTTTCATCCTCCAAGTATAAAAAATCGGCTCTCCGCAGCAGCAGAGAGCCTGATTTGCGTATGTCCGTCACCGAAACCGGAAACAGGGCCAGGATCACGGTTTGACCCCGTCTCCGGAAACGAATGACGGTTTTACCAGAACCATTCTACGGAAAATTCCGGGAATGTCAAGCCCAAAAGTTCCGGGATGTGGCCGCAGGGCTGCGCCCCGCAGGAAAAGTGCTACGGCGTCGGAAGGGCGTGCTGCACCCTGCTAGGACGTTTCATAGAGATTTTTTAATTTTTTTCTGTATGCCCAAGGCGGACAAAATCCGGGAAAAGAAGCCCTTTACGCCGCTCATCGGCGGCGGATCGGCTGCGGCCGGAGGGGGTGTTGTGGATGGGTAGTCCTCCCATGGTGGACACCATTGCCCCTCCAATTTTAAGATAGTCTTTCGTATATAGAAAATAATTCTCTTTTTTCGCTGGTAAGTTCTATCCGTTATCTTGGGTATAATACAAGGCTTGGCAAAAATCAAACCACCCATTTCCGGGAAAACCTCTGCCTGTGGCACAATGGATTCGCCCCAGGCGCAAACGCAGTAGCTGTTCATGCTCATGGCCCGGTTCGCTTTGTGGCAGGAAAGGATAAAAAAGAAACCGTTGGAAACCAGCTGACGGATGGCGGCAATCACCGTCGTCCGGGCCAGGCCCAACGATTTTTCAAATCCTTTTCTCAGGGACGGGAACGCTCGTTTCCCGACGCCGATCAGCTTAAAGAGATAACAGCCAACCAGATAGGCGGCATGGGTAATGGGTGCAGCGCAGAGTTTCACAGGAATCTGGGTATAGCCCGTGGTCATGTCCTGCACCGCAATGTGATAGGTGTTCGTGGTCCGCAGGGCATCCAGGCCCACCCGGCGATAGTTCGCTTCTACGATCAGGTAGCCGTTGTCCGCAAGGCTCCGGACAGCGCTTTGGACGGTATGGACAGAGCAGTTGGCCGTGGCCGCCAGCCGCTCCAGCGTCACGGAGGCCGTCCCATTGGAACGGCGGAAGCGCAGCAGCGCAGACATGACCCGCACGGCACTGGGCTTCAGCCGCCGGTCCAAGATGATGGCATTGCTCATGCAGATGTATTGGGTCTTGGCCATGGTCAACTTCTCCTTTCTCTTATTATGGTTTCTAAACTTTTGTTTTCTTATTTTGTTTCAAGGCATCAGAGGCGGGCTGATTGTTTTCACATACGATTATCGCTGTGTCTTTGGCCTTATCACGACTTCGTAGCCGAGGACATCCGCCATCTTGATAATGGTGATGAGTTTCGCTGCTTTCTTCCTTTTTTCAATGTTGGAGATTGCTCCCATGGAGATCTGGCAGTGCTTTCCCAACTCCTCCTGGGTCATCTTCAAGGCCTTTCGCCGCTGTGTCAGCAGGTCTATGAGTCTGTAGTAAGTCAGAAAGGGTTCCGGGTCTGTTCGGATGGTAAACATATCATTTCCTCCTGTCAAAAATACCCCCCGGCTTTGTTTAAGAGCCGGGGGCTGTCGTTTCTTGTGGGTCCTGGTATGTGAGGTATCCCTGGGGGTCCAGGTAGACACCGTTGTAGGATATGCCAATGTGCAGGTGCGGGCCGGTGGATTCCCCCGTAGAGCCTACATAGCCGATCACCTGACCGGCAGCAACTTCCTGACCGGCAGATACGATATAGGCAGCCATGTGCATATAGATGGACCGGAAGCCGTCGGCATGGTCGATTGTCACATAATTCCCGGCGCTGTCGTTGTAGGTGGCTGTCGTGACGGTCCCTGCCCGGACTGCAAAGATCGGCGTTCCTTCCGCAACACCAATGTCCAGTCCCTGATGCAGCACCCAGGCACCGGTGATGGGATGGACCCGCATCCCGTAATACTCGGTGATCGTGCCTTCTTCCGGAAGCGGATAAGCCCAGCCGTCTACCACCGCACCGCTGATATATGGGATGTCCCAAAGCACCTCATTGAGCAGCGCAGCGTTTTCAGGGCGAAGCATTTCCTCCATGTGGCTGCGCTGCTCGGCGGTAAGCTGATACAGTTCTGCGGCTTCAGCGACGGTCTTTCCGGTCATGGTTATGACCAATGTGACCGGCTGTTCCGGCTCCGTTGGTGCTGTAGGCGTGCCGGGATGGGTAGGTTGTGTGGGGTTGGAGGGGTCCCAGGGGACCATCGTCGGTGCAATGGTGTAGGTCTGGACCTTTGCACCATCCGGTTCTGTATGGGCGGATAGCTCGTTCATGTCCCAGAAAATGGTTTTCAGCAGCTCCTTCTGGGCCTCGCTCATCTCAATATCATCGGCGGATTCAATATCCTGAGAGGTTCTGGCAGTATAAACAGCCAGAACGCTGCGCCAGTCCGGCGGGGTCCCCTCCGTGCGGATCTCGTCATGGGGCGTTTGTTTGATCTCCTCCAGGCGGTTATTGTAGTCCTTATTGACCTCCCGGATCACTTCCCGTATGGCGCTGCCGTTGACCAGATTGGCGGTCTCCGGCAATGTCACACACAACATCAGGATCCAGGCACCGAGAAAGCACAGAAAGAGAATTGCCAGAGGAAGAGCCAACGAATGGATGAGTCGGTCAATGGTTCTTCTGGATTCTTCTTTTGCTTCCTGAAAGGAGCGACCACCTGCACCGGCAGGACCTTGGGAACCTTCCTCCGAGCCGCCCACGTTGGCCGCCGCACTGGCCTGAAACCGGCGCTTCAGACGGTCTTTTCCTTTCTCTGCGGCCCGGTCAGCATCCTTCTGCCCGAACACCTCTTTGACCTGCTCTTTATCTCGGCTGCGAGGAGAAAACGTTCGATACTGTGTGCCTGTGTCGCCGCTTAGGCGAGACGCTGACGTGTTTTCTTTTTCCCAGCCCGGTTTCCTGTCCGGGGCGGCTTTTTCTTTCCCGGAAGCACCGGCAGCCGTGGAAGGCGTCTCCTTTTCTTCGCCGGTGGATTCCTGATTGGAGTTTTGTGCGCCGCCGTCCCGTTCTTCTGCTTTTTCCTCCCGGGGAGCGCCGTCCGCCTTCTCCGGCTCATCGGAAACATCCTCCTCCGGCAGCTTTTCCGGATGGGGCAGGCGGTCTCCAAACATTTGCACCTGAATCGCCGGTGGAATGACCGGCTGCGGCGGGGGAGGCTCCTGGAGCCGTTCCTCCGGAAGCGGTTTCTCCTGCTCAGTGGGAACCTCGCTGTCCTGAACCTCTTTGGAGTGCAGCAGCTGCACACGGAGGGCATCCGCCATCTGGTTTTCGCTCATGTGGCGTCACCGCCCCGGAACCCTTCATCTGGCTTGGTGGTCATCAGCCGATACAGGTGGGTATTGGTGGGGAAACGGGCTTCAAAGGGGATAATACTCTTTCCGTAGCGCAGGAGGCCGCACCCCGCTTCGGAGTCCTTGACATAGTTCATCTGCTCATCGGAGATTTGAAATTCCCGGCTCAGGCTCTCCCGGTCCGGGGCCGACTGATTGAGCATAACCACGATCTCGGAGTTGGAAAGCATGGCCTTTGTGGCCTGACTGTCCAGCACCACACTGACATTCTGGGTGATGGCCGTGGGGTAACAGTTTCGTTTCCGGAACTGCCGCCAGGCGTTGTCAAAGAACTCGGCGCTGTGTTCATTCCGGCAGAATACCTGAATCTCGTCTACGAAAATATGGGTGCAAATGCCGTTCCTGGAATTGGCCGTGACCCGGTTCACCAGGAAATTTGTAATGGCCATCTGACCGGCGGGCCGCAAGGTTTTCTGCATCTGGTGCAGGTCAAAGCAGATGATCCGGTTGCTGGTGTCCACGTTGGTGGGGTGGGCAAACACGTCCAGAGAACCGGTGGTGAAGCGTTCCAAAATCAGCGCCAGCCGCTTGGCCTCCGGCTCCGGCTGTTTGAGCAGCTGTACCCGGAGGTCCTGTAACGTATAGGTTTTCCGGTTCCGCATAGCCATGGTGTAAATGTCCGCTGTGCAGCGGTCAATAATGGACTGCTCCGGGGAAGTCAAAGGCGTTTCGGCCATCTCGGCAAACAGGGACTGGATGTATTGGGTCTTGTCCACCAGCGTTCCGGTGTCGTCCTCCATATCCATGGCGTTGATGTAGTCCTTGCCTCCGGCTTTGATCTGTATGACGGAACCGCCCAGCTCCCGGACCAGCGGGGCATATTCGCCCTCCGGGTCGTTGATGAGAATGTGGTCCGTGGAGGACAGCGCTAGCAGCGTAATGAGAATCTTTGCGAACATGGATTTGCCGCTGCCCGGAACGCCCAGGATATACATACCCTGGTTTTGCAGGTTGGTCCGGTTGCATAGAATCATGTTGTGGCTCATGGCGTTGCGCCCAAACCAGATTCCCTTGGGTTCCTGAATTTCCTGGACCCGGAAGGGCATGGATATGGCCGCCAGAGGGTCCGTGAGCATGGTCCGTTCGGCCTGGATACGGCACAGGCCGAACGGAAGCACCGTCTGAAGTCCCGGCAGCTGCTGATAAGAGGCACAGATCAGCTTGCAGTCCCGCAGGCCCTTCAATGCCTCGGTATCCGCATCCAACTGCTCCATGGTATCGGCGCACAGCACCACCGTCAGGGTGGCAAGATTCATTTCCTGGGAATTTTTTGTCAGTTGGTCCATGAAGTGCTGCATCTGCTCCCGCTGCTGGGTCAGGTGGTACGGGATCACAGCCGAAAAATTAAAATTCCGGTTCTGGTTCTGCTGCCACCGGGTAATGCCGTCCTCCACGCCATCCCGCTTCAGCTGGACCTCCTGCTCTGCTTCATTCTTTGGGATGGTGATCACATCCACCGACACCATAACGTCCTTGGCAGTGCTGGTGATCCGGTTGATGAGATCATCCTGGACCCAGGAGGAGTAGTCTATTGCGAACAGGACCCGGACGAACCGGCTGCCAACTTCCAGATAGTTGGGGAAACGGCGGATAGAACCGGGGGCAATGCTGTCCCGGAAATCCGCTCCCAACTTGGCCGAAGCAAAGTCAAAGGCAAAGCGGTCCTCCTCTCCTGGACGGTAGAAGTCATGGAATATCCGCAGCCGCTCTTTGGCGTCCAACTGGGATAACTGGGAGCCGATGGCAGCAAAGACAGTCCGCAGGGAGGCCGCCGCCATGGAGAAGTAACTCCGTGCCGCTGCCAGAGAGGGTTTGGAGACGGTAACGGTCAGGTATTTTTCCTGCCGGATACCGTCGGAACCGGCAATCTGCTCCCGGAGCATCCCGTTGTATTCTTCACGGTCGGCGTTCTTGCCGTCGTCCGGGTCCAGCAGCGGCAAAAGCGTATCGGATTCCCATTCCGTCATGTTGATGTGCCGGTTGTTCACCGTGATCTTATAACTTGCTCCCGGTCCCAGGGCCGAGAGAATGTGGGTGTACCGCTGGAACATGGCTTGCCGTTCCGCCTGACCGGCTACCAGATAATTGATGTCCGTAAAGCGGTATGTGCAGCTCCAAAGGTCCCGTCCGGGCAGTCGGAAAACGCCATCCTCATAGATCGTCGTGATCGGAATGCTGTCCTGCACCGTCCTGGGGACCTTCCGGCGTTCCTGCTGGTTGGCCCGGATGTTCTTCAATGTGTTCAATGCCACGGTCATGTACCTCCTTCGTGTATGCTTCCAGCCGTCGCTGGTTGGCCAAACGTGCATAATTGACGGTTCTCCAAGGCAGGACCCGGGGCGAAAGAATGTCCCGCAGAATCACCGCCAGGGCTTTCTCTGCGCTCATCCCATGCCAGGTAAAAAAGCCCATGAGGGCAAAGGGCGCAGCGCCCAGGATACAGAGCCAAGAGATCACGTCCTGGCTCAAGCTGTTCTGGAAAGTCATATAGATCCATACCGAGGCCCCAATGGCCAGAGCGGAACAAATGCACTGGCGAAGGGATAAGCCCATAAACATGGCTGCCCGGTAATTGCGGATCTCCTGATTCATTTTTCGTTCCATGCTTACCTCCTACAATCCGAGATATTTCTGCATGAGCCAGTCTGCCGATTTGATGAGTCCCGAAAGAATCATCGTATGCAGGACCACCGTCAGGATATAGACGCTCAGTTCCACAAAAACGCCCATATCCTCTGCCACCTGTATGGGCGGGATAACCTGCACAAAGGCCCCGTACAGACAGCAGGCAATGGCGATCACTACGCCCTCCAGACAGGCACCGGCAAACGCTTTCAGGTAGTGCGCCCCCATGTGGGCCGTGGGTTCTCCCGCAAAGGTAGAGAGGGCCAACGGCGACAGCGCACCGGTCACATAAATTTTGAAAAAGCGTCCGTACACGCTCATGATGATGGTCAGCGCCATCACGGCGATGACGCACATGGCGGCAATGGTAAAGATCAGCAGCACCAGCTTGGAAAGGAATGTGCTGCCACGGATGGCCGTTTCAATGGCCTCCGGCAGAGTCGGCAGCGTAGATTCCATGGATATACTGCCAAATACAACGCTTACAAGGCCCTGGCCGATGCGGATGAAGTACAGGACGATATTCAGCCCGTTGTCCAGAAGCAGCTTGCAGAGTACCAGCCGGACCAACGCACGGACCGATACCTCCGGACGCTTCAGGTCGGTCAGAGAACCGACAGTCTTGAAAATCCCGACGAAGAAAAAGAGCGTCAGCAGGGCATAGCCGGTGCCCAGGATGCCGCTGTAAATGGAAGATACGGCACTCCAGGCCGTGCCGCCGCCAATACTGACGGGGCTTTGCGTCAGCACGGTCTGGATGGTATCCATGCACCAGTCCCAGCAGGAAAAGGTAAAGTCCCACAGGTTGATGATGGTATCGCCAAGCCAATCCAAATATGTTCACCTCCCGTATGCGGGACCGCCTGTCAGGCGGTCCCGGCTTGTCAGATGGCGACACCGATCAGCCCCAGAATTTCCTTTGCAAAGAAGATGATCAGCCCGCCCACCAGGAACAGGATGCCCTGGGTACGCTGGGAAGTGTCATGGCTCTGGAAGGACATACCGAACTGCACCACACCCCAAAGACAGGCCACACCTCCGACAGCTTTCACAATACTGACCAGGATACCGGTCAAAGCATTGACGGAAGCCACCGGGTCGGCGGCTCCGTCCTCCGCTCTGGCAATCACGGCCAGGGCCGGGGAGCAGCACAGGGTAAGGGCTGCGATTTTCAGACGGCGAAAAATTTTCTGGATGTTCATAGATGGTTTTCTCCTTTTTGTAAATCAGAATTGGCCGTCCAGCTCCGCTTCCGTAAGGGCAATGACCTCCGGTTCCTCCGGAGTTGTCGGATTTTCCTTCGGTGCAGTGGTGGACGGCGTGGTTTCGGGGATTTCTTTCGGCCCGTGTTCATAGGGCGCAGCGCCGCCGAAAGCGGTGCGCTTGTAATTAGGATGGGTGGACAGCTCATATTTCCGGTCCAGCAGCGGCGGGAAGCCACGGATAAGCAGAATGGCGTAGTCATTGTCCAGGCTGCGGACTTCATCCGGCAGCAGCAGTTCCCGGCCGGAAGTCTGGTCGCTGCGCCCGGAGGACCCGTTCCGTCCACGGTTTACGGATTCCGAGCGCTGCCAGATGGTCTCTTTTCCAAGCTGCTTGGAGATGTACTCATGGGTGGACTGCTCATTGCCGCCGAGAAATACAAACTCGTCGCAGTTGCCCAGAATGGATTCCCACTTGTTGTCCTTGAACAGGCCCTTCAGCTGGGCAATGTTCTGGAGAACGATGGAAACGGAGATGTTTCTCTTTCGCATGGTGGAAAGATAGGTCTCAAAGTCCTTGGGCAGAGCCACGTTGGCAAACTCGTCCATGAGAAAATGCACATGAACCGGCAGTTTCCCGTGGTATTTCAGGTCGGCCACCTCCGCAAGTTGCTGAAATAGCTGCGTGTAGAGCATGGCTACCAGGAAATTGTAGCTCTTATCCGTATCGGAGATCCGGGCAAAAAGGGCCACTTTCTTTTCGCCAATGGACCGCAGGTCAAGATCATCCGTTGCGGTCAGGGCAGCCACGCTGGAAAGGTTGAATTTCTCCAACCGAGTGGCCAGAATAATCTGAATGGAACGCAGGGTTTTTCCGGCACCGCTGCGGTATTGCCGGTAATACCGCAGGGCAATGTGATTGGGGTCACGCTTTTCCAACGCATCAAAGAGCGCATCGGTAATGCTGCTGCCCATATCGTCCTCGTCGCCGGTATCGTCCCCTGCACAGCAGCGGAGCAGCTCGGAAACCATGGCAAAATTCTGTTCCTCCGGCGGGGCTTCCAGCCACAAATAGAAGCACAGCGCCATCAGCAGCATTTGAGCGGACTGCTCCCAGAATGGGTCCTGTCCCTTGCTGTCACCGGGATTTGTTGCCGCAAAGAGGAACGTGACCATGGTCTGGAGGTCATTTTCATTCCGGATATAAACAAAGGGATTGTAGCGGTTGGATTTTTCCATTTCAATAAGGTCCAGCACCCGCACTTCATATCCTTCTTCCAGAAGCAAGTTCCCGGTACCGGCAAGGATTTCACCCATGGGGTCCAGAATGATCTTACTGCACTCGCACTGCATGACATTGGGGATGACGTGGCTTCGGGACTTTTTGGAACCGGAACCGCCGACTACGCAGGCGTTAAGATTCCGCTGATGCCGGTAAAAATCATAGCCGATCCGCACATTCTGGCTGAGAATTCGGTTGCTTCGGAATTCCTTATCCCGCAGCTTCCGGCATACGGAAACCGGGTCGCCCCATTGGGCAGAGCCGTGTTCTTCTCCATAGCGGGTGTTCCGTTTGGTGGAGAAATAAACCAGCATTCCGAAAATGTAGATGGCGCAGAGGGTCAGGACACTTTTTCCGGAGTTCGCACAATGGGTAAACTGAAACGGGTGCTGCATGGCGGCGTTCAGCCCCTGGGAGATCACGAACAGGTTTTCTCCGTAGTAGGGCGCAACCTGCAAGCCCAGCCAGATGACCACCGGAAGGCCGACGGCGATTTGCAGCAGGTATTGCCGCCAAGTCGGTTTTTGCCTCATATCAGTTCCATCTCCGTGATTTTATCCTCCCGTGCCGGTCCAGGGTCGGTCTCGGCTTCCTTCGCACGCTCCTGCCGCCGGACAACGTTCTCCACGGAATTGACCATGCTCATAACCGGCAAACGGAGGCGATCCAGCTGTCTGCGGTAGTCCCTCTGGTCCGTTCCCATCACTGCTTCCGGCTGAGGCAATTTCAGATTTGCCGGGGGAAGTTCATAATGGGAGCAGAGCATCCAGGCAATGCAGACAGCCCTCGGAAGTACATCCTCGTAGGTCCCGCCCTCCCGCATCATAAGATCGGCTGCGGAGATTTCCCGAGCCAGCGCCGGAAACAAATATTGGATTGGCTGCTGCTCCCGAATGGAGATCGTATTCGTCGATGGGTCGTACTGGGCGTCCGGGCCGTCTTTGACGGATGTGTACTCCCATCCTCCGGCCTGATATTCCATAAGCCCCCGGAGCAGTACACGGTTCCCCGGCCGAAGGGGCATCGCAGGGGAGCCTTGCAGGTGCGAAATATCAAAGGCTTTTCGCAGATCGTAATGGCGGCCACGGGTACCGTCCGGTCGGGTGTACTCCGTGCCGGGGACCAGCACCGGAATTCCCTTCATGCCGACCTTGGGCTTATATCCCAGCTTTTCCCAGTTGGCATAAAGCCGCACGACCCGTGCGTCCGGGCAATATCGGACAATACTCAGGGCATTGCCAACGGAG
Source organism: uncultured Eubacteriales bacterium (assembly GCA_900544405.1). Taxonomy (GTDB): domain Bacteria; phylum Bacillota; class Clostridia; order Oscillospirales; family Oscillospiraceae; genus Faecousia. Next base: position 207,285 of record UQVA01000001.1, read on the forward strand.
TAGTCCGGAAGCCTGCCCTGAATGGTCAGATACCGGGAAAATTCAGATGGATTTGCGGGCAGACGCTCCAGGGCATCCCGAACGCCGTTCAGATAGGCATCCTTTTCTGCCTGCTTCTGGGCAAGAAAAAGCTCTTTGTTTTTCGTGTACTCGTCCATACTACACCTCCGGTCCTGCCGGTGTGTGGACCGGCGCTTTGATGGATTTCTTTTCTTCCATGCGCTGTGCCCGGACACGGCTCATGGCTTCCGCTATGGACGGACGGGTTGCCTCCCGCATAACAGCCATGGTCATGGGGGCGTTTTCCGGTTTGGCATATTGCTCAATCTGCGCAGGGGACAAACCCTTTTCAAAGCCCTTATGAATCTCCATGCGCTGTTCTTCGTTAAATTCCTCCTTCGGATGGCTCAGGGGCCATTCCCGGTTGACCCGGGCAAAGGTCCAGCGTTCCGGCTCCTCACGAATTTTGCCCTGTGCCTCGCTTTCGAGCGGCCTGGATGGCGTCTCGGACGGAGCCTTTGGGGACAGGGCAGGGGAAGGGGTCTCCTGGGGAGCATCCGTGGCTTTTTCTGCCGTCAACTCTGCACTGCCGAACAGGCCTTCCACTTCCTCATCCGTCATCACCGGCTGCTGCGTCGGTACGGGTTCTTCCGGGGTCAGAATGTTATCGATCAGCCGGTCAATCTCATCCTTCGGCGGTTCCAACTCGGATGCTTGCCCTTGCGCCAGATCCGGCTGGACCTCAGCGGTAATGGAAGCCTGGGGCGTTGCTTCCAGGTGGAAACGTTCCATGATCCGAGCCACTCTGGCGGCGTCCTCCTTCCGGATAACCAGGTCCACCTGGCCGTCCCGGTCATGGCTACGGATGACGGTGTAGAGGATGCCGTATTCCTTGGCGTGGTTATGCCATTGGCCCAGCTGGTCCTCCGGGAGGGTCAGTACCTCCAGCGGAGCGCCGGAGCGAAGCAGCGATGCCAGTCGTACCGCTCCCTTTGTCCGGTGCTGGGATTTCATCACTGCTGCCAGCAGTGCAAGAGAGCGCACAGCACCCTTGCCGGACCCTTTCAGCAGCAGCTTCACGCTGTCGATCATCAGGGTCAGGGATTCCCGTACTACAAAATCGGCAGCTTCGGTCGATGCGTCCATATTGCTTTCCTCCTTGTCTAAATTTCAAATGCTGTGTCTTTTTCCGGCTTCTCTTTCTTCGCCGGTTCAGTTGCTTCGGCTTCCGGTCCTCTGGCATCTCCTTGCAGCGGACGGTCCGGCTGAAGAACGGCCTGTGTGCGTTTGCGGATATAGCGGCACAATTTCACCTCCTGCCGCAGCTTGTCGATTTGGGCGGTCAGTTCCTCAATGCTTTTCTGGCAAATGGCCAGTTCCTCCCCGGTCAGGTAGCGCCGCCGGTTGTAGAGCTGTTTCCGCCGCTCTGTGAGTGCATCAATCCTCTGCTGTGCTCCGTCCCGGTAGTCCGTAAGCTGATCCAGGGTATCGATATGATTACTGAGCAGCAGCCGGGTCTGCCGGGAAAGCATCCGGACTTTTTTCACTGCCGCCGGGTCCGTTGGCACATAGGCCTTCTTCTGCGGAAAGACGCCAATCACATAGCAGTAGTACAGGTACATCCCTCGGAGCCGGGACCGTGGCAGCGTTCCCCGGAAATGGACCTTCCGGGGAGGCGGCCTATGGTCCAGGCGGACAAGGCCCGGCTGACCGGAAATGCGGCGCACAATGCCATCCAAGGAATAGGCGTCGCCATACCGCTTGTCCAGTCGGGTGAAGCGTTCCGCTCCCGGTGCCCGGATGGTGAAGTATTTCAGATTCCCACCCCGGAAGGCATATCCCTTCCGGGACAGAATCTCAAAGAATTCATCCAGCGTTGCGCTGGCCTGGACAGCCTCGTCTACATCCTGCCGGATGCGCTGGGCATTGCTGACCGGGGGCGGCAGACCCAGCTCCGCATAGACCTTCGGGTTTGGCCGCCGTCCCCGGCTGGGAGAGCGGATCACCGACAACCCCGCCTCCCGGCACAGTTCATCGGACAGGATACGCATTTGGTCATAGGCGTGCTGTCCATAATAGAATCGTTTTCCGTCCGTAAAGGAAACGGAGTTGATAATGAAATGATTGTGCAGGTGCGCCCGGTCCAGGTGTGTGGCGACGATCACCTGGAATCGGTCCCCCCACAGCCGCTGGGCCAGTGCCACGCCCAATGCGTGGGCCTGCTCCGGCGTAACCTCCCCCGGCGCAAATGCCTGGATGGCGTGGATGCACTCGATGCCGCCCTCCTTGTCCCACCGCCTCTTTGCGGCGATCATTTCTGTTCGGGCGGATGTCTCCAGACAGTTGACACCGCTGACATACCGCTGCTCCGTCTTATCCTCCCGCAGGGCATAGCCCAGCAGACGTTCCAGAGTTGCCTTCTCTTTTGACTGACCGTCAAAGTCCGTCACATCCCAAAACGATTCCAACTGCTGCTGGCTATACGGACCGGCAGTGACTTTTTCATCCTGGGTCACATACCGGAGCGGGTTGGTCAGATTGCGGACCGGCCACATTTTCGTTACTGCCGTTTGAATTTCCTCCCATCTCTCCTGTCATGAATCGTGTGTAGAGCTGTCCCCAGAGTCTGGCCCATTGTTCGGCCTGCATTTCGTAGTAGTCCGCATCGATGATCCCCACACTGTTGGCCCGTGCGGCGATCTGGTTCAGGCTCACGCCGATGGCTCTCATCTGCACCGCAAACTCGTGGAGTTCCGGCCCCGGTGCTTCCAGCACCCGGCCCGTGCGGATCAGGTCCCGGACCACCTGGCTCTTGCTGCGCTTCGACCGGGCGCACATTTCCTCCAGCCGCAGCATTTCCTCTTCCGACAAGAAGAAATGAAGCTGGTATTCCCTACTCCTCAAAAAAATCACCTCCTTTTGAGCAAGTCGGAAAAGTTCCGAAAACAGGGAGATTCCCGGCCTCGCTGCTGCGCCCCGAAAACCGGGAAATTGCATACTTTTCTCGCCGGGTAAAAAAGGTGCGAGACTCTTGGCAAGCATAGAATTTGTGTACACACGGTCCACAAATTCGTATTTTTAGGGGCGCAGCCCCTAAGACCCCTGGCGGAGCCGATTTGTTCCGATTTTCCCCGATTTTACAGAATGACGATTTTACGGCGTCTCCCGGCCTGACGCCGTTTTTTCTGCCTTGCTGCGCCCCCGGACCAGGCAGAGATAGTCGTTAATATCCTTCCCCGCCGGGGCCGGACTGTCCTTTCCGGTGACGTTTTCCGGCAAAACTTTCAGAATTTTGGCCGTTGCCTGACGCCCCATCTCGTCATTATCCAGATGCAGGACCACTGTTTTGGGGCCTCTGTGGGCCAGGAATTCCGCCAGTGCAGCCGGAAGATTCATTGCTTTTGCTGCGATTCCGCCCAGGGAAAGGTAGGAATCCAAGGTCCAGTCCCGGCCCCAGATGCGCTGCAAACTCAGGTAAGAGAGCAGGTCAATGGCCGCTTCAAAAACATGAAGCGTACTGCTGATGCCCTCGATCCGGAAGGAAAACATCTTTTTACTGCCGGTCACTTCGCCACGAAATTTGGAGTTTCCGGTGCCCCGCAAGGCGGCATAAGCGGGCGTACCGCCGTAGTCCCGCCCGACAAATACCGCATTGTGGTGAATTGCAGATTCATAGAGTATCCCTTGTGCAATGGCAAAATCGATGATCTCCCGGTCGATTCCCCGGCCGGTCAGGTAGTCGCAGACCCGTTTGTTCTCCCCATTTGGAGGCGGTAAACGGAATGCTTCCACCTCCTTTTGCGGCGGTATGTAGGCAGAGACAGGCAGATAAGAGCCGCTGAGGACCAGGCTGACTGCTTCCGGCAGGCTTAGTCCACGAATCTTGACCAAATAATCAAGAGCCGACCTTCCACCTATGCCTGTGGATTTTTGCTGCCATAAACCGTGGGAGAGAATAACGCTGTCGTGTTCCACCAGCCGGTGGACATGGGGTGAGAGCTTCACCAGATTGTCCGGTTCCTGCTGCTCCATGTAGGTGAGCAGGTCTACCTGACGTGCTTTTTCCAGTTCTTCTTTCTCAACGTACCGGCTCATTTTGACCGCCCTCCTTTACAGCTCCGGCCCGGAATTTTCCTCTTTTCCGGGCGTTTCCTCCGGTATTTTTACAGCGTCCATGTCCAGTTCGGCGTTCAATTCCACCAGCCGTTGGCTCTTTTCCCGCAGCATTTCCTCCTGGGGCCAGGGCTTTTCCAACTCCGTTTTGGCTTCCAGCACCTGTAAATGCAGCGCTTCCAGACGGTTATTTGCGGTCCGGATACGCTCCGAAATGGCTTCCAGCACATGGTCCATCCGTGTAAAATTGCCCTTTGCATCCTTGCCCGGTGTCACGAAATGACGGGTTGAACCCTGCAAAACCAGCAGAAGATCAAAGTTGTTACGCTCCAAATTCAGCTGAAAACCACGGTAAGCTCCAACGGAAGAACGGCTCAGGCCTTGCCGCAGCAGGGCCAGAATCACCTCGCCGCCCGTCTCTTTCTCGGAAAAAGCAACACCTTCCACGGTGATTCCGGCGAATTTTTCCGGCCCTGCCGGGTGTGTTTCTGCCAACTTCTGATCTGCTTCCAACGCCTTTATCAGGCTTTCCTGGGCCTTGATTTCCTCCGGAAACGTATGCAGAAGGTCGTTTTGCAGCCGGTAGCGCTGGGACAAATAGGCGGATTTCAGAACCCGCAGCTTGGCAACTTCCACATCCAGGTCCATTTTCTCTTTTACTCTGGGGTCTCCGGCGCACAGGGCCTTGACCTCGGCGTAAGACAATGCGGCTTCATCCGCATCCTCCGCAGACCGCACCGGCGACTTGCTGGTCATGATCTGCGAGATAAAACGCTGCTTGTTTTCCAGCGTTTGCCACAGGTACGCATCAAAAGTGCCCTCGGTAACGTAGCGGTAGACCCGGACGCTCTGGTTCCGGTTGCCTTGCCGGACCAACCGCCCCTTGCGCTGTTCCAGGTCTCCGGGCCGCCATGGTGCGTCCAGATCGTGGATGGCGATCATCCGGTCCTGACAGTTGGTCCCGGCTCCCATCTTCTGAGTGGAGCCGAGCAATACCCGGACTTCTCCGGAACGCATTTTCTCAAACAGGGCTTTTTTCTTGGCTGCGGTATCCGCATCATGGATAAATGCGATCTGGTTTTCGGGGATTCCTCCCTGAATCAGCTTGGCTTTCAGGTCCGTATAAACGGAAAATCCCTCGGCCTTTGGGGTAGAAAGGTCGCAGAAAACCAGCTGCGTCAGCCGTTCTGCTGCCCCGTTTTCGTATTCCCGCAGGACGTTTTCCACGCACAGATTCACCTTACTGCCCGCTTCATCCGGAAATTCCGGGTCAATGAGCCGTTGGTCCAGGCCCAGCTTTCGCCCATCGGAGGTGATCTTGAGCATATTATCCTTTTCGGATTCTACATTTCCGGCGTGGACCTCTGCGGCCCGTTTGGCCAGCTGCTGGACCAATTCCTGCTGGATCTGCGTTGGTTTGGCAACACAGGTCCGGTATTCCACTTCGGGGACCGGCAGATTCAGCTGGTCGGCAGTCTTAATGTCTGCCACTTCCCGGAAGATGGACATAAGCTCCGGCAGGTTGTAGAACCGTGCAAAGCGGGTACGGGAACGGTAGCCGGTGCCCTCGGGAGCCAACTCCATGGCCGTGACCGTCTCACCAAAGGTGGAGGCCCAGCTGTCGAAGGTGGTGAAGCCCAGTTCCCTGAGCCGGTCATTCTGAAGATACCGCTGCATGGTGTAGAGTTCTACCATGCTGTTGCTGACCGGTGTTCCGGTGGCAAATACCACGCCACGACTTCCGGTCAGTTCGTCCAGGTAGCGGCATTTGCAGAGCATATCCGCAGAACGCTGGGATTCTGCCGTGGAAAGTCCGGCCACCCGTGTCATTTTTGTGGGACAGAACAGGTTTTTATAGGCCTGGGCCTCGTCCACATAGAGCCGGTCAACGCCCAATTCCTCGAAGGTCAGGAAGTCATCCTTCCGTTCCTGAGCACTGAGTTTTTCCAACCTGGATTCCAGATTCTTTTTCATCCGTTCCAGCTGCTTCACGGAAAATCGCTCACTGCGGCTGAATTTCAGTTCCCGTAACCCATCCGTGATCTCATCGATCTCCGACTGAATCCACGCCCGCTGCCGTTCCAGAGACACCGGGATGCGCTCAAATTGGCTGTGTCCCACGATGATGGCATCGTAATCGCCGGTGGCAATCCGGGCGAACAGCTTCCTCCGGTTCTCCTTTGCGAAGTCCTTTTCCCGTGCGACCAGGATATTGGCCGCCGGATAAAGGGTCATAAACTCGCTGCCCCACTGCTCCGTCAGGTGGTTGGGTACAGCGATCATGGCCTTTTTGCAAAGCCCCAGCCGCTTGCTTTCCATGATGGAAGCGATCATTTCGTAGGTCTTTCCGGCACCGACGACGTGGGCCAGCAGCGTATTCCCACCATAGATGATGTGTGCGATGGCTCCCAGCTGATGGGGCCGCAGGCTGATCTCCGGGTTCGCTCCGATGAATCGCAGGTGGCTCCCGTCGTATTCTCTGGGCCGAATGGCATTAAATCGCTCATTGTAAAGGGCGGTCAGCCGCTGCCGCCGCTCCGGGTCCTCCCATATCCATTCCTGGAAAGCGTCCTGAAGGGACTGCTGCTTCTGCTGGGCTATGGTAGTCTCCTTCGGGTTGGGAATACGGTGTTCGCCGTCCCGGTCGTGGACCACATCATAGATACGGACCTCCCGCATATTCAAAGTCCGCTCCAGAATTTCATAGGCATCCATGCGGGACGTACCGTAAGTAGTTGTGGCCGTTACGTTGCTTCGGGTATAGACATCGGCTCCGGAGACATGCCATTCGCCGGTCAATGCGGAATACTCCACATTGATCCGGAAGGAAGCATACACCGGAGGCTTGAGAACTTCCCGGATGAACGCCTCAATGTCAGAGGTCGGTATCCAGGTGGAACCCAATCGAACGGCAATTTCCGTTGCTTCCAGGTCCTTCGGCTGGGCAGCGGTCAGGGCATCGATGGAAACTTGGAGCCGCTGGCGCTGCTCCTGGGGCAGCGCATCCATAAGCCGATTGGCCATACGCAGCTTCTCCCGGACGTTGCCGGAAAGGTATTCGTCTGCTGTTACCAAGGGGTAGAAGGAAAGGTCTGCCTGCTCAAAGGGAATCTTCTTCGGGTCGTCTATGCGGCAGCGCACATCCCGGAAAACAACGCCGGTCAGCTCCGATTCCAGTTCCGCTTCCGTCTTGCCGGTCAGGCTCGCCATATAGGAAAGGTCTACCCGCCCCAGCTCCCCCAGGGAGACCGCCAGAGCATCCGAGGCCGTATCCGCATGGGTGATGGGTTCGTAGGGCCGCACGGTACGGCGGAAGAAAATATCCGCTTTCCCGGTCACGTTCCCGTCGCTGTCGGTTTTTTCCAAGGCGGTCAGCAGCGGGAACACGCTGTCCTGCTGGAATATCCGGGTATTGGCGCTGTCATTCAGGTGTCCGAATTTTGCCGTAAAACGGTCATACAGGTCATTGAGCCGGTCCCGTAGGCCCTGAAGGTCTGCTTCCTGAGCGGAAGCGTCCGCCTGCAATGCGATCAGCTCCCGGAGGGTATCCCGCAGGGGGACCATGGCTTTGACCCGCTCCTGGGCAGTCTTTCCCAGCGGAAGCAGCTTCAGGTCTGCGTCCTCCTGGAAGTACACGCCATCATTTCGGATGGCAAAGGACCAGGGACGCAGGTCCGGGTCTCCGGGCAGCAGTTCCTCTTTTGCGGCGGTAACAGCCGGCTGCGGCATGACTGCCGGTACATAGTGACCGGTGATGGCGGTCCCGGCCTGCCGGATCTGGGCTTCCAAGTCCGCATCCGGCAGCGGTTCCACGGTCAGCGTCTGACCGTGTGGGCCGGATACCCATTGCAAGGTTCCCAATATCATTTCCGGGTGTTGGTCAAAGTAGGCATTGACCGGGAAACCGTCCTCCGTTTCGACAACGCTGACCCAATCCGGTTCCGTTTTGATGGGTTCCGGACGCTTTTGCAGGAACAGAATATCGGCAACCGCTTCGGTCCATGCGTTTGCAAAAGCGTTGTTCGGCAGCCGGATGGCCCCAAGAAGTTCCGCACGTTGGGCGATATATCGCCGTGCGGCGGAGGACTTGGCATCCATGGTGTACCGGCTGGTGATGAAGGCAACGATCCCTCCGGGCCGCACCTGGGAAAGGGCTTTTGCGAAGAAGTAATTATGAATGGAGAAGTTGTACCGATTCAGTTCCGGGTCGTTCACCTTGATCTGCCCGAAAGGAACGTTGCCGATGGCCAAATCATAGGTGTTTTTCGCTTTGGTCGTCTCAAAGCCGCCGATGGTGACGTCGGCACCGGGGTAGAGCTTTTTCAGAATTTCACCGGAGAGCGGGTCCAGTTCCACTGCATGGAATCGGCTTCTTTCGGCCAGATCTTCCGGTGCAGCGCCCAAAAAGTTGCCGATACCGGCAGCCGGTTCCAGAATATTCCCGCCGGAAAAGCCCATGTTTTCCAGTACGGCGTACATTCCCCGGATAATCTCCGGTGCCGTATAATGGGCATCCAGCGTAGAGGCACGGGCTGCCAGGTATTCCCCAGGTGTGAGGGCATTGGAGAGTTCCTTGTATTCCTTCGACCAGTTTTCGTTCTGGTCATCGAAGGCTGCCGCCAGACCGCCCCACCCGGCATAACGGGCAAGGATGGCCTGTTCGTCCGCAGTTGCTGCCCGACCCTCTACTTGCAGGGTGCGGAGCAGCTCAACGGCGTCCAGATTTTTCCGGAACTGGTCCTTCGGCCCTGCGGAACGGTCCAGACTCTGAAAATGGAAATTGCTGCCCACCGGCGAAGAAAGGGACACAACGAGATTGTGGAGATGATTATTTTCCGGCAGCCGCAGCAGCCGTTCCAGGTTCTCCTTGCTTTCTACACGGGACACCGGGTAAGCTTGTCCTCCCGCCGACATGGTAATGTCGAACATCCCAACCTTTTCCACGGTGTAAGCTGTCCCGTCCAAAACCAGCGTATCGCCTGCACGGTATTCCCGTGGAACGGTTTCCTCCGCTTTCGGCTCGGCGTCAGGGGTTCCCTTGGGTTCCTCCACAGACGCAGGCGTCGCCTCCGGGCCTGCGGGTTCTTCCACAGGCACCAGGAAGGAAGCGTTCCGGGGGTCCTCCTGCATTTCCCTGCGGAAGTCGTCCCAGAGCAGATCATCCGTGAAAAGCGGAAAGTCCGGGTCCGCCAGGGATACCCTTTCTTCGCCGGTAACGGAGACGATCTGCCGTTCCCGGCCGTTGATCCACACCGAATCTCCCGGCTGGACCGATAATTTATATACCGGTACATGCGGATGCAGTTCTTCCTCTGACGGCTCCAGGGCAGCAGCCTCCGGACTTTGCAGGGCTTTCAGAAGGTCGATCGCCGCCTGCTGCTGTTCCGGTGTCCCATCCGCAACGATCTGCTGCAGCGCAGAACGCATCAGCGGCAGAATCCAGTTGCCCTGTGTCAGGGTCCAGGTGGTTTTCCGTCCGGTGGTAAAGGCATCCGCACAGTCGGAAAGGACATATCGGTTCAGAGCATTGTGGTCTGCGGCATATTCCCGGACCAGAGTACGAAACCGGTCTGCAACGGCGCTCCTTTTTGCCTGTTCTGCTTTTTCGGAGAGGTAGCCGGCATAGGCGACCCGTTCCTGTTCATTGAGGTAGCGTCCATCTGCGATCAGCTTGCCGATACGCCTGGCCGCCTCCGTCCAGGTGATTTTCCTGGCCGGGCCGGACATACCGACCCGAAGCCGGATACCGGAACCATCGTGGTCCTCGGAAATGTTCTGCCCATCAATGGTCAATGCCGGATAGGTTCCGCCGATGCCGTATTCCTCTTTCAAAAATACAGCGTTTTCTTTCTCGGACTGCCCCAGGGCGTACTGCTCAAAGATACGCAGCTTGCCCTCGCTGACACCGCTGCCATTGGTAAGAATAGCGTTGATGATTTCCCCGGAAATCAAAAAAGCGGAAGCCGATTCGGCTTCCGCAGATAGGGAAGAAGCGGAGGATGTTTCCACTTCCTGTTCCGTTATTCCTCGTAGGGGGTCAGTTCGCTGAGAACGATCTCCGCCGTCTGGGAGCGGATATTGTTCATGATCCCCACCCAACGCATCATGTCGGTGTTCTTCAGCTCCTCGGTCAGTTCCGGGGTCTGCTTGGCCATCTGGGCTTGCAGCTCGATCCAGCGGTCCACCGCCTTGCTCTCGATCTCCCGTACCGTCATTCCCAGGGTATGCTCGATCATCATCTCTGCGATTTCCAAGGGATGGTGTTCCAGCATCCACCGCATCCAAGGCTTCCCGAACCGCATTGCCTGATGGTTGTACACCTTCCACGGGTCCTCCATGCACTCGATTGGCAACTCGAAGCTGGCCATTGTCATGCCCGTCTTGCGGTCGATCTCGTCCTGTGCCCAGGTCAGAAGATTCCTCCAGTCCCCGGTGTGAATGTTCTCGTAACTCAGGTCCAGGCTGTTCAAATCCAGTTCGTATCCACTCATTGTCATATTCTCCCTTCGTGATTTTTTCTTGTATTTTTCCGATTCTTGCAAGCAGTGTACTGCTTTGCTCTCCGGCTTGCAGCCAGACCGAGAAGCCATTACTGCCCCAATTCTGTGCCTGCTGATAGCTGGCTCTCAGCCAGCTCAGCGGCATGGAAAGACCGCAGCGGTAAAGAGCTGTACAGGCAATGGTCTGGGCCGTTTCTGTGGTGCCGAGCTCCTTGGCCAGGTCCCGTATCAGCAGCGGAACACTCTCTCCGCCCAGGATTTGAGCAACCCGTTCCGGGTCTGTCAGGACCCAGGGATTCGGTTCTCTGCTCCCAGGGGGCGCAAAGGTATCCTTCACGTCAAAGAGCCGGTAGGGCCGCCCTTTGGGCCGGTCTGCCGCCGGAATTGCACGGGCATCCGGCTTCAGCGTCCGGCCCATTTTCTCGGTCCATATTTCCGCTCTGGCCACGAATGTGGCCTCCGGAGCCTGTGCGGCCAGCAGCAAGCGAACGTAAGGCGTGTACTTGTAGTAATGGCCGGACAGTTGGAGCAGCTGTGCCCACGCTTCCGGGCTGCTCAGAGCCGAATGGTAGGCGTTGTGCGCCAGGACCAGCAGTGCATCAGCCATCTGCCGATTCCTCCGGCGATTCCTCCGGCCAAAGACCGGCAATCCATTCCAGCAGGTGGCCCTTCCGGATCGCATCCTGAAGCTGGTCAATCAGTTTCAACTGTGCGTAGGACAGCTTGCCCAGTTTCAGAATCTCCGGCAGTCCCATGGAAAGAATCTCTTTCTCATCCGTGAAACCGGCATTCATAAGCAGCTCCAGCAGCCTTAAATTTTCTCTTTTCATATTCGATGACTCCTTTGTTATCTCCTTTATAGCACAGAATCAGTCCCATAAACAGGACTGATTCTGCATCAAGGCTTTTTTCTCTTTTGGTCTGCATAGATCAGATACCCGTCGGCCTCTATTTTCCGAAGGACTTCCTTCGGGTAGCCGCCGTCCGGCAGGGGAGAGGTCAGCTTGACCTCCCCGGAAGGTGTACGAATTTCAAAGGTCATAGCTCCGGCTCCTCGCCGTTGAGCGTATAGTAGGTGGTTTCCCCGTCCTCCAGCAGGTAGCCCTCCAGGTCCACGGTTACTTGCTCATCCATGGGACAAAGGGTTTCGTTTTTCATGGTCTTTCCTCCTCACAATTCAGGTTCGTATGTTTTGGACGGTGCAGCGCCCGGAACGGTAACGATGGGCATCCCCCGCCGCTGGCAGGAGCGCATATCCGATTCGGTACAGTCGCTGATGATCACCTGCTTGCCGGGATGGCGCTGCCGGTAATACCGCAGGGCATCGTCTGCGCACTTGGCCACGGCAATGTTGGCGCAGTAGATTCCGTTGCCGCTCTCATAAGTGACGTGATAATAGTTCCTCTTTTCGGGTGCATCCAGGTCCCGGATCTGACCACGGGAGATTTCCGTGGCCAGATCCTTTACCTGGGCGATTTCCTTGTCGGTCAGGCCGAGGACGCTCGCCTCGCCGCAGCGCATACCCTCTTTCATGATGACAAGGTTGCCAACAATGGGGTCCACTTCGGACTGATACCAGTAGCAGCCGATGGGATTGACGGGAAGGTCCATCAGCCGCCCTTCCTCATTGACCAGCATCACAAAGGGGCGAGGCAGCCCTCTGGGCCGGACGATCTCCATATACCCATCCAGCACCGGAGTCAGATCTTTGTACAGTGGCTGGCCGAAGGCCTGGACCCGCATGGTTTCATCGGTGGTAAATACCACGCCTTTATCCAGATTTTGCATGTCTTTCCTCCTCAGAAGGGTTCATCCGGCAAGGGCAGGTCATCCACATAGTCAGTGCCGATGGCCTCCTTGGCCTCCTCCGGGGCCTCTGCTTCCCGTCTGCTGTCGCCAAAGTAGATGTTCTCCACGATCACCTCGGCGCTGCGGCGGTTGTTCCCGTCCTTATCCGTCCAGGGACGAATCTGGAGCCTGCCGGAGACCACCGCCATACGCCCCTTGGCAAAATACTTGGATACGAACTCTCCGGTGGACCGCCAGGCCACGCAGTCAATGAAATCCGTTTCCCGCTGGGCATCCTTTGCGGCAAAGTCCCGGTCCACGGCCAGGGTGAAGCTGGCTACGGCGGTGCCGCTGGCCGTCCGCCGCAGCTCCGGGTCACGGGTCATGCGGCCCATAATGATAACGTGATTCAGCATAATATTTCCTCCTGATATAAAAATAAGGGAGCCTTGCGGCTCCCGGATATGGTGGGAAACTCCGGAATCGAACCGGAGCAGAAGGCCCTCGCCCTCATCGTGGGCGCTGCCCGCTGCCGCCTGGTCTCCCATTTTTTGAAATTACGGTTGCCAAAATAGCTGATTTATGTTATACTATAACTAGCTAATAAAAGGAGGTTTGTTTTATGGTCGGTGCAACTGCTACGGCAACGGAAATGAAAAATAATTTCGGCCGTTATCTGAATCTGGTGATCTCCGGTCAGGAGGTCGTTGTCACGAAGAATGGAAAAGAGATCGGTCGGTTCATTCCCAGGGATGCTGCGGTCTCCTATCTGACGGATTCCCTGACCGGTATCCTGAAGGATGATGTTGACTTGGAAACAGCGAAGGAAGAAAGGCTGAGGGAGAAATATGGTCCTGCTGATTGATACGAACATCGTCCTGGACGTTCTTGCCAAACGGGACGGATTCTATGAGGATTCTTCCTATATCTGGAAGCTCTGCGAGACAGGCCAGGTACACGGCTATATCTCTGCGCTCACCTTTGCAAATCTGGTCTATATCCTGCGAAAGAGTCTGACGCCGGAGCGCATCCAGGAGGTCTATAAGCTGCTCTCCCTCATTTTTGATATTGCGGACGTGACGGCTTCTGACGTGGAACACGCTGCCGCTTCCCAGTGGGGTGATTTTGAAGATGCGCTTCAAAACGCCGCTGCGGAACGGCTCCACGCCAACTACATTGTGACCCGCAATGTGCGTGACTATCAAGGGAGCCGGATCACAGCCTTTACCCCCACGGAATTACGGGCAAGGCTGTAACTCCATCCAACGTAAAACGAGCCGGAGACTTACGCCTCTGGCTCGTTTGTTTTGGCTTGCAGATACGCCCTGCACCGGTCGTCCAGAGCGATGGCCTTATCCATGGCTGCCAGCAGCTCGGCCACGCCGGTCTTACGGACGGTCTTTGCCACGATGAGCTCATCCGGATTCCCGCTCAGGGTGTAGACCTCATCGCCGTACTCCGTCCTGGTCCACACATGGCCGGTAGAGCGGTCATAGTGGACGTCCGTATGGATTCCGCTGCCCTCCGGCCAGTCACGGGTCATGTGGGCCGCCAGCTTCAATTCTTCATAATTGAGTTTCATTGTCGACCGCCTTTCAGCCGCCGGTAGTAGGTGCTTGTAGAGATTCCAAGTCTCCTGGCAGCTTCTCTGGCCGTGATCTCGCCGCTCTGCTCCAGTGTCGTGACCTGCTCCCATTCGGCGATTTTCCTGACCGGTCGGCCATGATACACACCGTTGGCTTTGGCAATGGCGATTCCTTCTTTCTGCCGGAGCCGGATATAATCCCGCTCCAGTTCCGCCATGGCACCGAAAACCGTCAGCATGAACTTCCCACTGGGGGTCGTTGTGTCAATGGCTTCTTTCTGGGAAATGAAAGCGGCTCCCTTTACTTCCAGCGTTTCCATCAGTTCCAGAAGATCTTTGGTGTTCCGGGCAAACCGGCTGATGGATTCCACTACCACGGTATCTCCCGGACGCAGGTAGGACAGCATCTTTTGCAGTTCCGGACGGCGTGCATCTTTGCCGCTGACCCGGTCGATATAAACGCTGTCTACTTCCAGGGCCTCCATAATGACTTCCTGCCGTGCGGTATTTTGCTCGGCTGTGCTGACTCTTACATAACCTATTTTCATGCTTGCCTCCATTCAAAGTGTGTCGTTTGGGTTGTGTCTGCTGGATACGTGTATCAAAAGTCGAAAAGTGAACCAAGCGGGTCACTTTTCCGGCATTTTTCAGTGGCCCATTAGGCTATACCCAAATGGGTCACTGGACCCTCTCACAAATAATAAGCAGCCTATGGATGGGCAGTCCGTAAGGGGTACAGGTAAATAAGATCAGCAGGTCCCGGCCCTCCTGGATAAGGATGGCATCGGAATCGTCCGGGTCGATCACCCGGATCTCCGTGACCCGGTAGGTCAGCGTTTCCCAGAGGTTTTGCAGCTCCACGGTGTCCCCGATTTGCACGGCCTCGGCATCCCGGAAGTATTTGCCGTTGTCCCACCCCCGGTGGGCCGCTGCCACGCAGGCAGTGTTTTCGCCCCCAACGGGCATGGATGTGTAGGAAAGCTGGGCGAAGCCCTTGGCCAGGTTGTCCGTGCTTGCTCCCAGATACAGCGGCATGGATACGCCAACCGACGGGACGGAGATCACGCCCACAATGCCGTCGGTTATCCCGTAACTTTCCAGGTCGATCAGTTTCTCTGTGTAGCTGTGGCTGTCCTTCAGGCCCTTCTGACCGTTTTCGTAGATGGCCTGATTGTATGCTCCCATGGCCGCCCGCAATTCCGGGTACGATTCCTTTTCTTCGCCGGTAATCTCCGTTGGCCTGGTCGCCTGGGCTTGCTGCCAGGTATCCACCTGGGCCTCCATGCGCCGGTCTATCTCCACCCCCTTTGCGGGACGATAGAGCAGCGCAAAGGCCCCAAAGGCCAGCAGGGCGGCGATCACCGGCAACAGCAGCAGTTTCTTCTTCATTTCTTTCGCCTCCGAATGATAAATGCCACGACCAGGGCCAGCAGGATGATGCCTCCACCGGCCAGCACCGCCTGACGGTAATGCTGTGCCCAGACGCTCTCCCTGGGCGTTTCCTCTGTCTGGATGGGCGTGTCCACATCCTCATCCGCAGCTGCCACCCGCTCTCCCGTTACCAGAAGCCGGTGGGAGTTGACCCCGAAGGGGGTGCAGGTAATGAGGGTGCAGAGGTCCTGGCCGTGCTGGATCTGGATATGCTCCACCTGGGCCGGAAGCACCGTCTGTATCCCCGTCACCCGATAGGTGAGCGTGTCGCCCAATACATGAAGGGAGAAAACATCGCCCTCCCGGAGGGCTTCCAGGTCCGAAAAGCCTGGGTTTCCCGCCATGCCGGTATGGGCGGAAAGGACCGTGTGGGTGGTTGCTCCGCCCACTGGAAGGCTGCTCTGGGGCATATGCCCCACGCCCTTGGAAAGGGCTGTGGAACTTACCCCGTGATAGATGGGCAGGGTCACAGAGATGGCCGGTATCTCGATATAGCCCATGGCGTCCACGCCGTCCAGCACCAGCTGCTCGGTGTAGCCGTTTTCCTCCGGCTTCAAGGGGTCGATTTCGCCATTTGCCAACTGCCGGTTCCACTCCACCGCAGAGGCCCGGATGGTGTCCAGCACGTTCTGCTCTGCCGCTACCGCAGCATCATAGCTGCTGCCCACCTCGCTGCGATGGTTGGCGATGTACCAGGACGATACCATCGGATAGGCCACCGCAGTGATGCCTCCAAGCAGCAGCACAGCACAAAGTGCCAGGACAATGATCTGCTTTGCTTTCATATTCTTTCACCTCCAAATAATTCCCATATCCGGGCATGAAAACAGCGCCTACCGGGACATTCCCGATAGGCGCTTTTTGCTATTGCCTTCCTACTTATTGAGCTGTTCCAATTCGCACAGTATCTCTGCAAATACCGTGTCCGCAGACTGTATTCTACCATACTTTATATCGTCTAATGCCAGAGCAAGGTGTGAATAGACTGCCATACTTGCCTCTGGCTCTCCGCTGGTAGGCAAGAAACTCTGCAGATCTTCATATTCGGTATCCATGGCCATTCCTCCGATATTGCAGTCCTGTGATGCAACGAATTTGCCCCTTTGCTGACCAAATCGTTCCGTTCTCTCAGGGGCCATTCATAAAAGTAGCCGGAAGCAATTCGCCTCCGGCTACACACTCTTTAACGCTTCGCACTTGGGACGTGGGTGGCGAAACACCCGCTGCAAGCCTCTCGGCTCAGGATTATTATATGTTTTTTCAGATGAAATTGCAAGGAAAATTTTTGTACTCAAGCACAGCCCGTCCGGTTTCCCGGACGGGCTGCCTGGTTATGGGATATTTTGCTTACTTCTCGTTCTCCTTGCGCTTGGGCAGGAAAGCGATGCACAGCACCAGCGCTGCGGCCACGGCCACCGCACCGACTACGGGCAGCACCAGAGCGCCCCACTCACCGGTGGCAGGCAGGTCAAAGCCCTTGGTGTTGACCACTTCCAGAGGTGCAATGGCGTTGGTGGAACCCACGTCCGCCTCGTCCTCCAGCATGGTCACGGCGTTGCCGTCCACGGTGGCGCTGGCCGTCAGGAAGTTGTGGGCCAGCTGCACCTGGGGGATGTTGGCCAGCTTCAGGTCCAGGCCACCGTCGAAGTTATACCGAGGGTCGTTCTGGAGAACACCCAGGGTATCCTTGCTGTACACATCACAGGGCCGCTGGGCATCGTCCGTGGCCGTGATGACCACAGAGATGGCGTTCTTCAGCAGGGTATAGCCGTTGGCGGTCTCGATCTCGGTCAGGATGTACTCATCATCCTCCACGCCCTTCAAAATGATCTGGCCTTTCTTGCCGTTCCAGGTCACGGGATAGATGGCAGTTGCCTCAGTCTCCTTGTCGGTGTGACCGGTCACATACCAGATACCCTCTGCCTCATTGAGAGCCGCCTGCACATAGTAGCCGTCGGTCTTGTTCTGGACCTTGAACAGCACATGGTCAAAGAGGTCCTGGCTGTCCTTGCCGTCGCTGAATTTCTTGCTCAAATCGATGGCGTAGGTGAAGATATGGCAATCGTCCACCAGGGTATCGTAGTAGCTGTTGCTGCTGCGCCGCCAGGTCAGCACCACCTCGTTGCAGTTGCCGGAATCGCCGTAGACCATGGACTCATCCGAATTCACCTTGGCGGTGTATGTGATCCGCAGGGTGTAGTTGGAGTAACCGGCATACAGAGCACCGTTGGTGTTGTTGGCACCGGTGTTGGCGGTGTTGATCTCGGCCAGGCCGTCGGCGGTCATAGCGATGGTCATGGTGTGGCTCTTGTCGGTGTTCTCGGTCTTGTTGACGGTGAACTTCCCGTCCGCCTCGGTCCACTTGGCCACGGACTTGGTGCAGGCCTTGTCGCTGAAGAATTCCAGGGTCACTTCGCTGGAATAGCTCAGGCCACGGGCCAGTACATCCTGGAAGGTGTACTCGCTGATGTTGGTAGCGGTAGACGTGATGGTGGGCAGGGTAGAAATGATCTGATACTCCACGGTGTCGCCGTCGGAGGCGGTAGCGGTGTGGGCAAAGCCGTCGGTGATGACGTTGGAGGCGTTGTTCTTACCGGTATCAACTTTGGCCTCCCGGACGGTCTTTTCCAGGGTGACGATGCCGGTTTCGTTCTTGGGGTAGATGGTCACGTCGTACAGCCAGTCATGGCCACCAGTGGTCACCTGGTTGCCGGAGCCGTCGGTCATGCCGCCGTCCACGCTGGTCATAGGCAAACTCACGAAGAAGGGGTTGGTGGTAGAAGTGACCATTTCCGGTACTTTTGTCTCCACCAGCAGATACAGGCCCAGAGGCAGATCAGCCACGCTGGACTTGCCGTCCGCATCCGTCTCCGGCATCGCCACGCCGCCCTTGGCCCTGACGTAGGCTTCCAGGGCGTTCTTGGTGGTGGTCGCATTGGTGGCCAAAGCATTCCGCAGAGCGGCGATCAGCACGTCGGACTGATAGTACCAGCTGGTGTTGTCCAGGGCGTTGGCGTTGGCATAGCTGCTGGCACCGTTTTCAAGGCCCAGAGCAGAGAGCATATCCGCACCCAGCACCTTGTCGATCTTGTACAGGACCTCAATGTGGGAATCCGTCCGGCCGTCCTTGGCGCTTTCCGTGAACTGCACGATGTCAGCCACCTTCAGGTAGCTGTACTCTACGCCCTTGATGGCGTAGCCGTTGCTGCTCTGGCCGTTGCCCAGGTCGGAGGTGGCGTTGCCGTTCTTCCGGGCGGCAGCACCCAGCGTGTCATTCACGGCCTGGTCGTACACACCGGTGGACACGTAGCTGTTGTTGGTCCAAATCCCGTCCTTGGCGGCGTTGGTGAAGTCATACTTGTACAGGGTCAGGGATGCGGTTTTCGTGGCGTCGATGGTAGCCTCGGAAATCGTTGCGGCAAAGGCGGCGGGGATACAACCCACGACCAGGACCAGTGCCAGCAGCAGGGCCAGAATACGAGTGGTTTTCATTGTTGTTTTTCCTCCTGATAATAGAATATTGGATTCTTATTTTGCCTTTTGGGTCCGCTTACTTTTTATATCCCTTCTCGACCTCCTTCCGTTTTTCACACCATGCCTGCCCCAGGATGGCGGCGCTCACCAGCACTGCTCCAAGGATGGGGAGCCGTGCCAGGGTATCGCTGCCAGCCTCCGGGAGACTGTAACCGGGGGAGTTGTGGACGGTCAGGGTGATGCTCAGATCCTCCTGGTCCAGCAGCGTGCCCTCCCAGGCGGCTTCCGTCAGCAGCAGATAGCCGCTGGGAGCCTCCACCTCCGTCAGCCGATAGCGGATGGGTCCGTCAGGGTCATCCGGATAGCCGGGGAACAGTCCCTCAAAGGCGGCGATGCCGTCGGCGCCCGTGGTGAGATACCCGTCCGGGTCCAGCACCGTGGACGTTTCACCCAGCACCAGGTGGTCCTCCTCGGTGGTGTAGACGGGTATCCAGCTGACCCCATCGTACCATTCCAGCAGGAACCGTGCGCCCGCCAGAGGATTGCCCATGGGGTCCACCTTGCGGATCTCGATCCGTGCCGGTTTGATGGAGTTGGTAAAAGTAACGCTGCCGGTCTCCCCGGCGGCGATGGTGATGGTTTGGGGGTTCTCGGACAGGCACTCGAACAGGCTGTCCTCCGGGATAAGTTCCTCCACGGTGTAGGTCCCCGGAGCGATATAGCCGGTGATGTCCGTGCCGTCAGGGCCGACTGTGAAGGGGCTGCCAATAATTTCCTTCCCCTCCGAATCGCTGACCTTGAACTGCCAGCCTTCCAGAGGCGGCTCCACGCCGGTCTCCGGGAATTCCTTGATGATTTTGATACGCCCGTTCTGGATGTTGGTGAAGCCCACCGTGGCCGTTTCTCCGGCCACCACCGTCACGGCCTTGCTGTCGCTTTCCAGCGTCCAGTCCGGGTGCTGCCCGTCGTCCAGCTCTTTGACGTAGTAAGTCCCCGGAGCCAGGTAGCCGGAAGTGGCCTTGCCGCTTTCGTCCGTGGTGATGGTCTCCACCAGCTGGGTGCAGGCGGAATCCGAGTAAATACCGAACTGCCAGCCGCCCAGGTCTTTCCCGGTGTTGGTGGTTTTCTGGATGCTGATGCGGCCATTCTGCACATTGGTAAAGGATACCGTTGTGGTGCCGCCTCCGGTGGTGACGGTAACAACCTTCACAGACTGGTCGTAGCTCCACCAGGGATAGGTGCCGCTTTCATCCACCTCCCGGACGTAGTAGGTGCCGGGGGCCAGGTAGCCGGAAGTGGCCTTGCCGGTCGTATCGGTGGTGATGGTCTCTACCAGTTGGGTGCAGGCTGCATCCGAAAATACCTCAAAGGTCCAGCCACCCAAAGAGCCGCCGCTGGAGGTGATCTTTTGCACAGCAATGCGGCCCAGAAGCGTGTTGTTGAAGGACACGGTGGCCGTGCCGCCCTCCGTCACGGTGACGGTTTTCACGGACGGGTCGTAGCCCCACCAGGGGTAGGTCCCGCTCTCGTCCACCTCCCGCACGTAGTAGGTCCCGGCGACCAGGCCGGTGACTTTGGCCTTGCCGTCGGCCCCGGAGGTAGCCGTGGCCACCCGGTTCTTGCAGGCAGAATCGGTGAACACCTCAAATTTCCAGCCGCTCAAAGAGGTGCCGCTGGAGGTATGCTTGGTGATCTCGATGTCGCCGGTGGGGTTCACCGCCAGCAGCTTGAAGTAGCAGGGCACCGGGTCGATGGGATCGTCCAGAATGATGATGAGCTGCTTGTCCGTGCCGTAGTCGGCGCTGGCCAGGATGGTGCAGGAGTCCGTCCCCACCTCCACCTCATGGCCCCGGTTCTTGATGGTCACACCGGCGGAAAGCTGCTTGGCCGCCGCATCCGTGGCCGTGATGTTGAGGGTGTTTCCGGACTTGCTGAACGTCAGGCCCGAAATGGAGGACGTGAAGTTGAAGTCCGCCAGGACGCCGTTGGTGTCCGTGGCGCTGCCCTTGTACAGCCCGGAGGTCCGGTCGTAGGTCAGGGTGATGGTTTGGGCGGAAGTAATAGCGTACTTGGAATCCGTAGCGAAGCTGGGAATAACGCCGTGCTTCCGAATTTTAGCAAGAATCTCATCGTATTTTGCACGAATCGTTCCACTGGTATTGGCATAGAAAGGGGCTGTTCCGTGGCCTCTTGATGTACCATCCACCTTGTAGTACCCGGCTGCCATGTCCCAGATTGCCAGGGCGGTAGCCTTTATTCCTTCGTCCGATGTGTCACCGTTGTTCGGTGCTCCGTAGGTCAGGATTCTGGCAATACCACTCCGGGCTGTACTGTCAATCCATCTGTACCAGCCGCTGGGGTTGTAATTGCCTTCCACGGAATCCTTGAAGCATTGGGTGCAGAATCCAATCCTGCCGTCCGACAGCTCGAAATACACAGCAGAACTGGTGGAGCATTTATCCGACATTCTGCCGTAGTCCTCGTGATACCACCAGAACTCCGTATTCCCAACGTACCAACTGACTTTACTGGATACGGTAATCACTGTGCCGTCCGGCAAAGTCTGTGGGGCCACATCGTTTGCTTGATTTGCAAACGATGTCAGTGCATCTCCTTCTTCCAGTTCCCAGGAAACGATCTCCTCTGGAACGGTAAGGTCTGGGTCCTCCGGCGGCTCCGTAGGTTCCGGGGCCTCCGTAGGGGTCGTGGTCGGTTCTGTTTCTTCGCCGGTATCCGGGGGCGCTGTCGTTTCCGGCGGCTCTGTCCCCGGCGGCGTTGTGGTCTCCACCGGCCCGGTTTCTTCCGGCGGAGCAGTGGATTCGTTGGGCGGGTCCGTGCTGCCGACGATGACTTCCGTGCCCGTGGGTTCCACTTCATCCGCAAAGACTGCGGGAGCGATCCCCACCAGCAGCGTCAGTACCAGCAGCAGCGCCAGCGCCCGCCGAAGGTTGTTCTTCATGGGTTCTCATCCTTTCCGATTGGATTTTTATATGCAAAAAGCCCCGGACTCTTTTGAAGTCCGGGGCTTTCAGCACCAAGATAATATAAAAAAAGCTCAAATCGCAGCGATTTGAACCTAAGCGGGAAATATATGCTTACAGGAGATTAACCATAGAACACATAAAAGTAAACAAAGCCGTTGCTCTCATAGCAGTAACAGCTAAAACCATAAGGATGCGCTTCTCCCATTGCCAGCAACCGAGCATTGTAAGTTCCTCTAACCTGATTACACATACAAGTGTTCAGGAAATCTTGCCCGCCGCCTTCTGCAATCTCTTCCAAGGAATACCAGGAAGCGAACTCATATCCATCGTCCCAGCCAATGCTGGAATCGTAGATCCACCCATAAGCACTGACACCGTAAGCATTTCCGGCTGCCATGGCTTCGTTATAGTCCAGGCTGATCTGCGGTGCTTCGGTGGGAGCCGTGGTTGCCTCCGTAGGTGCCTCGGTAGGTGCGGTAGTCGGTGCCTCCGTGGGGGCCGTGGTCGGTGCAGCAGTGGGCGCCTGAGTCGGTGCCTGGGTCGGTGCGGTGGTTGCGGCAGGCTTCGTCTCCGGCGGCTGGGTGGCAGTCGTAGGCGCAGACGGTGCCGTGGCCTTGCTTCCCGATGGAGCCGTGGTTGCCTTGGTGGTCCCGGCAGGCTGCGTGGGTTTGCTCGTCGCAGCAGGCTTGGTGGCTTTGGTCGCAGCGGACGGCTCTGTCACCGCAGGCTTGCTGATGGCAGGCGTGGAATCAGGCATCTTCGCACACCCCGTCACCAGGCTCAGGCACAGCGCCCCGCCAATGACCAGCTGACTTGCTTTTCTCATTTTCATGTAGGTTTCTCCTTTCAATTTTTCTATAATAAAAGGGGCCGGTGTGACCCGACCCCCAGGTCTGACTGCTCCCGGCAGGTTACTTCTCGGCGTTCGCCAGAAGTTCCTTGTACTTGGGCCATTCCGCTTCCGGAACTTTCAGCAATCGCATGGCCTCTTCTGCAGACGTGTTCATACTCTGCATGAGCGCCCGAATCATATCGAGGCGTTCCGTTTCCCGGCCCTTTTCCATGCCCTGCTGCATACCCTGCTGCATGGCCTCATGCCGTTCTTCCTTTACCAGATTCTCAACTGCTCTGCACATATTCGTCGCTCCCTTCACATTGTCTTTGAAATAATGCACTCGTTCGGCCAAAACGGGGTAGTTCATATCCCTGGCGTCGGTGCAGTGGAAATCGTGCATCAGTTTCCCCAGCGGGGTATCGCTGCGGCACTGAGCGTTTACATAGAGAATATGGGACCCGTCCTCGAAGGGCTTCCCCGTCTCCCGGACATACCGGTTGATGTGATAGATGGGCAAGCCCTCATGCAATACATCCCGCTCGGTGATGAAAATGACATACGTCTCACCGAGAGCGTCGTACCGGTCGCCGGGATTGGTCAAATTCGCATCCAGCAGACTGCTATTGTACCTGGCCCGGTGGGCGTCAGCGCCTTCATCCCTGCGCTGAATTTCTACATTGTATGTACGTCCCGTTTCGTCCACGGCCAGAATATCCAGCCGGATAGACCGGCCTTGCAGATTTTTGATGTCGTGCTGTCCGTGGACCTCCTGCACCATCAAATCGTCCCGCTCCAGGATGATTTGCAACAGCAGGTCCGCACAGGCTTTGTCCTCAAAAACCTTGCTCATGAAGTCGTCATCCAAAAGCCGGAAGCCCCGGATGATCTTCAGATACTTTTCGTTCTTCCGGATAAATTCCTCCGAAAGGCCTTCTATTACAGGTGCGTTCATTCACATTCCTCCTGTGTACTCATACTATACCATACTTTTTCCGTTTTGAAAAGGGTGGTTTTCCCGAAAAATCAGAATAGCGATTTGAGCGAGCATTTTTATTTTCTCCCCTCCAAATGGCCCTTGTAATCCCGCAGCGCCGCCAGGATGGTCTCCTCCATGGCAGCCTCCGCGGTATCAGGCGGGAAGAAGTCCAGCAGCCGGTCCGTGGAGATTTTCAGAATGCGGGGCTTGGCACTGCTCTCCGGGCAAAGGATGGTCCGGATGGCCTCCGGCCCGGTGAGCATCCCGGCAGCGGAGGCTTTCTTCAAGGCCTTGGCCTGAGCGCCGTTGGGGACCTTGGACGTCTCCTGCATAATTGTGAGCAGGTTCTCCTGCTCCCGCTGTGCCAGATAAGACAGGTCCACAGCAGCCGTAAAGCCCGGCTTGCCCTCATCTACCATGTCCATCAAGGGATCAATGAGGTTGTTCAGGCGGATGTATCGCTGGACTTGACGAGCGCTGTCCCCGCAGAGTTCGGCCACCTCCTCGTCGCTCCTCAACTTCGTGCCAATTTGGCACGAAGTCAGGTCCGTCCGCTGTCCCTGCCGTTTCCGGGCTTCCAGAAGCATCTTGTAGCCCCTTGCCTTTTCACTTGGCAGCAGGGTCTCCCGGTGCTGGATGTTGCTTTCTACCAGCAGAATTTCCGCTGCGTCATCGTCCAACTGCTGGACAATGGCCGGAACGGTTTGCAGCCCCACTAGTTTGGCAGCGGCCACCCGGTTATGACCGGCCAGAATCTCCATGCGCCCATCCGGCTTTGTCCGAACGGAAATCGCTTCAATAATGCCGTTCTGCCGGATAGATTCCGCCAGTTTCGTCAGCTGTTCCGGCGTATAAGGCTTGAACGGCTGGTGCTGTCCGTCCGCTCCCTGCCAGGGGTCCAGAATATGTAGTGGCAGCTGCATCAGCTGCATTTTCGGGGCAATGCCAATATCGCCATAGGCACTGGCCCACTCGTCGGCTCTGGATACCATCATTGGGATACCTCCAATCGTTTCATCAATTCCGCCGCTGCGGCGGCGTATTGCGTTGCCTGTTTGCTGTTGCCGCCGATGAGCGGGATGTGCTGCTGGGTGGACCGGGCAGCGGCCACGCCCCGGCTGATCTGGCTCTCCATGGTCAGGTCCGGGTACTGTTCCCGCAATTCCCGGAGGACTCCATCACTGACGCCATTCTTGGCCACCATGGTGGGCAGCAGCCCCACGACCCGCAGTTTTGGATTGGCACCTGTCCGGATGATGTTGATGAGTTCCAGCATATCGGTCAATCCGCCCAGGGCGAATTCCTCGGCCTGGACGGGGATGAGCACATCCGTTGCGGCCAGCAGCACATTGGAGAGCAGCAGGCCCATGGACGGGTTGCAGTCGATGAGCACCACGTCGTAGGCGTTCGGGGGAATAAGAACGGACAGCACGTCGGCTAAAATTCTCTCCCGGAACATGGCCTGGGCCAGCACAGTGTCCGTTTTGGCCAGCTGCAGGGATGCCGGGATGTAGTCCAGGCCGCAAGCAGCCTGGCGGATCACTCCCTCCGTCGGAGGCAGAGGGGCGAAGGCCGCCTTCGCAAAAAGGAAGTCCGTGATGGTGGGCTTTCCATCAGGCCGGTGGCCCAAGTAGGAAGCCAGATTGCACTGGTGGTCAAAGTCCACCAGCAGGACCCGCTTCCCGGCCTGCTGCATGGCAGCGCCCAGGTTCATGGCGGAAGTGGTCTTGCCCACGCCGCCCTTCTGGTTTGCGATTGCTACGATTTTCATGTTTGTTCCTCCTAAATTTTATTGTCCCTCCCGAAAAAAGCCCCGGCAGGGATAGCCTGTCGGGGCTTGTCCGGTGGGGAGCGACCCCATTCGGACAGGGGGAGGAACAATCCGGCTATGCCGGATGTAGCGGCGGTGCGAATCGAACGCACCTAAGGCACCAGCGCCGCCATATTGAAAGCAGCTCCCATAATTGGGAGCCGCTTGTCTAATTGAATTGATTCACCACATTCTGTGTGTTATACCATTCTCCTAGGAGGTGGTTCCATTGAAATTTGGAGAATGGATACCAATGTGGCTTGACATATACAAGCAAGGAACAATTAAGCAAGGCTCATATCGACAACTGAAAAATCTGGAGGCCCTAATCCCGGATGATCTGAAGCAAATGGAAATAGGGGAGATACTGCCGTTGCATTTGCAGCGTTTTATCAGGGATTTTGCGACTAGTGCATCGAAATCCTATATGGACAAGATGCGGGTGTTGCTCCGGGCCTTGTTTGAGGACGCAAAGGATAACGGCTTCTGTGATCGGAACCCTTGCGCCAAGCTGCGCTTTCCCCAAGTCCGTGAAAAACAACGTGAGGCATTTACGCCGTCAGAAGTCCGGCTGATCTCCAACTTTGCGATGGGGTATCAAGACCAGAGGGCTGGTACTGCGATTTTGCTTTTGCTGTTTACAGGGATGCGTAGGGGAGAGCTGCTGGGGCTGAAATGGACAGACATTGACGGGGATGTGATTCACATAAGCCGAGGAGTCTATGTGGAGTATAATCGTCCATGCGTCCAGGAGGGACTGGCAAAAACGGAGGGGTCCATTCGGACTGTCCCGCTCTTACCGGAATTGGGGTATCGTATTCAGACACTGCCAAGATACGGAGAGTATATTTTTGCGACCCGCAATGGGACACTGATGGAGCCACGTAATTTTTCCAGGATGTATGCTTGCTTTTTTCGACATCTCAGGGAGCAGTATCCGGAAGTGCGCTATCTGTCTCCTCATAGCTGCCGGCACACGTTTGCGACATTATCCTTGGAGAGCGGTGCAAGCATCCGGACGGTCCAGCTTATGCTGGGCCATGCGGATATTAAGACAACGGCTCGATACACCCATCCGGATTATTCCTCCATGCAGACTGCGGTTAGGGGAATGCGAGATACGATTTTTTGATATTGGGGCCTTTTTTGACGTGCGCAGGGTCAGCGGTTCGAGTCCGTTATCGTCCACCATGGAAGCATCGAGATTCTTGTCTCGGTGCTTTTTTTACCTCTTTCCGGGAGGGAAATTAGATGGAACAGAAGCTTTCACTGGAAGCGCTGACGTTGGCGGACATTCAGCCCTCGCAATTCTATATTTCCGGGGAAAAGCCCCGGCGGGTGCTGACCTGGTTCGACCCGGCGGACCTGCACAATTTTGAACCCTGCCCGGTGCATGAATTCCAGGGGAAAGCCGTGTTCACCGACGGTCATACCTGGGCCCGTGCGGCCTACCGAGCGGAGGCATTATCTCTGCAACGACGCCTAGTGGTTTCTGCCGAAACGGTTTACCGAAGCGATGGCGCTGATCTATATTCCTCCGGGCCGGTATTTCCCGGAATCTATGATCGAAAGAATGATGCAGGTGTTTGCCTGAAGAAACCCGTACAGACCCGGCGTTCTGGGGACGTTCGTCATTTCTTTAGAGAAAGGCGAATCCTGGATGCGGGAAATAGCGCTATGAAAACGCGCGAATAGATATGACAATTTTGTCCCGGCTCCACCAGACAAGATTCATGCGCAAGGGAAAAACGGGACAAATTGGGATGATCTCTTTGCATTTCGATTCAGAGAGAGCAATTGGGAATTTGTAAAATAGCGGGAAAACACCACTGAATTGGTTGTAGGATCCAGAAAAAATACCTCATTGCGAGGGCTTGCGAAGGAGAAAGCCGATTTTTGTGCAGAAAAACGTATGATGTGTGCATTCTGACGGAAAAATCCGTAAACCGGGCCTGCGAAACCGGTTTACGGACAGAAAAAGCCCCGGATACCGGCGGGTATCCGGGGTGGAGTTTTATGCTTTCCGGGAGAGAATATTGCCGTCCAGAGTGAAGGTCACGACCTCCAGCGGTATGTCTTTTCCGGCGTTGGCCAGGGCGGTCCGCACGGCCCGTTCTAAGCCACCGCAGCAGGGGACCTCCATGCGGGTGACGGTGACGGAACGAATTTCGTTGGACCGGAGAATGGCGGTGAGCTTTTCGGAATAGTCCCCTTCGTCCAGCTTCGGGCAGCCGATCAGTGTGACCTTCCCGGCCATAAAGCCGCTGTGGAAGTTTGCGTAGGCGTAGGCGGAACAATCGGCGGCAACCAGTAAATCGGCGCCCCGGAAATACGGCGCATTTACAGGCACCAGACGGAGCTGACAGGGCCATTGGGCCAGCTGAGAGCCGCCGGATACAGCTGCCGCTGCCGGAGCGGGGTGGAAGCTGTGGAGGGCGTGGCCGGGGCAGCCGCCGGAATGGGCCTTCTGCCGCTTGCTTTCCAGCACGGCGGCTTCATTGTAGGCGGGGGCTTCCCGTTCCACGAAGGAAATGGCATCCACCGGGCAGGCGGGCAGACAGTCGCCCAGGCCGTCGCAGTAGTCCTCCCGCATGAGCTTCGCCTTGCCGTCCACCATGGCGATGGCTCCCTCGTGGCAGGCAGCGGCGCAGAGACCGCAGCCGGTGCATTTTTCTTCATCGATATGAATGATGCGTCGAATCATCGTAAAAACTCCTTGTGTGTGATAAATTCAGCCCAGTTCTTCGGATAATTCCCGAAGATAGGCTTCGCCAAAGTTCAGAATTCCAATGCCAATCAGAACCCTGGGCAGGGCCTCGCAGGGCCCCTTGTTTGCCTTTTCTATGGCCCTATCCAGCAAAGCCAGCTTGATCTCCCGTTCGTTTTCCGGGTCCTGGGCAAGCAAATCCAGGTCAAAATCATCGTTTTTTCCGCAGGGATGGGTACACCGGGCACAGTCTGGGGCCAGTTGGGCCTTCATGGCGTGAATGGCCGGAACCTGACGGTCGCAGGTGTCCGGTTCCCGGCGGCACAGGACCAGCCCGGAGCGCAGGACCTCCCGGACCTGAAGGCTAAGCAGGTGGGGATTTCCGTCCGTCACCCGTGCCAGACCGATGAGCGCCCCCACGAAATGCTCTTGGGCCGGGGTCATTTTTTCGCCCCCCGCTTCTGATTGGCGGCGATTTCCATCATCCGCTCGTACATTTCATCGCCCACACATTTTCGGGCATACTTACACCACTGTACGCAGCTTAAAGAGTCGTTATAGGCAATAAAACCGCATTTCTCGCAGGTCACCTGAGTGTCCGTGGAGAAAATCTCAATAATAGAGCCGCAGTTAGGGCAGATCTTTTCTTCCAACGTGGGCGTCCGGGGCTTGCCCTGGCAGCCTTCCATGATCGTCATGTCCAAGCACCTCCTTGATTTTCTAAGGATATTATACCATACTGAAGCTAATTTGTCTGTTGAAATTTCAACATGGGAGGGAAAATAATGAATAAAAACGAAGAAAAAGTCCTCCTGATCTGTCCGTTATTTGCGGACGTCGGCTCGGAGGACCTGAGTGCCGTGTCGGCCCGTCAGGGTGCACGGCGCATGGATGTGAAGAAGGGGCAGACTGTCCTTCAGCGAGGGAGAACCGGTCCTTTTGTGGGCGTTATTCTGTCCGGGGCGCTGGAGTTGGTCTGCACAGACTCTTTCGGAAAACTGACCGGGGAAAGAGTTGTTTCCGCAAAGAAAAATGTGTTTATCCTCCGGGACGCATCCACCTTGCTTGTTCGCTGATGACCTGGGCCAGCCGGGCGATGAACAATTTGTTGGTGGGACATTCGGAGCCTGTGCCAAAATAGCTGTTCCAGAGAATGGGATTCCGCTCGACCCATGCGTCCTGGATGGCAGAGCGGATGGAGCGTTCCACACTTTTGGAGTTTCCAATGCCCAAAAAACGTGCAATGGACGGATATAACTCCTTGGAGAGGCTCTGCTGGGGATCATGAGCATAAAGGGGGATACCTGTTAAAAGGGCCCGGAACCCGTCCCGTTTGGGGGATAGGCCCAAAACCTGCATGATGTGGCCGGAAATGGCGTCCGGGGTATTCGGGACATCCAGGGAAGCGGTTTGACGGAGCATATTTTTCAGATGCCCCACGATCACCGGAACGCTGCATGGTTTCATGAGCAGGTATCCGACCCCCATATCCGACAGATACCGTCGGACATATCCGCTGGAAAAGCCCGTAATGACCAGAACGCAGGGCGGCAGGTGCTGGATGTGCAGTCGCAGCAGGGAAAGACCGTCCAGCCCGGAAAGGCACAGGTCCAGGACCATCGCATCGAAAGCCATCGAGGAGAGGAACAGCGATGCTTCCGTGGCATCTTCGGCGTAATACACTTCGTATTGCCCCTCCAGAGCGGCCAGTAAGGGCCGCCTGTATTCTTCTTCCGCTTCTACGATGAGGACCTTCCGCATGGTGTTTGCATCCCTTTCACAAAAATATGCAAAAAAGGATACCACAAAACGTGCATAAATTCAATCCGACCCCGGATGGACGCAGAAATGAACTCCCATGAAAACTGCACAACGATTTTAATACACGATATTAAATTCCATAATACGCCGGTGGATAAGAGGAAATATGAAGATTCACCGTGATTTGAATTGATTGTATAAAAGAGCGTTCCGCAGGGGGAGCCCTGCGGAACGCTTTTGTATGGGGTAACGTTTGTTTATTTCTTCCGGGCTTCGTAACGGCCGGTGGCCTTCTGGGGCTTACGGCACAGATAGAGCATTACGCCGAACATCACGAAGCAGACCAGACTGATCTTCCACCCCAGAGTGAAAGCGGTATTGTAATAGGTAAAGGTAACGGTGTGTTCCCCGGCGGACAGGGGAATGGCGATCATGGCCCCGCCGACCAAAGTCACGGCAGCAGGGGAGCCGTCCACGCTGATCTTCCAGTTGCCGTTCTGGGGAACGGAGGTGTAGAGAAGACCATCTCGGTTGCAGGTGATGCTGCCAGACAGCTTCGTGGCCGAGAAGGTGGAGGGGTCATAAGTGGATGCAGAGAGAACATCGTAAGCCTGCCGGAGCATGGCCTCGTCCAGCACGGCGGCCAGCACGGTAATGGAGCCGTTCTTTCCGGCGGTGCAGTCCAGCCGAATCTCTACATTGTCGCCCTTCTGGATCTGGCACACGCTGAGCATCAAGGGCAGGGAATAACTCTTGGAGTAAATCTCTGTGCCGTTGACGCTGACCCGGTAGCTGTTCCGGGCGGACAGGTTCAGATCGATGCAGAGCAGCCCGTCCCGGTCCGGGGAGTAGGTGTAGACCACCGTGCCGTCGCTGCCGGAGCAGGTGTAGGAACTGCTGCCCAGGGAGGACTGGGAGGAAATGACCGCACCGCCCTCGGCGGACACGTTCAACGTTTCACTGCCCAGCACGTTCCAGGCGTTGCCCACCCCGGAGGCGGCGGTCAGCAGCCGGTTCTGGAAGGTGAAGTTGTCCACATTGCTGTTCCAGTCCAGGTCGGAAAGCTCGCTGTTGGCCAGGAAGCCCAGGGGCAGATAGGCGTTGTTTTCCAGCAGGTACACGTCGCCATAATGATGGACCTCCGTGAAGTAATTATTTTCCTTCATGGCTGAGGACCCGCCACGCTCCAGCATATACTTGAGCCCCAGGAACAGGTTGTTGATGGGAGAACTTTCCTCGAAGCAGTAGCGGTTATAGGTATTCTTGGCCCCGTAGCCCAGCCGCTGCATGAATTCCGTCACATGGACGTTGGCGGAACTGGTGAAGGTGGAAATGCCGTTGTAGCCGTTCAAAGCTCCATCGTTCAGGGTCTGGGAGTGGGTGACTTCCGCCCGGTAGAAGGGAGTATTGCTTTCCCGCTCGTCCATGTAGCGAATCATGGAGGCGGCGTAGGTGGTCCCGGTGGGATAGTTGGCAGCATAAGTGGCCGGGAAGCGGACCCCAAAATTTACCACATTCACTGCCACTTCCAGCAGCATCATGCCCAGGAACACCCCGGAAGCGGTGCGGCGGTTGCCGATTTCCCGGAGGAGATACCTTTTCCGCACCTCCGGGTCCTCTTCGGTGGGGGCCGTCTCCTTTTTCAGGAACAGCAGGAACATGACGGTATAGAATACCAGAAACACGCCGTTATAGGCCAGAAACACCGGGTCCGTCCGCTTGTCCGAGCAGGCAAAGAGCAGGGCCGCCATGGCGGTGCTCAGCAGCACCTGCCAGCTCTGGAACTGCCGCCGGAGGGTGTAGGCCCGGTAGGCCTGGACCAGCAGCACGAAGCTGAACAGGAAGCTGAACCGGTAGGGGATCATGTTGGTGAAGTGGAAGCCGTGCCAGATGTAGTCCAGCTGCCGCAGAATAAAGCTGAGCATGAAGAAGATCAGCATCCCCAGGGAGCAGAGCTTTTCCCGCAGCTTGATCTTGGGGCTGGTGAGGCTCAGGCAGGCCAGCATGACCGTGGCCACGCCGCAGTACAGGTTCGGCAGACCCTCCTTGAAGGTGGGTTCCAGGCCGCCGCCCATGTTGCCCGCCACCTGCCGCATGGCATCCAGCAATCCCTTCCAGGTGTTGGAAGATGCGATATTCAGCTTGAAGCCATGGGGGAACTGGTTTACGCTGGACTGAGTTTGCTGCAATGCCGACAGGGCGGGCAGTTCCAGAATGGCGGTCATGCCGATGGCCAGAGCGGAGAACAGGGCCATCCGCAGCAGGTCCTCAAAGAACCGGCTTGCCTTCTTGCAGCAGAGGATCTCATAGACGAAGAAGCACAGCAGCACGAAAATGCAGGTGAAGAAGCCGATGTAATAGTTGGCGAAAATGGACAGGAACAGGGTCAGGGTGTACAGGGCGAAGCGGTTCTGCCGCAGCATCTGCACCATGCCCAGCATCACGAGAGGCAGCAGGGCAAAGGTATCCAGCCACATGACGTTCCACTGATACCCCAGCGCCCAGGCACACAGGCCGTAAAAGCTGCCGAAAAGAATCAGGGAAGCGTCATTTTTCCGGAAAATGGCTTTCAGGAAAATGGCAAAAAAGCAACTGGCAAGCCCTAACTTGATGGGCACCAGCAGGGAGAAATACCCCAGCAGCCACCCCTCCGGCAGCAGCACGCTGACGAGATTCAGCGGCGAGGCCAGATAGTAGGAGATAAGGCCCAGATAGTCCATGCCCAGACCCACGCTCCAGGTGTAGAGCAGTCCGCTGCCGGAGCGGATGGCCTTCCGGAAGGCCACGAAGAAGGGATAATACTGGTGGTACATATCCGAGTAGAGCATGGAATACTGCCCGAAGGGCGCATACCCGCCGATGATCATGACCGTCAGCAGCCCTACAAAGGGCAGGGCAAAGGCAAGGGCCGGGTAATTCCACTTTCGATTCTGTCCGTTCAAACGCATGGCGCTTTTCCCCCAACACTTATTAGATCGTGCAGATAGTATATCACGGCAAGTGCCGGGGGTAAAGGGCCAATGCGAAAAAATGCGGTCCTTAAGAAAAGATTAAATTTTTCATCTGCCTGACTTGACAGAAATGGCTTGGATGTATATAATTCGTGCCATGAGTGAGAAAAAGAGAGGAAGAGGTCCTATGTCGGCACATACGCCGCTTTCACAGGAGAAAAAGAAGAAATTGAAAACGCTGGGCGGTCTGGCGGGGGCGTATCTCCTGCCGGAATTTGTTGCCTTCTGCTTTCTGGAGTTGGGACCGGCGATTTTCGACGGGGCGGGGATGACCCTGTGGCCCATGGCCTTCGGGCTGATGTGGGCGATTTGCTGGACGGCTCTGCTGACCCTGCTGCCCCGGCGGGCCGGGCGCATCGTGTTCGGCATCAGCTACTATATTCTGACCATTTACGCCCTGGTGGAAACGGGCTACTACTTATTATTCGGGGAAATGCTCTGGCTTTCGGATTTCCGCTATGCTTCGGAAGGCTCCGATTATCTGAGCGTCCTGCTGGAATACCCCTGGACCTGGTGGCTTGGGGCGGCGGGCATGATCCTTCTGGGCGTGCTTGTCCTGCGGAAATTCCCGGAATTTTCCAGGAAAAAGCGGGAGAAATACATTGCCTCCGGGGCCTTGGCGGCGGGAATCCTGACGCTTTTCGTTCTTCCTTATGCCGTATTCCTGGGGGACCGGCACATCCGCTTCTCCGGCTCGGATTTTGGTAGGTCCCAGGCATCTCAGGCGGCGTACGAGGATATGTTCAACGCCTACCGGCTCTATCGCATCTGCGGACTTTCCCAGACCGGGGCCAAGGACTTACTGGAAAACCAGATGTTCCCCCGGATGCCCTGGTACACCAACGGCCGGGAGCATACCTGGCAGACTATTGACGAGTATTTTGAGAGCCGCCCGGAACACCTGGCCAACGCCATGACCGGCAAGCTGGCGGGAAAGAACGTGATTCTTGTGCTGATGGAATCCATGGATGACTGGGCCATCGGGGAGAACACCCCGACCATCTGTCGCCTGATGGAGGAAGGCGTGAATTTCACGAACTTCTACACCCCCGGCTACGGCGGTGTTCGGACCTTCAATTCCGAGTTCTGCATGAACACCGGCTCCTTCCTGTCCAGTGCCGGGGGCTATGCCTTCGACTATGTGACCAACGACTTTTCCCAGTCCCTGGCCCACCGGCTCACGGATGCAGGATATTCCGCACTGGAATTTCACTATAATTCCCCGGATTTTTACAGCCGCGGCGTCTTTGCTCCAGCCTTGGGCTATGAGCGCTATGTGTCCTTCGAGGACTATGTGGAGGACGAGGACGATCTGTTCAGCGACACGACGGTGTTTGAAAATGCCGCCCTTTCGGACCTGTTTTTCCGGAAAACGGACCTGCGGTTCAACTTCTATGTGACCCGTTCCGCCCACCTGAGTTATACCTACAATGAAGTCCTCAGCGATTGGGGCCTGAAGCAGTACCCGGAGTATAAGGGCCTCACCGGCAACGAGGAGACCGACTGCATGATGCTGAAAGCCCGGCTGGTGGACGATTTCTTCGCCCGGCTCCTGAAGGAACTGGAACAGCGTGGGGAATTGGAAAACACCGTCATTGTGGGCGTTACGGACCATTACAGCTACGGCATCCAGGACCATGATTTGCTGTTGGAGGTCTCCGGGGTGGACGACGATCTGCTGCTGGAAAAGACTCCCTGCTTCATCTGGAGCGCCGGATTGGAGCATCAGGCGGTGGACAAGACCCTGAACACCTCGGACCTGCTGCCGACCCTGCTGAATCTGCTGGGTGTGGACAGCGAATACAACTATCTGGGCCGGGACGCCTTTGACAGCAGCTATCCGGGCTACGCCGTGTTCCCGGACGGCAGCTGGGTCAGCCAGGGGGTGGCCTATAACGTCACCAACGGCCGGGTGATGGTCCTCAGCGACGATGCGCCCGCCATGGACCGCCAGCGCCGCAAGACCATGAACGAGATTGCTGCTACATTTATCAAAATCAACAACCTGATCCTGGAAGGGGATTACTACCTTTCCCAGGACGAATGATTGAGCGCCGCCGGAGGTCCCGGCGGCGCCTTTTTGGAAGAATCCTGTTGCGTTTTGCGTTTCGTTTGGTATAATAGAGAAAAATGCCGGGTTTCCCGGCCACAGGAGGAAGCATTTATGGATTACATTGCACAGCTTGCCGATTATGGCGTGGCCAAGGGCCTGATCCACGAATCGGACCGGAATTATGCGATCAACGCCCTGCTGGAAGTAATGGGCATGGACGAACCCGGCGAGGACCGGCCTGCCCTGCCGCTGGCGGAATTGTTAAAAGCCCTGACCGACGATGCCGTGGCCCGGGGCCTGTGCCAGGATAACGTGGTGGCCCGGGACCTGTTCGACACGAAGCTCATGGGCAAGCTGACCCCCTTCCCCCACGAGGTCCGCAGCACCTTCCGCCGTCTCTACGGCGAAAGCCCCCGGCGGGCCACGGACTGGTTCTATCAGCTGAGCTTGAACACCAATTACATCCGGGCGGACCGCATTGCCCGGGACGTGAAGTGGGTCTACGAGAGCGACTACGGCCCCCTGGACATTACCATTAACCTGTCCAAGCCGGAAAAGGACCCCAAGGCCATCGCCGCTGCCAAGCTGGCCCCCCAGTCCGGCTATCCAAAGTGTCAGCTTTGCGCTGAGAACGAGGGTTACGCCGGTCGCATGAACCATCCCGCCAGGCAGAACCACCGCATCATCCCCATTACCATCAACAATACCCCCTGGTTCCTGCAATACTCTCCCTACGTCTATTATAATGAGCATTGCATTGCCTTCAATTCCAGGCACACTCCCATGAAGATCGAGCGGGCGACCTTTGAGAAGCTGCTGAGCTTTGTGGACCAGTTCCCCCATTATTTTGTTGGCTCCAATGCGGACCTGCCCATTGTGGGCGGCTCTATTTTGAGCCACGACCATTTCCAGGGCGGCCATTATGCCTTTGCTATGGAGAAGGCCCCGGTGGAGACTGTGGTCCGGTTCACGGGCTTCGAGGATGTGCAGGCGGGCATCGTCAAGTGGCCCATGAGTGTGCTGCGGCTCCGCTGCGCCGATTCGGTCCGTCTGGTGGAGTTGGCGGACAAAATTCTGAAAGCCTGGCGGGGATACACCGACGAAAGCGCCTTCATTTTTGCCGAGACCGACGGCACCCCCCACAATACCATCACCCCCATCGCCCGGCGGAAGGGGGAGGACTTCGAACTGGACCTGGTGCTGCGGAACAACATCACCACGGCGGAGCATCCCCTGGGCGTGTACCATCCCCACGCCAAGCTGCACCATATCAAGAAAGAGAACATCGGCCTCATCGAAGTCATGGGCCTTGCGGTGCTGCCCGCCCGGCTGAAAAGCGAACTGGCAGGACTGGAAACGGCCATTCTGGAAAACCGGGACATTTCCAAGGACGAAGTTCTGGGCAAGCACGCTGAATGGGTTGCGGAACTCAAGACCCGGCATACCTTCACGGCAGAGAACGTTACGGACATTCTTCGGCAGGAGGTGGGCGCCGTGTTTGCCCAGGTTCTGGAGGACGCAGGCGTTTATAAGCGGGACGAAGCCGGAAAGGCGGCGTTCCTGCGGTTTGTGGACAGCGTGAACGGAGGAAAAGCATGAGCCAGGAAAAGCCGAAGGTCAAAAATCCCAATGCCATGCTGGGCCTAGAAGGACTGGCCATTTTCATGGTGCTCTATATGTACTACCAGCTGCTGCGGGACTATTTTTCCGGCATGGAGGACGGTCCCAGCCTGACGGTGGTTATCGTGGGCGGCATCATTCTGGTGGGCGGCTCGATTTTCGTGGGCATCCGGGCCATCCGCCTTTACCGCCAGACCAAGCAGCGGGAGAAGGAAGAAAAGGCAGCCCTGGAAGCCGCCCAGAATGAAGAAAGCGAATCTGCTGAGGAAAGCAAATAAAAACATCCCCACAGGGTCAAGAAACGGCTCTGTGGGGATGCTTTCTGTGTTTTACACGTTGAACAGGAAATTGATAATATCTCCGTCTTGAACCACGTAGTCCTTGCCCTCGGTGCGCTGGAGGCCCTTGGCCCGAACGGCGGCGTAGTCGAAGTCGCAGTTCTTCAGATCGTCGTAGCCGATGACCTGGGCCCGGATGAAGCCCCGCTCGAAGTCGCTGTGGATCTTACCGGCGGCCTGGGGAGCCTTGGTGCCGCGCTTGATGGTCCAGGCACGGCATTCCTTCTTGCCGTCGGTCAGGAAGGAGATGAGGCCCAGCAGGGCGTAGCTGGCGGTGATGAGCCGATCCAGACCGGAGCAGGTCAGACCCAGGTCCTCCATGAACATGGCCCGGTCCTCGGCGTCCATCTCGGAAAGGTCCTCCTCGGTCTTGGCACAGATGGGGATGACCTGGGCCCCCTCGGCGTCCGCACGGGCCTTCACCTGCTGATAGTATTGGTTGTGCTCCGGATCGGCCACACCGTCGTCGTCCATATTGCAGGCGTAAATAATGGGCTTTCCGGACAGCAGACCCATTTCCCGCAGGGCCAGGGCCTGTTCTTCGTTGCCCTCGTCCACGGGGAAGGTCCGGGCGCTTTTGCCCTGACCCAGATGCTCCACCAGCGGCTCCAGCCATTCGCACTCGGCCTTTGCGGCTTTGTTGCCGGTCTTGGCGGCCTTGGAGAGCCGGTTCAGCCGGTTCTGGGCCAACTCCAGATCGGAGAGGATCAACTCCATGTCGATGGTCTCAATGTCCCCGTCCGGGTCCACGGCCACGGGCTTGGTGGCGTCCTCCACCACATGGATGATGTTGTCGTCGTCAAAGCAGCGGACCACATGGACGATGGCGTCGCACTCCCGGATGTTGCCCAGGAACTTGTTGCCCAGGCCTGCGCCCTCACTGGCACCTTTCACCAGACCGGCAATGTCCACGAATTCCACCACGGCGGGGGTCTTTTTGTTGGTCTCCCACAGCTCGGCCAGCTTGTCCAGCCGGGCGTCCGGCACGGCCACGATGCCCGTGTTGGGGTCGATGGTGCAGAAGGGGTAGTTGGCCGCCTGTGCGTTGCCGGTGCCGGTAATGGCGTTGAACAGAGTGGACTTGCCCACATTGGGCAGTCCCACGATACCTAATTTCATTCTTCCTTACATCTCCTTGATTTATGGGGTGTTTCCATGCGCTGTACGCCATTTCTACGCCATTTTGCACAGCGGAAATGCAAAGCAGGGCACGGAATCACGGTATTCTTTTATTTTCTTCAAACTGACGGACTGCCCTTTCCAGAGCGTCATCAGTGACATGAACATAGGTGTCCATCGTGGTCTTGATGCTTGCGTGTCCCAATAGCTTTTGGAGGACCTTGGGAGGCATACCGCCCTCAATGGCTCTGGTGGCGTAAGTATGGCGTAGGGCGTGCATTGAGAACGGCGTTATCCCGCAGCGACGGCAGATTTTGTAGATGTTCGTATCATAGGAACTGTTCTTGATGGGCCTGCCGGTCCTCTTGTTGATAAAAACCAAATCACGCATCACGAGTGAAGTGGTTCGTCCGGTCCTTCGGTCGAGATAGGGGAGGGCTTCAGGCAGAGCGGGGTCAACCTTACGGGCAAGCCGCTGCTGATACAACTCTTCAAGAATTTGATAGGCGCTGCCAGTCAATGGAATGATTCGGTAGCTGCTGGCGGTTTTCGGCGGGCCAGCCCTCCACTCCTGCTGCTTGTACCGGAACTCCATCGTCCTGCTGATTGTAAGCGTCCGCTTGTCCCAGTCAATGGCATCCCAAGTCAGCCCAATCAATTCACCGGTGCGAAGTCCCGTCTCCAACACAAGTGCATATTGAAAATAATCGGATGTGTCTTTTGCAGCATTGAGAAATTGCTGTGTTTCCTTGACGGTCAGGAAGCGGATGGCTTTTGCTTCTTTTACAGGCTTATGATAGCGGACGCCGTCCATTGGGTGCTTGCGTATCACGTCATTCATCACAGCGGCACGGAACATGGTACCCATGGCGATGTATGCCTGCCGAATGGTTGACCCGGCGTAACGGTCATACATTTGATGGAAAACCTCTTTGCAGTGCATGGGTTTTACGTCTGTAATTCGCATGGAGCCAATCACGGGGCGAATGTTCTTTTCATATCGCTCATGGTAGTTGCGGCGTGTGTTCGGAGCCAAATCCGCCACGATTTTTGTCATCCAATGCTCAAACCATTGGTCCACCGTTATGTCCGAAGATACTTGAAAAGCATTATGGGCATCTTGGTATTTGGCGTCCGCAAGCCAGTTCCGGGCTTCGGGGAGCGTGTCAAAGTATTTTTCAACTCGTTTGCCGCTTTTGGTAACGAACCGGGCGGAATATTGCTTATCTTTTCTCTGTGATAATCCGGTCCCGCATTCACGGCCTCTTAGGCCTTTTCCCATTTTTACTCCTTTTCAGAAGTTGAGGAAAAAGAAAGTCGTTCCATTTCATTATAGCACATCTTCTCTTTTTCCTCAACTGTTTTTTATCAGCCGGTCAGATAAGGTCAGATTGTGAGTTGCCGACTGAGGTATTCTTCAAATTCTTTCCGCTTTACAAGCCGTCGTGTCCCGATAAAGAGGACAAAGGGGCAGTTCGGCTGACGAAGCATACGGTCGATTTTATTCAGTCCGATATTGGTGTAGGCCGCAGCTTCTTTGATGGTCAGCGTTACTTTTTGTGGAATTGGAACCTTTTCTTCCGTGGTCATCATATCGTTAGAATTCAACATAGGAGTCCTCCTCATTGTTTATAGAATCTGATTCTTCCGGGGTGGTATCTAGCTGAACCGGAGAGGGCGGGAGGAATGGAGGTAATGGAGGTGTTTTCTCATTATGTAATGAGATATACGACCCTCTGGATTTACTGTCTCGCTCAAAGGTAATACCCAAGGATGCCAGATTGCTTTTCATGGAGTTGAGCCGTCGGGACAGTGTATTCGCCTGCTTCGGAAATCCGTGACTGTGGGTATCGATTCCGCAGTTCGGTGCGAAGCTGCACAATTCCCTGTATAACTCGGAAGAAAAACCGGACCAATCTGTTTTATCCTGCATAAAGGCAACGACCAACGTGGCAACAATGTCCGCATCAATGGCTTCCTGATTTCGGCTGGTGTAGTTCTCGTCCAACTCGTCCAGAAAACATTCTCCGGATTTGCCCAGTACCTCAGCGACCGCATACCCAAGTCTTGCAAAGTCGGCCATGCGGGGAAGGGTATCCAGCTTGACGCTGGGGAGAAGTTCCATTGCTTTTGAAAGCGTGTCAAAAATGCTGCCCAAGATAAGGGGACGTTCTGATTCAAAGGCAGAATAAACTGCCTGTAATTCCTTGCGCTCTGTATCGGGTACTCGGCTCA
Organism: uncultured Eubacteriales bacterium; assembly: GCA_900544405.1. Lineage (GTDB taxonomy): Bacteria > Bacillota > Clostridia > Oscillospirales > Oscillospiraceae > Faecousia. The sequence continues at coordinate 247,625 of UQVA01000001.1, forward strand.
GCTCAAAAAGGAGGGAGCGGTCAAGCAAATCAGAACGTCTGGCCACATTGTTGATTCCATTTAGGGCAAAGCATCTGCAAAATGTCAGGATACGGTCTTCGTCATCGGTATATAATTTCCGCTGCTGGACAGCCGTACCGGTGATAGAACGGCACAGGGTATCACTCTGTTCGGAATTGAGGGAAGATACATTGTCAAAGGGCAGGAACCAATGAGATTGCAGGCTAATCAGCAAAGAACGGAAGTCCGTGTTCAGCGTAAGGGATTCATAGGCCGATGGGTCGATCAGCCGTTTCAGCAACACACAGGCCGTACTTTTGGCAGCGCCTTTTTCTCCATAGAATACCGGCATGGGATGCGGAAATCCAGTCGCAAAGCATGATATCAACCAGCATTGAAATAACAGCTGATGCCGCCTCACATTGATAAATTCAAAGATTTTCTCCATCCGGCCACCTTGTTTCGGAAGAACTTGCGGCTTCTGATGGGTATAACGCCGGAACAAAATTGGCGGGTCATTTACAATAGACCACCCGGAAGCGGATACCTTTACTGCCCGGCATTCTTCATCACTCAGGTCATACCAATAATCGGAATCATGACTTCCAACCCTTTCATAAAGGGGGATGCGCTCGACCTTTCCAAACATGGTCTTGGCTTCCAAAGCATTGACCGTCTGGGTCAGACTGTCTGGCTTGATGGGCTTCCCGTTCTTTGAGTAGAACAGATTCTGTGCCCACAGCGCAAACCGCTTGCTGGCAAGCTGAACCGTTTGGTGATGCTCTTGTACCGGGACATGGGCGTAGACAGTGTTCGTATCGTCCAGAAAGAATTTGGTGTCGGTATCAGAAATGAGTTTCAGCAGGATTTCAGCTTGCGTGCTTTTCTCCGATACGGCTGACGATTCATCAGGAAGCGGGGCTTCTTTGCTGTCTACTTCCATAGGCGCAATGGAATCCAGTTCTTCCATTTTATGGCCGTCTTTGAGCCAGTCATAAATATCATATTTTTTGCGTGGAGCATCCAGCGGAATGATTTTCGAGTTCGGAATATTCTGGGCGATTCTCTTTGCATACGCCATTCCGGGTTTATCGTTGTCCGGGATGATAATGACCTCTTTACCCTGAAAATAAGCAGTGTAGTGAGGATACCATCTTGAATTTGCACCTGTATCCAGTGTTGTGGCGCAGAAACCTTGATTTATAACGGCATCGGCACATTTTTCCCCTTCGACAAAGTAAATGCGGCTTGCGGCGCACACAGTCGGAAGATTATAAGGAACGTGCAAAGTACCATCTTTGAAACCCTTGGCACCGTCAGGCATATAAAAGCAAAAGAATTTTGAGCCATCGGCTTTGTCAAATCTCTTCTTTTTATAGCAGATGGAACCGTCAGCGTTCCGATACTGGTATTCCTGCTCTGAGGTACGGGTGCAGGATCTTTCTTCCGTGAATAAGTCAGAGGGTTTCAGACCAACACGGGACAGAATATCCTCCGTGGAGCAGCCTGCATGGTCGTGAAGCAGGATTTTCTTCCCGTCTTCCGAAAGAGAAATGGATAGGCTGGGATGCTTGTCATCATGGGCGGGGCATCGGGTTTGATAACCGTTTTTTACTTTCTTAGGTTTATCAAAATACGATAGGAACTCATCAAATTCCATTTTCCTTCTCCTTTTCTTGTTGCATTCTCCTACCGTATCCAATATAATATAGAGGTCGGTAGGGCGCTGCGGTGTGCTTGACCGTGTTCTCCCGTCCGGGTGTTGGCGCACCCGGGCGGTTTTCTTTTGTCATCATGTTTTCACCTTCCTTGTTTTGAAATTTCATCCGGATTTGGATGATGGGCATATTTTAAGCCCTATTGTTCGAAAAATCCAGCCCATCTTTTGTGAATAACGAAACACTATAATTTGTGAAAAAATATAGTTGCAATTTTCGAATGCGAGAAGTATAATAGCGTAAATTCTTCATATAGGAAGAGGTGTTTCGACGTGGGAGAAAATCAGAGGATGCTAGAGGCATTTGGACGAAATGTGCGAAAAAAGCGGCAAGAAAAGAATATCTCTCAACAACAGCTTTCGGAGGATTTAGGCTCTGCACCATCAACTATTTCGGAGTATGAACGAGCAAAAAGAGTCCCAAGTTTGGATGTGGCCCTTTCTTGGGCAATTAAAATGGATTCGTCCATAGATGAACTTTGCGAATTCTACAGCGATAAAAGCAATAAGGACAGAGTTGAGCGTAATCCCTTAGCTTCGCTGATTGCTGTCATTGACTTCTTCCGGTTGACGATTCAAAAGGTCGATAGTGAAAGTGTGACCTTGACATTTGGTGAATCAGCCCCTGATTATTGTGCAAAGGACGTTGCAGAGTTTTTTAGTCAATATCAGATATATCAAGGTTTCCATAATGAAAATAATGGAAATCCAGATAGAACGTCTATGGTGGATGCTCTTTTGAATTGCATTAAAGAGACGTTCCATGACTTGCCGGCCATGCCAGACTATCGCAATACTCCGGTATCCAACGAGGAACAAGAATCCACCCAACAAGAGGAAACAAAAGATTAAAACCTCCATTACCTTCATAGCACCATATAGCAAAACCCCGCCATTGAAATACATCAATGGCGGGGTCACTTTTTTATTCTGAATCAAAGGCACGAGACGACTGAATCTGTATCAACGGGGAACTTCGCGCTGTCGGGCAGAAAATCCAAAAGCTTATATACATCATTCCCGATAACGAATTGCAATGTACCTTCCGGAGACTCCTCTGCAACGATCGTATTTCCCCGCAGCTGGGTTATGGTAGAAAGCAGCTGGCACACTTGGTTGGGGGTAAGGGTATATTTACCGTCCAGAACGGACGATGAGGCGTAGACGGTTCGGCGAAGTTTTTTCATATTCAATGCTCCTTGTAGCTAAGTGATGAGAAGCAGACAATCCCCATTTCGGTTAAATGGTATCCGCGCAATCCATACACAGAAAAGTTTTCTGCGGATTTCCTACCTGGATGCGTGTCCTTGTTCCCTCAAAAATATACAAGGTTCAAATCCCGGAATTCGGCTCTTTTTGTTCTTTCGGGTTCTTACGGTGTTTTATCGCTGCGGGGGTTCTTATATGGCCGTCTCAAAATCATTCCGTTTGCACCAAAGCACAAGGCGCACAGCGGCGGTTATTCCTCGGAAACGCCAAGCAGGATATGGACAGCCTGCCGGACATCCTCTTTTTCACGATAGGCTTTCAGGACTTTCCGCTCCTGCTCGGTCAATTCGTCACCGGTGACTTGAATCCCCAACAGAAGACTGGGGGACACATCCAGTGCCACGCAGATGGCAGCCAGAATATCTGCATCCGGGCGGTTCAATCCCTGCTCCCAATTCGACACCCGGCTGTTGCTGACACCGATTTTTTCGGCAAGCTGTTTTTGACTGAGGTTATTTTCTTCCCGGTACTTCCGAATCCGGCTTCCGATTTCGTATCTCATTCGCATTGTCACCGCCTTTTTATCTATTATACGGTTTGAGACTGGAAATAGCAATCAAAAAATCAAGAAAATCTTGAAATCTATCTTGATTTTACAGAATCACTGTGCTAATATAAATACGAATCAAGATTTTCTGTAATTCGAGGTGCTGACGGTGCGAGTTTATGAAAAAGTTCGGGCGTACATAGATGAAATGGGCTATAAGCAGGTCACGATAGCAGAAAAGGCGGGGATTCCAAAAGCGACCTTCAACGCTATTCTGAACGGAAAGCGGACGCTGTATGCGGATGACCTGAAAGCGATTTGTTTGGCCCTGAATGTCAGCCCGGAACTTTTTATAGATATGGCGGATTCCTGCGAAATGCACGAATAACGGCGCACCTGTTCTTAGTCTCTGAAAAGGGAAACCGTAAGACATAAACAGAAAACATTTTTGGAGGTATCGAAATGGCATTTGATTTTAAGAAAGCGTTCAACTCACAGGTAAAGGTAGCCAATAAGCTGAACCAGGGGCTGAACAAAATCATTGGCAAGGATGTCTTTGGTGAAGTGAAGGAACTGGAAGACCCCCGTGAATTTGCTCCTTACGAGAGTTTCCCTGAATACACGGAACTTGAGCCGGTAGACTGGCCCTTGCTGGAGGGTGAACGGCGGGAATTCAATTTTGCGGGTAACACCATTTCTTTCCCAAAGGAATTGGACACCTGTATGCGGTATCGCAAGTATTTTAAGAAAGCGGCCGAATTCTATGCGGCTCGCTTTGCATTCAAATATCAGCACTGTGTAGAGGATTTTGACACGCTGGTACACTATTTCACCGACATGTATGGTGAGGGCTTCCGCCCAATGTGTACCCGTGCTTACAGTCTGCTTCTTCCGCTGGGTGTCTATTCCGCCAATCTGGAATCATTTGCCCAGAAGCACGCCGCTACATATCATGCCGCAATCGATTCTTATGAAATCATGGCCGGTATCGAAATCAATAGGAACGCTGCTGCCGAAAACCTTGGCAATCAGGTTGGCAACTCCATTCAGATGCAGGGCGGCGGGTTTGGCCTGAAAGGTGCAATGAAGGGCGTCGCTAAAGCAGAAGCTTTTAATTTCGGCATGGGCATGATCGGAAAGTTTGTTGCCCAGCAGAGCAAGATGACAAAGGCCGAAAAAGAGGACACCTATCGCAAGTTTAAGCAGGATGTCTTTTTCAAGGAAGTGCAGCGTGACTATGAGAACACGTTCTACACAGTGATTCAGACCCTGTCCGAAAATGGCATCATCGGGAATATTACGACGATGATTTCGCCTGAAATGCGGACGACTCTGACCAATTTGCAGAACCCGATGTTCCCGAAAGACAAGCTGGCACCAGTTCTTGCCCAGCTGATTTCTACAAATCCCTTCTGCACGGAAACGATGGGGGTACTGAAAACCCGGTTCGGTACTGACGAGGATGCGGCAAAGCTGCTGGACTATTTTGCTGAGCCGTAAGGACGGACTGCCTGCACGGAGCATATCAATGAGGGAAAGTACAATGAGAGAACAAGAACTGGAAGTCGTCAAGACGGCATACTTTTTGGAGGACCAAATCGTCCACCAGACACAAGAATTGCAGCGAGTGAATGGGGATAAGCCTGCCCGTCCCGCTCAACCGAGAGAACCGCATTTGGAAAAGCACTCCGCACAGAAGATTCCCTACCCGGAAATCAAGCCGGCGGTCGATTTGCCGAAGCCTGTGCGGTGGAAGCTATGGATGAAAGTTTCTTTGGGGGGATTGGCTTTAACGATTATTGCATCGTGGCCGGGGTGGATTTTTCTGGTTACGTTGGGCATTATAGTTTTTCTGGTGGCTCCCGTATATGGAGCGGTCGTGTATTTTAAGGACAATGCAGCCCATAAACAGGCTGTTGCGAACCTGACGGCCCAGCGAACGGAAGAAATCCGAAATTCCCCGGAGTATATCCAGAAATGCCGGGAAATCGATGAACAGAATCAGCAGAATCAGGCCCAATTCGACAAGGAACTGCATGAAAAATACCTTCGCCGTTATGAGCAATACAAGGCGGACATGAAGAGCTACGAGCAAGACGTTGTTGTCTACAATGAGGAAACATATCCCCAGTGGAAGGAGGAAGAACAGGCTATCGAAACAGCGCTGAGCGATACCAAGGCGGCACTGAAAGAGGTGTATGGCCGGAATGTGCTTCCTGCACAGTATAGAAACCGGGCAGCGGTGCTTTATCTGGCTGTGTTCATGGGGACATCCGATTTTGACCTCAAGTATGCAATTGAGCGGTATGATACCTCGGTCATGCTGACGGCACAGCGGGAGCAGATAGACCTTGCGAGAGCGCAGGTCGCCTTGGCCAATGAAGCAATTCAGAATCAGGAGTACGCAAACTGGCTGAATGAGCAGACCCTGAATATGGCAGAACAGGGCAATGAGATTTTGAAGAGCATCGACAACTGGCAGAAGGCTGACATTGCCATTCGGGAATACCGCAGATTCAAGGCCAGAAGGGCTGCAAAGAAGGCAAGTAAATAACCATCACCACCATAAAAGCAAACATCTCTTTTTGCTTATAGAAATTTCACACGCAAAACAGCCGTGATTCTATCCAATCATGGCTGTTTTCTATAAACGAAACAGTTGACTTCTTTTCGTTTATATCTTAAAATATTTCCATCATAAATATAGGATGGTAGGCGGAATGATTTACGGCTATGCACGATGCTCCACGAACGAGAAAGAGCAGGATATAAACAGGCAGGTGCGGGAACTGAAACAGCAGGGAGCTACCGACAAAACCATCTATCTGGAATACGAGAGCGGCATGAAAACCAACCGGGCAGAGCTGGCGAAGTTGCTGGATGTTGTAAAGCCCGGAGACAGTATTCTGGCAACGGAGGTCAGCCGCATTACCCGCAGCACCAAGCAGCTTTGCGACATTATCGAACTGGCCAAGGATAGAAAAATCAAGCTGGTTCTGGGCAGCTTTGTTGTGGACTGTACGAAAGAACTTGACCCCATGACAGAGGGAATGCTCAAGATGATGGGCGTGTTCAGCGAACTGGAACGAAACATGATAAGTCAGCGGGTAAAAAGTGGCATGGAGAATGCCAAGGCAAAAGGAAAAACCATTGGCCGCCCTGCCGTCACCGCCGATACCATCCCGGCTATCTTCTACAAGCACTACCCGAAATATAAAAAGGGGGAAATCAACAAAGCGGAGTTTTCAAGGCTGTGCGACCTCTCTTATCCGACGATTTACAAATACTTACGCATTGTCGAACAATAATTCTTACGATAAAAACAGTCACCCTATGCCGTTCGGTATAGGGTGACAATGTTTGTGTGGATGTGAAACCGTGTTACGCCATTTTCTACGCCATATTGGCAGAGAGGTATATGCCTGTATGGGCTTCCTTATAATGGCTCAAACGCCTGAGAAACTGGGATTATGGCGGTGCATTGCAGGAAATAGAAGAACATTTCGATATGAAAACCGGCACCCAATTTCGATACCTAATTTCATTCTTACATCTCCTTATATCTTGGCGGCGGGGCCGCCGGGCTCTTTTCGGCGGGGCCAAAAAGAGAAATATTCGCTTCGCATACTATATCATATTTTTCCCGGCCGCTCAAGACCTTTTTCGGCCCGGCGGCGAAAATGTTCCTTTTTGGAGAACTGCGGAAAAATCGTAGGGCTTTCCTGAAGGAGAAACGGGAAACATCCCTTGACTTACCGCCCATTCTTCTGTAAAATAGCCGGGAGAGAACGAGAAAACGGAGAAACAACATGAAGTACATCAAGCAATTTTCCATTATTTTGCTCATTTCCTTCCTGGGGGAGGCGCTGCACGCCCTGCTGCCGCTGCCCATTCCCGCCAGCATTTACGGCATCGTGCTGCTGTTTGCGGCACTGGTTCTGAAAATCATCCCGGTCAGCGCTGTAAAGGATGTGAGCACATTTCTGCTGGAGATCATGCCCATGCTGTTCATTCCCGCTGCGGCGGGGCTGCTGGAGGCCTGGGGCATTCTGAAGCCCAACCTGGCGGCCTACATCGTTATTACGCTGGTGGCGACTGTTGCGGTCATGGTGGTATCGGGCTTAGTGACCCAGTTTCTTGTGAGAAAGGGGAAGAAAAATGGGTGAGATGCTGGTAAATTCCGCTTTTTTCGGGGCGCTGCTGACCATTGGCAGTTACCTGACCGGCCTGTGGATCAAGAAGAAATTCAAAAAGGCCTTTTTGAATCCGCTGCTTATTTCCATTCTTCTGACCGTGGGACTGCTGCTCCTGCTCCGGGTGGACTATCCCACCTACGAAGCCGGGGCGAAGTATGTCAGCTACCTGCTGACTCCCGCCACGGTCTGCCTGGCCGTGCCGCTGTATGAGCAGTTTCAGCTGCTGAAAAAGAACGCTAAAGCGGTGCTTCTGGGGATTTTCTCCGGCGTTCTGACCAGCCTGGGGAGCATTTTTCTCCTGTCCCGGCTGTTCCGGCTGGACCACGCCACCTATGTGACCCTGCTGCCGAAATCCATCACCACCGCCATCGGCGTGGGTGTGGCGGAGGAGTTGGGAGGCTACGTGAGCCTGACCGTGGCGGTCATCCTCATTACCGGGGTGCTGGGGAATATGATCGCCGAGGGACTGTGCAAGCTGTTCCGCATTACGGACCCCATTGCCCGTGGGGTCGCCATCGGCACCAGTTCCCACGCCATCGGCACCGCCAAGGCCATGGAATTAGGGGAAGTGGAGGGCGCCATGAGCAGCCTGTCCATCGTGGTCTCCGGAATGTTGACGGTGCTTGGAGCCGCCGTTTTTGCGAGATTCTTATAAAAAACTGCGGAGGGGGTTCCTCCGCAGTTTTTATAACGCCCGTTCCATGCCGATCTCGTCCTCAAAATCTTTTCCGTTCCGCCGAAAACCGCATTTTTCGTAGAATCCAATGGGGCAGGCGGGGCCTTCCACGCAGCACATGGTCACTTTTGGGTATTTCCCCTCCTGACGCATCCGGTCCAGAATGGCTTCCAGAGCCTCCGTGCCGTAGCCTTGTCCCTGGTAACGCTGGTCGATGAAGAATTGGAAAAGGTAATAGGAGTCGGTTTTGGCGTCGTCTATCCAAAGGGCCATGCCGATGGGCGTTTCCCCGTCCATCAGGAAGAACGCCTGGGGGCGGTCTGCCCGGTAGATATAGGCCCAGGCCAGAATCTTCGTCTTGTCGGCGACACTGGTTTTCTGGTTCTCCCGGACGGACAGGGAACAGCGCCAGTTTTTCGGGGTCACTTCCGCAAATTGGATCATAATTACCCTTCTTTCTGCCCTTTTACGCCCAGTATAACAGAAAACGCTGGAAAGTCAACGGTTTTGCGGAAACCGTCCTTGACAAAAGAGGGCGGGTATGATAAGATAAACGGCGGTTAGTGACCGCTAACAATGGGCGGTCGATTTCTTTTGCACATCTGTTAGTGAAAACTAACATAAGACGGAGGAACCCATCCATGATGATCAACAAACGACTGATCGGAACGGTCAGCGAAAGCAAAAAATTCATCGCCGGGAACGTGGCGTTCCAATGGCTGTCCCTGCTTGCCAACATGGCCTTGATGACGGCGGTGACGGCGCTGCTGGCGGGGCTGCTGGGCGGCACGGCCGGGAAGGAAGAACTGCTGCGGACCCTGCTTCTGGCTCTGTGCGCCATGGCCATTCGTTTCGGCTGCACCCTGGGGGCCAGCCGCATGAGTTACCTTTCTTCCAAGACGGTGAAGCGGGTGCTGCGGGAAAAAATCTACCGAAAGCTCCTGCGGCTTGGAAGCAGCTACGCCCAGCAGGTGCCCACTTCCGAGGTGGTGCAGGTGGCCGTGGAAGGCGTGGACCAGCTGGAGACTTACTTCGGGGCATATCTGCCCCAGTTTTTCTATGCCATGCTGGCACCCCTGACCCTGTTCGTGTATCTGTGCTTTGTGAATGTGCCTTCGGCTATTGTGCTGCTTGTATGCGTGCCGCTGATCCCCGTGGCCATTGCGGCGGTGCAGACCTGGGCGAAAAAGCTGCTGAGCAAATATTGGGGCCAGTACACGGCCCTGGGCGACACATTCCTGGAAAATTTGCAGGGCCTGACCACCCTGAAAATCTATCAGGCTGACGAGTTCAAGCAGCAGGAAATGAACGAACAGGCGGAGCGGTTCCGGAAGATCACCATGAAGGTCCTGACCATGCAGCTGAACTCCATCACCATCATGGACCTGATCGCCTACGGCGGAGCGGCCCTGGGCGTAGTCTTATCCACGACCCAGTTCGCTGCGGGAAAAGTGGACCTGGCGGGCTGTCTCTTAATTATTCTCCTCAGTGCGGACTTTTTCATCCCCATGCGGCAGCTGGGGTCCTTCTTCCACATCGCCATGAACGGCATGGCCGCCAGCGACAAGATTTTCCGTCTGCTGGACCTGTCGGAGGCGGAAGCGGGTACGGAGGACTTCCCCGTGGGCAAAGAAATCCGCATGGAGGAAGTGCATTTTGCCTATGAAGCGGACCGGGAAATTCTCCACGGCGTCACCATGGGCTTCCCGTCAGGGTCCTTCACGGCCATCGTGGGTGAGTCCGGAAGCGGCAAGTCCACCATCGGCGGTATTCTCATGGGCCGGAACCGGGGCTATACCGGCAAGGTCCTGGTAGGGGAGACCCCCTTGGAGCGCATCCGTGAGGAAAGTTTGCTGAAAAACGTCACTTATGTGGGCCATCAGAGTTATCTTTTCAAGGGGACCGTGGCGGAAAACCTCCGCATGGCTGCCCCGGATGCTTCGGATGAGGCCCTCTGGGCGGTGCTGGAACGGGTGAAGCTGGCGGCATTCCTGCGGAGCGAGCAGGGCCTGAACACCCAGCTGCAGGAAAAGGGCAGCAACTTCTCCGGCGGGCAGTGCCAGCGACTGGCCCTGGCCCGTGCACTTCTTCAAGACAGCGGCGTGTATATTTTTGACGAAGCTACCTCCAATATCGATGTGGAGAGCGAAAACGACATTCTGGCGGAAATTCACGCTCTGGCCAAGAAAAAGACCGTGGTGATGATCTCCCACCGGCTGGCCAACGTGGTCGCAGCGGACAATATTTATGTGCTGGACCACGGAAATGTCACCGAATCCGGCACCCATGGGGCGCTTCTTGAAAAACAGGGGCAGTATGCCCGGCTCTGGGAGGCCCAACAGGCTTTGGAGCATTACGGCGAAAAGAAGGAGGCGGCAGTATGAAAAAGCGGAACGGATTTACCGTCATGGCCAAGCTTATCGGCTTGGTGCGGCCCCTGGCGGGCTATATGCTTCTGGCAATCATCATGGGTCTGCTGGGCCACCTGGCAGCGTCGTTTATCACGATTTTCGGCGGCTTTGCGGTGCTGGACCTGCTGGGGCAGAATGGCGGCATCAAGACCGGTACCGTCTTTGTCTGCGTGGGCGTGTTTGCCCTGGTCCGGGGCATCCTGCGCTATGCGGAGCAGTCCTGCAACCATTTTATCGCCTTCAAGCTGCTGGCCCTGATCCGGGATAAAGTGTTCCGGGCTCTGCGGCGGCTGGCTCCCGCCAAGCTGGAAGGCCGGGACAAGGGCGACCTCATTAGCGTCATCACCTCCGACATTGAGCTTTTGGAGGTATTCTATGCCCATACCATTTCCCCGGCGGCCATTGCGGCGCTGTTTACCCTGATCCTGTGCCTGTTCATTGGTCATTATCATTGGGCGCTGGGCCTGCTGGCGCTGGCGGCTTACGCTGTCGTTGGGCTGGTCATTCCCATCGTTACATCCCGGCGCAGCGGGGACCTGGGCCTCCGGTTCCGGAACGAATCCGGCGCACTGAGTGCCTTCCTGCTGGACAGCCTCCGTGGTCTGCCGGAAATCCAGCAGTATGGCCGGGGTGAGGACCGCCTGGCCGAACTGAACCGCCGGACCGACAGCCTGGCTGCCGACGAATCGGCCATGAAGAAAGTCACCGGGGAGAATCAGGCCATCACGGGCTTTACCATTCTGTTTTTTGACCTTTGTATGCTGGGCCTCAGCGCCCTTCTTTACGTGCAGGGCCGCATTCCTTTTGCCGGGACCCTCATCCCCACCATGGCGCTGATGAGTTCCTTCGGTCCCGCCGTGGCGCTGGCCAATCTGGGGGCAACCTTGCAGAATACCTTCGCAGCGGGCAACCGGGTGCTGGACATTCTGGAAGAAGAACCCAGCGTGGCGGACGTGACCGGGGAGAAGCCCATCGGCTTCACCGGCGCTGCCGGAGAGGACATCACCTTTTCCTATGGCGGGGAAACGGTGCTGGACGGGGTGTCCGTGAAGATTCCGGAGCATAGCGTCATCGGCATTTCCGGCCGCAGCGGCAGCGGAAAATCCACCCTTTTGAAGCTGTTCCTGCGGTTCTGGGAGACCCAGAAGGGGCAAGTGACCATTTCCGGCCGGGAGATCGGCCATGTGAACACGGAGAATCTGCGCCGGATGGAGAGTTTTGTTACCCAGGAGACCCATTTGTTCCACGACAGCATCCGCAGCAATCTGATGCTGGCCAACCCCAAGGCCACGGAGGAGGACATGATTGCCGCCTGCAAGAAGGCCTCGGTCCACGATTTCATCATGGGCCTGCCCCAGGGCTACGATACTCCCGTAGGCGAACTGGGCGATACCCTTTCCGGCGGCGAGCGCCAGCGGTTGGGTCTGGCCCGTGCATTCCTGCATGATGCGCCCTTCCTTCTGCTGGACGAACCCACCAGCAATCTGGACAGCCTGAATGAAGCGGTGATTCTGCGGTCCATTGGCGAGGAACGGGGCCGCAAGACCGTGGTGCTGGTGTCCCACCGGCCGGGGACCATGCGCCTTGCGGACCGGGTGTACTCCGTGGAACACGGGAGGCTCAGCTGATGGACGTACAGACCAAGCGGGAGCGGGAAAAGACCATGGTGTCCGAAATGATCGCCCTGTACTGCCGGAAAAATCACGGTACGAAGAAAGAGCAGCTTTGTGAGGACTGCGCCGCTCTGGAAGCATACGCCCGGCTGCGGAGCGACAAATGCCCCTTTATGGAGACGAAAACCTTCTGCTCCAACTGCCGGGTCCACTGCTACCGGCCCGAAATGCGGGAGAAAATTCGGCTCGTTATGCGCTTTTCCGGCCCACGGATGCTTTTTCATCATCCGGTGATGGCGATTCGTCATGTGATCGAATCCAAGAAAGAGAAAAAACGGCTGGAAAAGGCCGAAACGAAATAAGAATCTGCCGCACGGCGTTTTTCGACACCGTGCGGCAGATTCTTTACCATTTTTCCCAGTGGACCTTTTCTTCCTCGTACCGGTCCGGACGAGGGGCGGTCAGGTCTCCATCCGGCCAGCCCAGGGCCAGAATGGAATGGGGGATGATGTGGTCCGGCAGTTCCAGGAGCGTTTTCTGCCCTAGGACCGCATCTGCACGGGGCCAGGTCCCCAGCCAGACGGCTCCCAGACCCAGGGCCTGGGCGGCGATCAGGGTATTTTCAGCGGCGATGGCGCCGTCGATGATCCAGAAGTCCGGGGCTTTCACGAAGGCCCGCTCCATGTCCCCGCAGATGAGAATTCCGGCGGCAGCTCGCCGCAGAGGGTCGGCGGCGAGACCGTTCACGTCGGCCATTTTGTTCAGCATTTCCTTGTCGGTGATGACCAGAAAGGCCCAATCCCGTGCGTTCACGGCGGTGGGGCTGGCCATGGCGGCCCGAAGCAGCGCTTCCAGCGCTTCCTTGGGGATGGGCTTGTCCGCAAAGCGGCGGGTGCTTCGACGGGTGAGAATGGCTTCCATTGCGTCCATAAGAATCGCTCCTCATTTTTCAAGTTGGCCTCATTTTATCATGGAAATCTTCAAAAATCAAGAATGAGTCCCGTTTATGGGACACGAAGCATGGTAGAATCCAAGAAAAGCCGAAGTTGCATTGGTCCTTCGGCTGTGGTATCATTATCCCAAAAGAAAAAGAGGAGGGGAAAAACCGTGTTGAAATTATTGCTCTGCGAGGATTGGCTGGCCAACCGGGACGAGATTCTGAAACGTCTGGCCCGGGATGTGGCGGAGCGGCAGGGGGAGCGTATCCTTCTGGTGCCGGAGCTCATCAGCCACGATATGGAGCGGCGGCTTTGCCGGTGGGCCGGAGACACCGCCAGCCGGTATGCCCAGGTCCTGTCCTTCACCCGTCTGGCCCGGCGGGTGGCGGAAAGTGTGGGGGCTGCGGCGGAGGAATGCCTGGACAAGGGCGGACGGGTGGTGGCCATGGCCGCCGCCGTGCGGCAGCTTCACAGCAAACTGAAGGCCTACGCTTCTGTGGAGACCAGGCCGGAATTCCTCTCGGAACTGGTCAACGCCGTGGACGAATTCAAGCGCTGCGGCATTTCCCCGGAGGACCTGATGAACGCCTCCCGGCAGACGGAAGGAAATCTTGCCCAGAAGCTGGAGGAACTGTCTTTAATTCTGGAATCCTACGACGGCCTTTGCGCCAACGGCAAGAAGGACCCCAGAGATCAGATGAATTGGCTGCTGGAAGAATTGGCGGACGGGGATTTTGCGGAAACGCACACTTTTTATGTGGTGGGCTTCCCGGATTTCACCCGGCAGCACATGGCCATTTTGCAGGAACTGATGACGGGCCGGGATTTGACCGTGGCCCTGACCTGCGATTCGCCCAATTCCGACCGGACGGCCTTTGAAAAGGCGGCCCACACTGCCAAAGAACTGATGCGCTGCGCCGGAGAGGTGGGGGTCGAGACCGCCTGCGAAGTGCTACAGCCCCGGCAACGGCCCCTTTTGGCGGTCTCCAAGGCGCTGTTTCAGGGCAGTCTGCCGGTGCTGCCGGAAGGACAGGAATATTTGCAGGTGTTCCGGGTCAACGGCATTTCCAAGGAGTGCGACCTGGCGGCCCGGCAGGTGCTGGACCTGGTGGAGGCCGGGGCCAGATACCGGGACATCGGCATCGTGTGCAGCGACCTGAACGCCTACGGCCGGATGCTGTCCCTGACCTTTGGACGGGTGGGGATTCCGCTGTACCGGTCCGGCACGGAAGACATTCTCCACAAGCCCGGCATCCGCACGGTCCGCTGCGCCCTGGAAGCGGCGCTGGGGGGCTTGGAGCGCCGGGACGTGATAAGATACCTCCGCTCCTGCCTAGGTCTGGACCGGGACCTGTTGGACAAAACGGAAAATTACGCCATTCTCTGGGGCATTTCCGGCAGCGGCTGGAAGCAGGAATGGGCCAACCATCCCCGTGGTCTGGGGGAGGACTGGAAGGATGCCGACCGGGAGACCCTGGACGCTCTGAACGGCCTGCGGCGGGCGTGCATCGACCCGCTGCTGCGCTTGGGCGAGGGGGTCCGGCAGGGCCGGACCGTGGCGGAAATGGTCACGGCGGTGAATGCCTTTCTGGAGGAAACGGACCTGGGCCACGGGCTGGAAGCCCTGGCCGATTCCATGGAGGAAGCCGGGGACCTGCGGGGGGCGCAGATCGTCAATCAGCTTTGGGAAATCTTGCTTTCCGCTCTGGAGCAGATGTATGCGGTTCTGGGTACGGAAAGCTGGGACCCGGAGTCATTTTCGAGACTCCTGAGCCTGCTTTTGAGCCAGTATGACGTGGGGACCATCCCTCCTGTGCTGGATGCGGTGAGTGTAGGCGATGCCTCCACCATGCGCTGCCAGGAGAGCAAGCACGTTCTGGTGCTGGGCATGGAGGAAGGAAAACTCCCCGGCTACACCGGCAGCAGCGGCGTACTGACGGACCAGGAGCGCTGTTCCCTGCGGGAATTGGGCGTTCCCCTGACCGGCGGAGCCATGGAGGGCCTCCAGGCGGAATTTGCCGAAATTTACGAGGCCCTGTCCGCCGGAACCGAGAGCCTCCGGGCCTTCAGTTCCGGCGCTCAGCCCTCTTACCTCCATGCCCGCCTGGGAAAAATGGCCGGACTGGTCCGGCAGGAACCGGATGCGGCCATCACGGACCCTGTGGAAGCGGCGGCTTTCCTTCTGTGGGCCGATTCCCGGGAAATTGCGGAAAAGCTGGGCTTGGAGGCGGAATTCGACGAAGTGCGCCGCCGCCGGGATTTTGAGATAGGCAGCCTGAAGCCGGAAAACGTCACGGGCCTGTATGGCCGGACTCTGCGGCTGTCCGCTTCGCAAATCGACCGGTTCGCTCAGTGCCGGCTGTTCTATTTCCTGCAATACGGCCTGAAAGCCAAGGAGCGCCGGGAGGCCTCGGTGGATGCCATGGAATTCGGCACTTACGTCCATGCGGTGCTGGAGCATACCGCCCGGACGGTCATGGACCGGGGTGGCTTCCGGCAGGTCAGCGAAGAAGAAACGCTGAGTATCGCCATGGCAGAGGCAGAACGGTATGCCCAGGAGCGGTTCGGTCAGCTGGATTCCAGGCGGCTTCATTATTTATTGGAACGGAACGACCAGGAATTGGCCGTGGTGGTGTCGGACCTGTGGCAGGAGCTGTCCGTGTCCCAGTTCGACCCGGCGGGCTTTGAAGTGGCCTTCGGGGACGACGGGACGCTGCCCGCCATTCAGATCCCCGGTGCCACCATGCCGGCCATGGTCCGGGGCTTCGTGGACCGGGTGGACCGGTGGCAGGCCAACGACCAGACCTTCCTGCGGGTGGTGGACTACAAGACCGGCAAAAAGACGTTGGATTACTGCGATCTGGAGCAGGGGCTGGGCTTGCAGATGCTTCTTTACCTCTTTGCTCTGGAGCAGGGCGGGACCTTCCTGGGCGAAAGACGGGTGGGGGCCGGGGTCCAGTATTTCCCGGCCAGAGCGCCATACGTTCCGCTGTCCCAAAAGAAAGACCGTCCAGAGAAGCGCAGCGGGATGCTGCTGGCGGAGGAGGACATTCTCAAAGCCATGGACGACCCGGCTTCCGGGCGGCTGTGCTGCAAATGGGATAAGGAAGAGAATCTTTCCGGGGATATTGCCAGCCGGAGCCAGTTCCGGCTGCTGAAAAGCCATGTGTACCGGAAGCTGCGGGAAATGGTGAACGCCCTGGCCGCCGGACAGGTGGAGCCGAACCCCTACACCCGGGGCAGCAGCTTCGACAGCTGTACCTATTGCCCCTACGCCGCCGTGTGCCACAAGGAGACTGTGACCCAGCGGCGGGATTTCAAGAAGATCGAAGGCGTTGAATTCTGGCAGCGTCTTAGCGAGGAGGAGCATCATGGGACTCACAAGTGACCAACAACTGGCCGTAGAGAATCGGGGCGGGACGCTGCTTGTCTCGGCGGCGGCAGGCTCCGGCAAGACGAGAGTGCTGGTGGAGCGGCTGCTTTCCTATCTTCTGGACCCCAGGGACCCAGCGAATATCGACGATTTTCTGATGATAACCTACACGAAAGCCGCTGCGGCCGAACTGCGGGGCAAAATCGCCGACCGGCTTACTAAGGCCCTGGCGGAGGACCCGGACAACAGGCATTTGCAGCGGCAGACCCAGCGGCTTTATATGGCGAAAATCTCCACGGTCCACGGATTTTGCTCGGATATTTTAAGAGAATATGTGTACCGGCTGGACCTGCCGTCAGATTTCCGCATTGCGGAGGACAACGAGTGCCGGGAGATTCGGGAGCGGGTGCTGGACCAGCTTTTGGAGGATGCTTACGAGCATATCGGCGAGGAAGACGCTTTCCGGACGTTGGTGGATACCCAGGGCCTGGGCCGGACGGATGCGCTGGTGCCGCAGATCATCGAACAGGTCTACGACAAAGCCCAGTGCCATCCGGAGCCGGAGGTCTGGCTGGATGCCTGCCTGGCCCAATGCGAGGAAAAGGACCGGCCGGAGGACACGGTCTGGGGAAAGTTTCTGCTGGACGAGGCCAGATATTGGCTGGACCGGGAATTGGAAGCCCTGGAGCGCTGCGCCAGGGAAGCCGCCGCCGTGGACGGCTGGGAGAAGGTCACGACCCTGCTGAATGCAACGGTTTTGTCCCTTCGGCAGGTCCGGGACTGCCCGGATTGGGACGGCTTTGCCCAGGGAATCGCGGATTTGAACTACGGACGGCTGACCTTCCCGAAAAAGGGCGGGGACCCGGACCTGGCGGAATCCATCAAGGCCATCCGGACAGCCTGCAAGGAAAAGACCGAGGCCTTGACAAAGCTATTCTCCGACAGCGGGGAAACCGTCCTGGCGGGGCTTTCCCAGACGGCTCTGGCGGCCAAGGGCCTTACCGATCTGGTGCGGCAGTTCGGGAAAAACTACGCCCAGGCCAAGAAACGCCGCCGCATTGTGGATTTTGGGGACCTGGAACATTATGCTCTGGAATTGCTGCTGGGCAAAAACCATTCCGGTCCCACGGCGGCAGCCAGAGAAATCGGCAGCCGGTTCCGGGAAATTCTGGTGGACGAATATCAGGATTCCAACGCCGTGCAGGATGCGATTTTTGCGGCGCTGACCGGGCAAAGGCACAATTTGTTCCTGGTGGGCGACGTGAAGCAGTCCATTTATCAGTTCCGGCTGGCGGACCCCGGAATATTTCTGGAAAAGTACCGCTCCTTCGGGTTCCCGGCGGAAGCGGAACCGGGACAGGGACGGAAAATCCTCCTTTCCAGTAATTTCCGCTCCGGCGGCGGGGTGTTGGAAGCGGCGAACCATGTGTTCCGGACCTGCATGAGCGTCCGGGTGGGGGACCTGGACTATGGGGACCGGGAAGCCCTCATCGAAGGCACCCCCCATATTCCCCTTGGGGAGCCGGAAACGGAACTGGACGTGATCGCTGTTCGGGAGAACGCCTACCCGGAGGAGGCGGACTTCGTAGCCGCCCGCATTGCGGAGCTGCTGGACGGGAAGCACATGGTCCGGGACAAGGACGGGGAGCAGGAGATCCTGCGGCCCATCCGACCGGAGGACATTATGATCTTGCTGCGCTCCCCGGGCAGTGTGGGCAGTTATTTCCAGCGGGCCTTGGCCAAGCGGGGCATCCCCTGCGGCAGCGGCGGCGGGGGGGACCTGCTCCAGACCCAGGAGGTGGAGACCTTGGTGGCCCTGCTGCAGGTGGTCAACAACCCCCGGCAGGACATTCCGCTCCTCAGTGTGCTGGCAAGCCCGCTGTTCCTCTTCACGGCGGAGGACCTGGCAAATCTCCGGTCCGGCTGCAAGGACGGGCAGATTTACGATGCCGTTTTGCAGGATGAAAGCGAAAAAAGTGCGATTTTCCGGGAGACCCTGTCCCGGCTCCGGGCGGTGGAACGGGCGGAAGGTCTTGAAAAGCTGCTGGAAACTATCCTGCTTTCCACCCGTATGGAGGCCCTGTATGCGGCCATGGAGGAAGGGACGGAGCGCCGGGAACGGCTGACCGCCTTCTGCGAATATGCCATGAATTACGCCGCCGGGGGCCAGCGGGACCTGGACCAGTTTCTGGACCATCTGGATTCGCTCCGGGAAAAGGGCTTGCTGGCCGGCGGGGAGAATAAGCCCTCCGGTGTGGGCATTATGAGCATCCACAGCTCCAAGGGACTGGAATTTCCTGTGGTCATACTGGCGGGATTGGCCCGGCAATTCAATATGGAAAATACACGCTCCCAGGTGGTGTGCCATCAGAGCCTGGGCTTGGGCCTGAACTGTGCCGATGCCGCCCGGCGGGTCCGGTATCCGGCTCTTTCCAAGTTGGCCATCTGCGAAAAACTCAAGCAGGAGAGCCTTTCGGAGGAAATGCGTGTCCTCTATGTGGCCATGACCCGGCCCAAGGACCGGCTCATTATGACCTACGCCGCCGGAAAACCGGAAAAGAAAATCGCCGAACTGACGGCCCGAATGGACCTGAGCAGTCGGGAACTGCTGACGGCGGAAGCCAGCTGCCCCGGAGATTGGGTGCTGCTGGCGGCCTTGAAGCGGACGGAGGCCGGGGAACTGTTTGCCGTAGGCGGACGGCCCCGGGAGACTCAGGTGTCGGACCGGCCCTGGAAAATTCGCCTTACGGAAGCGCCCGTGGTCGGAAGTTTGTCCGCCGGGACGGAGGAACAGGCCGAACATTCGGACCTGAATACGGAAAAGCTGGCAAAGGACCTGGCTTTCCGCTATGACCACGCCGCCGCCACGGAGACCCCGGGCAAGCTGACGGCCACCCAGCTGAAGGGCCGGGACAAAGATCAGGAAACGGCGGAAAATGCGGAGAATCCGGAAAAACACCTGCGAATCTGGCGAAAAGCCTGCTTCCGGGGCGAAAAACGCCGGTCCGGCACGGACTACGGCAGCGCCATGCACGCCGCCATGCAGTATATCGATTATCAACGCTGCGGCAGCCGGGAGGAGGTAGACCGGGAAATCCAGCGTCTGGTCTCCCAGCGGTTCCTGACGGAGGAGCAGGGCAGCATGGTGAATACCGGCCAGATCGCCGCCTTTTTCGCTTCCCCCCTGGGCCGGCGGCTCCGCACCGGGGAGAATGTGGTCCGGGAATTCAAATTCTCCCTGCTCACCGATGCCGCTCCCTATGGGGACGGGCTGGCCGGGGAGCAAATGCTCCTGCAGGGCGTGGTAGACTGCGCCCTTGTGGAGCCGGAGGGAATTACCGTGGTGGATTTCAAGACGGACCATGTCTCCCCTGAGGGCCTGCCGGAAGCGGTGGAGCGCTACCGGGGCCAGGTGCAGGCTTACGCCGGAGCCTTGGAGCGCATTTATGAGCGGCCCATAAAAAAAGCATTGCTCTATTTTTTCCACGCAGGCACATTCTGCGAGGTTTTATAAAAAGGACTCCCTTCCGAAACTCGGAAGGGAGCTTTTTTCAGCGCTGATTCTGGTTCTGATTCTGCTGCTGATTCTGGTTTTGGCTCTGGTTCTGCTGGTTGGTCTTGCTGTTCTTGTTCTGCTGATTCATAATGAAATTCTTCCTTTCCGCAGCCCTCGCTGCGGGTATAGGATACCCGGCTTTTCAGGATTTATCCTTGGGCCGGAAGAGGAGACTTGCCAGCAGACCCGCCACGATGGCCCCGGCGATACCCCCCGCCGTAGCGGTAAGGCCGCCGGTGAAGATGCCCAGAAATCCTTTTTCATCGATGGCCTCCCTGACCCCTTGTGCCAGGGTGTTGCCGAAGCCCGTCAGGGGGACCGTGGCCCCGCACCCGGCGAAATCCACCAGAGGCTTGTAAAGTCCCACGGCGCTTAAAAAGACACCCGCCACCACATAACTGACCAGAATTCGGGCGGGGGTCAGCTTGGTCCGGTCAATGAGGATCTGGCCCACCAGGCAGAAAAGCCCACCAATCAAGAATGCTTTCAAGTATTCCATGTTACGTTTCTCCTTCAATACAGACGGCGTGACAGACCCCCGGCACGGGAAGCCCCTGTTGAGTAGACGTGGGGGAGAGCAGGGCTCCGGTGCCGCAGAACAGGATTCGTTTCCATTTGCCGCTGTGAAGCTGGCTGAAAAGATGGGAGCAGAGGACGATGGCGCTGCACCCGCAGCCGGACCCTCCGGCGTGGACATCCTGCTTTTCCGCATCGAAAACAAGACAGCCGCAGTCCTCCAATTTTCCGCCCAGGCTCAGGCCCTCCCGGCGGGCCAGGCTCAGCAGGGCTTCCTTGCCCACGGCCCCCAGGTCCCCGGTGAAAATTCGGTCAAAGTGGTCCGCATGGACGTTCAGGTCCCGGAAATGGGCTTGTATTGTTGCCAGGGCCGCCGGGGCCATGGCGGCGCCCATGTTGTTGGCATCTTTAATGCCCAAATCCGTCACTGTGCCGATTGTTGCAGCGGTAATGCGGGGGCCTTTCCCGTGGGAGCAGACCAGCGCCGCCCCGGAGCCGGTAACGGTCCACTGGGCCGTGGGGGTCCGCTGACCGCCGTAGCCCAAGGGGAACCGATACTGCCGCTCGGAGGAGGCAAAGTGGGAGGAGGTCATGGCCACCACCGTGTCCGCAAACCCGCCGCCCACGGCCATAGAGGCCAGCAGCAGACTTTCCGCCATGGTGGAACAGGCCCCGTAAAGCCCCAGGTGGGGGATATTGGCATTGCGAAGGGTAAAAGAGGACCCGATGCATTGGTTCAGCAGGTCTCCGGAAAATACCATGTCGATATTTTCATTGGAAAGTCCTGCTTTTTCCATCAGGGTCGTCAGGGCCATTTGCTGCATCCGCTTTTCGCCCTGCTCCCAGGTTTTTTCTCCGAAATAGGTGTCCTGGCAGCATTGGTCGAAGCCCGACGCCAGCGGCCCCTCCGATTCTTTTTTGCCCGCAATGCTGGCCCATTTGGTCACGACGACGGGGCACCCCGGCACGAAGCTCTGCCGCCCCCGCTTGTAAAGCGCCATAGAAATTCCTCCTTTTTCCCTTAGTATGTACCGTTTCCCGGAAAAACCTCCGGGGAACGGCATTTTTACAGGTCGAATTCCTGGGTCAGCTTGTCGCCGACCTTCCATGCCACGTCCTCCACCTTGTTGGCAGCCTTGGCGGCCAGCTTCCGGGTGGGATTGCTCCGGGGCATCATCAGCACGGCCACGGCGCCCATGGCAGCGCCCAGGCCCATGGACACGGCCCATCCTTTCATATCCATGCGTCTCCCTCCTTTCGCATCTAGTATGCCCGGAAAGAGAAGGGTCGAATTCTGGAAAGGTTTGGCCTTTTCAGGCGGGGGAAACTATGGTATAATGAAGAAAAAACCGAAAGCGGGAACGCCATGAC
Organism: uncultured Eubacteriales bacterium; assembly: GCA_900544405.1. Lineage (GTDB taxonomy): Bacteria > Bacillota > Clostridia > Oscillospirales > Oscillospiraceae > Faecousia. The sequence goes on from UQVA01000001.1 coordinate 269,748, forward strand.
TGAAATCTATCTCATCCGCCACGCCGAGGCCGAGGGCAATATTTTCCGCCGCATCCACGGCCACTATAATTCGCTGCTGACGCCCAGAGGCTTTCGCCAGGCGGCGGCTCTGGGCAAACGCTTTGAAAATATCCCTCTGGACGGCTGCTTTGCCAGCGACCTGACCCGTACCTGCCAGACGGCCCGGGCCATTTACGTCCCCAAGGGCCTGCAGCTGCACAGGGATGCACGGCTCCGGGAGCGGAACTTGGGCTGTTGGGACGATTATGCCACCGGCTATATCCGCTATTTTTATCCGAAAGAAATGGATGCCTTTTCCCATGACCCGGCCCATTGGATTTGCGACGGAGCGGAAAGCTACGAGGAACTGACGGACCGGCTTCTCGCCGGACTGCGGGATGCGGCGGAACGCTATGACGGCGGCCGTATTGCCGTCGTGTGCCACAGTATTGCCATTTATTGCCTGCTGCTGCGGCTTTTCTTCCAAAATGAATCGGAAAAGATGGCGTACAGCGACAATACGGCGGTGTCCCATCTTTTTTATGACAAGGGGACGTTTTCCTACGATTTCCTCAACGACAATACCCACCTGACCGGCGAACTGTCCGGGGATTTTGTGAAGCGTTGGTGGCAGGAAACGGGCCTCATGCGGGAAAAGGACCTTTATTATCTGCCGCCGGAGAAGGTTTCTCTGCCCGCTGGATTTCCCATGCCGGAAGGGGAGGGGACCACGCTCATCGCCATGAATCTGGCCGCCCCTGTGGGAGCCGTTACCCTGGGTAAGGCCCAGGGAAGCTGCGGCGAGATTCTGGGCATCACCCTTTTGCCGGAGATGGAGGGCCGGTTCTACACCGACCAGCTTCTGGGCTGCGCCTTCAGTCATTTCCGCAAATTCGGCTGCACGGAAATGCTGGCTGTGGGTGAAAAATATCCCGAAAATGTGCTGGAACGCTATGATTTTGACCCGGTGAGCCGGAAACGGAGCATTGACGCCGAGCATTTTACCTGGTGATATGTACCGGAGCCGCCGCTCCGGAATTTAACGCATCCGGCTCCGGCCTGCGGCGGTGCCGTTCGTAGTCCCTGCATCTTCCGGGTCCTCCATGCCGTCGGTATCGTTGGGAACGGAACTGTCGCTGGGCTGAGAAGGAGTCTCCGAAGGCCGGGTAGAGGGCTGGGTGGCCTGAGTCGAAGGCTGGGTGCTGGGCTGGGTCGGGGTGCTGGTCATGGGCAGGGTGGTCGTGGTGGGGGTCATGTTGGTATCCCGGCAGGCCCCCAGGACCAGCGTCAGCACCAGAACTGCCAGAACAAGACAAAACTTTTTCATGGAATTTCCTCCTGTTTCTCGTTTTTCAGGGCTAGTATGGCTCAGGACGGCACAAATAGTCTGGAAATGTCTGCAAGAAGAAAAAGTTAGGCCGGGCTTCATTTTGCCCATTGCCTTTTGAAAAGATTTCAGGTATAATAGACGGGTAAAAACACGAAAAGGGGAACATCCTGTTATGAAGAAGCTGACCGTCAAGAAGAACGTGGAGTGCATGGCCTGCCTGGAGTGCGTCCGTGCCTGCTCCACCGCATTCTACAAGCAGTTCGACCAGGGCCTGAGCTGCATCCAGATCGTGGCCAAGGGGACCGGCGCAAAGCCCAATGTGTGTATTCAGTGCGGCAAGTGTATGCGTACCTGCGAGCACGAGGCCATTACCCAGAACCCCAAGACCGGCGTGTACATGATCAACAAGAAGAAGTGCGTCCGCTGCGGCAAGTGCGTGGAGGCCTGCCCCATGAAGGTCATGGTCCTGCCGGAGGATGGCGCTGTGTCCAAGTGCATCGCCTGCGGCATCTGCGTGAAAGCCTGCCCCATGGAGCTGCTGGAAGTCGTGGAGAAGTAAAAAATCCGGACAGCCTGCGGGCTGTCCGATTTTTTCGGAGGGAATATCATGTACGAAAAAGTGAATTTTGAACGTGCTAAGACCATCATGGACGCAGAGCCCCATGTGCTGCTGGATGTCCGGGACGAGGAAGAATACATTACCGGCCACGCCGCCGGGGCCGTTCTGCTGCCCCTGGGAGAGTTGGACGATGTGCGGGCGGCGGAGGTCATCCCGGGTCTGACGACGCCGGTGCTGGTGTACTGCCGCAGCGGTCGGCGCAGCTTTCAGGCGGCCCAGCTGCTGGAGGAGTACGGCTATGAACACATTTATGACATCGGCGGCCTGGTGGGCTGGCCCTACGGGATGGAATAAGCAGATTTACCATCATCCTGTTATAAGCGGAAAATCGCAATGACCAGCGTGATAACGGAAATGATGACCGAAGTGCAAGGAAATAACGCCTCGTATGTGACCATTCGTTATCTCCTGTCTTCCCGGAGGCAGCCGTCCGCCGTTTTGTGGTATCCCTTCCGGGTCTTGCGACCGATACCTTCCTATCACAGTTCGACCAAATGTGCAAGTAAAAAATATGAGAAATATCCAAATATTTCTTTCAGCCCCTGCCAAACAGGGCAGGGGAGACGATTTCGGATAAATCTTGCAGGCTGCCTGGAAATTTTGCCCCCGATGCCGGTCTCGGAACCGGCGTCGGGGGCTTTTTGCGGGAAATGCGAATCTGTCTGCCTGGCCTCGACAGGAATCGACGAAATTTGAATCGTTACCAATTTCTCGATAACTTGAAATGCGTATTATTTTTCGTCTTACTGCACAAAAAATGACTTCGTGTTTTGGTGAAAACGTGGAAAGTCGGTTTTCTCGACAAATAGCACTTGCAATTCCGAGTAGAATGTTGTAGAGTATAGACACAAGGACTTGGAAACGTTTCCAATCCGTGAAACCGGGAAACCGGAAATTAACTAGGAGGAACAAATCATGAAGAAGATCATCGCTTTGCTGCTGGCAGCGGTCATGGTTCTGGGACTCGCCGCCTGTGCAGGCAAGCCCACCGACACCACCCCCTCCAGCAACGACACCAAACCCGCAGACACCAAGGCTACCGAGCCCGCCACCAAGGCTACCGAGCCTGCCGCAGCCGCTACCGGCTCCGTGTACTACCTGAACTTCAAGCCCGAAGCTGACCAGGCCTGGCAGGATCTGGCCAAGCTGTATACCGAAAAGACCGGCGTGAAGGTCACGGTTGTGACTGCCGCTTCCGGCACCTACAACGACACCCTCACCGCCGAGATGGACAAGTCCGCCGCTCCTACCCTGTTCCAGGTTGGCAACCAGGGCGCTGTGGAGTCCTGGGGCGACTACTGCCTGGACCTGCGGGATACCGACGTGTACAAGGAAATGACCACCGATTCCTTCAACCTGCACAATGATGCCGGTGAGGTTGTTTCCATTGGTTACTGCTATGAGGCTTTCGGCATTATCGTCAACAAGGCTCTGCTGAAGCAGGCCGGTTACGAATTGTCCGACATCACCAATTTCGAGTCCCTGAAGAAGGTCGCCGATGACATCCACGCCCGTGCCGGTGAGCTGGGCTTCGATGCCTTCACCTCCGCAGGTCTGGACGGCTCCTCCTCTTGGAGATTCTCCGGCCACCTGGCCAATATGCCCCTGTACTATCAGTTCCGGGACAACAATGTGACCAAGAAGCCTGCCACCATTACCAACGCCTATCTTGAGAACTACAAGAACATCTGGGACCTGTACATCACTGATTCCGCCACCACCGGCGCGGCCCTGGCTTCCGCTACCGGCGACCAGGCCGAGGCTGAGTTCGGACAGGGCAAGGCCGTGTTCTATCAGAACGGCTCTTGGGAGTATTCCAACCTGACCGGTGAGACCAAGGGTTTCAAGATGAATCCCGACGATCTGGCTATGATTCCCATTTACTGCGGTGTGGACGGCGAAGAAAAGGCCGGCCTGTGCTGCGGCACCGAGAACTGCTGGGCTGTGAATAAGGAAGCCAGCGAAGAGGACATCCAGGCTACTCTGGACTTCATGTACTGGGTCGTGACCTCTGAAGAAGGCACCACCATGCTGGCCAAGGAATTCGGCCCCATCCCCTTTAAGAACGCCAAGGAGCCGGAGAACGTGTTCTTTGCACAGGCCAACGAGTACACCGCTCAGGGTAACTACGTGGTCACTTGGGCCTTCAACTACACTCCCGCCGTTGACGAGTGGAGAGCCGGTGTGGTCGATGCACTGACCCAGTACACCGCTGGTCAGGGTGACTGGTCTGCCGTAGAGACCGCCTTCGTGGACGGCTGGGCGACCTGCTATGCCAAGGACAACGGTTAATTTTCAAAAATCTTTCCCAAACATCAACGCAGGGGGCGAGCGGACCGCTCGCCCCCTTTTCCGAAATCCGGAGGCATTTTTCGTAAGATTGTCAGATCCTGCGAGGCGTGCCTTTGGGGTTCGGAAGAACTCCCAAATTATTTTCAAGAGGAGAATGGTTATGGCAAAACGAAAACTCGACCGGGACGCCCTGAATTCCAAGCTGATCCGTCGGCCCATCCAGCGCTGCTTCCCGATCTTCCTGCTGCCCACCTTTGCAGCGTTCTGCATCGGCTTCCTTTATCCCTTCGGAAAGGGCCTGTTCCTGAGCTTCTGCAATTTCAAGACCACTAGCAAATGGACCTGGGCGGGCCTTGCCAATTACGTGAAGGCCTTCCAGGACAGCAGTTTCCTGTATTCCTTCGGGTTTACGGCTTTGTATGCACTGGTGTCGCTGGTTCTCATCAATGTGCTGGCCTTTGCCGTGGCCTATGCGCTGACACGGGGCATCAAGGGCTCCAACCTGTTCCGGACCGTGTTTTTCATGCCGAACCTGATCGGCGGCATCGTCCTGGGCTATATCTGGTCCATGATCTTTGACGGCATTCTCTCCCGCTACGGAACGTCCATTCTACTGAATACGAAATACGGCTTCTGGGGCTTAGTCATCCTGGTAGGCTGGCAGCAGATCGGCTACATGATGATTATTTACATCGCCGGTCTGAACGCCGTACCGGAGGATATGCTGGAAGCGGCGAAAATCGACGGTGCCAATGCGTGGACTACACTATGGAAGATCACGATTCCCAATGTGATGCCCTCCATCACTATCTGCACTTTCCTGACCCTGACCAATTCCTTCAAACTCTATGACCAGAACCTGGCCCTGACGGAAGGACGGCCCTTCAAGGGCGCCATCCATACCACGGAAATGCTGGCGCTGAACATCGTCAATTCCAATACCATTAAGACCCGGGGCGTGGGACAGGCGAAGGCCGTTCTGTTCTTCGTGCTGGTGGCAGCCATCGGCGTCATGCAGCTCCTTGCGACCCGGAAAAAGGAGGTACAGCAGTAATGAAACGGAAAAGTTCTGATCTGCGGCAGGAAAAACGGAACAAAATGGTCCTCACCTGCGTGTTTGCCGTGCTGGCAGTGGTGTACCTGCTGCCCATTTTCCTGGTGCTTATCAATTCCTTTAAGGACAATGCCTTTGTCAACACCCAGACCTTTGCCCTTCCCAATGGGGAGTCCTTTGCGGGTTTGGCCAATTATGAAAAGGGCCTGACCTTCGGCAACTATCCTTTCCTGAAATCCGCTTTTTACAGCCTGTTCATCACCATCGTGTCTTCGGCGCTGATTTTGCTTTGCACTTCTATGGCCGCCTGGTACATTTCCCGTGTGGGCTCTCTGGTGAGCAAAGTGGTGTATTATCTGTGTGTATTCTCCATGGTGGTGCCATTCCAGATGGTCATGTTCACCCTTCCTAAGACGGCGGACGCCCTCCATCTGAATACACCCTGGACCATCCCCATTATCTACCTGGGCTTCGGCGCAGGCCTTGCGGTCTTTATGTTTGCCGGATTCGTGAAGTCCATCCCTCTGGAAATCGAAGAAGCGGCGGCTATTGATGGCTGCGGTCCGGTGCGGACCTTCTTCTCTGTGGTGTTCCCCATGCTGCGGCCTACCATGATCAGTGTGGGCGTGCTGGAGATCATGTGGGTGTGGAACGATTATCTGCTGCCCTATCTGGTTCTGGACCGGAAGAAGTATATGACCATCCCGATTCACATCCAGTATTTGAAGGGCAGTTTTGGCTCCGTAGACTTGGGTGCGGTGATGGCGCTGATCCTCATCAGCATCATTCCGGTGATTGTGTTCTACCTGACCTGCCAGAAATACATCATCAAGGGTGTGGCCGCCGGTGCGGTAAAGGGTTGACCTTCTGACGGAACGTGGTATAATTTCCCCGTGTGTAACGAAATGAGGGAACTTATGTGACGATCAAAGACTTGTCTGCTCAGACCGGCTACTCCGTGGGGACCATTTCCAGAGTGCTGAACGGCCATCCCAACGTCAGCGAGAAGTCCCGTGCGGCCATTCTGGAAGCGGTCCGGGAAAGCGGCTTTGAGTTGAATGCAAATGCAAAAAATTTGAAACAGCAACACGCCACATCCATTCTGGTGATGGTGAAGGGTTCCTCCAACGAGTTGTTCCGCAGCCTGTTGGAGGCCATTCAGGGCCGCCTCAGCAAGACCCGCTACCCGGTCAGCGTGGAATACCTGGACGAGGACGATAATGAAGTCTTGCAGGCCCTTCGGCTCTGCCGGGAGAAAAAGCCCCTGGGTATCCTGTTTCTGGGGGGCAATACCGCCGATTTTCGGACGGATTTCAGCCGCATCGATCTGCCTTGTGTACTGGTTACCCGTGACGCTTCGGAATTGTCCTTCGGCAACCTGTCCAGCGTGTCCTCAGACGATCGGCTGGCCGCCAGAAGGGGACTGGAATGTCTCATTCGCCTGGGCCACCGACACATCGCCGTCATCGGCGGCAATATGGAGTTGTCCGATGTGAGCCGCCTGCGCTATGAGGGCTGCATGGACGCCTTCCAGGCTGCGGACATCGTCTTTGACCCGAAACGGGACTATATGGGCGTGCGCTTTTCCTATCAGGACGGCTACCGGGCTACTCAGGCCCTGCTCTCCCGTGGCCGTGATTTCTCCGCCATTTTTGCGGCGGCGGATGTGATGGCCATTGGGGCCATGCGGGCCTTACGGGACAACGGTCTGCGGGTGCCGGAGGATGTGTCCGTTATGGGCTTCGACGGGCTGAAATTGGGGGATTATCTCATTCCCAACCTGTCCAGCGTGGCCCAGAATGTGGAGGAAATGGCCAAGGAAAGCGTGTCCATTCTGCTGGATCAGATCGAAAACGGCGCCGAGGCCCGCCATGAATTGGTGGGAGTGGCCGTGAAATGGAAAGAAAGTATCAAAGCGTTGGAGGAATAGAAATGCGTGCAAGCGGCATTTTGATGCACCTGACCTCGCTGCCCGGCCCCTACGGGGTGGGCACTATGGGAAAGGCTGCTTACGAGTTTGTGGATTTTCTGGAGGCGGCCGGTCAAAAATACTGGCAGATTCTGCCCCTTTGCCCCACGGGCTACGGGGATTCGCCTTACCAGTCCTTTTCCACCTTTGCGGGGAATCCTTATCTCATTGATCTGGACACCCTGGTGGATCGGGGGCTTCTCCGGAAGGACGAGATCGAGGCCTGGTGCTGGCAGGAGCGGGAGAATAAAGTCTGCTACCGGCTGCTGTATGAAAACCGGGGCAAGGTCCTGCATAAAGCCTTTGAGCGGTTCCGGCCCGATGAAAAATATGAGGCCTACGTTGCCCAGCAGCAGGATTGGCTGCCGGATTATGCTCTGTTTATGACCTTGAAAGAGGTCTATCCCGGCGGCGACTGGCTCTCCTGGCCGGAGGACCTGCGGCTGCGCCGGGAGGATGCCCTGGCCCAGGCGGCAAAGACCTATGATGCGGAGATTCGCTATCAGTATTTCCTGCAATATACCTTCCGCTGCCAGTGGGAGGCCCTGCGGGCCTACGCCAAGGAAAAGGACATTTCCATCATCGGCGACGTGCCCATTTATGTGCCGCTGGATTCTGCGGACGTGTGGGCCAACTACGACCTGTTCCAGCTGGGGGAGGACCGGCGGCCCAAGCTGGTGGCCGGATGCCCGCCGGATGGCTTTACGGCTGACGGCCAGCTTTGGGGCAATCCACTTTATAATTGGGAGGCCATGAAGGCCACGGGCTACGCCTGGTGGCTTCGCCGCCTGGGGGCTGCGGCCACTCTGTTTGATGTGGTGCGGCTGGATCATTTCCGGGGCTTTGAAAGTTACTGGGCGGTCCCGGCAGGGGAGACTACGGCGAAAAACGGCTCCTGGCAGCCCGGCCCGGGCATGGATTTCATCGGTGTGCTGAAAGAAAGACTGCCGGAGCTGGACTTCATTGCCGAGGACTTGGGCTTCCTGACCCCGGAGGTCAAGCAAATGCAGAAGGATTCCGGCTATCCCGGCATGAAAGTGCTGGAATTCGCCTTTGATTCCAGAGAACCCAGCTATTATCTGCCCTATCGCTACACGACCAATTCTATCTGCTACCTGGGCACTCACGACAACATGACCATGCAGCAATGGTTCGATGAGGCCAAGCCGGAGGACATGGCCTACGCCAAGGAATATATGGGCCTGAATCAGGAAGAAGGCTACGTCTGGGGCATGCTCCGGGGAGGCATGGGGGCCGTTTCCAAGCTGTTTGTGGGTCAGATGCAGGACTATCTGGGCCTGGGAGCCGAGGGACGGATGAATTTCCCGGGTTTGCTGTCCGACGCCAATTGGACCTGGCGGGCCAAGGATGGCGTTTTCACAGCCGAGCTTGCCAAGCGCATTTATGCCTTGACCAAGCTGTACGGAAGAATTTAAGAATTATGCGGCAGCTGTTCGGGCTGCCGCATTTTCTAAAAAAATTTCCTGTTCCATGCAACCGGGCTTCGGAAAAACCGTACTTAGTAAGTAGAAAGACAAAAAAGGAGGGACCAACCCGTGGAGGACCAACAGATCATTGCGCTGTATTTCCAGCGGCAGGAGCAGGCCATTCAGGAGACGGACCGGAAATATGGCCGCCTGTGCCACGGTATTGCCGTGAACGTACTTTCGGACCGGCAGGATTCCGAGGAGTGCGTCAACGACACATATCTGGCCGTGTGGCATCAGATCCCGACCACCCGGCCCATGTCGTTCCGGGCGTTCCTGTGCGGCATCACCCGGAATCTGGCCCTGAAAAAGCTGGAATGGCGGCAGGCGGCGAAACGGCGCTGTCCCGGTACCGTCTCCCTGGAAGAACTGGAAAACCTGCTTCCGGATGAACGCTTTGCGCCGGATGCCTCCGGCGAGGAGATCGGGGCGTGCATCAACGCATTTCTGGCCCAGGAGCCGAAGGAGGCCCGGCAGGTCTTTCTACGGCGCTACTGGTATTTTGATTCTGTGGCAGACATTGCCCGCCGGTACGGCTTCACCCAGAGCAAGGTAAAATCTATGCTCCTGCGGAGCCGGAACCGACTGCGGGAATATTTGGAACAGGAGGGCGTATGGCTATGAAAATTCCGAAAATCGTTTGGGCAATGGCCCATGTGGATGAGGCGTATCTGGAGGAGGCCATGGACCGGGGGGACCGCTCCTGGCAGCGCTGGGCGGCGCTGGCGGCCTGCCTGGCGTTGGTCATTGGCCTGACGGCGGCCCTTTGGCCCAAAGCATCGCCGCTGCCGGAACTTCCGTCCCTGACCATTTCCAGAAGTCAGGGCGGGTCCGGCTATGAGGGGTATTCAGTCATGGACATTTCCGAGCTGACCGCCGGGAATCCCTGGCAGCAGGTCCAGGGGGACACCTTGCCGGTGTACCGGAATGTGCTCAGCTGGACGGCCCACCACGAACTCAGCGGCGACGACCCGGCGGCCATCAAGGCGTTTTTGCTGGAACTGGCCGGACGGCTGGGCCTGACGGAAGCGGACCTGGATATTTCCGATGACCGGGATGAACATGACCCGCCCAGAGAATGGGGAATGCGGGCCGAGGGCGGCAATGCCTCGTTCCTTGTCTATATGGACAGGGATGCGCAGGTGCTTTTCACCCCCGACGAGCCTCTTCCGGACAGCATCCGCAGCCTGGACGAAAGTTCTTATGAGGCCATGGAGCAGGCGGCGGCCTGGTTCGTGGAGACTTATGCTAATCTTTTGGATATGGAGGACCCGCAGATCTGCATCGAGGGCGGCAGCTATAATATTTACGCCGTGCAGCGGTATTCCATCCGGATTTATGACCGGGGCGCAACAGCCGAGGAAAGCATGATGAACTATTTTTTCCGGTATGTGACGGTCGCACTGAACCATGATGACGGGGAAATCCTCTTGCGGTATCAGGACACGGACCTGTCCCAGAAGCTGGGGGATTATCCGATCATTTCCGAAAAAGAGGCAAGAAAAATGCTGAAAAACGGGAATTCCATCACTTCGACCGGGTACACCCTTACCGGCAAGGAGGAGATCGGAAGGGTGGACATCGTGTACCGGGTGGGGCCTTACACCGTGGATTATCTCCCATATTACCGCTTCCTGGTGGAACTGCCCCAGGAGCATTTCGGCCACAATAACGGAACAAAAACCTATGGAGCCTATTATGTTCCGGCGGTGAACATGGCTTATCTTCCGGATGTGACCCTCTGGAACGGAACATTCAACCAATAAAGTCGAAAAAGCCCTGGACCTCCTGCTTTTCAGAGGCCCAGGGCTGATTTTTGCATAAAAAAGTTCCGGTGGACCGAAGTTCACCGGAACTGGTACGCCAGAAGGGACTCGAACCCCCGACCTACTGATTCGTAGTCAGTCACTCTATCCAACTGAGCTACTGGCGCATACGCTACTCTCTTGCGCCCGAATATAATACCACAGTCCTACGGAAAATGCAAGCCTTTTTTTCGAAAAATCACAGAAAATTTTTGCCGCCTTGACATAGAGAATCGGTTCGTGTAAAATAGGCGGGAAAGTGAGGGGAAAACCTTGCAATTTGAACGTTTTCGGCTGCTTCCGGAGCTGCTGCTTCCCTGGTATCGGGAGAACCGCCGGGACTTGCCCTGGCGCAGGGACCGGGAGCCTTACCATGTGTGGCTTTCGGAGATCATGCTCCAGCAGACCCGTGTGGAGGCCGTGAAGGGGTATTACATCCGCTTTTTGCAGGCCCTGCCCACGCTGAAAGACCTGAGCCGGGTGGACGACGGAGCGCTGAACAAGCTCTGGGAGGGCCTGGGGTACTATTCCAGGGCCCGTAATCTGAAAAAAGCCGCAGTCGAGATATGCACCAACCGGGGCGGACAGTTCCCGGACACATACGAAGGAGTCCTGAGCCTGCCGGGGGTAGGGGAATACACTGCCGGTGCGGTCTGCTCCATTGCCTACGACCTGCCCACCCCTGCCGTGGACGGCAACGTGCTGCGGCTCTGGGCCAGGCTTACCGATGACCACCGGTGTGTGGACGACCCGGCCTATAAAAAAGAAGTCCGCTCGGCGCTGACGGAAATTTATCCTACCGAAGCCGGAGCGTTCACCCAAGCCCTGATGGAATTAGGGGCCACTCTCTGCGGACCGAACCGGCCCCCGGAGTGCGAAAAATGCCCCTGCCGGTCTTTATGCCTGGGGGCGGACAGGGGAACGGTGGAAAAGCTGCCGGTCCGGGCAGAGAAAAAAGCCAAAAAGCGGGAAGAAATGACGGTTTTTTTGCTGGAACGGGACGGGGATTATGCTCTGAACAGGCGGCCGGACACGGGCCTGCTGGCGGGCCTCTGGGAGTTGCCCCATTGTCCCGGAAAGCTATCGGCGGCGGAGGCTTTGACCTATCTGGAAAGCCGGGGTGTCCGGGTCAGGGATTTGACCCGGCAATGGGAGAAAAAACATGTTTTTACCCATATTATCTGGGAAATGCGCTGCTACGCCATGACCGTCCGCTCCGGCGGCGAGGACTTCACTTGGGTCAGCGAGGAAAATGTGGAGCGGGAGCGGGCGCTGCCTACGGCGTTCCGCCAATTTTGGGAGGAGAGACATCATGTTTGACTATCATATGCACTCAACCGTGTCCTTTGATGGCCATGCGGCCCCGGAGGCCATGGTGAAGGCGGCAGAGCAGGCGGGATTGCAGGAAATTTGCTTCACGGACCACCGGGACTACTATTATAATGAAAAAGGCGTGTTCATGGTCTTTGACTGGGCGGATTTCGACAAGGGCTATGGAAGCCTGAAAAGTGACCGGGTGAAGATTCGCCGGGGCATGGAATTCGGCATGACTACTGACAATCAGGCCCAGCTGGCGGCGGATGCGGCGGCACGTCCCTTGGATTTTGTGCTGGGTTCCGTGCATTTTGTGGACGGGCTGGACGTGTATTTTCAGCCCTATTGGGAGGGCAAGACCCCGTTCGAGGCGGAACGGAGGTTTCTGGAGCATACCCTGGCCTGCGTGGAGACCCAGGACGGCTTCGATGTGCTGGCCCATCTGACTTTCCTGAGCAAGGCAAAAGTGAAACCCACCCCTCGTGCGATTCCCTACGAAGAACACCGGGCGGTCATTGACGAAATTCTCCGCACTCTGGCCCGGAAGGGAAAGGGCCTGGAAATGAACACCAGCGGCGTAGACCGGTGCGGGGCCTACCTGCCGGACGAGACTTACCTGCGCCGATTCAAGGAATTGGGCGGCGAGATCGTGACCATCGGGTCCGACGCCCACAATACGGACCGGGTGGGCCAGTATTCCCGGGAGGCCTGCGCCATTCTCAAAGATATTTTCGGCTATGTGTGTACTTTTGAAGGCCGCAAGCCCATTTTCCATCAATTATAATTCGTACTTTTCATAAGGAGGCGCTGCCATGCTGCCGCAGGGATTCCTGGACCGGGTAAAGGTCCAGCTGGGAACGGAATACGACGCTTTTCTCCAAAGTCTGGAACGGCCCAGAGCCGTGGCTCTGCGCTTCCGGCCCAAAGAGCAGCGGGCGCTGCCCTTTCTGGGAGAGCCGGTCCCCTGGGAGAAGCTGGGATATTATTATGACCCGGATGCCCGGCCGGGGCTGCACCCCTTTCACGAGGCGGGCGTATATTATTTACAGGAAGCCAGCGCTATGGCCCCTGTGGCCCTGCTGGACCCACAGCCGGGGGAGCGGATCTGTGACCTGTGCGCTGCCCCCGGCGGGAAAAGCACGCAGATCGCCGGACGGCTCAATGGCCGGGGCTTCCTGCTTGCCAATGAAATTCACCCCAAGCGGGCGCTGATTTTAAGCCGGAACATGGAGCGCATGGGTGTCTGGAACGCTCTCGTGACCAACGAGACCCCTGCCCGGCTGGCCCAGAGGCTGCCGGGGTACTTCCATCGGGTGCTGGTGGACGCTCCCTGCTCCGGGGAGGGAATGTTCCGGAAGGAGGAGGCCGCCGTTACAGATTGGAGCGAGGAGACTGTCGAAATGTGCGCCCAGCGGCAGAAGGAAATTCTGGAAGCGGCGGCGGAATTGCTCTCCCCCGGCGGCCGGATGGTCTACTCCACCTGCACCTTTGCGCCCAGCGAGAATGAGGAGCAAATCGCAGATTTTCTCCGCCGCCATCCGGAATTTTCTCTGGAAACCGTGACCGTTCCCGGCCTGACGGCGGGAAATGACGGAATGTTCCATCTTTGGCCCCACCGGTATCGGGGGGAGGGCCAGTTCGGTGCGGTCCTTCGCAAGGCAGGAACGCCGGAAAATATGGAAAGCGGGGCAGGGGAGACCACTCCCTGGAAAAGCTGGGCGGAATTTGCGAAAGAACTGAACATTTCCCTTCCGGAGGGGAAACCTGTGGCCTTCGGGCAGAATTTCTACTGGGCCAGCCCGGAAATGCCGGATTTGAAGGGACTGAAAGTCCTGCGCCCCGGTCTGGCTTTGGGGGAGGAGCGGAAGGACCGGTTCCTGCCGGACCATGCCCTGGCTCTGTGGCTGGATACCTGCGGCAACGTGCAGGACTACGACCCGGAGGGAAAAGAAATTCGGGACTATCTTCACGGCCTGGTGACCCCTTCGGCGAAAAAGGGCTGGTGCCTTGTGACCACCGGCGGAAAAAGCATCGGCTGGGGCAAGGGAGACGGCACGGTCCTGAAGAACCATTACCCCAAAGGCCTGCGCCGGTAATTTGCGCTTTACAGAAGGCATTATCTATGATATAATCGTTTCGGTTCAGAACGGCTGCCTGCATTTTGCAGGCAAAATCATCGCAGGGAGCGTGTATTCCTTGGCCAGATATGTGATCAACGGTGGGAAAACTTTACAGGGCACAGTGACCATCAGCGGCGCAAAAAATGCGGCGCTGGCCATTTTGCCTGCGGTACTTCTGGTGGACGGCCAATGCCGCATCGAGAACGTGCCGGATATTTCCGATGTGCATATTCTTTTGGATATTCTGAAAAATATGGGGGCAGAGGTCACGGAGGAAGGCTCCGTTGTGACCATCGACTGCTCCCCGGTCCGCTCTACCTGCCCGGATGCGGCATTGGTGCGGAAAATGCGGGCCAGCTATTACCTGATGGGTGCGCTGCTGGGCCGCTTCGGCAAGGCCAACGTGGCTCTGCCCGGCGGGTGCAACTTTGCCTCCCGGCCCATCGACCAGCACATCAAGGGCTTCCTGGCCCTGGGGGCCGATGTGGACGAATCCGACGACTATGTGGCTTTGCAGCCCGGTGTTGGCGGCCTGCATGGCGGAAAGGTCAGCCTGGACGTGGTGAGCGTGGGGGCTACCGTGAACATCATGCTGGCGGCGACGCTGCTGCCGGGGCAGACCATTATCGAGAACGCCGCCAAGGAACCCCATATCGTGGACCTGGCCAACTTCCTGAATACCATGGGCGCACGGGTCTCCGGTGCAGGCACGGACACGGTGAAGATTCGCGGCGTTCGCAGCCTGAAAGGCGGCACCTATGCCATTATCCCGGACCAGATCGAGGCGGGGACCTATATGGCTGCCGTTACCGCCGCCGGGGGCAATATTCTGGTGCAGAATGTCATTCCAAAGCACATGGACTGCATCACCACCAAGCTGCAGGAAATGGGTGCCAAGATCACCAGCTACGACGATGCCATCCGGGTGGAGCGCACCGGTGCCCTCCGGTCCACCACCGTCAAGACCCGGCCCTATCCAGGATTCCCCACGGATATGCAGGCCCAGGTCTGCGTGTGCATGGCCCTGGCCTCCGGTGTCAGCCGGTTGACAGAAAACGTGTATGAGACCCGGTTCTTCGGCTACTGTACGGAACTGGAAAACATGGGTGCGGATATTTTGATTTCCGGCAAGACTGCCATCGTCACCGGAAAGGACCGCCTCCACGGGGCTACCGTGGAAGCCCACGACCTGCGGGCCGGTGCGGCGCTGGTCATCGCAGGACTGGCGGCGGAGGGACAGACCGTCGTGGAGAAAACTCACTTCATCGAGCGGGGCTACGAGAACCTGATCGAGAAGCTGACGGCTCTGGGTGCGGACATCCGCCGTTTGGAAGATTAAAAAAGCGGCTCGGCCCCATGTGTGGCGCTGCTGAAAAGAAGGCCGTGCCGGGAATGCTCCGGTACGGCTTTTTATTCTTGATTTTTTGGAGGGAGACCCATGGCCATCGAGGAACAAATGGAGACACTGGTGGACCGGCTGCTGCTGGACTATGACCACGGCCGGGACATCGACCAGATGGAACTGTTCCGGAATCCGGACCGGGATGTGGTGATCGGCGTGCTGGAAAAACTTCGGCGCATCCTGTTTCCCGGCTACTTCCGAGACCGGAATTACCGGTTTTACAATCTGAAATACAATCTTTCGGTTCTAATTGAGGACGTGATGTTCCAGCTGACCCGGCAGGTGTCCCTGGTATTCCAGCGGCAGGGAGAAAAGCCGGACCAGGCCGAGCAGCACGCCCAGCAGGTGTGCTTTGCCTTCCTGAACGGCATCCCGGATATCCGGGCCATGGTCCAGACGGACCTGCAGGCAGCCTATGACGGGGACCCGGCGGCCACGGGCATGGATGAGGTCATTTTCTCCTATCCGGGTCTGTACGCCATCAGCGTGTACCGGCTGGCCCATGAGCTGTTCCGGCTGGGCGTGCCCATGATCCCCCGGATGATGACGGAATATGCCCACAGCCTCACCGGCATCGACATCCACCCCGGTGCCACCATTGGAAAATACTTCTTCATCGACCATGGCACGGGCATCGTTATCGGCGAGACCACCACCATCGGGGACAATGTGAAGGTCTACCAGGGCGTGACCCTGGGCGCCCTTTCCACCCGTGGGGGCCAGCAGCTGCGGGGCAAGAAGCGCCACCCTACCATCGAGGACAATGTGACCATTTACGCCGGAGCCTCCATTCTGGGGGGCAACACAGTCATCGGGGCGGGCAGCGTCATCGGCTCCAACGCCTTTATCACCAGTTCCATCGCACCGGGGACCACCGTGAGCATCAAGACCCAGGAATTGCAGTACCGCTCCCGGACCCCGGACCGGGACGCTTTCTGGGACTGCGCTCTGTAAAGCTGCCTTTGTAACTCAAAAAAGAAGCTGCCCGCCGGTGGGGAAACCCCGGCGGGCAGATTTTTGTGCGGTGCAGCTTAATCCTCGAAGGTGAGAATGTCCTTGTACTTCTCCTTGAACAGGCCGTACACGGCGTCCAGAACGGCTTCGTCCTCCACGGGCAGGTACGTTTCGTTCTCCTCGTCCACCGGCTGGATCTCCAGAATGACGATCTGGGTCTCCTCGGTGTCCGTGGGCATCAGTACCAGATACTCGGTGTCCTGGTAGGTCAGGCAGTCCAGATAGTCGAAGGTGATCTCCTCGCCGTCCTCCCCGGTCAGGGTGATCTGGCTTTCTTCTTCCTCCGGCAGGTTATCCAGCAATTCCATGGGGTATCCTCCATTATCCGCCGCATTTCGCAGCGTTTTTCCTCTATTATAAACGGAAGCGGGGGATGTGTCAATGGTGCATTTAGAGATGGGCGGCATCCGCACCCTTGAGCTGGAGCTGAAGCTTGTCCGCAATGAGGGCGATGAATTCGGAATTGGTGGGTTTTCCCTTGGTGTTGCTGACGGTGTAGCCAAAGAATCGCTGGAGGGTATCCAGATCGCCCCGGTCCCAGGCCACTTCAATGGCGTGCCGGATGGCCCGTTCTACCCGGGAGGGCGTGGTCTGGAAGGTTTTGGCTACCTGTGGATAGAGCACCTTGGTGATGGCGTTGATGACATCCATGTCGTTGACGGCGATGATGATGGCCTCCCGCAGGTACTGATAGCCCTTGATGTGGGCAGGCACGCCGATTTCATGGATAATGCTTGTGACCAGCGCCTCTATGTTGGCCCGGTCCTTCCGGACGGGAACTTCCCGACGGCCGCCCCGGCTGCCCCGAATCTCCTCCAGCCGCTCCACCAGTGCCGTGGTGTCGCAGGGCTTGAGCATCAGGTAGCGCACCCCCAGATTGGCGGCGGTGGAGGCTACATAGTCCGTTACGAAGCCGGAAGTCGCCAGTGTGATGGGCTTCTGCTCCATGGCGGCGATGGCCTTGAGCATACTGATGCCGTCCCGCTTGGGGAGCATCAGGTCCAGCACCAGAATTTCGGGCTTGCGCTCTGCGATCAGGCGCAGGGCCTGTTCTCCGTCGGCAGCGGTGCCCAGGACCTGAAAGTCCTCCGACGCCGTCAGTGCCGCAGAAAGCCCGGAACAGAACTCCTCAGAGTTGTCTGCAATCAAAACAGTTGTACGATGATCCATAATATCCTCTCCTGACTTATGAAGTTTGATTCCCCGACAGCAGATCCGCCTCTTTGCTGCGATGATTATAATTTAGCATAATGCCGCCAGATTTGCAAGAAAAAATAAGAACAATCGATCGCCATAAAACGACAAAAATCGACGAAACAGATGGTAAAATGCAACTTATCGGAGGAAAAACCACGAGAATCGTCGAAAATCGTCGATGGGTTTTAAGCAGTTGACGAATGTCCCGCCGTGGTGTAAAATAGAAGTCATAAGGTACCTTGAAAGGAGCAAACTTATGAACAGCACCTGGAATCTGGACCCGATCTACACGGGTTTTGACGATCCCGCATTCGCTTCCGACCTGGAAGCCCTGAAAAAAACCGTTTCCGACATGACGGACCTGACCGCCGCACTGGACACCGCCGAGCCCACCGAGGGCCTGCGCCGGTGTGTCGCCCTCTGGGAGCAGAGCGAAAAGTTTGTTGGCAAGCTGGCCAATTATGCCAGCCTTCGTCAGGCTGCCGACACCAAGAGCCCGGAGGCGGGTTCTGCCATGGGCCGCATCATGGGCGTGTATTCCGGTATGGCCGCCCCCAACGCCCGGTTCCAGAACTGGGCCTCCAAGCTGCCGGACCTGATGGACCGGGTGGATGGCGACGAATTCCTCCGGGACTATCATTTCCTCTTTGAAAAAATGCAGGAGAACAGCCGCTATCTGCTGCCCGGCCAGGGGGAGGAAATCGAGGCCAAGATGCTGATGTCCGGCGGCAGCGCCTGGAGCGAAATGCAGCAGTACCTGACCTCCACCGTGCCCGTGACCTACCGGGGCCAGACTACCAATCTTTCTTCTATCCGGAATCTGGCATACGACGCCGACCCCCAGGTCCGGAAGGACGCCTATGAGGCGGAACTGGCCTGCTACGAGCGCATTGCCGACCCGGTGGCTTACAGCCTGAACTCCATCAAGCTGGAGACCATTTCCGACTGCCAGCTGCGGGGCTACGATTCTCCCCTGGACCGGACTCTGAAGCAGGCGGACATGAAGCGGGAGACGTTGGATGCCATGTTCGCCGCCATGGACGAGTACCTGCCCAAATTCTGGCAGTACCTCCGGGCCAAGGGAAAGGCCCTGGGCCACGGAAACGGCCTGCCCTGGTACGATCTGTTCGCCCCTATGGGCAAGGCTGGCAAGAAGTACACTACCGAGGATGCCCGGAATTATCTGGTGAACCTGTTTGGCGGATTTGACAAAGAGCTTTCCGACATGGTGGCCAGAGCCTTTGACAACGCCTGGATTGACTTCTATCCCCGGGACGGCAAGGCCGGCGGTGCATTCTGCTCCGGTGTGGAGTGTTTGGGCGAGAGCCGTATTCTGACCAATTTCGACGGAATGTTCACGGACTTGGTGACCCTGGCTCACGAGCTTGGTCATGCCTTCCACAACCAGTGTCTGACCGGCCATCGGCCCCTGAACCGGGATTACTCCATGCCTCTGGCGGAGACGGCCTCCACCTTCAACGAATGTGTGGTCATGGCTGCTGCCATTGACGCTGCTCAGGACCCGGAGGAGAAAATGGCGCTGGTGGAGTCCCAGTTGCAGGACATCACCCAGGTTATCTGCGATATTTACTCCCGCTACCGCTTCGAGACCATGGTCTTTGACCATCGGGAGGAACAGTTCATGAACGCCGAGACCCTCTGCGGCTTCATGACCGAGGCTCAGAAGCAGTCCTACGGCGACGGTCTGGACCCTGACTGTCTGCACCCCTATATGTGGGTCTGCAAGAGCCACTACTATGGAACCCCCTTCTATAATTTCCCCTACGCCTTCGGTGCACTGTTCGCCCGTGGCCTGTACAGCCAGTACAAGCAGGAGGGCGCTGCCTTCGTGCCAAAGTACAAGAAGATGCTCCACACCACTTCTGTGGCCACCGCTGAGGACACCGCTGCCGTGGCGGGCATCGACCTGACGGATAAGAACTTCTGGCGCAGCGCTCTGGAGACCGTCTCCCAGCAGATCGACCAGTTCTGCGCCTTGGTGGAGGCAAAGGCATGAGCGGCATCCATGACCTGAAAAACTTCCTGGACCACTCCCATAGCCCTTATCATGCGGCGGCCAACCTGGCCGCCCTGCTGGACGGCGACGGCTACACCCGGCTGTCCGAAGGGGAAACCTGGAAGCTGGAAAAGGGCGGAAAGTATTACTTCACCCGTGGGGGCTGCGCCGTGTTTGCTTTCCGTATTCCGACGGCGGACCCGGTGGGCTTCACCATCGCCGCCGCTCACTCCGACCGGCCCTCTTTCAAGCTGAAGGAAAACGGCGTGCTGGAAGGGAAGTACACCCGCCTCAGCGTGGAGGGCTACGGCGGAATGCTGATCGGAACCTGGCTGGATCGGCCCCTGTCTCTGGCGGGGCGGGTGCAGGTGGCCACGGAGCATGGGGCGGAGACCCGCCTGGTGGACATCGACCGGGACCTGCTGCTGATCCCCAATCTGGCCATCCACATGAACCGTGCCGCCAACGACGGCTATAAGTGGGACTTGAAGTCCGACACCATGCCCCTTTTTGCCGGTGCGGACAAGAAAGCCGCTTTCCAGGAGATCCTGACGGAAGCCGCAGGAGGGGAGATTCTGGGACAGGACCTGTACCTGTACCCCCGGATGGATGCGGCCCTCTGGGGCAGCGAGGAGGAATTCATTTCCGCCTGCGCTTTGGATGATCTGCAATGCGTCTGGTGCTGCGCCGAGGGCTTCAAGAATGCCAAGGAAAGCGCCAGCATCCCGGTCCTGAGCATTTTTGACAGTGAGGAAGTAGGTTCCTCCTCCATGCAGGGGGCGGATTCCAACGTGCTGGAGCGGCTCATTCACCGCATCTGTGCCGCCTGCGGCCTGGATGCGGACCGGATGCTGTCCAATTCCTTCCTGGTGTCGGCGGACAACGCCCACGCCCTGCACCCCAACCGGCCGGAAATGGCGGACAGCGCCAATGCGCCCCTGGTCAACGGAGGACCGGTGCTGAAATTCAACGCCAACCTCCGCTATACCACCGACGGCCTGGCGGCGGCTATTTTCCGCAGCGTGTGCCGGAAGGCTGAGGTCAACGTGCAGACCTATCACAACCGGGCGGACATCCCCGGTGGGTCTACCCTGGGCCACATTTCTATGGCCCATGTGAGCGTTCCCACGGCGGACGTGGGCCTGGCCCAGCTGGCCATGCACTCCTGCTACGAGACGGCAGGCACGAAAGATTCTCTGGACATGGTCCGTGTCATGGAGACGCTTTACGGCTTGACCCTGACCCGTGACGAACAGGGCTTTGCCCTGAACTGAAAATCGCCCCCGCCTTTTCGTCAGATTGACCAAAAGACGGGGGCGAAAATTGTATGTACCTACAATTGCGGAAATGGTTGCAATATGCTATCATAGTGTCATTCCGGTATGCGGGGACTACTCCACAAAATAGGCCCCGTGTGCAAAAAAAGGAGGAACTATTAACCCCGTCTGACTCACGGTGCAGCAGTGTGGAGACCTGCTGTAATGCAGTGCCGTCTTTTCATGGGCGGCTGCGAGAGCGTAAGCGAGGATTCCTTGCGCTTAGAGTCGTAAAGTATGGCAAGTTTGACCCTGAAGAACATTAAGAAGATCTACCCGTTCAGCGGCGACGACACCAAGAAGAAGAAAAAGAAGAAGGGTGAGGAGCAGGAAGAAAAGAAGGTCAACCTGCAGATCACCGATAAGGGTGTCGTGGCAGTCCAGGAGTTCAACCTGGAGATCAAGGACAAGGAATTTATCGTTCTGGTCGGTCCTTCCGGCTGCGGTAAGTCCACTACCCTGCGTATGATCGCCGGTCTGGAAGAGATTTCCGAAGGCGAGCTGTACATCGGCGACCGTCTGGTCAACGACGTGGCCCCCAAGGACCGGGACATCGCCATGGTCTTCCAGAACTATGCTCTGTATCCCCACATGACCGTGTATGACAACCTGGCCTTCGCTCTGAAGCTGCGTCACACCCCCAAGGATGAGATCGACAAGAAGGTCAAGGAAGCTGCCGAGATTCTGGACATTACCCAGTACCTGGGCCGTAAGCCCAAGGCTCTGTCCGGCGGTCAGCGTCAGCGTGTGGCCATTGGCCGTGCCATCGTGCGGAACCCCCAGGTCATGCTGATGGACGAGCCTCTGTCCAACCTGGACGCCAAGCTCCGGAACCAGATGCGTGCTGAGATCATCAAGCTGCGTGAACGGATCAATACTACCTTCATTTACGTTACCCATGACCAGACCGAGGCCATGACCCTGGGCGACCGGATCGTCATCATGAAGGACGGCTTCATCCAGCAGATCGGCACTCCTCAGGAAGTGTTCAGCCATCCTTACAACCTGTTCGTGGCCGGCTTCATCGGCACGCCTCAGATGAATATGTTCGACGCCAAGCTGGTGAAGAACAACGGCAAGTACGCCGTGCAGCTGGGCAACCTGACCGTGGAGCTGTCCGACGAGAAGCAGGCTGCTCTGGCCAAGAACAATGTGGCCGAGCAGGATGTGGTCCTGGGCGTTCGTCCTGAGCACATCACCCTGGCCGACGACGGCATCGACGCCCGTGTGGACGTGCACGAGATGATGGGTTCCACCGTCCATCTGCATGTGACCGCTATGGGCCGGGACGTGGTCCTGGTGGTGTCCACCATGGATATGACCCCCGCTCAGATCGCTGCTCTGGCCAACGGCGCCAGCGTGAAGTTCAAGTTCCACGGCAATGTCTGCCACGTCTTCAACAAGGAGACCGGCATCAACCTGGAAGCCTGATTTTACATCCAAAGAAGGGACTGCCTGATTTCGGGCAGTCCCTTTTCTTGACTTTTGGCCTTTTTCGGCCTACAATAGAGGAAACAAAGGAGGGCAGGCTATGAATGAATCCATTTTGCAGCGGCTCCGGCCCATCACGGCGGAGGAGCAGGCCATTCTGCAGGGCGGAGCGCTGGACCGGGACCTGTATATGCAGGATTCCGAGAACCGCATCAACGCCAAAAAACTCCTTTCCGCCGGAAAGTGGATCACCCTGCGGACCCACACCCGGTTCCTGGATTTCCCGGAGCATACCCATGATTATATTGAGGTCGTGTATATGTGCGCCGGGGAGACAACGCACTTTGTCAACGGCCAGCGCATTATTTTGCGGCAGGGGGAACTGCTGTTTCTCAATCAGCAGGCCCGGCATGCCGTTTCCAGAGCGGAAAAAGACGACATTGCGGTGAATTTCATCGTTCTGCCGGATTTTTTCACCACGATCTTACCGGCCTTGGGGGAGGAGGAGACCCCCTTGCGGCGATTCCTGGTGGATTGCCTCTGCGGGGAGACCAAGGGAACGGCTTATCTGCATTTCCACGTTTCGGACCTTCCGGCGGTGCAGAATCTGGTGGAGAATCTGCTGTTTGCCCTGCTGGAGGACACGCCCAACCGAAGAAAAATCAGTCAGATGACCATGACGCTGCTGTTTCTGCTGCTTTGCGGCCATACGGAGACCATGACTGCAGAACAGCCGGAGCAGGTGTTCCTGGTGCAGGTGCTTTCCTATGTGGAGGGGAATTACGCCAACGGCAGCCTGACGGAGTTGGCGGAAAATCTCCATTATGACCTGTACTGGCTGTCCCGGGAGATCCGTCGAAAGACCGGCAAGACCTATACCCAGCTGGTTCAGGAAAAACGGCTGGCCCAGGCGGCGTTTTTGCTGCGGAACACGGACCGGAACGTGGACGACATTGCCAACGCCGTGGGCTACGAAAATCTGGGCTACTTTCACCGCATTTTCCGGGAGGGCTACGGCTGCTCCCCACGGGAATACCGTCTGCAAATCAGGTAACTTTTTTAGATAAATCAAGACCTCCCTTTCGCCCTGCTGCCGTGGTAAACTAGCAGCAGTATTAGAAAGGGAGGTCATTCCTTTGGAGAGATTTCTGGCCATTGACATCGGCGCTTCCTCCGGCCGGCATATCGTGGGCTGGCGGGAAAACGGGGAAGTCCGCATGGAGGAGGTCTACCGGTTCCCCAACGGAGTCACGGAAGACCGTGGCCACCTGGTCTGGGACGTGGAAGCTCTGGAGCATCATGTGCGGACAGGCATCGAGAGGGCGAAAGCGGCCTATTCCGACCTGGTGAGCCTGTCCATCGACACCTGGGGCGTGGATTATGTGCTGCTGCGGGGAGAGGAGCCGGTGCTGCCGGTGTACGCCTACCGGGACAGCCGCACGGAGTCCGTCATTCCGGAGGTCCACAAAATCGTCCCGTTTTCCGAACTTTACCGCCACACCGGCTGCCAATTTCAGCCCTTTAATTCCATTTACCAAATCTACGCCGACAAAAAGGCGGGCCGCTTGGATGGGGTCACGGACCTGCTGATGATCCCGGAATACTTGCTCTACCGGCTCTGCGGGGTCAAATCCAGGGAGTACACCAACGCCACCACTATGGGCCTGGTGAACGGGGAGACCGGCGAATTTGACGGGGAACTGGTGGAAAAGCTGGGCTTCCCGGCGCATCTGTTCCCAAAGCTGTCCCGGCCCGGAACGGTCATCGGTAAGTACGAGGGCCTTTCCTGCGTCCTCTGCGCTACTCACGATACCGGCTCCGCCGTGGAGGGCATCTTCATGGACGGCAATGAGCCGTATATTTCCAGCGGCACCTGGTCCCTGCTGGGGGTCAAGACCCCGGCACCCAAGACGGATATTTCCAGCGAAAAGGCCAATTATTCCAACGAGGGCGGCGTGGGCTACAACCGTTACCAGAAAAACATCATGGGAATGTGGCTGGTGAACGAATTGCAGCGGGAGATTTGCCCGGACACCCCTTTCCCGGAAATCGTGAAGCTGGCGGAGGAGAGCAAGTGCGAGGCCCTGGTGGACGCCAACGCCCCGGAATTTCTTTCCCCCAAGAGCATGAAAGCGGCCTTCGACAAGGCGGCGGGAAATGTGTTCTCGTCCGTGGGGGATTATTTCCGCTGCGCCTATCGGTCCCTGGCCATCAGCTACCGGGAAGCCCTCTGGGAGTTGGAGGAAAACACCGGCAAGCACTATGACCGGCTGTACATCGTGGGCGGCGGGGCCAAGAACGGCTTCCTGAACCGCCTGACGGAGGAAGCCACCGGCAAGAAAGTGGTCGCCCTGCCCATCGAGGCAACGGCCCTTGGCAATCTGAAAATTCAAATGGAGGTTCTGTGATGTTAGTTGAAACCAAAGCGAGGATCGGCGTATTCGCCATTGCGTTAGGGGCGTACCTGCCCCAGTTCCCGGAGCTGGTGCCGGAGTTTGAAAGCCAGTATGCCGACTTCAAGAAGCGCATCCCGGATTCCGTGGAACTGATCGACGGCGGTCTGGTCACCACCAAGGAGCAGTCCGCCGCTGCCGGGGACAAGTTCCGGGCGGCTGACGTGGACCTGGTCATCATGCAGCTTCTGACCTACGCCACGTCCTACAATATGCTCCCCGCCGTTCGGGATCTGGATGTGCCGGTGGTGCTTGTAAATCTGCAAAAGAAGAAAGCCCCGGACTACGCCCATACGGATACTCCCACTTGGTTGGGCACTTTGTACGCCTGCGGCGCTGTGGGTGAGATGGTCGCCGATTTGGAACGGGCCGGAAAGCGCCACGCCGTCATTACCGGTGTGGTGGAGGGTGGCGATGATGCCGCTCAGGCGGAGATCGAGGACTGGTGCCGGGCCGCTCAGGTGCGCCGCCGGTTCCGGGACACGAACCTGGCCCAGATCGGCCGCCCCTATCCCGGCATGATGGACCTGTATATCGACGAAACGAATTTGTACCATCGGATGTGGCTCTACACCAAGCAGTTCGACTGGGAAAAGATGTGGGCCATTGCCGACAACATCACGGACGAGACTGCCATTCGTGCCAAGGCCGAGGACATTCTGAACACCTTCGACATTGAGGGCGGCGCCACGGTGGAGACCGTCTGGGATATGGCAAAATATGTGGTGGCTTTCGAGCAGTGGGTCAAGGACGAGCAGATCGCCTTTGTGGCCTCCCATTATGACGGCTTTGCCCAGGGCATTGCGGGCAAGCTGGACAGTATGCTCATTCCCGCTTTCTCCATGCTCATCAAGCAGGGGACTGCCTGCGCTGTGGAGGGCGATATTAAAGTCGCCATGGCCATGAGCATTCTCAAGACCATTTCCGGCACGGGCCAGCTTTCTGAAATGTACTCCATCGACTTCGACGAGGACATCTGCATCATCGGCCACTCCGGCTCCGGCGACGCCGATATTTCCCAGGCCCGGAAGCCCACCATGAAGATCGTCCCCGTGTTCCACGGCAAGACCGGCGGTGGGTATCTGACACAGTTCTATCCGCCTGTTGGCCCCGTGACCTATCTGGGCATTACCCAGGACAAGGACGGCCATTTCAAGTTCGTGGTGGCCGAGGGCGTCAACGAGGAAGGACCCATCTTCACCTTTGGCGACACCAATATGCGTACCCGCTTCACCTGCGGCGCCCGGGAATTCGTCAACAAATGGAGCGAGGCAGGCCCCACCCATCACATGGCGGCTGCCGTGGGCCGTCACATTGACACCATTTTGAAGGTCGCGAAAATTTTCAATGTTCCCGTAGACGTTATCACCCGGTAAAGGAGAAAAGACAATGAAAGACATTTTGACTGCTTCCTGGATGGTGGAGATGATCCGCACTACCACCAATATGTATAACCACGGCTGGGACGAGCGGAACGGCGGCAATGTGAGCCTGCTGCTCAGCGAGACCGAAGTTGCCGACTATGTGGACACCGACAAGGTCCTGCGGGAGATCCCCACGGGATTTGCTTGCCCGGAGCTGGACGGAAAGTATTTCCTGGTCACCGGCACCGGAAAATATTTCAAGAACGTCCAGTACGCCCCGGACGTGAACCTGGGTCTGGTGCAGCTGACCGACGGCGGCGAGAACGCCCAGCTGCTCTGGGGCTTCATCGACGGGGGCAAGTTCACCTCCGAGTTCCCGGCCCACATGATGAGCCATGCGGCCCGGCTGAAGGTGGACCCGGAAAATCATGTAGTCATGCACTGCCATCCGGCCAACCTGCTGGCCATGACCTATGTCCACGACTTGGACGAAAAGGCTTTCACCCGGACCCTTTGGCAGATGTGCACCGAGTGCATCGTGGTGTTCCCGGACGGCGTGAACGTGTTACCCTGGATGCTCTGCGGCACCAATGAGATCGGCCTGGCCACGGCGGAAAAGATGCAGACCGCCCGTCTGGTGGTCTGGGCCCAGCATGGCATTTACGGCGCAGGCAAAGACCTGGACGAGACCTTCGGCCTTATCGAGACTGCCGAGAAGGCCGCCGAGATTTACATGAAAATTGCCCACCTGCCCCTGGTGAATACCATCACCGACGAGCAGATGCACCTGCTGGAAAAGCGCTTCGGCGTGAAGGCCAGAGACGGCTATCTGGCATAAAATCCCATAAAACAGGCCCCCGGTGGAGAAACCACCGGGGGCCGTTTTCTCTGATTTGACCAGTGCCGGAAAAGGAGATGTTAGAAGGGTGCTTCGCTGAAAAAGTGCCATCCCATTGCCCTCATACCTTCAAAACAAAATGACTCTTGCGATAATCCAGCAGACCGTCCTTTTTCATTTTCCCCAGTTCCTGCGACAGACCGCTGCGCTCCACGCCCAGGTAATCCGCCAGCTGCTGCCGGGAAAAGGGAATGTCCAGTTCATAGGTCCCCAGCCGCTGGGCCTCGGCGGAGAGGTAGGACATGATCTTCGACCGGGTGCTGCGCTGGCCCACATGGGTGAGTTTTTCGCTGAACTGCAGGTTTTTCCCGGCCAGTTCCCCCAGAAGGTTGCGGATGATGCGGTTATGGTACGAGCAGGCGGAGGGACACACGGTCAGAATACGCTTTACGTTCAGGAATAGCACGGTGATTGGCGTCTCGGCGACAACACTCATGTTCAGACGGGAACCGGGGGCACAGGCGTAAGCTACGGCAAAGGTCTGTCCCGGTCCCGCTTTGGAGAGAATGTTGCGGTTTCCCCAAATGTCCTCCTGAATGACGAGGACCGTCCCGGTCAGCACAAGGCCAATGGATTCCGCCGTGTCCCCGGCCCGCAGTACAAAGGCTTCCTTCGGGAAGTCTTTTTTTTCGGCTTTCAGGCAGGCGAGCATGGCCGTCAACTCGGCTTCCGAGACGCCGGAAAACAGGGGAGCGGACCGGATGGTGGATAAAAATTCCTCCATAAAAACCCTCTTTCGTTGATTATTCTACCGACTTGTTGATTTCATTATAGTATAATCATGCCACAAAAGCAAGGAGGAATTACAAATGGAACAAAAAATGTTTTGCTTTCAGTGTGAACAGACGGCAGGCTGCACCGGCTGCACGGGAAAGGCGGGGGTGTGCGGCAAGACCGCCGATGTGGCGAAGCTTCAGGACCAGTTGACCGGTGCGTTGGTCGGGCTGGCCCGCAGTGCGGAGCAGGCTCCCAATGGGAACGATGCCACCTGGCGGCTCCTCATCGAGGGCCTGTTCGCCACCGTGACCAATGTGAATTTCAACGAAAAGACCCTTCGGGATCAGATCGACCGGGTACATGAGGAAACGTCCCGGCTGGCTCCCGGTGCTGCATGGGGACAGGATTACGACATGGAGCGTCTCTGGAACGCCCAGGAGGACATCCGCAGCCTGAAGTCCCTCATCCTGTTCGGCGTTCGTGGCATGGCGGCCTATGCCCATCACGCCATGGTGCTGGGCTATGCAGACGAGGAAGTGAACCGCTTCTTCGTTAAGGCGCTTATTGTCATCGGCGAGGATCAGGGCATGGAGGAGCTGCTGCCTGTGGTCCTGGAGGTAGGGGAGAAGAACCTGAAGTGCATGGCCCTGCTGGACAAGGCCAACACCGAAACCTACGGTACACCTGTGCCTGTGACCGTTCCGCTGACTGTGGAGAAGGGGCCGTTCATTGTTATTTCCGGTCACGACCTTCACGACCTGAAGCTGCTGCTGGAACAGAGCCAGGGAAAAGGCGTCAACATCTACACCCATGGGGAAATGCTCCCGGCCCACGGCTACCCGGAACTGAAAAAGTATGCCCATCTCAAGGGGAATTTCGGCACGGCCTGGCAGAATCAGCAAAAAGAATTTGCATCGCTCCCTGCACCGGTACTGTTCACCACCAACTGCCTGATGCCGCCGAAGGCCAGCTACGCCGACCGGGTGTTCACCACTGCGCTGGTCTCCTACCCGGAAACGACCCACGTCGGAGCGGACAAGGACTTCACGCCGGTCATTGAGAAGGCACTGGAATTGGGCGGCTATGCCGAGGACCAAATGTTCACCGGCATCAACGGCGGCAATTCGGTCATGACCGGCTTCGCCCGGGGCACGGTGCTGGGGGTGGCAGATCAGGTCATCGAGGCGGTCAAGTCCGGGGCCATCCGGCACTTCTTCCTGGTGGCCGGGTGCGACGGCGCACGGCCCGGCCGGAACTATTACACGGAGTTCGTGAAAAAGGCCCCTGCCGACACGGTGGTCCTGACCCTGGCCTGCGGAAAATACCGGTTCAATGACCTGGACCTGGGGACCATCGGCGGCCTGCCCCGGCTGATGGACGTGGGCCAGTGCAACGATGCTTACAGCGCTATCCAAATCGCCATCGCCCTGGCGGACGCTTTCGGCTGCGGTGTCAACGACCTGCCGCTGTCTATGGTGCTTTCCTGGTACGAGCAGAAGGCTGTGTGCATCCTGCTGACCCTGCTGCACCTGGGCATTCAAAACATCCGTCTTGGTCCCACGCTGCCGGCGTTTCTGTCCCCCAATGTGCTGAATTATATCGTCGAAAACTTCGGCATCGCCCCCATCACCACCCCGGAGGAGGACTTGAAGCAGCTGCTGAAATAATAGCGGCCCATAAGGAAAAACCAGCCGCCCGGCATTGCCATTACGGCAGTCCTGGGCGGCTGTTTCGCTTTGCGTGTGATAGGCCGTATTCCCTCCGGCGGGATGTTTCCTCGGTGACAATTTTTGTTTTCATACTTTTCGGGTAGAATAATCAGAAAATACTCGGAGGCAAATACGATGAAAGGACGATTCTTAACGGCGGCGGAGATCGCCAAGTTCAAAAATCATCTCACCTTAGAGGAACGGAGTGCCGCAACCATCGAAAAATATATCCGGGATGTCAGCGCCTTTGCGGTATACGCACAAGAGGCCGCAATCACGAAGGAAACGGTCATCGGCTACAAAAAGCATTTGCTGGAGCGATACGCCGTGCGGAGCGTCAACGCCATGCTGGCCGGTCTCAACGGCTTCTTTGCTTTTCACGGCTGGCACGATCTGAAGGTCAAAACGCTGCAATTGCAGCAGCAGGTCTACTGCCCGGAAGAAAAGGAACTGACCAAGCAAGAGTACGCCCGCCTGTGCCGTGCGGCGGAGCGCAGGAAAAATCAGCGGCTCAGCCTGATTTTGCAGACGATATGCGGCACCGGCATCCGGGTCAGCGAACTGCGGTATATCACCTCAGGATTATCTCGGCACCAATGAGAGCGGCGGCATCAAGGCAAAGAACGAATGGGTACATACTACCAACTGGGACATCGTGTTCTTTGACGAATACCATTTCGGCGCGTGGCGGGACAATGCCAAAAAGCTCTTTGAAATGGACAACGAGGACGAGGATTACGACTTCGATATGGAGAAGTACAAGAAGGACGAGGCCGACAACGCCTACAACGAGACCTTCCTGCCCATCACCACATCCTACTATCTGTTCTTGTCCGGCACGCCGTTCCGGGCCATCAACAGCGGCGAATTTATCGAGGACCAAATCTACAACTGGACCTATTCCGACGAACAGCGGGCCAAGGAAAACTGGGACGGGGCTGCGGACAACCCCTATGCAGCGCTGCCACGGATGGTGATGATGACCTATCGCATTCCGGACAGCATCCGACAGATCGCCATGCAGGGTCAGTTCGACGAATTTGATTTGAATGTATTTTTCTCCGCCAAATACGGCGAGAAAAGCAAGCCGGAGACTGCCCGCTTTGTCTATGAGAACGAGGTGCAGAAGTGGCTGGACCTGATTCGCGGGTCTTTTCTCCCGGCCAGCGTGGACGATATGAAGCTGGGACAGGACAAGCGCCCGCCCATGCCGTTTTCCGATACCCGGCTGCTGAATGTGCTGTCCCACACCTTCTGGTTTCTGCCCAATGTGGCCAGCTGCTATGCAATGTATAATCTGCTGCAGCAGAAACAGAACAGCTTTTATCACGATTACCGCATCAATGTCTGCGCCGGGACCAAGGCGGGCATTGGCGTGGATGCGCTGGAGCCGGTGCAGAAATCCATGGGCGACCCGCTGACCACCAAGACCATCACGCTGTCCTGCGGCAAGCTGACCACCGGCGTCACGGTCAAGCCGTGGACGGGCATCTTTATGCTGCGGAATCTGAAAAGCCCGGAAACCTATTTCCAAGCAGCGTTCCGGGTACAGTCTCCGTGGACGGTGCGTACCGGCTCCGGCACCGATCAAATTATGAAATATGAGTGCTATGTCTTTGATTTTGCGCTGGACCGCGCCCTCAAGCAAATCTCGGATTATTCCTGCCGCCTAAATGTGAACGAAAGCAACCCGGGAAAGAAGGTGGCGGAATTCATCAACTTCCTGCCTGTACTGGCCTACGACGGCAGCAGCATGAAGCAGATCGACGCTCAGGATATTCTGGATATCGCCATGGCCGGTACCTCGGCCACGCTGCTGGCCAAGCGCTGGGAATCCGCATTGCTGGTCAATGTGGACAATGATACGCTCCGGCGACTGATGGCAAACAAAGAGGCCATGGAGGCCCTGATGAAAATTGAAGGGTTCCGCAGCCTGAACTCGGATATTGAGACCATCATCAACAAATCGGAGAGCGTGAAAAAGGCCAAGAAGGAAAAAGGCAAGGAACTCACCAAGGAGGAGAAAAAGGAAATCTCCGAGGAAGAAAAAGAATACAAATCCATGCGTAAGCAGATTCAGGAGAAGCTCATCAAGTTTGCCACCCGTGTGCCGATCTTTATGTATCTGACGGATTACCGGGAGCGCTCTCTGAAGGATGTGATCACGCAGCTGGAGCCGGGGCTCTTCAAAAAAGTGACCGGTCTGGATGTGAAGGACTTTAATCTGCTGGTGGAGCTGAATGTGTTCAACGCCAGCCTGATGAACGACGCCATCTTCAAATTCAAGCGCTATGAGGATTCCAGCCTGTCCTACACCGGCCTGGACAAGCACGAAAACGAGGATGTCGGCGGCTGGGATACCGTTGTGAAGCGCAAGGAGTACGAGCTGCTGTTCTATAACCAGCAGTCTACGATGAATGCGCCGGAAATCGATGAAGCCGATGTTCCGGAAGTGGATGAGGAACCGGAGCCGCAAAAAGCCCCCGTTCCGGCCCGGACGCTGCCGGCGAAACCGGATTTTGTCACTGCTGCCTTCGGCGTGAAATCTCCGATCGCTCCCGCAAAGCCCCAGCAGCCCGAAAAACCGAAGGTCGATGTTTCCAGCGTTGCCGTTGGAAGCGCTGTGGCTCACGCTAAGTTCGGCATCGGCAAGGTGATTGAGCTGAACAGGGAATATGTGACCGTCCGCTTTGAACAGGGCGAGAAGCGGTTTCTTTTCCCCAATGCCTTTGAATCCGGATTTTTGAAAGTACAATAAGCAAAAAAGGCCCGTCGTATCATTTCCTCGATACGACGGGCCTTGCCTTATGTATAGATCACTTGGTGACAGACAATTTCGGTTGCACGGTTTCGGCAGGAATTCATCCGCCCGACCCATTCCATTGGGTTGCTGGCTTTCAGCGTTTCCGTAATGCCCTCTGCATCTGCCATTTGTTTTATCAGTCGTTCGAACATCTCCTCTGCCTGACGGTCAATGTCCGCAAGATATGAAGGCCTGGTAAGCCTGAGCGCACATAACCGAAAGAAAGCCCCCGCTGCCGGAGAAATTGAAGTGACCCCCAAAAGTTAGACAATATTTTGAAGTAAAAATTGTTCAAGCAAC
>UQVA01000002.1 GCA_900544405.1 uncultured Eubacteriales bacterium
TCTCCTTTCTTTTTCTGTTTTCAGGCGGCAGGGTTTCCTCCCTGCCGCCCATTTTTTTTACTTGACATTACTACCGAACCTCGATATAATATGAATAGAACCTCGATACATCGAGGCGAAAGGTGTGAAACTCGAATGGACAGTAAAATCAGACGTATCTACGTCCCCATGACGGAGACCGGGTTTTACATCCTTTTCTGCCTGCAGCAGCCCCAGCACGGCTACGGCATTAGTCAGCGGGTCCGGGAAATGACCGGCGGCGCTTTGACCATCAGCGCCGGGACCATGTACGGAACGCTGTCGAAAATGGAAAAGGATGGGCTTATTACTCTGGACCGGGAGGAAGAAAAACGAAAGCTATACCGACTCACGGCGTTGGGGACGGAGGTCCTGGAATTGGAAATGCGGCGCATCGAGCGTCTGTATCGGAACAGTAAGGGGGAAACAGTTCATGAAGAATGAAAAGACCGTGGTCCGCTTTTTTACCGTTGCGGATTTTGTGGAGGAGGAAGACTGGCTCCGGGAGCAGCACCGGCAGGGCTGGAAGCTGGTGCGGATGGTGCCGCCCTGCTTTTACCGATTTGAGAAATGCCAGCCGGAGGACGTGATCTACCGTCTGGATTACAAAAACGGCACGGAAAACCGGGATTATTTTCAGCTTTATCAGGATTACGGTTGGGAATACCTGGGCGGCTGTTTGGGCTGGCTGTATTTCCGCAAGGCAGTTGCCCGGGAGAATGCACCCCAGGACGAGGAACTGTTTTCGGATAATGCGTCCAGGCTGGATTTGATCGGTCATGTTATCAAGACCCGGCTTTTGCCGCTGTTGATCTTTTTCTTCTGCTGCATCGTGCCGAATCTGGTGCGGAGCGTGGATAGCCGTGAGCCGACGGAAACGGTTTTGACCGTGATCTTCTGCGTCCTGGCAGTCCTTTACATTTATCTCATCGTCCACTGCGGCACAAAGCTGCGGAGAATGAAGCAGAACTGCGAAAAAAGCTGATTGGGACTTTTCCAAATAAAAACAGGGACATGACGGCCCGGTTGGCTGCCATGTCCCATGCCATTTGACAAAGAAATCCCCCGGACAAAATCGTCCGGGGGCATTTTTGAACTTACATACCGGGTTTGTAGCTGTCCTTCAGGCTGACGGACCGGTTGAACACCAGGTGGCCGGGGGCGCTGTCCTTGCTGTCCGGGCAGAAGTAGCCCAGGCGCATGAACTGGTAGGAAGCGGGGGCCTTGGCGTCTTTCAGGCTGGCTTCCACCTTGCAGCCGGTGAGTACTTCCAGAGAATCCGGGTTCAGGCAGGCCAGAAAATCCTTGCCGGCGGCATCGGGGTCCGGGTCGTTGAACAGGTTGGAATACTGACGGACCTCCGCATCGGCGCAGTTGTTGGCGTCCACCCAATGGATGGTGGCACCCTTGATCTTCCGGCCGTCGGCGGGGTCGCCGCCCTTGCTGTCGGGATCGTAGGTGGCCAGGACCTCGGTGATGTTGCCGTTCTCGTCGGTGTTGTAGCCGGTGCATTTGATGACATAAGCGCCCTTCAGGCGGCACTCCGGTCCCTCTGGATAGAGCCGCTTGTACTTGGGCACGGGCTGGGCCAGGAAGTCGTCGGCTTCGATCCACAGGTCCCGGGAGAAGGTGATGTCCCGCTTCCCGGCGTTCTCGTCCATGGGGTTATTTTCAATGGAGAACGTCTCGCTCTGACCTTCGGGATAGTTGGTGATGGTCAGCTTCACGGGATGCAGCACCGCCATGACACGGGTGGCCGTCTCGTTCAGGTCCTCCCGGAGACAGTATTCCAGGAACGCATAGGGAATGGTGTTGGGGGACTTGGCCACGCCTACCCGCTCGCAGAAGTTGCGGATGCTCTTGGGCGTGTAGCCCCGGCGGCGCATACCGCAGAGGGTGGGCATTCTGGGATCGTCCCAGCCGGAGACCTGTCCGCCCTCTACCAAAGCACGGAGCTTCCGCTTGGACAGGACCGTGTGGTCGATGCCCAGCCGGGCAAACTCGATCTGCCGGGGATGGCAGGGGACGCTGACGTGCTCCACCACCCAGTTGTATAAGGGGCGGTGGTTCTCAAATTCCAGGGAGCACAGGGAGTGGGTGATGCCCTCCAGAGCGTCCTGAATGGGGTGGGCGAAGTCGTACATGGGGTAGATGCACCACTTGTCTCCCTGACGGTGGTGGTGCATATGACGGATGCGGTAAATGACCGGATCACGCATATTGAAGTTGCCGGAGGCCAGATCGATCTTGGCCCGGAGGGTGTATTTGTTATCTTCAAATTCGCCGTTCTTCATCCGCTCAAAGAGGTCCAGGTTCTCCTCGATGGGCCGGTCCCGGTAGGGGGAAACGGCGGGGGTGGTCAGGTCGCCCCGGTATTCCTTGAACTGCTCGGGAGTCAGCTCGCAGACGTAGGCCAGACCCTTCTTGATGAGTTCCACGGCGTACTCGTAATCCTTCTCGAAGTAGTCGGAGCCATAGAAGAACCGGTCGCCCCAGTCGAAGCCCAGCCAGTGGATGTCCTGCTGGATGGCCTCCACGAACTCAACGTCCTCTTTGGTGGGGTTGGTATCGTCCATACGCAGATTGCAGAGGCCGCCGAACTTTTCTGCCGTGCCGAAATCGATGATCAGGGCCTTGCAGTGACCGATGTGCAGGTAGCCGTTGGGCTCCGGCGGGAAGCGGGTATGCACGGTTTTCCCGGCAAACTGTCCGCCGGGGGCAATATCCTCTTCGATGAATGCGTGGATGAAATTCTTGCTTTCTGTGGTTTCAGCCATTGTGCCACACCTCTCTCGTGAAAATCAACTGTCATTATAACCGATTGGGCCGACGATTGCAACGCCAAATCGAAAAAAATCCGAATTTTGGCCGGGACTTTTCGGGAAATTATGAAGAAAGCGAAAACAATTTTGAAATACCGTGAAATAGTGGTTGTCATTTGGCTCCGGATATTATAAAATAGGAGAGAACATGAGAAGGAGTGAGAAGTGTGTCTACCATTGCGTATAAACGAATCCTGTTGAAGCTCAGCGGCGAGGCCCTGGCCGGGGACGCTCACCGGGGACTGGACTTTTCCGTCATCGGCAAGCTTTGTGAGGTCATCCGGGCCTGCCGGGAGGAAGGCGTGGAGATCGGCATCGTCATCGGCGGCGGCAATTTCTGGCGGGGCGTGAAGGACGGTGCGGATAAAATGCAGCGCTCCCACGGCGATGCCATGGGAATGCTGGCAACGCTGATGAATTCCATCGCCGTTGCGGATGCCCTGGAAAAGCACGGTGTCCCCGCACGGGTGCTCTCCGCCGTGGAGACCCCCAAGTTCGCCGAGTATTTCACCCGGGATGCTGCGGACCGTTATCTGAAGGACGGGTATGTGACCCTGTTTGCCTGCGGCACCGGCAACCCCTACTTCACCACCGACACCGGTGCAGTGCTGCGGGGGGTGGAGATCGAGGCAGATGCGGTGCTGCTGGCCAAGAATGTGGACGGCGTGTACTCTGCCGACCCCAACCTGGACCCCACGGCCGTGAAGTTCGACGAGCTGACCTATGACGAGGTCCTGGCCCGTCATCTGAAGGCCACGGACACCACGGCCATGACTCTGGCCATGGACAACCACATGAAGCTGGTGTGCTTCGCTCTGAAAGACCCTGAGAACATTCTCCGTGTGGTGCACGGGGAGAAAATTGGAACCACTGTGAAGGAGGACTAAGAAAATGAGTGTTGATTTCAATGAATTCAGCCGCAGAATGGACAAGACCCTGGAGGTGCTGGGAGAGAACTTCGGCTCCGTCCGGGCAGGCCGGGCCAATGCGAAGGTTCTGGACCGCATCAGCGTGGAATACTATGGACAGGAAACGCCTCTGAACGGCGTGGCTACCATTTCTTCTCCCGATGCCCGGACTTTGGTCATTCAGCCCTGGGACGGCAAGCTGCTCAAGGACATCCAAAAGGCCATCCAGGCTTCCGACCTGGGCATCAACCCCCAGAATGACGGCCGGGTCATCCGGCTGGTGTTCCCCCAGCTTACCGAGGAGCGCCGGAAGGACCTGACCAAGCAGGTGCGGAAGTATTCCGAGGAGGCCAAGGTGGCCATGCGGAACATCCGCCGAGACGGCATGGACTATATCAAGAAGCTGAAAAAGAATTCCGAGATCACCGAGGATGACCAGAAGAAGGCCGAGAAGGATCTCCAGGACCTGCTGGACAAGTACATCAAGAAGGTGGACGACGTCCTGGCAGCCAAGGAAAAGGAACTGATGGCGATCTGAGTCGCTTCGAGACGGTGGGGGCGCTTGCGCCCCCATTGCGATTCTAAGTAAAAGAGTAAAAGAGGGAATTCTTATGCCCGAAACACCGCCCAGACATATTGCCATCATCATGGACGGCAACGGCCGCTGGGCCAAGCAGCGGGGCCTGCCCCGCACCGCCGGTCATGCAGCCGGCGCCGAGACCTTCCGGACCATCGCCAATTACTGCCGCACGTTGGGCGTGGAGTATCTGACGGTGTATGCCTTCTCCACGGAGAACTGGAAGCGTTCCACGGAGGAGATCGGCGGCATTATGAAGCTGCTGGCCAAATATCTGCGGGAGGCCATGGCGGATATGGAGAAAAACCATGTGCGCTTCCGCTTCTGGGGGGACCTGAGCAGGCTTTCCCCGGAGCTGCAAAAGCTCTGTATGGATGCCCAGAACCGCTCGGCATCCTTTGACGATGTGCAGGTGAATTTCTGCCTGAATTACGGCGGCCGGGATGAGATCGTCCGGGCTGCACGGGACCTGGCCGAACGGGCCAGGGCGGGGGAATTGGACCCCGCCGACATTACGGAAGATTTGTTTGCCCAGTCCCTGTACTCCGCAGGCGTGCCGGACCCGGAATTGGTCATTCGCCCCTCCGGGGAGAAGCGGCTCAGCAATTTCCTGCCCTGGCAGACGGTCTATTCGGAATTTGTGTATATGAATGTACTTTGGCCCGATTTTACCCCGGAGGACCTGGACGAGGCCATTGCGGAATACCACCGGCGCTCCCGCCGGTTTGGAGGCGTGTAACTATGAAAACAAGAGTGATCGCAGCGGCGGTGCTGCTGCCCCTGCTGCTCATTGCCGTGCTGTTCCTGCCCAAGATCGTTACGGCAGTGATCTTCGGCGCTTTGGCG
The DNA here is from genome assembly GCA_900544405.1 of uncultured Eubacteriales bacterium. Classification (GTDB taxonomy): domain Bacteria; phylum Bacillota; class Clostridia; order Oscillospirales; family Oscillospiraceae; genus Faecousia. The sequence goes on from UQVA01000002.1 coordinate 5,172, forward strand.
GCCATTGCTGCATACGAACTGCTGTACCGGACGGACCTGGTGAAGGAGGTCCGGCTGGTGGCGTACAGCGCCGTCATTGCCTTTGGCGTGGGCCTTTGGAGCCTCTACGGAAAACAATACACCTGGGCCATGATCGGCATACTGGTGTTTTTTGCCGCTCTTTTCGGGGAAATGATGGCCTCTCATGTGAAAATTTCCTTTGAAAAAGTGGCCTATTGCCTGGCGGCGGGGCTGCTGCTGCCGTATCTGCTGACCAGCATCGTCCGCATACACAGCTGGCCTCTGGGGCGGCGGTATGTGTTCATTCCCTTCATCCTGGCGTTCCTCTCCGACACGGGTGCCTATTTTGCGGGCCGGGCCTTCGGCAAGCATAAGCTGGCCCCGGTCATCAGCCCCCATAAGACCGTAGAGGGCGTCGTGGGCGGCGTGCTGGGAGCAACATTGGGAATGCTCATCTTCTGCCTGGTGATGCAGCTGGGTTTCAAAATGCAGGTGAACTACCTTTATGCCGTTCTCTACGGTGTGGTGGGTTCCCTGGGCGCTGTGTTCGGGGATCTGTGCTTCTCTGTCATCAAGCGCCAGACGGGCATCAAGGATTACGGCAATCTGATTCCCGGTCATGGCGGCGTGCTGGACCGGTTTGACTCCATGATGATCGTTGGACCTCTGTCCGAGCTGCTTCTGCTGCTCCTGCCGGTGGCCGTGGGGAAATAAAAATGGTAAATTGCGTCAGTATTCTGGGCTCTACCGGTTCCATCGGGCGGCAGAGCCTGGACATTGTAAAGCACCTGGGCATTGGCGTTGCGGCCCTGACTGCCGGGAAAAGCGTGGAGCGCATGGCGGAGCAGTGCCGGGAATTCCGGCCCAGGCTGGCTGTCATGGCCACGGAGGAAGCGGCGGCGGCGCTGGCAGAGCAAATTTCCGACCTGCCTGTGGATGTGGAATGGGGCGAAGGGGGACTTCTCCACGCCGCTTCCATGGAGGAAGCGGACTGCGTCATTACCGCCGTGGCGGGAATGCTGGGCCTGAAGCCCACGCTGGAGGCCATCCGGCGGAAAAAACGCATTGGCCTTGCCAATAAAGAGACCCTGGTCTGCGCCGGGGAGCTGGTCATGGCGGAGGCAAAAAAATACGGTGCCGAGATCGTTCCGGTGGATTCGGAACATTCCGCGATTTTCCAGTGCCTCATGGGGGCAGGGGAGAAACGGGAAATTCGTCGGCTGATTTTGACCTGTTCCGGCGGACCCTTCTTCGGAAAAAGCGCCGAAGAATTAAAATCCGTCACCAAAGCGGACGCCCTGCGGCATCCCAACTGGAAGATGGGACCAAAAATCACCATCGATTGTGCTACCCTGATGAACAAGGGACTGGAGGTCATCGAAGCCATGCGGCTTTACGGCCTGCCCGTGGAGCAGGTGGATGTGCTCATTCACCGGCAGAGCATCGTGCATTCCATGGTGGAGTTCGTGGACGGAGCCGTCATGGCCCAGCTGGGGACTCCGGATATGCGCCTGCCCATTCAGCTGGCCATGACCTATCCGGAGCGGAAAGAATGCGTTGTGGATCGGTTGGACCTGACGAAATGCGCCGCCCTGACCTTCACGAAGCCCGACACGGACAGCTTCCCCTGTCTCGCCCTGGCCCGGGAATGCGCTAAGGCCGGCGGCAACGTCTGCGCCGCCATGAACGGCGCCAACGAGGCGGCGGTGGGCCTGTTTTTGGAAGACAAAATCGCATTCCCGGATATTTACCGGCTGGTGAAGTCCGCCGTGGACCGGGTCAGCTTCGTGCAGAGTCCCGATTTGGAGGAAATTTTGACCGCAGACCGGCTGGCCCGGCAGGCGGTCCTGGAATCTATGTAATGTGAGGCGCTTATGACGATCGTATTGGCAATTCTGCTGTTCAGCGTTCTGATTTTTGTCCACGAACTGGGCCATTTTCTGGTAGCCAAGGCTTCCGGGGTCCAGGTCAATGAGTTTTCCCTCTTTATGGGTCCCGCCATTTTCAAAAAGCAGGTGGGGGAGACCCTGTATGCCATCCGCTGCATCCCCATCGGCGGCTACTGCGCCATGGAGGGAGAGGACGAGGACAGCGACAATCCCCGTGCCTTCGGCCGGGCCAAGTGGTGGAAGCGGTTCCTGATCCTGGCGGCGGGGGCCTTCATGAACTTCCTGGCGGGACTGATGCTTTATGCCATCGTGTTCGGCCCGTCCCAGCAGTTCGTGGTGCCGGAAGTCACCCAAATCGAATCCAACAGCGCCCTGGCGGAGAACAACGGCCTCCAGGCGGGGGACTATATCCTGGCCATCGACGGGGAAAGACTCTATGTTCAGAGCGATTTCAATATGATCCTGACTGTCAAGGGCGGCGAGACCCACAGTTTTACCGTGAGACGGAACGGGGAAAAGATCACCCTGCCGGAGGTGTCCACGGAGCTCCGGGCCTTTGACGACGGCAACGGCGGCACCAGCTTGCGCTATGGGCTGACCTTCGGCGTGAAGCAGGCGACCTTCGGGGACCGGGTGGCTTATGTGTGGAATACGGCCATGGATTCCGTCCGGACCGTGCGGCTGAGCCTGCAAATGCTTTTCTCCGGTCAGGCCGGGTTCAAGGACCTGTCCGGCCCGGTGGGCATCGTGGACCAGATCAACACCGTGGCTCAGGAGTCGGAGACGAAGCAGGAAGCCATGCTGAATATTCTTTACTTTATGGGCTTCATTGCCATCAATCTGGCGGTGATGAATATGCTGCCCTTGCCCGCTCTGGACGGCGGACGCATCGTCTGTCTGCTGCTGACCACGGCGGTGGAGGCCATCACGAAGAAAAAGATCAATCCCAAGTACGAGGCTTATCTCCACGGAGCGGGCATGATCTTGCTGCTGGGGCTGATGGCCGTCATCATGTTCAAGGATATTTTCACCATCATCAAGAGGTAATACTATGACGAGACAGATCGACGTAGGCGGCGTAAAAATTGGCGGCGGCGCACCGGTGGTCATTCAGTCCATGCTCAATACCCGCACCACCGACGTGGCCGGGTCTCTGGAGCAGATCAAGCGGCTGAAGACCGCCGGATGCCAGATCGCCCGGCTGGCGGTGCCGGATATGGAAGCCGCCGAAGGCTTCCGGGAAATTGCCAAAGACAGCCCCCTGCCGCTGGTGGCGGACATTCACTTTGACTATCGGCTGGCCATTGCGGCCGCCGAGGGCGGCGCTGCCAAAATCCGCATCAACCCCGGCAACATCGGCGGGGAGGACCGGGTGGAGGCGGTGGTGGACGTGTGCAAGAGCCGCCATATCCCCATCCGCATCGGCGTCAACGGCGGTAGCCTGGACAAGAAGCTGCTGGAAAAATACGGCCATCCTACGGCGGAGGCCCTGGTGGAAAGCGCCTTTTCCCACCTGGAATTGCTGGAAAAATATGGGTTTTATGACACCTGCGTGTCCATGAAGTCCTCCACTGTCCCCACCATGGTGGCGGCGGCCCGGCTGTTCCGGGAGAAGTGCGACTACCCCCTCCACATCGGCGTTACCGAGACGGGGCCTGTTCGCATGGGCCTCATCAAGTCCGCCATGGGCATCGGGGCCTTGCTCCTGGATGGCATCGGCGACACCCTCCGGGTGAGTCTCACCGACGACCCAGTGGAGGAGGTCTACGCCGCCAGGGACATTCTGAAAGCGGCGGGCCTTCGGAAAGACGGCGTGAACATCATTTCCTGCCCCACCTGCGGCCGGACTCGCATTGATTTGATCGGCCTGGTGCGGCAGGTGGACGAGGCCCTGAGAAACTGCGAAAAGCCCATCACCGTGGCGGTCATGGGCTGCGTGGTCAACGGCCCCGGCGAGGCCCGGGAAGCCGACATCGGCATTGCCGGCGGCGACGGCTGCGGCTTGCTTTTCGAGCATGGAGAGCCGGTGTGCAAGCTGCCCTATGAGGAACTTCTGCCGGAGCTTTTGCGGCGGATAGACGCATTATAAGGAGAAAAATGAAAGAATCCGTTTCCTTTTTACAGATGTTTACCGAATATCGCCCCGGGGAGAGCCTCTCCGGGGTGCTTTCCGTGGCGCGCATCACGGGAGCGGACCTGGACCCGGCTACCCGGCAGGCGGCGGTGACGCTGTATGCTGACCAGTATATTCCCATGCGGCTTCTGGAAAAGGTGGAGCGGGACATCTGCGGCCTTTACGGCCTGCGGCATTTTGAAATACACATGACCCACCCGGCGGAGGAGTTGCAGAAAGTCGAGCCGGAGGAGCTGATGCAGCTGTTCGTGGAGGAGAACTCCATGAACCGGGCTTCCCTGGCGGGGGCCGGGTGGAAATGGGACGGCGATAACCTGGAAATTTCCCTCCGGGCCAACGGCAAGGCCGCTCTGGAGGAGGCCGTCCCGGCAGTTTGTCGAAAACTGACGGAGCGGTTCGGAAAGGCCCCGGTTTTCAAAGTCCTCTCTGCCCATGACCTGTCCGGTCAGGCACTGTTTGACGCTTTGGAGACCATGCGCTCCACCACGGCGGCAGCCATGCCCGCAGCCATGTGCAGCGGCGACAAGAAATCCTCCGGCAGTCCCAAGCAGGACCAGCCCCAGAGCGAGGAGACCCTGTACGGCAAGCCCTTCCGGGGCAATCCCGTGCCCATGAAGGACCTGAACATCGACATGGGTTCCGTCATCGTGGAGGGCCGGGTGTTCAGCGTGGACCATCGGGAGTTGAAAAAGCGCAACGCCTGGATTGTCAGCTTCGACATGACCGACAACACCGGCTCCGTGCGGCTCCAGCGGTTCCTGGAAAACAGCGAGGCCAAGAAAATTCTGGACCATTTGCAGGTGGGCAACATCCTGAAGGTCCAGGGCCGCACCGAACTGAACCGGTACGACAACGAAATGAACATCAAGCCCTTCGCCATCATGCCTGGCTCCATGCCCACCCGGAAGGACACTGCCCCCGGGGAGAAACGGGTGGAGCTGCATCTGCACACTACCATGAGCAACATGGACGCCCTGACGGACACCGGGGCGGCGGTAAAGCAGGCGGCGGCCTGGGGCCATAAGGCCATCGCCATCACGGACCACGGCGTGGCCCAGTCCTTCCCGGATGCCATGAAGGCTGCTGCCAAGGCCAAGGTGGCGGGTACGGACCAGAACATCAAAATCCTCTACGGCTGCGAGGGCTACTACGTCAACGACGTGGACGACCGTATCGTGGTCCACGGCGAGAAAAACATCACTTTTGACGAGGAATATGTGGCCTTTGACCTGGAAACAACGGGCCTTTCCTCCAAGAAGGATAAAATTATCGAAATTGGTGCCGTGATCCTGAAAAACGGCCGGGAGGTGGACCGGTTCCAGACCTTTGTAGACCCGGAGCGGCATCTGGAACCGAAAATCGTCGAATTGACGGGTATCACCGAGGATATGCTGAAGGGCGCACCAAAAATCGAGGAGGTCCTGCCGAAATTTCTGGAATTCTGCGGGGACCGGGTGCTGGTGGCCCACAATTCCGACTTCGACACGGGCTTCATCCGGGCGGAGTGCCTGCGGCAGGGCTATGAATTTACCGCAACGGCCCTGGACACCCTGATTCTTTCTCAGAATCTCATGCCCCAGCTGAACAAATTCAAGCTGGACATCGTTTCCAATGCCCTGAGTCTGCCGGACTTCAATCACCACCGGGCGGCGGATGACGCCATGACCTGCGGCCTGATTTTCCATCGGTTCATCGAAAAGCTGGAAGAACTGGACATTCATGACCTGCAAAGCATCAACCCGGCCATGATGAAGCTGCGCTCCAAGAGCCGCATCGGCGACCGCCATGCCCGGCACATCATTCTCTTTGCTAAAAATCAGGTGGGCCTGCGGAATCTCTATCACCTTATCTCCGACTCCAACCTGAAATACTTCAAGCGGGTGCCTCGTATCCCCAAATCTGACCTGATGGAACTGCGGGAGGGCCTGATCATCGGCTCCGCCTGCGAGGCCGGCGAGCTGTTCCAGGCCATTCTGGACGGAAAAAGCGAGGACGAATTGAAGCGCATCGCTTCGTTCTATGATTTCCTGGAAATTCAGCCCCTGGCCAACAACCGCTTCATGCTGGCCAAGGGCATTGCCAACAGCGACGAGGACCTGAGGAACTTCAACCGCACCGTGGTCCGGCTGGGCGAAGAACTGGACAAGCCTGTGGTGGCCACCGGCGACGTCCACTTCCTGAATCCGGAGGACGAAATCTTCCGGCATATCCTGCTGGCCACCAAGGGCTTCGACGACTGCGACCGGGAAAATCCCCTGTATTTCCGCACTACCGATGATATGCTCCGGGAGTTTTCCTATCTGGGGGAGGAGAAGGCCTATGAAGTGGTGGTCAAGAACACGAACGCCATTGCGGACATGGTGGAGACCCTGCGGCCCGTGCCCCATAACCTGTTCGCACCCAAGATCGAGAACTCCGTGGAGGACCTGAAAGCCCTGGTGTACGGCAAGCTGCACCGGCTTTACGGCGAAAATCCCCCGGAACTCATCACCAAGCGTGTGGAAACGGAGCTTCACGACATCATCAACTGCCACTATGACGTGATCTATATGTCTGCTCAGAAGCTGGTGCAGAACTCCTTGGAGCATGGCTATCTGGTGGGCTCCCGTGGTTCCGTGGGTTCCTCCATCGTGGCCTACATGGCAGGCATCACGGAAGTGAATTCCTTCCCGCCCCACTATCGCTGCCCCAACCCGGAGTGCAAGTACACCACATTCGATGTCCCCAAGGGCTACGGCTGCGGGGCGGACCTGCCGGATGCCATCTGCCCCAAGTGCGGCACAAAATTCGACAAGGACGGCTTCAACATCCCCTTCGAGACCTTCCTGGGCTTCGGCGGCGATAAGGTCCCGGATATTGACCTGAACTTCTCCGGCGAATACCAGTCCAAGGCCCACGCCTACTGCGTGGAGATGTTCGGAAAATCCCATGTGTTCCGGGCCGGTACCGTGGGCACCGTGGCGGAAAAGACCGCCTTCGGCTATGTGAAAAAGTACCTTTCCGAGCGGAATCTCACCGCCACCCGTGCGGAGGAAAACCGGCTGGCCTCCGGCTGCGTGGGCGTGCGCCGGACCACCGGCCAGCACCCCGGCGGCCTGGTAGTCATTCCCCAGGAAAATGAGATTTGGGATTTCTGCCCGGTGCAGCACCCGGCGGACGACCCCAATTCCGACCAGATCACAACCCATTTTGAATACCACTCCATGGAGGAGAACCTGCTGAAGCTGGATATGCTGGGCCACGATGACCCCACCATGATCCGGATGATGGAGGACATGACCGGCGTGGACGCCAAGACCATCCCGCTGGACGACAAGAACACCATGTCCATCTTCACCTCCTCCAAGGTCCTGGGCTATGAGGATGACCCTATCTTAGGTCCCACCGGGGCCGTGGCCATTCCGGAGTTCAATACCCACTTCACCCGTGGAATGCTGCTGGACACCATGCCCACCCGGTTCGATACCCTGTTGCGGCTTTCCGGTTTCTCTCACGGTACGGATGTGTGGCTGGGCAACGCCAAGGATCTCATTACCTCCAAAACCGCCACCGTCGATCAGGCCATCGGCTGCCGTGACGACATTATGCTCTATCTTATCTCCTGCGGAATGCCGGAAAAGCGGTCCTTCAAGATCATGGAGGCCGTGCGAAAGGGCAGAGGTCTGCCGGAGGGGGCCGAGGAGGAAATGATCGCCGCAGGCGTTCCCAACTGGTACATCACCTCCTGCAAGAAGATCAAGTACCTGTTTCCCAAGGCCCACGCCGTGGCTTACGTTATGATGGCCTTCCGAATCGCCTGGTTCAAGGTCTATCACCCCCTGGCTTTTTATGCTGCCTATTTCTACCGGCGCAGCCAGAAGGGCGGCTTCGATGCGGTGCTGATGACCAACGGCATGGAGTCCGTGAAGGCCAATATCAAGGCCATTTCCGAGAACGAGGACGCCACCGACAAGGACGAGGACCTGCTGACCACCCTGGAAGTGGTCTACGAATACTACCTCCGGGGCTTCGAGTTTGCCCCCATCGACCTGTACCGGAGCCACGCCATCAAGTTCGTCATTGAGGACGGAAAGCTGCTGCCGCCCTTCGTGGCCATTTCCGGCCTGGGCGAAAGCGCCGCCTGGGACCTGATGGAGGGCCGAAAGGGCAAGACGTTCCTGTCCATCGAGGAGGTGGCGGCGGCCTGCCCCAAGGTCTCCAAGACCCACATCCAGATGCTGAAGGACGCCGGAGCCTTCGGCAGTCTGCCGGATACCTCTCAGGTGAGTTTGTTCTGAAAAAAGCCCCCGAAACGGAGAAAATCCGTTCCGGGGGCTTCGTATTATTGGTGCAAATCAGATGGTGAAGGCCACCAGCGCCACTTCCTTGCCGGTTTTCTTGGAAAGCAGCTGCTCCAGTTCCGTGATCTTGGCCAGGGCCTCAGTGTCGTCGTTCAGGGAAGCGTAGCGGATGGGGCTGTACGCCACCAGAGAGACTTCCTTGCCTGTCTTGGCGGCCAGCTCCTGCTCCAGGGCGGTAATGGAGGCCAGAAGGTCCTCACGGCCATTCAGATTCGTATAAGTGTTCATTAGAATATCCTCCTTGGTATTTTTCTAAGAGTATAGCATAAGATTCGGGGAAATTCAACACAATCAGCAGAATATAAATTGAACGGGGCTGTCTCAAAATAGATTTTTCTAAAAATCAGCCCAACAATAAATCCGTGAAAATCCGATAAAACTGGTTTTTCACGGATTTTATTTAACTTTTGAAGGGAACTATTTTCCTATAATTCGCATTTTGAGACAGCCCATTACCCTGCCGCCTCCAGCATATTTTCGATGAAGATCCCATATCCCGTGTCGGGCTGGTTCACCAGCACATGGGTCACGGCGCCAATCAGCTTCCCATCCTGCAAAATGGGACTGCCGCTCATGCCCTGGACGATGCCGCCGGTGGTTTCCAGCAGGCCGGGGTCCGTGACACGAATCAGCAGATTCCTGCCCGGCTGCTTGGGGTCGGGATAGATTTTCAGAATTTCCACAGAATACTCCCGTACCGTCTCCCCGGACACCGTAGAGCGGATGATCGCCGGACCGGTATGCACGGCTTCTGCCGGGGCCGTTTCCACGGGGGACCCGCCGGGAAGAGCGTCCAATTTGCCAAAGACCCCGTAGGCGGTATTCTCCAGAAGTGCGCCGCAGGGAACAGGGGAGAGGGCGGAGCCGAACAGCTGTCCCGGCGTTCCTGCCAGGCCCTTCCGCAGGGACAGCACCGTGGCCTGGTACACGCTGCCGCGGGTCATGGACAGCAGTTTGCCTCCGGCCTCCGTGACCCCATGGCCCAGGGCACCAAACCGGTTGTCCTCCGGGTCATAATAGGTGACGGTGCCGATGCCGGTGATGCCCTGCCGGAGGTAGACCCCCAGCTTCGGCCCTTCCTTCGTAATGGTCGGGGCCAGGCGCAGGGTCTGCTCCGTGCCGCTGCGCAGAACGGTCAGCGTTACCGTGCCGTCGGAGCGTTCCAGAGCGGCGGAAACGTCCTGCGCGGAGGCGATTTTCTTCCCGTCGATGCGGAGAATCTGGTCCCCCGGTTCCAGTCCGGCCTCCTGGGCTGCCGCACCCAATTCCGGGTCAATGCCCGTGACCGTCACGGTGCCGGTGCCCAGTGCCAGACCGATGATCTCCCCGCCGGGGATAAGGCTTTCCGCCCGGACCGCCGTGGGCAGCAGACACAGTAAAGTCAGCAGCAAAGCTGCAAATTTTTGTATTTTTCTCATGGTTTCCGCCCCTCCTTTTCGTTGCCCTCTTAATATTCCGCACCTGCGGCGATGTAACCGCTGTAAAAGTCGAAAAATCAGGGAGGACGTGGGGACAACGGAAAAACTTGCAATTTTGCGTCCTTTGGCGTATGATAAGCGGGAGGTGTGTTACAATGAAAGAAAAAACCATGCTTGCAAAGCAAATCGAAAGTCTCTGCGAAGGCGTTGCCAATCCCATTTCCAATTTAGCCAACGTCTCCGCCCTTTTGTGGCAGGAATTTCCAAATATCAACTGGGCGGGCTTTTATATATGGACCAACGGCCGCCTGGAGCTGGGACCCTTCCAGGGTAAGCCCGCCTGCACGGTCATCCCGGCGGGAAAAGGGGTCTGCGGAACGGCGGCAGGGGAGAACCGGACGGTCCGGGTGGCGGATGTACACGATTTCCCGGGACATATCGCCTGCGACAGCGCTTCCCGGTCGGAGATCGTCGTTCCCATTCGGAAAAACGGGAAAGTTTGGGGCGTTCTGGATATGGACAGCCCGGTAAAAGACCGGTTTTCGGAGGAAGATGCGGAAATTCTGGAGGAAGCGGTCCGGACCTTGGAGAATACCTTGTTTCCCTATTGACAAAGTAGGGAAGTGGTGCTATATTACCTATAGACTTACTAGGTAATGCGAAACAGGAGGAAAAACCATGAAAGTTTACGCAGACAATGCGGCAACCACCCAAATGAGCAAGACAGCCATCAACGCCATGCTGCCTTATTTCGATAACATTTACGGCAATCCGTCCAGCCTGTACACCATCGGTCAGGAGGCCAAGGAGGCATTGGAGGACGCCCGGAACCGCATCGCAGCCTGCCTGGGCTGTACACCCCGGGAGATCACTTTCACCTCCGGCGGCAGCGAGGCCGACAATCAGGCCATCCGCTCCGCAGCCCTGAACGGAGCCAAGAAGGGCAAGAAGCACATCATCACCACCGCTTTTGAGCATCATGCGGTGCTGCATACCCTGAGGCGCCTGGAAGGGGAGGGCTTCGAGGTCACTTATCTGGATGTGCGCCACAACCACAACATCACCGCCCAGCAGGTGAAGGATGCCATCCGGCCAGACACCTGCCTGGTGACCACCATGTACGCCAACAACGAGATCGGCTCCATCCTGCCCATCCCGGAGATTGGCGAAATTTGCCGGGAGGCCGGTGTGGTGTTCCACACGGACGCTGTCCAGGCGGCAGGCCACCTGCCCATCAACGTGGTGGACCAGCACATCGATATGCTGTCCCTGTCCGCCCATAAGTTCCACGGCCCCAAGGGCGTGGGCGTGCTGTACTGCCGGAAGGGCATCCCCCTGACCAGCCTCATTGACGGCGGCGCTCAGGAGCGGGGCAAGCGGGCCGGTACGGAAAACGTGGCCGGTATCTGCGGCATGGCCGCCGCGCTGGAAGAAGCCTGCGCCCACATGGAGGAGAACACCAAGAAGGTCACGGCCCTCCGGGACAAGCTGATTGCCGGTTTGAGCCAGATTCCCCATTCCGCACTGAACGGCGACCCCGTTCACCGTCTGCCGGGCAACGTGAGCTTCTGCTTTGAAGGCATCGAGGGCGAGAGCCTGCTGCTCCTGCTGGACCAGAAGGGCATCAGCGCTTCCTCCGGTTCCGCCTGCACCTCCGGCTCTCTGGACCCCAGCCATGTGCTGCTGGCCATCGGCCGGGTCCATGACGTGGCCCATGGCTCTCTGCGGCTCTCCCTCAGCGAGTACAACACCGAGGAAGAGATCGACCATATTTTGAAATCCGTGCCGGAAGTGGTCAGCTACCTGCGGGGAATGTCCCCGGTGTGGCGGGACCTGCAGACCGGCAAGCGGCAGTATATTCTCTAAGATAAGGAGCAAAAAATTATGGCACTGTACAGTGAAAAAGTTATGGATCATTTCACCCATCCCCGGAATGTGGGCATCATTGAGGATGCCAGCGGCGTGGGCGAAGTGGGCAACGCCAAGTGCGGCGATATTATGAAAATTTACCTGAAGATCGAGGACGACATCATCAAAGACGTGAAGTTCGAGACCTTCGGCTGCGGCTCCGCCATTGCATCTTCTTCCATGGCAACGGAGATGATCAAAGGCAAGTCCATTTACGAGGCAATGAAGCTGACCAACAAGGCCGTGGCCGAGGCGCTGGACGGTCTGCCTGCCCACAAGATGCACTGCTCCGTGCTGGCAGAGGAAGCCATCAAGAACGCCTTGGAAGATTACTTCAAGAAGAATAACATTCCCTATGACGCTGCCACCCTGGCATGTGAGCACGTCCACGAATAAAGGCTTATGATCGTTTCGACCAAAGGCCGGTATGCCCTGCGGGTGATGGTATTCTTGGCGAAGAGGACGGATCGGGAGTATGTGCCCGTGAAGGAAATCGCCGAGCAGGAGGAGATCTCCCAGAAATATCTGGAATCCATTATGACCATCCTTTCCAAGGCGGGCTTTTTGCAGGCGGTTCAGGGCAAGGGCGGCGGCTACCGGCTCAGCCGGAACCCGTCGGAATATACCGTGGGCAGCATTCTGAAGCTGACGGAGGGCAATCTGGCACCGGTTTCCTGCACTACCCATGGTCCTTCGGCCTGTTCCCGAACCGGCTGCTGCGACACATTGCCCATGTGGGAGAAGCTGGACAAGCTCATCGACGATTATTTCGAGAGCATCACCCTGGCGGACCTATTAAAAATGCCCCCCTGCCAACCGGCACCGGAAGAATAAATCCAAGGACAGTCTCCAAAAACGGGGGCTGTCCTTTTTTGCCCTTTGAAAAATTAGGAAAACCGTAAAAATAGGTTGCTTTTTCGGGAAATCTTCTGTATAATAAATTAATTACTGATTTTTTAGAGAAAGAAGGCAGAGATATGACGAAACAAGCCCAAACGCCTTTGCAGCAGGAGAACAAAATGCGGACCATGCCTCTTGGCAGGCTGCTTTTGACCATGGCACTGCCCCTGGTCATCTCCATGCTGGTGCAGGCCCTTTATAACGTGGTGGACAGCATTTACGTGTCCCGAATTTCCGAGAGCGCCGTGACGGCCCTCTCCCTGGCATTCCCCGTGCAGAATCTGCTCATCGGCTTCGCCACCGGCGTGGGCGTGGGCGTAAATTCCCTGTTGAGCAAATCCTTGGGGGAGGGGAATAAAGAGCGGGCCAATGCCGCCGCAGGAAACGGCATCATCCTCATGCTCCTGTGCGTGCTGCTGTTCATGGCCTTCGGCGTTTTCGGCAGCCATCCCTATTTTGCCATCCAGTCCGAGGTGGAGGAGACCGTGGAGGGCGGCGCTTCCTATATTGCCATTTGCTGCATTTTCAGTCTTGGCATTTTCGTAGAGATTTTGGGGGAGCGTCTGCTGCAGGCTGCCGGCAAGACCGTGTACACCCTCTACACCCAGGGCATCGGTGCCATCATCAATATCATCCTGGACCCGGTGTTCATTTTCGGTGTGCCTGCCATCGGCATTCCCGCCATGGGCATTTCCGGCGCTGCGGTGGCCACGGTCATCGGCCAGTGGGTGGCGGCCATTCTTTCCGTGTTCTTTAATTTGAAGCGCAACACCGATCTGGAATTCCACAAGCGCTATTTCCGGCTCCATGCCGACGTGGTGATGCCCATTCTCACCGTGGGCGTGCCGTCCATCATTATGATGGCCATTGGTTCCGTGATGACCTTCGGCATGAACCAGATTTTGCAGGGCTTCAAGGACTACGGCGAGACGGCTACCGGCGTGTTCGGCATTTACTTCAAGCTGCAGAGTTTCTTCTTCATGCCCATTTACGGCCTGAACAACGCCAGTGTGTCCATTCTGGCCTATAACTACGGAGCCCGGGAGCCGAAGCGCATCATCGGCACCCTGAAACGGGCTCTGGGCGTGGCGCTGAGCGTGATGATTTTGGGCCTGTTGGCCTTTCAGATCGTCCCCGGTGCGCTGCTGGACATTTTTGAGCCCTCCGAGCAGTTCAAGAGCATCGGATGCACCGCTCTGCGGATCATCAGCTGGTCCTTCCCCTTAGCGGCGGTGGGCATCGTCCTCAGTGCCAGCTTCCAGGCGCTGGGTACGGGCATTTACTCCACCATCATCTCCCTGTGCCGCCAGCTGGTGGTACTGCTGCCGGTGGCTTACTTCATGAGCCTGACCCGGGACTTGGATGCGGTGTGGTGGGCCTTCCCCATTGCGGAGGTGTTCAGTACGGCTCTGTCTATGTTGTATTACGGACGTATTTACCGGAAGAAGATCAGGCCTCTGTACGAGGAAAACTGACAAATTTTGAAAACACCCCCGGGAACGGTTGTCCCCGGGGGCCTTTTGTGCTATAATGAAACAAATCGTCTGATCCTGTCAGGAAGGAAAGAACCATGAATGTGAATGCCATTACGCTGCCCCAGCAGGATGCCAGGAAGCTGCTGGGTGCGGCCAACGCCGATGCAGCGCTGCTGTATCTGTATATTGCCGCAGGCAATGATCCCGGGAAGGCCGGGGAGGACCTGCGCCTGCCGGACAGCCGCCTGAACTGTGCCGGGGCCATTCTGCGTCAGCTGGGCCTGTGGCCGGAGGTGCTGCCTACGAAAATTTTGGCCGGGGAGCGACCCAATTATTCGGAAAACGATGTGCTGGATGCCATGGAGCGGGACATGGACTTCCGGAGCCTTTACGGGGAGGTCCAGCGGCTGCTGGGCCGGAACCTGAACACCGAGGAACTGAAAATTTTGCTGGGCTTTGTGCGTTATCTGGGCCTGCCGGGGGACGTGATTTCCCTGCTGGTGTGCTACTGCAAGGAGCGGGCCAGGAAGCGGGGTTCCCTGCGGAATCCGTCTTTGCGGACCATTGAAAAGGAAGCCTATCAATGGGCAGAGCAGGGCATTGACACGCTGGAGGCTGCCTCTGCTTACATCCAGACCCAGAACCAGCGGGAGAGCCAGATGACTTCCTTGATGTCCCTGCTGCAGATTCGTGGCCGGAACCTGACCGCAGCCGAGGAGCGCTACGCCGGGGCCTGGCTCACCATGGGCTTTGACGCCGACGCCATTCGGGAGGCCTACGAGCGGACCTGCCTGAACACCGGCGGGCTGAACTGGGCGTACATGAACAAAATTCTCATCCGCTGGCAGCAGGCCGGGTTCCATACCCTGGAGCAGGTCCGTGCCGGGGACCAGAAGAATCTTCCCAAGGGCGCTTCCGGCCAGCTGGGCGAAGCGGAATTGGAAGCCATTCAGAGCATTTTGCAGGAGGGATAAACCATGGCATACAGTTTGGAGGTGGTCCGCCGGGCACGGGAGCGGCTGGAGCAGCAGCGTGCCGACCGGGAATCGGAATATCGGGCCCACCTGGCGGAAGCCTATCGGGAGCAGCCCAGGCTGCGGGAAATTGACCGGCTGCTGCGGCAGACCATGGCCCAGGCGGCCCAGTGCGCCTTCCTGAAAGGGGAGGAGGGCACGGCCCTCATGGCCAAGGCCAAGGAGGCCAATCTGGCCCTGCAGGCCGAGCGCCGGGAACTGGTCAACACGTTCCCGGAGGGGTATCTCAATGACCGGCCCGTCTGCGACAAGTGCGGCGGAACCGGGTACGTCGGCAGCCGGATGTGTTCCTGCCTAGAGGACCTGTGCCGCCAGGAACAGCGGCGGGAGTTGGCGGGCATGGGCATCCGTGCGGAGGATTTCCGGGATTTCCGGCTGGATTACTATTCCGAACAGATCGACCGGACCTACGGGGCCAGCCCCCGGATGATCATGGAGCGGAATCTGGAACGCTGCCGCCGGTTCGTCCGGGACTTCGGCGGAAAGCCGGAAAATCTGCTGTTCATCGGCAATACGGGCCTGGGCAAGACCTTCCTGTCCGCCTGCATCGCCGGAAGTGTGTCCCAGCAGGGGTTCAGCGTCAGCTATGAAAGTGCCGCACACCTGTTTTCCAAGCTGGAACGGGAGCGGTTTTCCCCCAGCGAGGAAAATAAGCAGGCGGCGGAGGCCATCCGCAATGCGGACCTGTTGATCCTGGACGACCTGGGTACGGAAATGCCCGGCCAGTTCGTCACGGCGGCCCTTTATACCCTGGTCAACGACCGCCTTATGGAGGGCAAGCCCATGATCATTTCCACCAACCTGAACATCGGGGAAGTGGCCCAGCGCTACAATCCCCAGATCGCCTCCCGCCTGCAGGGCAGCTTCACCCGGCTGACCTTCGTGGGGGAGGACATTCGCCTGATTATGAGCCGGGAGGGAAGAAGATGAGTATTGGTGTTCTTTTTGATTTGGACGGAACCCTGCTGGACACCCTGGAGGACCTGAAAAACGCCACCAACGCCACCCTGCGTTCCTTCGGCTGCCCGGAACGGTCCCTGGAGGAGGTCCGGCAGTTCGTCGGCAACGGAGCCGGGGTGCTGATGAAGAAGGCCCTGCCCGGAAAGCCCACGGACCCGGACTGGCAGACGGCTCTGGATGCCTTTCATACCTATTACGATGCCCACTGCCGGGAAAAAACCGGTCCCTATCCCGGCGTGCCGGAGATGTTGGCGGAATTGCAAAAGCGCTATCCCGTGGCCATCGTGTCCAACAAGCCGGACAGCGCCGTGAAGCAGCTTTGCGCCTATTATTTCCCGGGGATTTTCGCCCGGGGGGAGGATGCGGACTGCCCCCGGAAGCCTGCGCCGGATATGCTCTATCAGGCCATGAGGGCCGTGGGGGCTGATGGCTGCATTTATGTGGGCGACAGCGACGTGGACATTGCCACGGCGAAAAACGCTGGTGTACCCTGTCTGAGTGTCCTGTGGGGCTTCCGGGACCGGGACTTCCTGAGGACCTCCGGGGCCACCCACTTCTGCGCCGACCCCAGGGACCTTCCGGAAATGATCGAGAAGATGGGGGCGGAATATGGCAAATGAGTTTTATGCCCTCTTGGGCCGAATGCGCTATATCACCCGCTGGGGCCTTATGCGGAATACCTTTTCCGAGAACATTCAGGAGCACAGCCATCAGGTGGCGGTGCTGGCCCATGCACTGGCGCTGATCAGACGGGAAATCCTTCATCTGCCGGGGCCGGACCCGGACCGGTGCGCCGTGGCGGCATTGTATCACGACGCTTCGGAAATTCTCACCGGGGACCTGCCCACGCCCATCAAGTATTACAACCCGGACATCAAGGATGCCTACAAGCAGGTGGAGCATATCGCCGGGAATCGGCTGCTGGAAATGCTGCCGGAAGCCCTGCGGGAGATCTATACGCCCCTGGTGATGGAATCCGACGAGGACTTGAACCCCATCGTCAAGGCGGCGGACAAGCTCAGTGCCTATATTAAGTGCGTGGAGGAGCAGAAGGCGGGCAATAAGGAGTTCGATTCTGCGGCGGAGCAGACCATGCAGGCCCTCCATGCCATGGACCGGCCGGAACTGGAATGGTTCCTGGACCAGTGCCTTCCGGCGTTTTCCAAGAATCTGGACCAGCTCTGAGCCTTGACGGCAGGGCAAAAGTGTGCTATTATGAACGGCGGTGAACACCACCGCCTTACGCCGCTGTGGTGGAATCGGTAGACACAAGGGACTTAAAATCCCTCGGCCATAAACCGTGCGGGTTCGAGCCCCGCCAGCGGCACCAAAAAATCGGCAGGTCCCAGGAGCGGGACCTGCCGATTTTTTCATACAGAGGAACAAAATAGACGTGTTTCTTTCATAAAAAGCCCGTTCCGGCTGATTTTGGGCAGCAAAAAACGCCGCCCGGTCAGGCGGCGTTATTGTTGGCAGGAATCAGATGGCCCGCTCAACCTTGTTGGAACGGAGGCATCTGGTACAAGCGTACACATGGCACGGAGTCCCGTTGACAATGGCCTTCACCCGCTTCACATTGGGCTTCCAGGTCCGATTTGCACGTCTGTGGGAGTGGGAAACCTTAATACCGAAGGTCACGCCCTTGCCACAATAATCACATTTTGCCATTCACTGCACCTCCCATCCGCATGATGATTCATAGATACGCTTTTAAGCGCCCTGATATAATACCAGAGTTTGCCGAAAAATGCAAGTCTTTTTTTTAGATTTTTCTGATTTTTTGAAAAACGGCTTGCTATTCCATGGCCGGACCGGTATAATGAAGGAAAACATCCTACCCTTGGAAGAAAGAGGCGATGCAATTTGTCAGAAGAATACAGCGTGGCCCTGACGGATGTGGTGAAGCGGTTCCATCTGGAGGTGCTTTTTGCAGCCACGGATTACGAATCCATCCGGCTGACTGTGGCCGACGTGGCCCGTCCCGGCCTGCAGCTGGCGGGATATTTCGACCACTTTGAGCCTATGCGCTTGCAGGTCATCGGCAACGTGGAGGAAAGCTACCTGCAAAAGCTCACTGCCACCGAGCGAGCCATGATCTTTGACCGGTTCTTTTCCTATAAATGTCCTGCGCTGCTGGTGGCCCGGAATATGGAGCCGCTGCCGGAGTGCCTGGAAATGGCGAAACGCCACAACGTGACCCTCCTGCGCTCTCAGGAGGCCACCAGCACCATCGTTTCCACCATCATCGCTTACCTGACCGGTGTGCTGGCCCCCTGCATCACTCGGCATGGTGTTATGATGGAGATTTACGGCGAAGGGGTCCTGCTGCTGGGTGAAAGCGGCATGGGCAAAAGCGAAGCCGCCATCGAATTGGTGAAGCGTGGTCACCGGCTGGTGGCCGACGATGCTGTGGAAATCCGCAAGACCTCCGAAAGCACCCTGATGGCCACGGCCCCGGAGGTGGTGCGGAATTTCGTGGAACTTCGCGGCATTGGCATCATCAACGTGGCCCAGCTGTTCGGCGCCGGTGCCGTCCGGCGGGAGGTGGACATCGATCTGGTGGTGAACATCGTTCCCTGGAACCAGAACGAAAGCTATGACCGGCTGGGCATCGAGAGCCAGTATATGGAGATCATGGGCAACAAAATTCCCATGAACACCATCCCCATCACCCCCGGCCGAAACCTGGCGGTGATCCTGGAGGTGGCGGCCATGAACAACCGCCAGCGGAAAATGGGCTACAACCCTGGCCTGGACTTCACCAATCAGATTTCCATGCGCATGGAGCAGGAAGCGGGGTACCGACTGCCGCTATGAAAGAGTTTACCATCGGAAAAAACGATGCCGGTCAGCGGCTGGACCGGTATCTTGCCAAGGCGGTGCCGCTGCTTCCGGCATCCCTGGCCCAGAAATATATCCGCATCAAGCGCATCAAGCGCAACGGCGGCCGCTGCCAGCGGGACGACCGGCTGGAGATCGGCGACGTTTTGCAGCTCTATATCAATGACGAGTTTTTCGATGTACCCCGGGAGGACAATGCTTACTTGACCGTGGCGGCGCCGAAGCTGAATATCGTCTACGAGGACGACCAGATCATCCTGGTGGACAAGCGGCCCGGTCTGGCTGTCCATCCCCATGATGGGGCCGAGTATGGCCGGACCCTTATTGACCACATTCAGGCGTATCTCTACCAGAAGCGGGAGTGGAACCCCAGAGGGGAGAATTCCTTTGCCCCGGCTCTGTGCAACCGCATTGACCGGAACACCGGCGGCATTGTCATTGCGGCCAAGACCGCCGAGGCCCTGCGGGTGATGAACCAGAAGATCAAGGACCGGGAACTGGACAAGCGGTATCTGGCCATCGTGGAGGGGACCCCCAAGCCTCAGAAGGGGACATTGAAGGGCTATCTGTTCAAGGACGCCAAGAAAAACCGGGTATTCGTGACGGATACCCCCCAGACCGGTTCCAAAAGCTGCGAGACCCGCTATGAGGTCCAGGCCAGCCGCCAGGGGCTTTCTCTGGTGGAGTGCGAGCTGATCACCGGCCGGACCCACCAGATCCGTGCCCAGTTCGCCCACGCCGGGCATCCGCTCTTAGGCGACGGCAAATACGGCAAGCTGGACAAGCGCTTCGACCGGACCTACCAGGCCCTGTATTCCTATAAACTCACCTTCCAGTTTACCACCGACGCCGGAGCTCTGGCCTACCTGGACGGCAAGTCCTTCCAGGTCCAGAAAGTGGACTTCGTGGAGGAGTATTTTCCGGAATATCGCTGACATCCCAGGCAATTCCCGAAAGGGGAATTGCCTGGGATGTTCATATAGTGTGAACTTTATCGCTTTTGCACAATCCGTTTCCGGATTTTTCAAAATCTGAGATTCTCATTTGTTCATTGTTACAATTGTTCAAAAAGCTATTGCATTATCTTGTTTGTTCTGTATAATTGTAGGTGAATTCAGAAAGGGAAGGGGTTATTCTCTATGAAAACCAGGAAACTACTTCTTACGTTGCTGTTTTGCGTCATGCTGATTACAGCCCTGCTTCCAACGGCGGCCAATGCTGCAGAGGTTGCATCCGGAAGCTGCGGTGAAAATGCAGTCTGGTCTTTGGACGAAAACGGAACATTGACCATTTCCGGACAGGGGAAAATGGAATGGTCTGCTGATCCATGGCTTTCCTACAAATCACAAATTAAGAAAATTGTGATTTGCCCAGGCATTACTGAAATCAAGCATGGTGCATTTATATATCTGAGCAGTGTTACGGATGTTTCCATCCCGGACAGTGTAACGAAGATCGGCGGGTATGCGTTTGCGGAATGTAACGGCCTTACCAGTATAAGACTTCCGGACACGGTTACAGAAATTGATTCCTATGCATTCAATGGATGTCAGAATCTGTCGTCCATTACATTGCCGAAGAATTTAAAGACGATTGGTGATTATGTGTTTACGGATTGCTTTCAGCTGACCGATGTTTCCATTCCGAATGGTGTTGTCACTATCGGAAATTTCGCCTTTTGTCGCTGCAAAGCGCTGACGGAGATCCGACTTCCCGACAGCGTAACAACGATTGGAACAGGGGCGTTTTCTGATTGCGAACAGCTTGAATCTGTCAAACTTCCTGCAGGTATTTCAAGCATCAATCAAAGCCTTTTTGAAGACTGTAAGCGCTTGAATAATGTTGTAATTCCGGACGGAGTGATCAGCATTGGCGAATGTGCATTTTCCGACTGTGAGAACCTGGAAAATATCACACTTCCGGGAAATCTGGAAACCATTGGATTCCGGGCGTTTAATAACTGTACGGCATTGAAAGCGATGACGTTTCCGGAAAAACTGAAAAAATTAAGCTGGGAAATTTTCGCTGCTTGCACCAATCTGCGTGAGCTTCATTTCACGGGCAGTATGCCGACGCTTGACGAGAAGGCTTTTAAAACGGCAGGATTTGTTGCTTTCTATCCGGTGAACGACAGCAGTTATGCTGATGCCGACAACTGCGGCGGAAATGTGATTTGGCTTCCGGAAGGCACTGCCTATCCGACATATTTCGGAACATGGCCTGTTTCCTGGACGATTTATCAGGATGGTGTGCTGACGATTATGAAATCGGATTTGTGGTACAGCGACAGCCGAATGGACGGCTTTACAAAACGATGCCCATGGTATCAGTATGATGGAATCATCAAAACTGTTGTCATAGAGCCAGGGGCAACGGTTATTGCGGAAGATGCGTTTGTAAACCTTGAGAGCTTGACAAATGTTACCATCCCAGATACCGTCACACGAATCAGCTCTGGTGCTTTTGAAGGCTGTGTCAATTTGACGAGCATTACGATTCCGGGCAGCGTAGAGCATATTTCTAACAAGGCATTTAAGAATTGTACGAGCCTTTCTTCTGTTGAACTTTCTAATGGTTTGCAATCTATCGGGTTGTCTGCATTTTATATGTGCAGCAGTCTGAAGGAAATTACCTTTCCGGAGACTTTGAGCCAAATTGAGGATCATGCCTTTTCGTACTGCAGGAGTATGAAGCAGGTGTGCTTTACCGGTGACTTGCCGACAGTGGGAAATATGGCATTTTATGAGGTGACAGCCACAGCCTATTACCCGGACGGGAATTCCACATACAATAAAGAGAATATCGATGCACAAGGATTTTATGGGAGTAATTTGACCTGGTGCGCCACGAACTATGGCCGCAGCGGCTGGGTCCAGAAGAATGGTGCTTGGTATTATTACGAGAACAACACTCCCGTTACCGGCTGGAAAACTATCGACGGTGCCCGGTACTATTTCAACACTTCCGGTATCATGCAGACCGGCTGGGTAAAGGACGGAATTAACTGGTACTACATGAACGGCTCCGGCGTGATGAAGACCGGTTGGCAGAAGCTTGCTGACGGAAACTGGTACTATTTCTATGAAGACGGACACATGGCCTGCAATGAAACCGTGAACATCGGCGGCTCGAATTACACGTTCAACGGTTCCGGTATCTGGGTGCAGAAAAAGAACGGTTGGGAGCAGAAGGACGGTGCCTGGTATTACTATGCAAATGGCGAAAAAGCCACCGGCTGGAAGCAACTGTCTGACGGAAATTGGTACTATTTCAACAGCGACGGGAAAATGCAGACCGGTTGGCTGAAACTGGGGAAATATTGGTACTATTTGAACGGTTCCGGCATCATGGTCACAGGCTGGCAGAAGCTTGCTGACGGGAACTGGTACTATTTCTATCCCGGCGGAACCATGGCCTGCAACGAGACGCTGAACATCAACGGCGTTGATTATACCTTCAACGCCTCCGGTATCTGGGTGCAGGATCAGACGGTGAGAAGGAACGGCTGGGAGCAGAAGGACGGCGCTTGGTACTACTATGTGAATGGTGCAAAAGCCACCGGCTGGAAGCAGCTGCCGGACGGCAAGTGGTACTATTTCAACAGCGACGGGAAAATGCAGACCGGTTGGCTGAAACTTGGAAAATACTGGTACTATCTGAACGGTTCCGGTATTATGGTCACAGGCTGGCAGAAGCTGCCCGACGGGAACTGGTATTATTTCTACCCCGGCGGGACCATGGCCTGCAATGAAACCGTGAACATCGGCGGCGTTGACTACACCTTCAATTCCTCCGGTATATGGGTGCATTGATTCGAAAAAAGGAAGCAGTGTGAATAGAGAAACCAGCCGGGATTCGATCGGGCCCCGGCTGGTTTTTGCACTTATGCGGGTATAGGCGTGAAGTCAACGGTTATACAAATAATCAGAAACACCAAAATCGATGTTACCGGTGTGAAAAGCTCCTGTTGGGTTTCTCCAACAGGGGCTTGAAAAGAGAGAAACAGAAAGACCCCGGCGACTTTCTTACGAAAATCGCCGGGGTTTACCTGGTGGACTTGAAGGGATTCGAACCCTCGACCCCCACAATGCGAATGTGGTGCGCTCCCAACTGCGCTACAAGCCCATCTCACGATCCATGCTATTATAGCGCCGGATCGTGGGTTTGTCAAGCCTCATTCTGGACCTGTTTTTCCCTGGCGGCCTGTCGGTCGAAGGCGTGCATCCAGTCGGCGGCGTAGAAGTAGATGATGAACAGCACGCTGCTGGCGAACCAGGTGATGGGGTAGGCCATGGAGACGGTGTGCAATTCATTGACGTGCTGCATGGCGATGGAAATGTAAGTGACCCGCAGCAGGCACCAGCACCCCAGCATGATGAACATGGGTACGGTGGCTTTACCTGCGCCCCGGAGAATGCCCGCAATGCAGTGAGACAGGGCCAGCAGACAATAGAACAGGCAGATGGTCCGCATGTGGGCGGCGCCGTAGGCCACCACCTCCGGGGAATCGTTGAAAATGGAGATCAGCTGGGGAGCCAGCAAATAGGAGGCCACGCCGATGAGCTCCGCCATGCTGACGCTGCAAATGACCGCAAAGCGCACGCCCTTTTTCACCCGGCCATACTGCTGGGCACCCAGATTCTGGCCCACGAAGGTGGACAGGGCCTGGGCAAAGCAGGTGATAGGCAGGAAGGCGAAGCCTTCGATCTTGGAATAGGAGCCGCAGCCGGCCATGGCGGCCTTGCCGAAGCTGTTGATGTTGGTCTGGACCACCAGATTGGCCATGGCGATCACGCTGTTCTGCACGCCGGAGGGCAGGCCGTAGCGGACGATGTCCTTGAAGCTGTCCCAGTGATAGCGGATCTTCTTCAGCTCCACCCGGTAGGGCTCCTTGGTGGTCAGCAGCAGCCGGAAGCACAATAGGGCGCTGACGCCCTGGGAAATGGTGGTGGCGATGGCCGCAGACCCCACGCCCCAGCGGAACACCGCCACGAACAGCAGGTCCAGCACCACATTGACAAAGGACGAGAAAATCAGGTAGTACAGCGGGTGGCGGCTGTCGCCCACGGCGTGGAGAATGCCCACCATGATGTTGTACATGACCGTAAAAATGGCTCCGCAGAAATAATAGCGGAAATAGGAAATGGACTGGGGCAGTACGTCCTCCGGGGTGTCCATCCAGCGAAGGATCGTCGGCGTGAAGGCCACGCCCAAAGCCGTCAGGAGAATGCCCGCCGTCAGGCCGAAGGCCACGTCCGTATGGATGGCCCGGCGCATGGAATCGTAGTCCTTTGCTCCGTAGCACCGGGCGATGATGACGCCGGCACCCATGGCTACGCCGTTGAAGAAGCCAATCATCATAAAAATGAGGCTGCCGGAGGAGCTGACCGCCGCCAGGGCGTTGTCGCCCAAGTAGTTGCCCACTACCCAGGAATCGAATGTGTTATAAAGCTGCTGGAACACGTTGCCCAGGAACACGGGCAGGGCGAAAAGCAGCATACTTTTCCAAATGGAACCTTCCGTCAGCGAACTGCCGCTGGATCTCAAAACCATACACTCCTTTCCAATTGTTGCAAATGCAACGATTGCTATTATACTCCGGATTTCAGAAATGTCAATAGGCGGGAGAAATGGGAATTTCCTGTTGAAAAACCGGCAGCGTTCTGGTATAATTCAAAATTGGTATTTCAGAAGAAAGAGGGAAGACCAATGGCAAAAAAGAAACACGGCGACCGGAGAGACGGCATTTGGCTCCGGGACCTGCCTGCAATGAACCAAATCATGCCCACCATCATGCCCAACCGGGCGGATAACGAGGCATACATCGACGTGGACGTGGATCTGCGTCCCCTGGAGGCCTATCTGGCCAGGAAAAACGAAGGCCGCACCGAGGATAAGATCACGTTCTTCCATGTCATCACGGCGGCCATCGGCAAGGCGTTCGTCCTGCGGCCCCGGATGAATCGTTTCATCTGCAACCATAAGGTTTACCAGCGGCGGAACATTACCGTGGCCTTCGTGGTGAAGAAAAAGTTCGAGGACAAGTCCGAGGAAGGACTGGCCTTCCTGGAATTTGAGCCGGAGGACACCATCGACACCTTCCACGATAAGATCATGCACATCATTCATCAGACCCGCCGGAACGACGTGAAGGACGCCTCCTCAGGGGCCATGGACGTGCTCATCAGTATGCCCCACTTTATGACCGTGGCGGCGGTGAAGCTCATCCGCTGGCTGGATCAGTTCGGTGTTCTGCCGGATTCCATCATCGGCTCGGACCCCAACCATGCGGCCATTCTGCTGAGCAATCTGGGCTCCATCGGCCTGGAGGGCGGCTATCACCATCTGGTGAATTGGGGGACCAACTCCTGCTTCGTGGTGGTGGGCAAGAAGTTCCGCAAGGCGGATTATGACGAAAACGGCAACGCCGACGTTCACGAGGTCATTCCCCTGGGCATCACCCTGGACGAGCGTATCGCCGACGGCTATTATTATTCCGGCACGGTGGCCCTGCTGAAAGAACTGCTGGAGCATCCGGAACTGCTGGAAATGCCCGCCAACACCCCGGTGGAGTATTCCATCAAACGGTAAAAAAATCGCCTGCCGGAAATTTTCCGGCAGGCGAAGCTATCCGTATCAGCCCACATAATCGTGGCCGCAGAGGGTCCACATGGTATCGATCTGGTCGTAAATTTCATAATAATCCCAGGTCTTTTCGGACCGGGTGCGGCTGTTGGAATCGTTGATGATGAGTTTCCCGTCCGAATCCATTCCGGCAATGACGATGAAGTGACCGTCGGTGGTGAAGGCACCGGGACCCACCAGGCAGATGATGACGTGTCCGCCTTCCAACTCCTCCTTCACGGAGGCGTAGCCCTTATCGATCTCCCACACGTCCAGACCCAGATCCTCACCGCCCTGATAAATCAGGGACCAGTAGGAGCCGTTGCCGGGGGCGCAGTAGCCATTGTCCAGGGCAAACTGGATGATCTTATCCGGGGTCATCTTCGGGTCGCCGCCGGTGAGATAGTAGGCGGCCATGGAGAGAGCCGTGGGACCGCAGGCAGTCAGACCGGCTACGTCGTTGCCATAAATGGTGTAGCCCCAGCGCTTGTCCCATTGCAGGAACAGGGGGACCTTGGAAAGGTCCGTGCCGGACAGATCGACGGTATGCTCCATGTCCTTTTCCAGGGGATAACTCAGCACGAAGTCCTCCGTCTCGGGATTCCGGGCAAGCAGTTTCATCAGGCTCTCCGGGTAGTCCGCCAGAGACAGGCCGTTCTGGGCAGCAAAGGCGGAAACGGTGGTCTCCGCCCGTTCCTCAGGCGTGGTGGGAGCGGTAGGCTCCGTGGTGGCCTCGGTGGTCGGTTCGGTAGTGGCTTCCGTGGTCGGTTGGGTGGTGGCTTGGGTCGTTGCCTGGGTGGTGGGTGCGGTGGTACTGCCTGTGACGGGCGCAGGGTCCTTGGCAGGCAGAATGGTGGCCAGCCGGTCCTTGAACAGGAAGCCCAGTTCCCCAATCAAGACCAAGACCAGTACCACCAGGATACCGATGAGAATGCCGCTGTTCTTTTTCATTGGCGTATGCCTCTTTTCGTAGCGTTTGCCTCATTATAACACACCGTGTGCTGCACTTGCAAGAACAAATGTTCCCGATTTTTGAAAAAAGGAGCTAAAAAATGACACGTTTTTTCGTATCAGAAGGGGAATTGGGTCTGAACCGGGCGGTTTTGACCGGAGAAAATCTGGCCCATGCCAAGGTCCTGCGGCTGAAAGCAGGGGAGAAGCTGCTGCTCTGCGACGGAGCGGGCCGGGAAAGCCTGGCCACCGTCCGGGAGGTGGGAGCCAATGAAATACTGCTGGATCTGGAGCCGCCGGTGCCTTCCGCTTCCGAAGCGGCGGTGCGGGTCAGTGTATATATGGCCTTTTCCAAGGGGGACAAGCTGGAACACGTCATTCAGAAGGCCACGGAATTGGGGGCCTACGAGATCGTGGCCTTTCCCAGCGCCCGGTGCGTGTCCCGCCCCGATGAAAAAAGCCTGAAAAAGAAGCTGGAAGCTGGCAGAAAATTGCTGCCTCGGCGGCGGAGCAGTCCGGCCGGGGGCGCATCCCGCAGGTGGTGGTCTGCGATTCCTATGCCGCTGCTCTGCACCGGGGCGCACAGGCCGACAAGGCCCTGCTGTTCTACGAAAACGAGCAGGCAACGACCCTGAAAATGGCCCTGCAGTCCGGCCCTTACAGGTCCGTGAGCCTGCTGACCGGACCGGAAGGGGGCTTGGAGGAGCAGGAGGTGGCGGAGGCCCGGAAAATGGGCTTTGCCGTCTGCACCTTGGGAAAGCGCATTCTGCGCTGCGAGACTGCCCCGCTGTGCGCCCTGTCCGCCGTCATGTACGACGCCGGAGAGTTCTGATATTTTCTGAAAATGCACCCCCGATGCCGTTTTTCGGTATCGGGGGTGTCTGTTTTTTGCTTTAGAATGTGCCGCTCTGACGGATGCGGAGATCGCCGGACACGCTGTCCATGCTGATCTTGCAGGCACCGTCCAGGTAGCGCATGGTGTCGTCCTGGTAAGTGGTGGCGAAATCGCTGTACAGCTTGCCGCTGAGACTGTCCAGATTGGCGGTAAAGCCCGTGTTTTCCGGCAGGGCCACCACCAGTTGCCCGGAAACGCTGTCCAGGTCGATGGAGTTGGGAGCGGCGGTGAGGGTCAGAGTGCAGTCTCCGGAGACGGTATCGACCTTGGCCGTGCGGCAGGAGCCGGAGAAATCCAGTTCACCGGAAACATTGCTCACCGTCAGGTCGGTTACGTCTATGTCCGTCAGGGTCATGTCGCCGGAAACATTGTCGATGCTGATGTCCTGAGCGGCCCACCCGGCGGGGACCGTCACCACCAGGTCCTTTCGGCGGACGTTCACGCTGATGGGGATTTTGTTGGTCTGGGTGTAGGACAAGATCAGGGTGTCACCGGACTGGCTCCAGACCATGGGGAATTTGGCATCGTCTTCGCCGGTCAGGCGGAAGGAGATGTCCGTGGTGTTCTCCGACGGCTCCACACGGATACTCCCGGCCACCCAGTGGATGGCCAGCCGGGAGACTTCCTCCGCCGATACGGAGCCGGAGGGGGAGGGAATGCCGTCCACCTGGGAAGAGGTCCAGATGCAGAAAAGGTCGCTTATGGGACCGGAGGTACTGCTAAAGCCAACGCTAAAGACCAACGCCGCGACCAGCGCCAGGGCCAGCAGGGTGAAGATTACGATCCGCACCACTCCGGAGGCTGTTCTGCCCCTTTGAATACACAGGTCCCAGACGGCCATGACCAGGCCGGAAACGCAGCCCGTCAGGGGAAAGACGAGCCAGGTAAGCCACCAGGCACGGGTAGCAAAGCTGACAGCCAGATAGAAAGCCAGGCCGGTGATTCCAATCAGGCTTCGCACGGCCTGTCGGGGGGCGCTGACTTCTTTTCCGGTGGTTTCCGACTCCGAATTGCCTTTCCCGGGGCTGGCCAGCATTCCCAGGGCCACGCCCAGCGCCACCATCACCAGCAGCAGGCACAGTCCCACCTCATCCTGAATGAGAAACAGGGGCAGGGGACAGAGAATGTAGCACACGATGGACAGCACACGCAGCAGCGGCTGCCATTTGGCGTCTACCACGCCTTTCTGAACCGGCTGGGGGACCGCCCCAGTGGCTTTGGGCGCAGCGCCGCCGGCGCTGCCCAGAATTTCGTTGATGTCTCCGATGCCGGAAATGGCCAGCCGATAGGCTGCCTCCGGAGTTTTGCCCTGGGCAATCAGGTCGTCATAGCGATCCAGGGTATTTTGCAGAATTTCCTGCTGAATGTCTCCGGCGTTTTCCGCACCGGCAAACAGCAGCTCCACATAGCGTATCAGTTGTTCCCGCATTGATTATCCGCTCCTCTCAGCAGTTGATCCATGATCTCTTTCGTTTCCTGCCACTCGCCCAAGAGGCGATAGCAGGCTTCCCGTCCTTCCGGGGTGATGGTGTAGTACCGCCGTCGGGCCCCGGCTCCGCTGCTGCCCCAGTAGGAAGCGATGCAGCCGGTCTCCTCCAATCGCTTGAAGGCGGTGTAGAGGGTGGCTTCCTTCAGTTCGAAGCGCCCGCCGGACAGGGTGGAGATGGTTTTGTTGATCTCATAGCCGTAGCTGTCTCCCTGAAGGAGCCGGGCCAGAATGATGGCGTCCGTGTGGCCCCGGATCAGGTCTCCGGCAATGGACATGGCGTATCCCTCCTTTGCAGTCGCCATTGTATCACATGGTACCTCACCTGTCAAGGTATCTCTGCAAAAAAGATACCGCCCCGAGTAGGGGCGGTCGTTGTTATTTGTTCTGCTTCGCCTGGAAGCGCAGGAGCTTTTTTCGGGCCCTCTTTTGTTTGGAGGCTTCCCGTTTTTCCTTGAATTTCGACTGCAATTCCGGGGGCTGGTCCTGGACCTTCTCGTCGGGGATGTTCCGCTCCTTCAGGCGACGGTCCGTGAATTCCCGGGCCAGGGTATAGGCCACGCTGGCCAGCGGGATCATCAGAAGCATACCGCCGACACCCATAAGATTGCCGCCGATGGTTACTGCCATCAGCACCCACATTCCCGGCAGGCCGATGGAGGTCCCCACCACGCGGGGGTAGATCATATTGTTTTCAATTTGCTGCAATACCTGGAACATGACCACAAACCAGACCGCCTGGAGGGGATTGTCCACCAGAATGAAGAACGCACCCAGCACGCAGCCCACGAAGGCACCCACCACCGGCACCAGGGCCGTCACGGCGATGAGAACGCTGACCAGAGGCACATAGGGCATCCGGAAAATCGCCATGGTTACGGCGAACATACTGCCCAGAATGCAGGCCTCCACGCACTGGCCGGAAATGAAGTTGGAGAACGTGGAATTGGTGAGCCGGAGAATGCGGATCAGCCCGTCGCAGAATTTTTCAGGCAGGATAGAATAAATGACCCGCCGGCCCTGCCGGGCCAGAATCTCCTTCCGGGACAGGCAGTAGAAAGAGAATACGATGGCAATGACCAGATTCACGATGGCGCCGGTGACGCTGCCAATGGCGCTGACAGCTCCGTTGGCAATGGCCGTCAGGCTGTTGCCCAGAATGGCCCCGGCCTTTTGCAGGATGGTGTTCCAGTCCAGTTTTTCCAGGTCCGTGTTGGCAGTGACCCATTCCATAATGTCGGGATGCTCCAGAAGATACTCGTTGAACCGATCCTGGACCTGCTTGAAGAAGGCAGGCAGTTGGGCCACCAGTGCCTCCACGGTGGATCCAACCTGGGGAATGAGCATATAGAATACAAAAGCCAACACAAGCAGCAGAGCAACCAATGTCAACACGATGGACAAGATGCGTCGTGCGCCGGGGTTCGGTATCTTTTTCAGCAGCCGCTCGATGCCCCGCATGGGGACGTTCAGGATGAACGCCAGGGCGGCGCCGATGATGAAGGGGGCAAACAGGGTCTCCAGGGTCGTAAAGACGCTTTTCACCCGCTCCGTCTCGTGGAGCAGCCAATAGAGCAGAATACAGGAGGCCACGCCGATAAAAATACGCTGCAATGTCTTTTTACTGATCTCCATAGTGCCTCCTGCCCGGATGTGGGCTTTTTCTTTTATTTTAGCGGATACGCCCCCGGCTGTCAACGCATATTTCCGCTTTCCAAGGCATAGAGTTTCTCAGCGCACAGCAGTATGGGAGGGAAGCCTATGGAGCGTACCATGGAGGATCGGGCCCAAAAGCTGGCTGTGTACATGATCGAGACCGGGGGGACCGTCCGCTCCGCTGCCCGGCAGTTCGGGATTTCCAAATCCACGGTCCATAAGGACCTGCAGCAGCGCCTGCCCAAGTGCGACCCGGTTTTGTATCGGAAGGTCCGGGCAGTGCTGGACGTGAACAAGGCCCAGCGGCATCTGCGGGGCGGGGCGGCCACCCGGGAAAAATACCGTAAAAAATGAGGAAGGGCGGAAAAATTCCGCCCTTGCTGCGTATTTTACAGGTCGTCCGCATCCTGCACGGGAACTTCCCAGGGGACCTCCGGGATGCCGGTCCAGCTGCCCTGGGGGTCCGTGTGGATGACGCTGTCCAGGCCCGTGGGGCCCTCCGGGGTCAGTACGGGGATAATTTTCTTCTTTTTCATGGTCCTTCACCTCCGGCCTTAGTGTACCCGGAATCGGCCAGGTAAGTTGCGTTTCGGAGAGGAATATGCTATACTTTTCCCAAAGGAGTGGGAGCGATGTTTTCAATGACCCTTATTGCCATGGGCAAGCTGAAGGAAAAATTTTATTTGTCCGCTGCGGCGGAGTACGAAAAGCGGCTGAAGGGCTACTGTGCTTTTCAGCTTCTGGAGCTGCCGGAGTGCCGTCTGCCGGAGGACCCCAGCCCGGCGGAAATTACGGCGGGACTGGAAAAAGAGGCGGATGTGATTCTTTCCAAAATTCCGAAGGGGGCGTGGTTCTGCGTGCTGACGCCGGAGGGGAAGCTGCTGTCCTCGGAAAAGCTGGCGGAAAAGCTGGGGGAAGTGAAGCTCAGCGGCAAAAGCAGCGCCGTTTTTCTCATTGGCTCGTCCTTCGGCATGGCCCAAAGGGTGAAGGATCGGGCGGACCTGCGGCTTTCCATGAGTCCTATGACGTTCCCCCATCATCTGGCCCGGATCATGGTGCTGGAACAGCTCTACCGTGCCGAGGCTATCCAAGCCGGGAGCAAGTACCATAAGTGAAGGTATTTTCTTGGTGTGTCGGTATTTCTGAGGGGAGCCTTAACGCAGAGAAACCGGCCCGTTACTTCTGAGGAAAGGCTTCTCCTGGAGGAGAAGCAGTCAGCCCTTTAGGGCTGACTGATGAGGTCGAAATTACCGACTATTGCCATGGGTTGATACGAAGCTGTTACCTTCGACCTCATCCGGTCCGGCTTGAGCCGGACCACCTTCCCCTCCAGGGGAAGGCTTTGGCCGGTGCTTCGTCGAAAGCCTCTGCCGCCCCTCATCCGGCCCTGCGGGCCACCTTCCCCAAACACGCAAAACACCCCCGATCGGAAGTTCTTTTCCGACCGGGGGTGAAATTTTTTAGCCGCCGGGGTCCTCGTGAACGCCGCCGCCAATGATGATATTGGGCGGTTCGGTGGTCTCCGGAGTGGTAATGCGGGCGATGACCGCATCCCGTGCGTCATAAATGGAGGAGGTCTCATAGACCCGTGTCTGCAGGGCATTGGTCGCTTTGTCGTAGCGGCAGCGGTAGGTCTCCACATAGTAGCCCTCTACGCCTTCCACGATGGTGTCCCCGTTCCGGTAGCCCTCGGCGTTGTCCTTGTCCAGGTCCCGGTAGTAGGTGCTGAAATCGTAGGTCCGCAGGATGTCGTACTCCATCTTTACATAGTAGTCCTTGTCATCCGTGCCCAGCAGCTTGACGGTGACATTGTAGCCGTCCAGGGAGGCTTCAATGCGGATGGCGTGGCCGGAGGAATTGCGGAACCGGAAATCCAGGGTCCCCCAGTTCACGGCGCAGTCCAGACCGGGGTCCACATAGCCCGGATAGAACATGTGATTCTCCCGTTCCAACACTTCCAGGTCGGCGGTGAGAACGCAGTTGTAGAGGGTGGAGGATACCTGACAGATGCCGCCGCCGATCTCCTGGACTACTTCGCCATTGACATAAGAAGGACCCAACTGATAGCCCTTTTCCTCGGTCCGCTCGCCCAGGGTATCATTATAGGAGAACACGTCTCCGGGCTGCAATACAAGCCCGTCGATGGCCTTGCAGGCCAGTTCCAGATTGGTGGTCCGGCCGGTCTCATCGGCATCGTAGGGGGTCTCGCAGGAGGCCAGCACGTCCTTGAACAGCTGATTTTCCAGTTCTTCCGCTGTGACGGCGGGGGCGATGGGCTTCAGGGTCAGCGTCAGCACATCCCCTTCGTCAGCGGCTGCCAATGCGGCCTTGGCATCGTCCAGATCGAAGCCGTAGCCATACTTGGCCGGGGTGACGGTGCCGTTGGAGCCTTCCGCAGCGTCCACGGGGGCGGTGCAGTGCTTGGCCCACAGAGCATCCAGGTCCACGTCCCTGGGGTCCTGACTGGCGGTATCGTAGGAGACGGTAAAGACGTTGTTGTTGTAGGCAGTGAGCATTTCGTCATACAACCCGGCCAGGGACACGCCGCTGCGGCCCACGGTCACGGTAATTGTCTGCACTTCCGTGTTTTCGTCGATGGTCTCCGGCATGGTCACGTCCGAGTCATCGACCTGGGCGGGAACGAAATCCGAAGGATACCGGGCCTCCAGATCTGCAACAAAGCTGCGGATGGCGGCGGTGTCCAGACCCAGATAGGGGAGAATGTCCATGATCTGGGCATCCCCGGCGGGCAGGGTCATGGCCTTGTCCAGCAGGGCATCCACGTCCAGCAGGCTCCCGGAGACGGCAGGGGAGAGGGTATAAACATCCTCCCCCACATGGACCTCCATGGGGGTCCGGGAATAGGTGGTGTCCGTGGCTTCGTGGAGGGCTGCTGCGGCGTCTTCTCTGGACAGCCCGCCGATGTTTACCCCGGCAGCGGTCAGACCGGCGGGGATAGTGTTGGAGGCCCCACCGGTGAACAGCTTCCCGGCGGCGAACACCAGCCCTAAGATCAGGACCACCGCCAGCACGCACAGGGCAATGCTCAGGGCGTTGGAATTCTTCTTTTTCTTCTTTTTGGAGCCGTACAGGGCGGCATAGCTTCTTTCCAGATCATCGTCCCGTTGGCGGGACTTGGAACGGGTGGTTTTCTTTTTTGCGTCGTATTTTCCCATGGGGAACCACTCCTTTCATGGGGGTATTGTATCACGATTCCTGAAAAATGCAAGAAAACGGGAAGAAAGTTTACATTTGGCAGCAATTCCGGAAGTGTTCCAGGAACACCTTGCTCTGCCGGAGGCTGTCCACGCCGGTGGAGAGCTTCAAGCGCAGAGTGGGTTCTTTGGCGGTAGCCACGAACTGCACCCGGTTCTTGTAATCCGGCTGAGCGCACAGGGCGCTGACCGCCTCAAAATCCAGCCGGGACAGGGTGAACAGCACGTCCCCGGCCTTCTGGCGGATGTCGGTGATGCCCACTTTCTTGGCGTTGGCCCGGAGCAGTGCGATCTCTACCAGATTCAGTACGCCCTTGGGTGGCTCGCCGTACCGGTCCACGATCTCGTCCAGCAGGTCGTCCGCATCCTCCTGGGACCGGATGGCGGCCATGCGCCGGTACAGGTCCATTCGCTCCTCGCCGCTGGACACGAAATCCTTGTCCACGTTGGCAGTAACGTTCAGGTCGGCGGTGCATTCCGGCTCTCTGGGGGCCTTGCCCTGTTCCTCCAGCACGGCCTCGTCCAGCAATTTCAGGTACATATCGTAGCCCACGCTCATCATGTGGCCGGACTGCTCGGCGCCTAAGAGATTGCCGGCACCCCGAATTTCTAGGTCCCGCATGGCGATTTTGAAGCCGGAGCCAAATTCCGCAAAATCCCGGATGGCGGAAAGCCGTTTTTCGGCAATTTCCGAAAGGTTTTTGTCGGGCCGGTAGGTGAAATAGGCGTAGGCATGGCGGGTGGACCGGCCTACCCGGCCCCGCAGCTGATGCAGCTGGGAAAGGCCGAACCGGTCGGCGTTTTCGATAATCAATGTGTTGGCGTTGGGGATATCCAGACCCGTCTCAATAATGGTAGTACACACCAGCACCTGAATATCTCCGTCGGACATGGCCTGCATGACCTCGCCCAGGGCATCCTCGGTCATTTTTCCGTGGGCTACGCCCACGGTGACGCCGGGAATGCGCTTTTTGATGGCGGAGGCACACTGGTCGATGGTCTCCACCCGGTTGTGCAGGTAGTAGACCTGGCCGCCCCGGTCGATTTCCCGGCGGATGGCGTCGTCCAGAATGGCGGTGTTGTGTTCCAGCACATAGGTCTGCACGGGATACCGGTCCGCAGGCGGTTCTTCAATGGTGGACATATCCCGGATGCCGGACAGGGCCATGTTCAATGTTCTCGGAATGGGGGTGGCGGACAGGGTCAGCACGTCCACGCCCTTGGAAATTTCCTTCAGCCGCTCTTTATGGCTCACGCCGAAGCGCTGCTCCTCGTCCACGATGAGCAGGCCTAGGTCCTTGAATTCCACGCTTTTTTGCAGCAGCTTATGGGTGCCGATAATTAAGTCCACCCCGCCGGTGCGGAGTTTTTCCAGCGTGGCGTGCTGCTGCTTCGTGGTGCGGAACCGGCTCAGCACGTCGATGTTCACCGGGAAGCCCCGGAACCGGGATACGGCGGTCTGATAATGCTGCTGGGCCAGCACGGTGGTAGGCACCAGAATGGCCACCTGCTTGCCGTCCATGACGGCCTTCATCACCGCCCGGAGGGCCACTTCGGTCTTGCCGAAGCCTACGTCGCCGCAGAGCAGCCGGTCCATGGGGGTGGGGGATTCCATGTCGGATTTGATCTCGGCGATGCAGCGAAGCTGATCGTCGGTCTCCGGATAGGGGAAGCTGTCCTCAAATTCCTGCTGCCAGGGGGAGTCCGCCGCAAAGGCAAAGCCGGACTGCCGCTTCCGGGCGGCATAAAGCTGGATGAGCTCCCCGGCCATGTCTTTTGCGGCCTTCCGGGCCTTGGCCTTGGTTTTCTGCCAGGCGTCGGAACCGATTTTATTCAGCCGGACGGTGGTATCCTCGCCGCCGCCACCGATGTACTTGCTGACCAGGTCCAGCTGGGTGGCGGGAACGAACAGGGTATCGGACCCCTGATAGGCGATTTTGACATAGTCCTTGACGGCCCCGTCCACTTTGATCTGTTCCATGGCCACGAACCGGCCGATGCCGTAATTTTCGTGGACCACCAGATCGCCGGGGGTCAGGTCCGTGAAGGAGCGCAGTTTTTGACGGTTTGTGGAGCCGGATTTGGCGGCTTTCCGTTTCGTCGGAGCCTGCCGGGTGGTCAGCTGGCCCTCGGTCAGGACTGCCAGCTTGATCTCCGGGTACTCCATGCCGTAGGGCAGGGTATCCTCCGTCAGGAGAATTTGCCCCGGCTTGGGCATGGTGGTCAGGGGAATGCAGAGCATGGCGGAAACGTTCCGCTCCCGGAGCATATTCTGCAAAATTTCCGCCCGGTGGCGGGTGCCGCAGAGAACCAGAGTGGAAAATTCCATTTTCTGGTAATGGGCCAGATCGCTGACGGCGCTGTCCAGATTGCCCCCGTAGCCGGGAAGCTGCTTGGCCGTGATTGGCAGCAGCTGGGCGGGCGGGGCGTCGTCCGGGTAAGCGGAGCCGGAAAAAGCGTCCAGATACAGTACGGTTTTGCCCCGAAGCCCGGCGCAGAAATCCTCCCAGCTGACGCTGTAATCGCACAGTTCTCCGGCCACCAGCCCGGCCTGCAGCATGGAATCCAGCTGCATTCCCAGGGCTTCCGTGGCGGTCCGGGCGGACCGGCGCAGGCTGCTCTGCTCGCAGAGGATGACCAGGGCATCCTTCGGCACATAGTCCATGGCGCAGGCAAACTCCGGATAGATCAGGGACATATACCGGTCGGAAGCGGCGTTGGCAATGCCATTTTCGTATTTTTCCAGGTCGGCGGACAGGGTCTTCAGCAATAATTCATTGGGCGTTTTCCGGCGCTTCTGCCGGGCAATGAGATTCCGCAGATCCTTGCAAAGCCCTTCGGCACCGCTGGGGTGGAGCCGGGGCAGACTTTCCGCCACCGGCAGCAGCACCGCTTCCGAGGCATTGTCCACCCGGCGCTGGGTGTCCGGGTCGAAGAAGCCCATGGTGTCCAGCTCGTCTCCGAAGAATTCCGCCCGGATGGGCCGGGGGGCGGCAGGGGAGTACACGTCCAGAATGCCGCCCCGGAGGGCGTATTGACCGGCGCCCTCCACCATGGTGCAGTGGGCATAGCCCATCTGTTCCAGCCGGGTCACCAGGTCGTCCATGGCGTACTCCTTGCCCACTTCTAGCCGGAAAGCGCACCGGGCCATAACGGCCTTGGGCATGGTCCGCTGGCAGAGGCTCTCCCAGGAGAAGATTTGCAGAGGGGTGTTGCCCTCGGCCAGGTCATAAAGCTGGCGCAGGCGCTTCTGCTCCCAGGACCGGGAAACGGCGGCAGAATCATACAGGGTCAGTTCCCGGCTGGGCAGCACGGGGACATCTTCCTTCAGAAAGGCCCGCAGTTCCTCCGAAAGCCGCTTGGCGGCGCTGTCGTCCGGACACAGGACCACCACCGGCTGGGCCAGCTGTTGGCTCAGGGCGGCGATGATGTGGCTCCGGTTGATCTGGCCCGCACCGGTGATGGCGGCGGACTGACGGCTGCGGAGGGCCTCCAGCAGCAGGGGATATTCCGGGATGGCTTTCAAAGCGGATAAGAGTTTTTCCATGGTTTTCCTCCACGCAGAAACGCGGAAAGGGGTCAAAGACACCCCTTTCCGTGTTTATGTTCCTGAATTCGGCGTCATGCGCCTTTGCCGTTGAAGCGGTTGGCGGCTTCACTGACGCCGTGGTCGCACACGCACAGAGCTGCTTCTCCGGCCCATTTCAAAGAGTCGGCCAGCAGCTTTTCATCCTGGGCCGAGAAGCTGCCCAGGACCCATGCGGCCAGATCGTATTCCGGTGTGGGCTTGGCCCCCACGCCGATTTTGACCCGCGGGAAGTTCTGGCTTCCCAGGCGGGCGATGATGGACTTGATGCCGTTGTGTCCGCCGGCGGACCCGTCTCCCCGGACCCGCAGACGGCCGGGGGAGAGGGAAATGTCGTCGAACATCACAACGATACGCTCCGGCGGAATTTTGAAGAAGGCCGAGGCCTGCAATACGGAATCCCCGGAGAGATTCATAAAGGTCTGGGGTTTCAGCAGGATCAGCTTTTTCTCGCCGTAGGTGCATTGACCGTACAGACCCTGGAATTTCAGCCGGTCTACCTTGCAGCCCAGCTTGTCCGCCAGCAGGTCCATGGCCCGGAAGCCGCAGTTATGACGGCTTTTTTCATACTCCCTGCCGGGATTGCCCAGCCCAACGATGAGCCAGGTCTCCTGCGTCGGCCCCATCGTTCTTTAGAACAGGTCGGCGATGGAGGTGCCGCCGTGGATGTGGGAGATGGCCCGGGCGAAGATGGGAGCAACGTCCAGCTGTTTGATTTTATCGCAGGGCATATTCTCGGGCAGGGGAATGGTGTTGTGGATGACCAGCTCCTTCAGCACGCTGTTCTGAATGCGCTCGTAAGCGGGACCGGACAGCACGCCGTGGGTGGCGCAGGCATACACGTCCTTGGCTCCGCCCACTTCCACCAGAGCGGCAGCGGCGTTGCACAGGGAACCGGCGGTATCCACCATGTCGTCATAGATGATGCAGGTCTTGCCCCGCACGTCGCCGATGACGTTCATGACCTCGCAGACATTGGCCTTCTGACGGCGCTTGTCCACGATGGCCAGGCCCATGTGGACCTTCCCGGCGAACACACGGGCACGGCTCACGCTGCCCACGTCCGGGGAGACAACCACGAACTCGTCATGGTTGTACTTCTCCTCCGGGAACTTCTCCAGGAAGTAGTTCACGAAGGTGGGGTTGCCCAGCAGATGGTCCACGGGAATGTCGAAGAAGCCCTGGATCTGGGCGGCATGGAGGTCCATGGTCAGCACCCGATCCGCACCGGCGGCGGTGATCATGTTGGCCACCAGCTTGGCGGAGATGGGGTCCCGGCTCTTGGCCTTCCGATCCTGACGGGCGTAGCCGTAGTAGGGAATCACGGCGGTGATCCGACCGGCGGAAGCACGGCGGCAGGCGTCGATCATGACCAGCAGCTCCATCAGGTTGTCATTCACGGGCTTGCAGGTGGACTGAACCAGAAATACGTCCGCACCGCGGACGGTCTCTTCCAGGGCCACGGAAACTTCTCCGTCCGAAAAGGTCTTTACTGTGCTCTTGCCCATGGGGATACCCAGTTCCTTGCAGATGGTCTCAGCGAATTGGGGGTTGGAATTGCCGCAGAAAACTTGAATGTGATCTCCGTACGCAATCATCAATGAATACCTCGCTTTATTCTATTTCTGCCCCGGTCATACCCGTGACATTCTTAGTCTAATTATATCTGCCCCGGCAAAAAAAAGCAACCGGTTGCACAAGAAAATATCGACAAAAAACATTCGTCCAATTCGGCCTATTCCGGCAACTGCCACATAAATCCCGCCCGGATGGAAAATTGACCGGGAGAAATTGCAACTAGCCGAAATTATGTTTGCATTTCTACTTGTAAGAATGGCGAGACTGTGGTAAAATAAGAGAATCGAAACCAAGAGAATTGGAGAGCGGAAATGAACGATACCATTCGCATCCGGGGGGCCAGGGAAAACAACCTGAAAAATGTGGACCTGACCATTCCGAGAGATAAATTGGTGGTCTTTACGGGCCTGTCCGGCTCCGGAAAGTCCAGCCTTGCCTTCGACACCATTTATGCCGAGGGCCAGCGGCGCTATGTGGAGAGCCTCAGCTCCTACGCCCGGCAATTCCTGGGGCAAATGGACAAGCCGGACGTGGACGCCATCGACGGCCTGTCCCCGGCCATCTCCATCGACCAGAAAACAACATCCAAGAACCCCCGCTCCACCGTGGGCACGGTGACGGAAATTTACGACTACCTCCGGCTCCTCTGGGCCAGAGTGGGCGTGCCTCACTGCCCCAAGTGCGGCAAGGAAATTCGCCGCCAGACCGTCGACCAGATCGTGGACCGGGTGGAGCAGCTGGAACCGGGGACAAAGTTCCTGGTGCTTTCTCCGGTGATCCGGGGGAAGAAGGGCGAGCATGCCAAGGTCTTTGAGGACGCCCGGAAGGGGGGCTTCGCCCGTGTCCGGCTGGACGGTATTCTTTACGACCTGAACGAGCAAATTCCCTGCGAGAAAAACAAAAAGCACACCATTGAACTGGTGGTGGACCGGCTGGTGATGAAGGAAGGCCAGCGCCGCCGCTTGACGGACTCCATCGAGACGGCCTGTTCCCACTCCGGCGGCCTTGTGACCATCGAACTGCCGGGGACCGGGGAGGAACTGACCTTTTCCCAGAATTACGCCTGCGAGGACTGCGGCATCAGCCTGACGGAGTTGGAGCCGAGAATGTTTTCCTTCAACAATCCGGCGGGAGCCTGCCCGGTGTGTACCGGCCTGGGCTTCCAGCTGGAACCCAGCGCCGACCTGGTCATCCCGGACCGGAACAAGAGCATCCTGGAGGGGGCCATTCAGGCCTCCGGCTGGAACAGCGTCCGGACGGATTCCATTTTCCGGATGTATTTTGAAGCGCTGGCTCAGAAATATCATTTTTCCCTGTCCGTTCCCGTGAAGGACCTGCCGGAAAGTGCGCTGGACGTGATTCTCCACGGCACCCGTGGGGAAAAGCTGAAAATGACCTACAACCGGGGCAACGGCATGGGGGTCCTGGAACAGCCCTTTGAGGGCATCCTGCCCAATATCGCCCGCCGGTTTCGGGAGACCCAGTCCGATGCGGCCCGG
This sequence comes from uncultured Eubacteriales bacterium, assembly GCA_900544405.1. Classification (GTDB taxonomy): domain Bacteria; phylum Bacillota; class Clostridia; order Oscillospirales; family Oscillospiraceae; genus Faecousia. Next base: position 45,561 of record UQVA01000002.1, read on the forward strand.
AAGGAACTGGAGGAGTGTATGTCCACGGCACCCTGTCCCGCCTGCCACGGCCAGCGGCTCTCGGAGATCGCCCGTGCGGTGACGGTGGGGGGCCTGGGCATCATGGATTTCTGCTCTATGAGTGTTTCCAAAGAGCTGGAATTTATGAAAGATCTGAAACTGGAGGGCAATCTGGCCCTCATCGCCCAGCAGATCGTCCGGGAGATTCGCTCCCGGCTGCAATTCCTGTCGGATGTGGGCCTGCAATACCTGACCCTGAACCGGGCGGCGGCCACTCTGTCCGGCGGCGAGAGCCAGCGTATCCGGCTGGCCACCCAGATCGGTTCCTCCCTGATGGGTGTTCTGTATATTCTTGACGAGCCTTCCATTGGCCTTCATCAGCGGGACAACGACCGGCTTCTGGAGACGTTGAAGCACCTGCGGGACCTGGGCAACACGCTGATCGTGGTGGAGCATGACGAGGACACCATGCGTGCGGCGGATTTCATCGTGGACGTGGGCCCCGGAGCGGGCAGCCACGGCGGCGAAATTGTTGCGGCGGGGACCTTGCAGGATATTATTGCCAATCCCCGGTCCATCACGGGCCAGTACCTGTCCGGCGTGAAGAAAATTCCCGTTCCCACCACCCGCCGCCCCGGCAACGGCAAGTTCCTGACGGTCCGGGGAGCCACGGAAAATAATCTGAAAAACATCGACGTTTCCATTCCTTTGGGGACCTTCACCTGCGTCACCGGTGTGTCTGGCTCCGGCAAGTCCAGCCTGGTGGGAGAGGTGCTGAACAAGACCCTCCTGAGCCGATTGAATCACGCACGGGTCCGGCCCGGTGCCTGCAAATGCGTGGAGGGCCTGGAAAATCTGGACAAGGTCATTGACATTGACCAAAGCCCCATCGGCCGGACGCCCCGGTCCAACCCAGCCACCTACACGGGCCTGTTCAACGATATTCGGGACCTGTTTGCCTCCACGGCGGACGCCAAAGCCCGGGGCTACGGCCCGGGACGGTTCTCTTTCAACGTGAAGGGCGGCCGGTGCGAGGCCTGCTGCGGCGACGGCCTGGTGAAGATCGAAATGCACTTCCTGGCGGACGTGTACGTGCCCTGTGACGTGTGCCACGGCCAGCGGTACAACCGGGAGACCCTGGAGGTTCATTATAAGGGCAAAAATATCGCCCAGGTGCTGGACATGACTGCTGAGGAAGCGGTGGATTTTTTCGAGAATCTGCCGAAAATTCGCAGAAAGGCCCAGACTTTGGTGGAAGTGGGTCTGGGCTACGTGAAGCTGGGTCAATCCAGCACCACCCTGTCCGGCGGCGAGGCCCAGCGGGTGAAGCTGGCCACGGAGCTGGCCAGAGTATCCACGGGCCGGACCATTTACGTGCTGGACGAGCCGACGACCGGTCTCCATTCGGCGGATGTGCATAAGCTTATCGACGTGCTGCAGCAGCTTGTGGAGGCGGGCAATACGGTGCTGGTCATCGAGCACAATCTGGACATGATCAAGACTGCCGACTATCTCATCGACCTGGGTCCCGAAGGGGGCGACGGCGGCGGCACGCTGGTAGCGGCGGGAACGCCGGAGGAAGTGGCTGCCGTGCAGGAAAGCTACACGGGCCAGTATCTGAAAAAGTACCTGAAATAAGAAAAAGCCTGCCCCGAATGGGGCAGGCCAGATAGATTTTAGTTGATTTCGTCGGGACCGTAGAAGCTGGCGGGCAGGATGTCCGCAAATTCCAGCAGCCGGTGGTCCCGCTCTCCGGCATAGTCCACCCGCAGGGTGGGACTGCGGAGTGTATTGTCCACAGGCTTACGAATTTCAATGCTCATGGTGATGCGGAAGCCACCGTTTTCCGGCTGTTCCAGCAGCACCGTGCCTCCGTGAAGGGTGGCGGCGGTGCGGATGAGCAGCATCCCCAGGCCCAGGCCGTAGCGGCTGTCTTCGATGCCGGGGGAGCGCAGATACCGGGAGAACGCCGTGGACCGCAGGGCCGGATCCATGCCGCTGCCGTTGTCCTGAACGCTCAGGTACAGCTTGTTCCCGTTCCGGGTCAGCTTGACCTTGATGGTGCTGCCGGACGGGGCGAACTTCATGGCGTTGGAGAGCATATTGTACACGGCCCGCTCCATTTTATCCGTGTCGATGAGGGAGAAGATGGGGCCGGAGATCAGATCATATTCCAGCTGCGTCCCGAAGCCATCGGCCAGAGGCTCCAACCCTTCCAGAATTTCGGCAAGAGCACCCTGCACGTCCCGCAGCTCCGGATGAAAAGCACCGGAGGCCCACAGAAAGGCGTCGGACATATTGCCCAGCACCCGCAGCATCTGGAAAAGCCGCCGGTTCATCTGGGAGACCTGATCCTGGGTGTCGGAATCGTCGGGGAGCCGGGGAAACATCCGGTCGGCAGCGCTCATGACGTTGGCCAGGGGCTGGCGCAGTTCCTGAGCGGCCAGGGCCATGGCCTGCAGGGCCTTCTGGTCCTCCGCATCTTCCAGAATGAAGATGTCCACGTCGTCTATCCGGTTGACGGAAGCGCCTGTGACCTCCCCCATGAGGTTCAGGGATAGGAACAGCTTTCCGCCGTCCAGTGCGGCGTATTCCGCATGGCCGGTCTGGAGCAATGCCTGGATTTGCGTGCCTTCAGAGATCATCCGCTGGGCGGCACCGCTGTTCACGGCGGTAATGAGCCCACCCCGGACACTGAAGGCCGGAGGGATCATCAGATCGAGGATTTGCAGAATTGTTTTCTTTTCTTTCATGGATATCCTCCTTATGCGTTTAGGGTGTCCGGAATGAAAGATTTCTTGCGTCACGGAACGGATCATTCCTATTTTATCATCTTTCACGAAAATAGCAAGGGGTCAACCCGGATCGGAGGGAAAAATATGTCGATTCATGAGGGACACAGGCAGCGGCTCCGTCAGCGCTTCCGCCAGGAGGGGCTGGACCACTTCGACGAGCGGCAGGTGCTGGAGCTTCTGCTCTTTTACGCCGTGCCCCGGCAGGACACTGCCCCCATGGCCCAGGCCCTGCTGGATGCCTTCGGCTCCCTGGCGCAGGTGCTGGAAGCCCCGCGGGAGGCACTGGAAAAAGTCAGCGGGGTAGGGGAAAGCGCCTCCACGCTGCTGACCCTGACCACGGCGGTGGGGCGGTACTATCTGGTGAACCGGTCCGCCCAGAGCGTCATTCTGAATACCACCGGCAAATGCGGGGCTTACCTGCTGCCCTATTTCTATGCCAAGCGGCACGAAACGGTGATGCTGCTGTGCCTGGATGCCAAGTGCAAGGTCCTTTGCTGCAAGGAAGTCACCGAGGGCAGCGTGAACAGCGCATCCATTTCCGTCCGGCGGGTGGTGGAGACGGCCCTGGGGGCCAACGCCAGCACTGTGGTCCTGGCCCATAACCATCCCAGCGGCCTGGCCATCCCCTCGGCGGAGGACGTGCAGACCACCCGGCGCATCGCCAAGGCACTATCTCTGGTGGAGATCACCCTGGCGGACCACATCGTGGTAGCGGAAGATGATTTCGTGTCTCTGGCCCAGTCGGGACTGTTCCATCCCGGCGTGGACTTTGAGGACTGAAAGGAGACAAACCATGGACCGTTTTGAATTGGTTTCCGAATTCAAGCCCTCCGGCGACCAACCGGAGGCTATCGAGGCCCTGGCCAATGGCGTGAATCTGGGCCTGGAGGAGCAGACACTGCTGGGCGTTACCGGCTCCGGCAAGACCTTCACTATGGCCAGCGTCATTGAAAAGGTCAACAAGCCTACCCTGGTGCTGGCCCATAACAAGACCCTGGCCGCCCAGCTTTATTCGGAATTCAAGGAGTTTTTTCCCAATAATGCGGTGGAATACTTCATTTCCTACTACGATTACTACCAGCCGGAGGCCTATATCCCCCACACGGACACCTATATTGAAAAGGACGCTTCCGTGAACGATGAAATTGACCGGCTACGGCTTTCCGCCACGGCGTCTCTGCTGGAACGGCGGGATGTGATCGTGGTGTCCTCAGTGTCCTGCATTTACGGCCTGGGCGAGCCGGAGGATTTTGCGGCCATGATGGTCTCCCTGCGGGTTGGGGCCACAATGGAGCGGGACACCCTGCTGAAAAAGCTGGTGGACATCCGCTATGAGCGCAACGACATTGCCTTCGAGCGGAACGCCTTCCGGGTCCGGGGGGACACCGTGGAGGTGTGGCCTGCCTACTGGAAGGACACGGCCCTGCGGATCGAGTTCTTCGGGGACGAGATCGACGCCATTTCCGAGATCAACGCCGTGACCGGCACCCCCATGCGGCGGCTCACCAATATCCCCATCTGGCCCGCCGCCCACTATGTGACCCCCAAGGAGAAAATGGACAAGGCCATTCAGGAGATTTACAAAGAGATGGAGGAACGGGTGGCCTACTTTGAGAAGGAAAAGAAGCTCATCGAGGCCCAGCGTATTCGCCAGCGGACCATGTACGACATTGAAATGATGCAGGAGGTGGGCTATTGCTCCGGCATCGAGAATTACTCCCGGGTCATTGAAAACCGGCCGGTGGGTTCTCCCCCTAAGACGCTGCTGGATTATTTCCCCAAGGATTTCCTGATGTTCATTGACGAAAGCCATGTGACCCTGCCCCAGGTCCGGGCCATGTACAACGGCGACCGGGCCAGAAAGACCTCCCTGGTGGAGTACGGCTTCCGGCTGCCCTGTGCCTACGATAACCGCCCCCTGCAATTCCATGAATTTCAGCAGCGGGTGAATCAGGTGGTGTATGTGTCGGCCACCCCCGGCGACTATGAGCGGCAGCGGTCCGGCCAGATCGTGGAGCAGGTCATCCGTCCCACGGGCCTGCTGGACCCCCTGGTGGAGGTCCGACCCATCGATGGGCAGATCGACGACCTGATTGGGGAGATCAACGCCCGTGCCGCCCGGAACGAGCGGGTGCTGGTAACGACCCTGACCAAGAAAATGGCCGAGGACCTGACCCAGTATCTGCAAAAAGCGGGCATCCGGGTCCGGTATATGCACTCGGACATTGCTTCCCTGGAACGGATGGAAATTATCCGGGACCTACGGCTGGCAAAATTCGACGTGCTGGTGGGTATCAACCTGCTGCGGGAGGGCCTGGACCTGCCGGAGGTCAGTCTGGTGGCTATTCTGGATGCGGACAAAGAAGGCTTCCTCCGATCCGAGACCAGTCTCATCCAGACCATCGGCCGTGCGGCCCGAAATGCCGACGGCAAGGTCATCATGTATGCCGACAACGAAACGCCTTCCATGAAAGCGGCCATCGAGGAGACGGAGCGCCGCCGGAAAATTCAGGACGCCTTCAACAAGGCCCACGGCATCACCCCCAAGACGGTCATCAAGTCCGTCCGGGACCTGTTGGAAATCTCCCAGCCTGCCGACGAGAAGAAGGGCCGCAGCGGCATCAAGATGACCAAGGCTGAGAAGGAAAAAGAGATCGCCCGGCTGGAAAAACAGATGAAGGAAGCTGCAAAGATGATGGAGTACGAATATGCGGCGGTCTTACGGGATCAGATCATCGAATTGCGGGGAAAAAGTTGAGAAAACTCGGAAATCAACCGAAAGTTGATAGAAAATCAACCGCCGCTTGACAAGAAAAGGCGCCCAATTAACGGATAAGTGATAGCTTTTTGGGGGGACTTGTGGCACAATGGACCCATCAAAACGAGGGAGGAATTCCTATGGAACAAACATTGGGAAAACGGATCATGGAGAACCGGAAGCGGCTGGGATGGACCCAGGACCGGCTGGCGGAGCAGATGGGCGTGTTCGCCCAGGCGGTCAGCAAATGGGAAAACGACCAGTCCTGCCCGGATATTTCGCTGCTGCCCAAGCTGGCGGAGCTGTTCGGTATCACGGTGGACGAGCTGCTGGGGCATAAGACCGAGAAGGTTTATGAGGCGGAAGTGGTCCGGGAGGATGAGAAGGACGAGGATAAGGGCATCACCTTGAATTGGGAGGGCGGCAAGACCTGGGGCGTTGCCGCCGGGTTGACGGTGCTGCTGACGGCGGCGCTGATGATCGCAGCCAATTTTATACCAAATCTCCACGCACCCTTCTGGGGGACCTTGTGGCCTGCTGCCATGCTGGTGGGCGGTCTGGTGTATACGGTCGAGGGCTTTTCTTTCCTGAAGCTGGGCGTGGCCGTCATGGGCGGCTATTTCCTGCTGGACCATCTGGGCGTATTTGCTGTCGATCTCGGAAATCTGGTTTTCCCTGTGCTGCTGGTGATCCTTGGCCTTTCCCTGCTGGCGGATGCCCTGAAAAAGAAGCAGAAGCGGGGCAAGTGGCAGGTTCAGGGGAGGAGCAGTAAAGAGAAAAAGAGCTTTACCTGCTCCGAGCAGGAGGGGACCTTCCGGGCGGAGAATTCCTTCGGGGAGCAGACTTTCCTGGTGACCGTGAGCAAGCTGAACCGTGGCCGGGCGGAAGTCAATTTCGGCAATAGCATCGTGGATCTGACTGGCGTGGATAGCGTTGGTGAGAACTGCCGCCTAGAAGCGGACGTTTCCTTCGGGGAAATGACCATCCGCTGTCCCCGGCGGTTCCGGATGGTCTGCAACAATTCCGGCAGCTTCGGCGGCATGGAATATCACGGCAACCCGGACGAGGAGCCTCAGGGGGTCATTACCCTGGACGGCAGCACCAGCTTCGGCAGTCTGGTCATTGAGTACATATAAAAAGGACCTCCGCAAGGACGAAACACCGTCTTTGCGGAGGAATTTTTTACTTTTTCGTGTTGTCCAGGACTTCTTTGGCGATGTAAATGGGGCGGTCCTTGCTTTGCTCGAAGGTCCGGCCCACGTATTCGCCGATGATGCCGATGCAGATGAGTTGAATGGCGGCAAAAAACAGGATAAGAACAATAATGGAAGCGTAGCCCGGCACATCGATGCCGTGGATGAGGGTCCGCAGCAGCACCACGATCAGGTAAATGACCGCCGCCAGGGCCGTGCAGCCGCCCAGATATGTGGCCAGCCGCAGGGGAGCGGTGGAGTAGCCGATGATGCCCTCAATGGCGTAATTCAGCAGCTTCCGGAAGTTCCATTTGGTGGTCCCGGCGTTCCGCTCGCAGGCGGTGTAGGGAATATAGCAGGTGTCATAGCCCACCCAGGCGAAAATGCCCTTGGAGAACCGGTGATATTCGGTCAGTTCCAGAATGCTGTCCCGGACGCTGCGGCGGAAGGTGCGGAAATCGCTGGCGTCCGCATGAAGCTTTACGGTGGACATTTTATTGATGATGCGGTAAAAGCTCTTTTTGAAGAAGGAAAGGGTCTTGCTTTCCCCGCGGCGGTCCTGATAGGCGGCAACAATGTCATATTGGGGCTGGTTGTCCAGAATATTCACCATATCCCGGACGATCTCTGGCCGCTGCTGCAGGTCCGCATCGATGAGGGAGATATATTCCCCGTCGGCGTGCTGCAATCCGGCGTAAAGCCCTGCTTCCTTGCCAAAATTCCGGGAGAAGCTGATGATCTTCATGGGACATTCCCCGGCGGCATAGAGCTTTTTCAGGTTGTGGAGGGTGGCGTCGGAGCTGCCGTCGTCCACATAGATGATCTCGTAGTCATAGCCGCAGTCCTGAAAGGCGGACCGGACGGCCGCCTGAAAGGGGGCCACATTCTCGGCCTCGTTGAAGCAGGGAACGATCAGAGACAGTTTCATAGGGCATCCTTCCAATCGTAAAGATAGGTCTATTATAGCAGTATTCCGGCAAAAGTCAACGGCGCATCAGACCTTGGAGTAGCTGAAATCTTCAAAGAGCAGCCGGTCGCCGGTGTCGATGTCCTCCGGCAGCAGAGCCAAGGCCACGGAGCGTTCCAGGCCAGACTCCTCGCTGCGAAGCACGGCGTAATCGCCGGAAATTTCCGATACGGTGTAGTACATTTATGGTTCCTTTCCTGTGTCCAGGCTGTCCCGGAACACGAAATAGCGGTCGTAGAGATATTCCAGAACGAAGTTGGCAATCATGTTGAGAACTGTCACCAGAAATTCGTTCCAGCCCAGATTCTCGGCGGCGTAATTGCCAAGAAAGGTAGATACCGGGGTGAAAATGGCGTAGAAAACAACCACCTTGACCATGGCCACCGGCACGTTGGCGGCGGACTGAAAGGTGAATTTCCGGTTTAGGGTGAAGTTCCAGAGAACGGAAAGCACCAGCGCCGTCAGATAGCAGCCCCAGTAATTCCAGGTCGTCAGGCCGGTGAGCAGGGCGAACACGCCCATTTCGATGACACCGGCGGAGAGGGAGAAGGCGGTAAATTTTACCGCCCGCAGGATTTCACTTTTTTTCATAGTCCGATTCCTAAAAATCCGCCCCCGTATGACCGGGGGCGGAAAAATTGTATTGGGCAGGGGAGATCAGGAACTTAGTCCTTGTACATCTCCACCAGCTTCAGCAGGTGCTCGTAGCGCTCCTTGGCAGCGGCCTCGTTCTTTGCAAACAGGACGTTGGCACGCTCCGGGAACTCACGGGTCAGACGGCTGTAACGGGCCTCGTTCATCAGGAACTCCTGATAGCCGCCCTTGGGGGCCTTGGAATCCAGGGTGAACTTGCCGGTTTCCTTGGAGGGATCGAAGCGGAACAGATTCCAGTAGCCGCACTCGACAGCCTTCTTCATCTCCTCCTGGCAGTGCATCATGCCGCCCTTGATGGAATGCATCTCACAGGGAGCATAGCCGATGATGAGGGAGGGACCGTGGTAAGCCTCGGCCTCGGTGATGGCCTTGATGGTCTGAGCGGGGTTGGCGCCCATGGCGATCTGAGCCACATAGATGTAGCCGTAGGACATGGCAATCTCGGAGAGGCTCTTCTTCTTGGTCTCCTTACCGGCAGCGGCAAACTGAGCCACCTGACCGATGTTGGAAGCCTTGGAAGCCTGTCCGCCGGTGTTGGAGTAGACCTCGGTATCAAAGACGAAGATGTTGACGTCCTTGTTGGAAGCCAGCACATGGTCCACGCCGCCGAAGCCGATGTCGTAAGCCCAGCCGTCGCCGCCGAAGATCCACACGGACTTCTTGGACAGGTACTGCTTCTGGCTCAGGATCTCCTTCACGGTGTCGCAGCAGACATGAGCCTCCAGATTGGCGACCAGAGCCTTGGTAGCGGCCTTGTTGGCCTCGCCGTCGTCGAAGGTATCCAGCCAGTTCTGGCAGGCGGCCTTCCGGTCGGCATCCTCGGTGTTCTCCAGAACGGCCTTGACCTTGTTGGCCAGGGACTCCCGGATGACAGCCTGTGCGGTGTACATACCCAGACCGTGCTCGGCGTTGTCCTCGAACAGGGAGTTCGCCCAGGCGGGGCCGTGGCCCTCGGCATTCACGGTGTAAGGTGCGGTAGCGGCAGGACCGCCCCAGATGGAGGAGCAGCCGGTGGCGTTGGAAATGTACATCCGATCGCCGAACAGCTGGGTCACCAGACGGGCGTAGCTGGTCTCGGCGCAGCCGGCGCAGGAGCCGGAGAACTCCAGCAGAGGCTTGCGGAACTGGCTGCCCTTGACGGTGTTGTCCTCCATGTCGGGCTTCTCAGCGACCTTGGAGACCATGTAGTTGAACACGTCCTGCTGATCCAGCTGGGTTTCCTGAGGCACCATGGTGATGGCCTGAGTGGGGCAGACGCCTACGCATACGCCGCAGCCCATGCAGTCCAGAGGAGACACGGCCATGGTGTAGGAGTACACGCCCTTGCCCTTGCCGGCCTTCACGGGCACGATCTTGGCAGCAGCGGGAGCCGCAGCGGCCTCGGCCTCGGTGAGGGCGTAGGGACGGATGGTGGCGTGGGGGCAGACATAAGCACAGTTGTTGCACTGGATGCACTTGGAAGCGTCCCAGGCGGGAACGGTCACGGCAACGCCGCGCTTCTCATAAGCGGAAGCGCCCAGAGCAAACTGGCCGTCCACATACTTCTCGAAGGCAGAAACGGGCAGACTGTAGCCGTCCATCCGGCCCACGGGATGCAGGATATTCTTGACCACTTCCACGGTAGCGGCGGGGCCTTCCAGAGCGACCTCGGGCTTGTGGTCCTCGGCGGTAGCCCAGGAAGCAGGCACGTCGATCTTGGTGTAAGCGGTAGCACCGGCATCGATGGCGTTCCAGTTCTTCTCGACCACGTCACGGCCCTTCTTCAGGTAGGAGTGCTCGGCGGCATCCTTCATGTACTGAATGGCCTCTGCCTCGGGCATGACCTTTGCCAGGGAGAAGAAAGCGGACTGCAGGATGGTGTTGGTGCGCTTGCCCATGCCCACCTTGATGGCCAGGTCGATGGCGTTAATGGTGTAGAGCTGAATGTTGTTGTTGGCAATGTAGCGCTTGGAAGCGGCATCCAGATGATGCTCCAGCTCTTCCAGGGTCCACTGGCAGTTGATGAGGAACACGCCGCCGGGCTTCACGTCCTGAACGATCTTAAAGCCCTTGGTGATGTAGGAGGGGTTGTGGCAGGCCACGAAGTCCGCCTTGTTGATGTAGTAGGGGGACTTGATGGGCTTGTCGCCGAAGCGCAGGTGGGACACGGTGACACCGCCGGTCTTCTTGGAGTCGTACTGGAAGTAAGCCTGTACATACTTGTCGGTGTGGTCGCCGATGATCTTGATGGAGTTCTTGTTGGCGCCGACGGTGCCGTCACCGCCCAGGCCCCAGAACTTGCACTCGATGGTGCCTTCTGCGGCGGTGTTGGGGGAGACGGTCTCCTCCAGGGACAGGTGGGTCACATCGTCCACGATGCCGATGGTGAACTCGTTCTTGGGAGCGTCCTTCTTCAGCTCGTCGTACACGGCGAACACGGAAGCGGGATGGGTGTCCTTGGAACCCAGACCGTAACGGCCGCCGATGACGGTGACATCGTTCCGGCCGGCCTTGGCCAAAGCCATGACCACATCCTGGTACAGAGGCTCACCCTGGGAGCCGGGCTCCTTGGTGCGGTCCAGAACGGCGATCTTCTTGGCGGTAGCGGGGATGGCGGCAAGCAGCTTCTCCGGGCAGAAGGGCCGGAACAGACGGACCTTCACCAGGCCCACCTTCTCGCCGTGGGCGTTCAGGTAGTCGATGACTTCCTCGGCCACGTCGTTGATGGAGCCCATGGCCACGATGATGCGGTCGGCATCGGGAGCGCCGTAGTAGTTGAACAGCTTGTAGTCGGTGCCCAGCTTCTCGTTGACCTTGTCCATGTACTTCTCGACCACTGCGGGCAGTGCCTGATAGTACTTGTTGCAGGCCTCACGATGCTGGAAGAAGATGTCGTCGTTCTCGTGGGAACCACGCATGGCGGGGTTCTCGGGGTTCAGGGCGTGGGCCCGGAAGGCGTTGACGGCGTCCATGTTCACCATGTCCTTCAGATCGTCATAATCCCAGATGGCGACCTTCTGGATCTCGTGAGAGGTACGGAAACCGTCGAAGAAGTTGATGAAGGGAACACGGCCCTCGATGGCGGCCAGATGGGCCACGGCACCCAGGTCCATGACTTCCTGCACGTTGGTCTCGCACAGCATGGCGAAGCCGGTCTGACGGCAGGCGTACACGTCGGAGTGGTCACCGAAGATGTTCAGAGACTGGGCGGCCACGGTACGGGCGGACACATGGAACACGCAGGGCAGCAGCTCGCCGGCGATCTTGTACATGTTGGGGATCATCAGCAGCAGGCCCTGAGAGGCCGTGTAGGTGGTGGTCAGCGCACCGGCGGCCAGGGAGCCATGGACGGTACCGGCGGCACCGGCCTCGGACTGCATCTCGACCACCTTGACGGTGTTGCCGAAGATGTTCTTCCGGCCTGCGGCGGACCACTGGTCAACGTTGTCTGCCATGGGGCTGGAGGGGGTGATGGGGTAGATGCCAGCGACCTCGGTAAAGGCATAGCTGACGTGGGCGGCAGCAGTATTGCCGTCCATAGTTTTGAATTTTCTAGCCAAAATGAAATACCTCCTGAAGGATTCAAATTTGTCGGTTTCTATAATAGCATTTTTCCGGCCGTTTGTAAAGCGAAGAATCCCCCGGAAATGAAAAATTTCTTTCAATTCCGCCGGGAAGTGAAAAATCCTGCCCATGGCGGCGGGAAAATCCCGGCGGAAAACGAAAATGGGATTGCCTTTTTCCTTAAAATAAGGTATTATGAATGGAAAGACACAGAAAAGGGAGTGGTCAGATGATCTGCAGTGTGCGGACGCTGGGCATCAGCGGCCTGCGGGGCAGCGCCGTGACGGCGGAGTGCTTCATTTCCAACGGCCTTCCGGGCTTCGACATCGTCGGTCTGCCGGATACGGCGGTGAAGGAGGCCCGGGAGCGGGTCCGGGCGGCCATCAAGACGGCGGGCATGAGCTTCCCGCCCAGCCGCATCACCGTGAATCTGGCACCGGCCAACCTGAAGAAGGCCGGGACCCATTACGACCTGCCCATTCTGCTGGGCATTCTGATCGCCAGCGGACAGGTCCGCCGCCCCCGGGGCAAGTGGGCCTTCCTGGGAGAGGTGAGCCTGGACGGCGGCGTGCGGCCGGTGTCCGGAGTCCTGCCCATGGTCCTCAGCGCCAAGGACAACGGCATTGAGGCGGTTTTTGTGCCGAAGGAGAATGCGGCGGAGGCTACCCTGGCCCACGGACCGGCCATTTACCCGGTGTGTACGGTCCGGGAACTGGCGGATATGCTCAACGGAGAGCGGGAACTGGTGGAGGAACCCATCTGGGTCCCCACGCCGGAGGAGCGGACCCTGCCGGACTTCAAGGACGTGCTGGGTCAGGAGCAGGTGAAGCGGGCCTTGGAAATTGCCGCCGCAGGCGGCCACAATGTGTTGCTTATCGGCCCGCCGGGGTCCGGTAAAAGCATGCTCAGCAAGCGCCTGCCTTCTATCCTGCCGGATATGACCTGGGAGGAGTCCCTGGAAGTGAGCCAGATCTATTCCGTGCTGGGTCTGCTGGATGCGAAAACGCCCCTGGTCCGGTCCAGACCCTTCCGGTCGCCCCACCATACCATTTCCGCGGCGGGCCTCACCGGCGGCGGCAGTACCCCCCGGCCTGGTGAAATTTCCATGGCCCATAAAGGGGTGCTGTTCCTGGATGAGGTCCCGGAGTTCGGAAAGAATACCCTGGACCTGATGCGCCAGCCCTTGGAGGACGGGTGCGTGACCATTTCCCGGATGTCCGGCACGGTGACGTACCCGGCGGAATTTATGCTGGTGTGCGCCATGAATCCCTGCAAATGCGGCTATTACGGGGACCCCTCCGGCCGCTGCACCTGCTCGGAAAGCGCCGTAAGGGCCTACCGGAGCCGCATTTCCGGGCCGCTATTGGACCGTATCGACATTGTGGTAGAGGTCCCGGCGGTGAAATTTGAGGAACTGCGGACCCGTGCGGAGGCGGAGCCTTCCGCCAAGGTCAAGGAGCGGGTGGATGCCGCCCGGAAAATTCAGAATGAACGCTACGGCGGCGGGCTGTGCAATGCACGGCTGGGGCCGGAGGAGCTACGGCGGTACTGTATGCTGGATGAAGAATCCAATGCCCTGTTCCGCCGGGCTTACGATGCTCTGCACCTGACCGCCAGAAGCTATGACCGCATCGTGAAGGTGGCCCGGACCATTGCCGACCTGGCGGGCAGCGAGGACATTCGCCCCGCCCATCTGGCGGAGGCGTTGCGCTACCGGGCCCAGAATGTGGGAGAAGAATAAAAAGGAGTAAACGATATGAACGAGATGTTTTTGATGAAGCTGGGCGAGGTGGTGCTGAAGGGTGCCAACAAACGGCAGTTTGAGAACCGTCTGCGGCACAACGTCCGTCGCCGGATGGAGCCCTTCGGCAATTTCGACGTATATATCCTCCAATCCACCGTGTATATCCAGCCCATGGACGATCAGGCGGACCTGGACGGGGCCTGGGAGGCCTGCCACAACATTTTCGGCGTGGTGAGCCTGTGTCGCTGCCGCCCTTGTGAGAAAAATGTGGACGTCATTTATGATGCCGTGGAAGCCTATCTGGGGGACGACCTGGATATGGCGGAGTCCTTTAAGGTGGAGTCCAAGCGGTCTGATAAGGCCTTCCCTCTGACCTCCATTGCCCTTTCCCAGGAGATCGGCGGGCGGCTGGCGGAGGCCCACCCCAACTGCCTGGTGGACGTGCATCACCCGGCTTACACCGTCTATGTGGAGGTCCGGGACCTGGCGGCTTACGTCCACGGTCCTGCGGAGCCGGGTGCTGGCGGCCTGCCCACCGGCGTGGGCGGACGGGGCATGTGCCTGCTGTCCGGCGGTATCGATTCTCCTGTGGCGGCCTATATGATGGCCCGCCGGGGCATGGAAATTGAGTGCGTCCACTTCTTCTCCTATCCCTATACCTCCCAGCTGGCCAAGGACAAGGTCCTGGAGTTGGCCCGGCTGGTGACGAAGTATTGCGGCCGGATGACTGTGAACGTGGTCCCCTTTACGGAAATTCAGGAGGCTATCCGGGACAACTGCCCGGAGGAGTATTTCACCCTCATCATGCGCCGGTTCATGATGGAGATTTCCCAGCGCATCGGCCGGAATGACGGCTGCGGGGCACTCATTACCGGCGAAAATCTGGGCCAGGTGGCCAGTCAGACCATGGAGGCTATGGCCGTCACCGGGGCCGTGGTGGATATGCCCATTTTCATGCCGCTGGTGGGCATGGACAAGGAGCAGATTGTCACTATTGCCAGACACATCGGTACCATGGACACATCAATCCTGCCATACGAGGACTGCTGCACGGTATTCACCCCCAAGCATCCCAAGACCAAGCCTACGCTGGGCCAGGTGGAGCACGCCGAGCGGAAGCTGGACCGGGAGGCCCTGATTCAGCGGGCCATCGAAGGTGTGGAGAAAGTGACGGTTCGCTATGCAGACGCTCCTTTGCTCTGAGGTCCTGACGGCCTTGCGGGGCCGGACCCTTTCCACGGCGGAAAGCCTCACCGGCGGCGGCATCGGCGCAGCGCTGACGGCCGTGCCGGGAGCCTCGGAGGTCTACCGGGGCGGGGTCATTTCCTACGTAAATGACGTAAAGCACCGGGTTCTCGGCGTTTCTGCAGAGGATTTGAAAAAATTCGGAGCCGTTTCCGAGCCGGTGGCCCGGCAGATGGCGGCGGGGGCGAGAAGAATTACCGGCAGCGACGTGGCGGTCAGCGTCACGGGCCTGGCCGGTCCCGGCGGGGACGAGTTCGGCAATAGTGTCGGCACGGTGTTCATCGGCTATGCCGACGAGCAGAAAAATTTTGCAAGGGAATACCACTTTGACGGGGACCGGGAAGCGGTCCGAAGCCAGACCGTCCGGGCGGCCCTGGAACTGGTGCTGGCAGAAAACGGAGCGGAATGATGTATCGCATTTTTGTAGTGGAGGACGATCCGGGCATTGCCGGGGCCGTCTGCGCCCAGGGAAAAAACTGGGGCCTGGAAATGCGGGCCTGCGAGGATTTTCAAAACGTTATGGGGGAGTTCTCGGCCTTTTCGCCTCATCTGGTTCTGATGGACATTGGCCTGCCCTTCTATAACGGATATTACTGGTGCCAGGAGATTCGGAAGGTGTCCAGCCTGCCGGTGATTTTTCTGTCCTCGGCGTCGGACAATATGAACATCATTATGGCCATGAACATGGGTGGGGACGATTTTATTCCCAAGCCCTTTGATCTGACGGTGCTCATTGCCAAAATCCAGGCCATGCTCCGCCGGGCTTACGATTTCGGCGGCAGTCTGCCGGTGCTGGAACACCGGGGGGCCATGCTCTCCACCGGGGACCATACCCTGACTTACGGGGAGGCCAAGCTGGAGCTTTCCAAGAACGAATACGGAATCTTGCTGACCCTGATGGAAAACAAGGGCAAAGTCATCAGCCGGGAGAAGCTTATGGAGCGGCTGTGGGAAACGGACAGCTTCGTGGACGAGAACACCCTGACGGTGAACGTGAACCGGCTCCGGAAGAAACTGGAAGGCATCGGCCTGACGGATTTCATTGCCACGAAATTCGGCGTGGGCTATCTGGTGGGGTGAGGCCATGAACGGGTTTCTGCGGGCTTACCTGCGGCAGAAAAAGAACGGAATACTGGCCTTTTTCCTCTGCTGCGGCATCTTTGCGCTGTGCTTTTACCTCTACGACCTGCCCTTGGCGGCAGTGCTGTACCCGGCGGGACTGGCGGGACTGCTGCTTTTTGGCTTCCTGACGGCGGACCTCTGCAAATGTTGGAAGCATTACCGGCTTTTGCAGGAGTTGGCCAAGCTGCCGGGACCTCTGATGGAGCATTTTCCGGAGGAGATTTTTCCGGGGGAGGAGCAGTACCGGGCCATGATCGAAAAACTCCGCCGGGAACAGGCGGAGGACCGGGCGGAACTGGAACGGCGCTATCAGGACCGGATGGATTACTATACCCTCTGGGTCCATCAGATCAAGGTCCCCATTGCGTCCATGGACCTGCAGCTGCAAAGCGCCGATTCGGACCTGTCCCGGAGCTTGTCGGAGGACCTGCAGCGCATCGAGCAGTACACCCAGATGGTGCTGGTGTACCTGCGGCTGGACTCGGACACCTCCGATTATGTGCTGCGGGAGCAGGAACTGGACGGAATTCTGCGCACCTGCGTGAAAAAATTCTCCACCCAGTTCATCCGGCGGCACCTGAGCCTTACCTACGCGCCGGTGCATACAAAAGTGCTCACCGACGGCAAATGGCTGGCCTTCGTCATTGAACAGCTGCTTTCCAACGCCGTGAAGTACACGAAAACCGGCGGCGTGGAGATTTTTATGGCCCAGCCGGGGGTGCTGTGCATCCGGGATTCCGGTGTGGGCATCCGTCCGGAGGACCTGCCCCGAATTTTCGAGCGAGGCTACACGGGCACCAACGGCCGGGCGGAGCAGCGGTCCAGCGGTATTGGGCTGTATCTCTGCAAGCGGGTCTGCAATAACCTGAACCACGGTCTCCGGGTGGAGTCCCGGTCCGGGCAGGGGACGGCAGTCTATCTGGACCTGCGGCGGAAAAATTCCCGGCCGGAGTAAAAACGAACAACAATGTAAGATTTGCCGGAGGAAATGTAAGGGGAATCCCATGCGAAGCATTTCCTCCGGTGTTATAATTTCCTCAGAAATTCCAAGGAGGAAACAAAGTATGGCAATTCTGGAAGTAACGGACCTGAAAAAAGGTCTATACCACCCGGCTGGGGGGCCAGCAGGTGGAAGCACTGAAAAACGTGAGCTTTTCCGTGGACCAGGGGGAATATGTGGCGGTGATGGGCGAGTCCGGCTCCGGCAAGACCACCCTGTTGAACATTCTGGCAGCGCTGGACAGCCCCACCGCCGGCAGCGTGAAGCTGGACGGCCAGGACCTGACGAAAATTCCGCAGAAGGACCTGGCGGCCTTCCGCCGGGACCACCTGGGCTTTGTGTTCCAGGACTTCAATCTGCTGGATACCTTCACCATTGAGGACAATATCTATCTGCCGTTGGTGTTGGCGGGAAAGTCCTACCGGGAAATGCGGGAGCGGCTGACCCCCATTGCCCAGGAATTGGGCATCGGGGCTATCCTGAAAAAGTACCCTTACGAAGTCTCAGGCGGACAGAAGCAGCGCTCCGCCGTGGCCCGGGCCATCATCACCAATCCCCGACTGCTGCTGGCCGACGAACCCACCGGCGCACTGGATTCCAAGGCTACCGATGAACTGCTGCGGCTTTTTGACGATGTGAACCGGGTGGGCCACACCATTATTATGGTGACGCACTCGGTGAAGGCCGCCAGTCACGCCGGGCGGGTGCTGTTCATCCGGGACGGCGAGGTGTTCCACCAGCTTTACCGGGGGGAGAACACCACGGAGCAGATGTACCAGCGGATCACGGACACCCTGACGGTGCTGACGACGGACGGTGAGCGGCAATGAAAACAGGCTTCTATCCCGGCTTCGCCTTCAGCGGCATCCGGAAAAATAAGCGGCTGTATGTGCCGTATCTGCTCACCTGCATTGGTGCGGTAATGATGTTTTATATTTTGAACTCCCTGTCCCGGTTTATGATCACCAGCGGCAGCTTCGGCGGCGGGACCACCGGGTCACTGCTGGAACTGGGCACCTGGGTCATGGGATTCTTTTCCCTTATCTTCCTGTTTTATACCAATTCTTTCCTGATTCGTCGCCGGAAGAAGGAATTCGGCCTGTATAATGTCCTGGGCATGGGCAAGGGAAACATTGCCCGTATCCTGCTCTGGGAGACGGTCATTCTGCTGGCAGTATCGTTGGCTGCCGGGCTTGGTCTGGGCATTGCACTGAGCAAGCTGTTTGAATTGGGCCTGGGCCGCATCATCCGGATGGAGAATCTGGACCATGTGCTGCGGGTGGACGGGAGAGGCGTCCTGCACACCGTGGTGATCTACGGCGTGATTTTCTTCCTGATCTATCTGAATAGCCTCCGGCAAATTCATTTTGGTTCCCCGGTGGAACTGCTCCGGGGGGAGAATCTGGGGGAAAAGCCTCCCAAGGCCAACTGGCTGGTGGCCTTGCTGGGCGTGGTTCTACTGGCGGCGGCTTACCATCTGGCTGTGACCATCGAGGACCCCATTCTGGCCATGACCTGGTTCTTTGTGGCGGTGCTGCTGGTCATTGCGGCTACCTACCTGCTGTTCATAGCCGGGTCCGTGACCTTGTGCCGTCTGCTGCAAAAGTGCAAGGGTTACTATTATCAGTCCCGCCACTTCGTCTCCGTGTCCTCCATGGCCTACCGGATGAAGCGCAACGGTGCAGGCCTGGCTTCCATCTGCATTCTGGCCACTATGGTGCTGGTCATTGCCTCCACCACCGTCTCCTTGTACAGCGGCATCGAACAGAATCTCGCGGAGCGCTATCCCCGGGAGTTGAATATTGAACTGGTCAATTATGAGCCGGGGACCGAGGAAGACCTGCGGCGGGAGCAGGAGATGCTCCGTTCTGCCGTCATGGAGCAATTGGAAAAACGGGGCCTGAAGCCTGAAAATATCATGGAATACCGGGCCAGCTCCACTACCGGCGTGTTTCGGGATAAGACGTTCCTGCTCAATGAGCCGGATACGCTTTCCAATGCGGCCATTACAGGCACTCTGTTGCTGATTCCTCTGGACGCTTACAACAGTCTGACCGGTTCTCAGGAGACCTTGAAGCCCGGGGAGGCCCTCATCAAGAACTACCGCATGGACTACCAGCCCTCTGAGCTGACCGTGGCGGGCCATACCTACGCCCTGCGCCGTCTGCCGGACGGCCAGATCGGTGGAGGAGAGTCCCTTACTTATCTGGTGGGGACCGTGTATCTTGTCGTGCCGGACTATGAAGAAGCGGCACGGGACCTGCACCAGGCGCAGATGGAGGCGGATAACGGTCTGACCGGAATGCGCTGGCACTTTAACTTTGACCTGGATGTCCCCGAGGAGGAGCGGAATGCGATCATGAGCGATGCGTTCCATACGTTCCGGGAGGATGAAAGCATCCGTAACTCCGGCTGCTCCGTCACTGTGGACAGTCGGGAGGCCAACCGGCAGGATTATTACGGCCTTTACGGCGGGCTGCTGTTCCTGGGAGCTGTGCTGAGCGTGGTATTCACGGCAGCGGCGGTGCTCATCATCTACTATAAGCAGCTTTGCGAGGGCTACGAGGACCAGGCCCGGTTCTCTATCATGCGGAAAGTGGGCATGACGGACCGGGAAATTCGCCGGTCGGTGAATTCCCAGATGCTGACGGTGTTCTTCCTGCCGCTGGTGGCGGCGGGGGTCCATCTGGCCTTTGCCTTCCCCATGCTGACCAAGATCCTGGCGTTGCTGAATATGACGGACCGGAATTGGTTGCTGCTGATGACGGCGGCCAGCTTCCTGGTGTTTGGATTGTTCTACTTGGTGGTGTACCGCCTGACCTCCAACACCTATTATAAGATCGTTGTGAGCCGCTCCGAGCGGGAATAAAAACAAAGCCCCCGGCGGGAATCTTCCCGCCGGGGGCGTTGCATCCGGGTGATTTCAAAAGGAAAAGCGGCAAGTCTCTTTCGAGGCTTGCCGCTTTTGGAGCTGGAAACGTGACTTGAACACGCGACCTGCTGATTACGAATCAGCTGCTCTACCGACTGAGCTATTCCAGCAAAGGCACGATCCTTATTATATAGGCTTTCTTCGAAAATGTCAACTGCTTTTTCTTTTGAATCGCATCTTGCAAAACCAGGAGAAAATGATATACTATACTCGAATTTAATAGGGAGCGTGATAGATGTGAGAAAACTCCTGCGCTACATGAAGGGCTTCGGCAAGGAATGCGTGCTGGGGCCGCTGTTCAAGCTGTTGGAAGCCACCTTTGAACTTTTGGTGCCGCTGGTGGTGGCCAACATCGTGGACAAGGGCATTGCAAACGGGGATACCCCCTACATTATCAAGATGTGTCTCGTGATGGTGCTGTTGGGCGTTGTGGGCCTGGCCAGCAGTGTGACGGCACAGTATTTTTCTGCCCGTGCAGCGGTGGGATTTGCCTCCCGGCTGCGCCATGCGGTCATGCAGCGGACCCTGCGGCTGGGCTACGGGGAAATCGACCGGCTGGGCACTTCCACGCTGGTGACCCGGATGACCTCCGACATCAACCAGGTCCAGAACGGCGTGAACCTGACCCTGCGGCTGCTGCTCCGGTCCCCCTTCGTGGTGTTCGGCGCTATGGTCATGGCCTTTACCATCGATACCCAGGCGGCGCTGGTGTTCGCCGGGGTCATTCCCATTCTGTGCATTGTGGTGTTCGGCATCATGCTCATCACCATGCCCATGTACAAGCGGGTTCAGCAGCGGCTGGACAGCGTCACCGGCAAAGCCCGGCAGAATCTCTCCGGCGTCCGGGTGCTGCGGGCATTCAATATGGAAAAGAGCCAAATCCAGGGCTTTGACGACAGCACGGCGGCCCTGACTGCCAGCCAGATGGCGGCCGGACGGGTGTCGGGCCTGCTGAACCCCCTGACGTTCGTCATTGTGAACCTGGCGGTCATCGTGCTCATTCGGGTGGGGGCCGTGAAGGTGGATGGCGGGGTGCTGACCCAAGGCCTGGTCATCGCCCTGTACAACTATATGTCCCAGATTTTGGTAGAGCTTATCAAGATGGCCAATCTCATCATCAACATCACCAAGGCCGTGGCCTGTGGCAACCGGGTGGAGGCCCTGCTGGAGGTCCGGCCCGGACAGAAGAACGGTGAAAAGACCGATGCCATTCTGGGCGGCGTGACCTTTGAGAACGTGGCGGCAGGCTATCCCGGCGCAGCGGCCCATTCTCTGGAGGGCGTGTCCTTTACGGCCAAGCCCGGCCAGACCGTGGGCATCATCGGCGGCACCGGCTCCGGTAAAACGACTTTGGTGAACCTGATCCCCCGGTTCTATGATGCCCAGGAGGGCACCGTGACCATCGACGGCACGGACGTGAAGGAACTGGACCAGGAGACCCTCCGTTCCGCCATCGGCGTGGTGCCCCAGAAAGCAGTCCTGTTCCACGGAACCATCCGGGAGAACCTCCGCTGGGGCAAGGAAGATGCTACCGACGAGGAGCTTTGGGATGCCCTGGACGTGGCCCAGGCCCGGGAAGTGGTCAAGGACAAGGAAGGGGAACTGGATGCTCCGGTGGAGCAGGGGGGAACCAATTTCTCCGGCGGCCAGAAGCAGCGGCTGACCATCGCCCGTGCTTTGGTCCGCAAGCCCCGCATCCTGATTCTGGACGACAGCGCTTCGGCCCTGGACTATGCCACCGACGCCCGGCTGCGGATGGCCATTCGGAATATGAAAAATCCGCCTACGACCTTCATCGTCTCCCAGCGGTCCTCCGCCGTGCGGTACGCCGACGAAATTCTGGTGCTGGACGACGGGAAACTGGTGGGCAAGGGCACCCACGAGGAATTGCTGAAAAATTGCCCTGTGTACCGGGAGATCGTGCGCTCCCAGTTCCCGGAGGAGGTGAAGGACAATGGCTAAGACAACGCAACCGGGGACCCTTTCTAAAGTCCTGCTGCGGGTAAAGCGGTATTGGGCCGCCATGATCGGCTCCATTGCTCTGTCCGCCGTGTATGTGGCCATGAGCCTGTATATCCCCATTCTGGTGGGCGATGCCATTGACTGCATCGTGGAGGCCGGCCATGTGGACTTTACCAAAATGGGAGAATATCTCCTGAAAGTGGCCATCTGCGCCGGAGCGGCGGGCCTTTCCCAGTGGGTCATGAACGTACTGAACAACCATGTGACCTACCGGGTGACGCAGGACCTGCGCCAGGAGGCCTTCCGGCATATTCAGGACCTGCCCCTGAGCTATCTGGACACCCATCCCCAGGGGGATATGGTGAGCCGGATGGTGGCGGATGTGGATACCTTCGCCGACGGCCTGCTCATGGGCTTCACCCAGTTCTTTACCGGTGCGCTGACCATTCTAGGAACCCTGTTCATTATGATGACCATTCGCTGGCAGATTGCCCTGGTGGTGCTGTGCATCACCCCGGTATCTCTGCTGGTGGCCCGGTTCATTTCCAAGCGGACCTATTCCATGTTCCGGCTCCAGAGCCAGACCCGCGGCGAGCAGACGGCCCTCATTGACGAGACCGTGGGCGAATTGAAAGTGGTCCAGGCCTTCGGCCATGAGAATGCCTCTCTGGCGGAGTTCGATGAGGTCAACGACCGGCTGGAAAAATGCTCTTTGCAGGCCATTTTCTTCTCCTCTCTGGTGAATCCCGCCACCCGGTTCGTGAACTCCCTGGTCTACGCCTGCGTGGGCCTGGTGGGCGCCCTCAGCGCCATCGGCGGAGCCATCACTCCGGGCGTGCTGACCATTTTCCTCAGCTATGCCAACCAGTACACCAAGCCCTTCAATGAAATTTCCGGCGTGGTGACGGAATTGCAGAACGCCCTGGCCTGCGCCGCACGGGTGTTCGAGCTGATCGAAGAAAAGCCCCAGACGGCGGACCCGGCGGACCCCAAGGTTCCCGAAACCGTGGAGGGGGCCATGGAGATTTCTCATGTGGACTTCTCCTATGTGCCGGAAAAGCCCCTCATCCGGGACTTCAACCTGTCCGTGAAGCCCGGCGAGCGGGTGGCCATTGTCGGTCCCACGGGCTGCGGCAAGACGACCATGATCAACCTGCTCATGCGCTTCTATGATCCCCAGCAGGGTACCATCACCCTGGACGGGGTGAACACCCGGGAAATGGCGAGGGGCGACCTGCGCCGGTGCGTGGGCATGGTGCTGCAGGATACCTGGCTCATGTCCGGCACCATCCGGGATAATATTGCCATGGGCAAGCCGGACGCGACCCTGGAGGAAATTCAGGAGGCGGCGAAAAAGGCCCATGCGGACAGCTTTATCCGCCGGATGCCCCAGGGCTACGATACCCAGGTGGGCGAGGGCGGCGGCAGCCTGTCCCAGGGCCAGAAGCAGCTTCTGTGCATCGCACGGGTGATGCTGTGTCTGCCACCCATGCTGATTCTGGACGAGGCTACGTCCTCCATCGATACCCGCACGGAGATGAAAGTCCAGAATGCGTTCCAGACCATGATGGAAGGCCGGACCAGCTTCATCGTGGCCCATCGGCTCTCCACCATCCAGAATGCGGATGTGATTCTGGTCATGCGGGACGGGCAGATCATCGAGCAGGGTACCCATCAGGAACTCCTTGCCAAGAGGGGCTTCTACGAGCAGCTGTACCAGAGCCAGTTTGCCCATTAAGTGAATTTACGAGCCAAGGCTCCCTGGAAGGGGAGCCTTGTTTTTTAAGAGAAAAGAGAAGAGAGAATAGAGAAAAGCCGAAATGCTGCGACGGGGGCAATGTGCGGGAAAATTTCGAGAAGCCCCCGGCGGAGCATGGTAGGGGCGAGGCGTGCCTCGCCCCTACAGTGCCTCGCCGGGAGTGCCCATAGGGCAGTCACTTAGTAGTGGTATGACTGCCACCGGCAGTCATAATCATTTTTATTCGCTGCGCGGGGCACACCCCCCTACACGCCGGGAGGCAAGCGCCTCGCCGGAGGATTTTCAAAATACGATGTGCTGCCTCTGCAACGCCTCTCTCTATCCTCAATCGTTGACTTTCCTGAAGAAAATGCGTATAATAGGAGAAAATACAATGGAGCAATATGGCAGGTAGGAGTATTATGGCTGCAAAAAAACAGGAACAATACGGAAATTCCAGCATTTCCATGCTGAAGGGGGAGGACCGGGTCCGCAAACGCCCGGCGGTCATCTTCGGGTCCGACGACTTGGAGGGCTGCAAACATGCCGTCTTTGAGATTCTCTCCAACGCCATTGACGAAGCCCGTGAGGGCCATGGCGACACCATCATCGTCACCCGCTACGAGGACCTGAGCGTCGAGGTGGAGGACTTCGGCCGGGGCTGCCCGGTGGACTACAACGAAAAGGAAAAGCGCTACAACTGGGAACTGGTGTTCTGCGAAATGTACGCCGGCGGCAAGTACGGCGAAAACGGAGAAAACTATGAGTATTCCCTGGGCCTGAACGGCCTGGGCTCCTGCGCTACCCAGTACGCTTCGGAATTTTTCGATGCGGTCATCCGCCGGGACGGTTTCAAGTACACCCTTCACTTTGAAAAGGGCAAGAACATCGGCGGCCTTCACAAAGAACCCACGGACAGGAAAAAGACCGGCTCCCTGTTCCGCTGGCGGCCGGACAAGGAAGTATTCACGGACATCAACATCCCCGTGGAATACTACCGGGACGTGCTGCGCCGTCAGGCCGTGGTGAACAAGGGCGTGACCTTCCGCTTCCGCAATCAGGTGGGCGGCAAGTTCGAGACGGAAGAGTATTGCTATCCCGACGGCATCAAGCAGTACCTGGAAGAGCTGGTAGGGGAGAATGCCTTCACCATGCCTGTATTCTGGGAGGCCGAGCGCCGGGGCCGGGACGCGGAGAACCGGCCGGAAATGAAGCTGAAAATTACGGCTTCCTTCTGCTTCTCCAAGCAGGTGAGCCACATTGAATACTATCACAATTCTTCCTGGCTGGAATACGGCGGCAGCCCGGATAAGGCGGTGCGCTCCGGCTTCACGGCGGCCTTCGACAAGTATCTGCGGGATACCAACAAATACACCAAGAACGAGAGCAAGATTTTGTTCCAGGACATCCAGGACAGCCTGGTGCTGGTGACCAACTGCTTCTCCACCATCGGCTGCTTTGAGAACCAGACCAAAAAGTCCGTGAACTCCAAGTTCACCCAGGAGGCCATGACCGCTTTCTTCAAGGAAAAGCTGCAGGTCTGGTTCCTTGAGAACAAGCAGGAGGCGGACCGGGCGGCGGAGCAAATTCTTGTGAACAAGCGTTCCCGGGAATCCGCCGAAAAGACCCGGACCAGTGTGAAAAAGAAGCTGTCCGGCACTATTGACATTGCTAACCGGGTCCAGAAATTCGTGGACTGCCGGAGCCGGGACGCCGCCGTCCGGGAATTGTATATCGTGGAGGGCGATTCCGCACTGGGCAGCGTGAAAATGTCCCGGGATGCGGAATTCCAGGGCATCATGCCTGTTCGTGGCAAAATTCTGAACTGCCTGAAAGCGGATTACAATAAAATCTTCGCCTCGCCCATTATCACGGACCTGATGAAGGTCCTGGGCTGCGGCGTAGAGGTCCAGGGGAAGAAGGGCAAGGAACTGTCCTCCTTCGACCTGTCTGCCCTGCGCTGGAACAAGGTCGTGATCTGCACCGATGCGGATTACGACGGCTTCCAGATACGGACCCTGATTCTGACCATGCTCTACCGGCTCTGCCCCACGCTGATCCGGGACGGGTATGTGTATATCGCAGAATCGCCGCTTTTTGAGATCACCTGCAAGGACAAGACTTGGTTTGCCTATAATGAGCAGGAAAAAGCCGCCATTCTGAAAGAACTGAACGGGAAAAAAGTCAACATCCAGCGCTCCAAAGGTCTTGGCGAAAACGACCCGGAGATGATGTGGATGACCACCATGAACCCGGAGACCCGGCGGCTCATCAAGGTCATGCCGGAGGAAGCGGAGCGGACCGCTTACTATTTCGACATTCTGCTGGGGGACAACCTGACCGAGCGGAAGAATTTCATTGCAGAAAACGGCGCCAGATATCTGGAACTGGCGGATATTTCCTAAGGAGGAGCTATGGCAAAGAAAAAACAGGAACCCTCCAAGAAGAAGGTCAATACCGAGGGCGTGGTGGGCCTTCACGGCTCCACCACCGAGCAGCCCATCTCCGAGACGCTGGAGATCAACTATATGCCCTACGCCATGTCCGTCATCGTCTCCCGGGCCATTCCGGAAATTGACGGCTTCAAGCCCAGCCATCGGAAGCTGCTCTATACCATGTATAAAATGGGCCTGCTCACCGGCGGACGGACCAAATCCGCCAACATCGTGGGTCAGACCATGCACCTGAACCCCCACGGCGATGCGGCCATTTACGAGACCATGGTCCGTCTGGCCCGGAGCAATGAAACGCTCCTGCATCCCTTCGTGGACTCCAAGGGCAACTTCGGCAAGGTCTACTCCCGGGACATGGCCTACGCCGCCTCCCGTTACACCGAGGCCAAGCTGGAACCCATCTGCGCCGAGCTGTTCCGGGACATCGATTCCGACACGGTGGATATGGTGGACAACTACGATGCCACCACCAAGGAGCCGACCCTGCTGCCCACCACCTTCCCCAATGTGCTGGTCAGCGCCAATCAGGGCATTGCCGTGGGCATGGCCAGCAATATCTGTTCTTTCAATTTGAAAGAGGTCTGCGACACCACCATCGCCCTGCTGCAAAATCCCAATCACGACATTCTGGAGACCTTGCCTGGACCGGATTTTTCCACCGGCGGACAAGTACTCTTTGACGAGGCCGCCACCCGTGATATTTACGCCACGGGCCGGGGCAGCTTCAAGCTCCGGGCCAAGTGGCAGTATGTCAAAGAAGGCAACCGCATCGAGATCCTGGAAATTCCCTACACCACCGCCACGGAGACCATCATGGACAAGGTGGAGGAACTCATTCGGGCGGGCAAAATCCGGGAAATTTCCGATATGCGGGACGAAACGGACCTGGGCGGCCTGAAGCTGACCATCGACCTGAAACGGGGCGTGGACCCGGATGCCCTTATGCGCAAGCTTATGCGGCTGACGCCATTGCAGGATTCTTTCCCCTGCAACTTCAACATCCTGGTGGCCGGTATGCCCCGGGTCATGGGCGTTGGGGAAATTCTGGAGGAGTGGTGCGCCTGGCGGACCGACTGCATCAAGCGCCGCATCTTCTTCCAAATCAAAAAGAAGCAGGACCGGCTCCATTTGCTCAAGGGCCTGGAGCGCATCCTGCTGGACATCGACAAGGCCATTTCCATCATCCGGGAGACGGAACTGGAAAGCGAAGTGGTGCCGAATCTGATGATCGGCTTCGGCATTGACGAGATTCAGGCCAATTTCGTGGCGGAGATCAAGCTGCGGAACATCAATAAAGAGTATATTCTTCGGCAGACCAAGGCTATCTCCGATTTGGAGAAGGAAATTGCGGACCTGGACGCCACGCTGAACAGCCCCCGTCGACTGAAAAACGTGATGATCGCAGAGCTGAAGCAGGTGTCGGAGAAGTATGGCCAGCCCCGCAAGACCGAAATTATTTACCAGACCGAGGAGGAGACCCCAGAGGAGCCGGAGGAGCAGATTCCCGACTACCCGGTGACGGTATTCGTCTCCAAGGAGGGCTATCTGAAAAAAATTACCGCTCAGTCCCTGCGGATGTCCGGAGAGCAGAAGTTCAAGGAAGGGGATTCTCTGGCCTTCTCCAGGGAGACCAGCAACCGGGGCGAAATTCTGGTGTTCACGGACAAATTCCAGTGCTATAAGGCAAGGATTGCCGACTTCCCCGACGGAAAAGCCTCCCAGCTGGGAGATTATTTGCCCCAGAAGCTGGAAATGGAGCCGGGTGAGAATCTTTTGCAGGTGGTTTTGCCGGAGGACTACAAGGGCTTCCTGATGTTCTTCTTTGAAAACGGCAAGGCCGCCAAGGTCCCCATGTCCGCCTATGAGACCAAGACCAACCGCCGGAAGCTTACCGGCGCTTACTCCGACAAGAGTCCCCTGCGGACCATCCTGGCCATGCAGGCAGATGCGGAGGTGGCCCTGTACGCCACCGACGGCCGGGCGGTCATATTCTCCACGGCGCTGCTGCTGCCCAAGACCACCCGGAACACCCAGGGCGTGGCGGTAATGAGCCTGAAAAAGAAGGCGCTGGCGGACCGGGCGGTGCTGCTGGCCGACAGCGGCATTGCCAACGCTGCCCGCTACCGCTGCAAAGCGGTGCCCGCTGCGGGGGCTTTGGTGAAAGAGGAAGATTCCGGCAACAAGCAAATTGAATTTGCACTGTAATTGGGGGCGTTTGCTGTGAAAAAAATCAAAGACCAGGCGCTTTGGATGGGAAAGATCATCCTGGGCTGCGCCCTGTTTGCCGTAAGCTTCGATTTGTTCCTGGAGCCAAACGACCTGAACGCCGGCGGCGTGTCGGGCCTTGCCATGGTGCTGGTGCAGATTCTGGGCTTCGGCAGCGTGGGCGTGGTGACGGCGCTGATGAACCTGCCCCTGTTCGCTCTGGGCGGCATGAAGATCGGCAAGAATTTCTTCTGGGGGTCTCTGGCGGGCATGATCGCCAGTTCGGCCCTGCTGGACCTTTTGACCTTCATCCCCATTCCGAAAACGGAGCCGCTGCTGGGCGCATTGTACGGCGGTGTCCTCTGCGGCTTGGGCTTGGGCCTGGTGTTTACCGCCGGGGCTTCTACCGGCGGCTCGGACATCGTGGTGCGGCTGCTGAAAATGAAGTGGCAGAGCGTCCCCATCGGCACCATCAATATCTGCTTTGATATGACCGTAGCCGTGCTGACGGGCATCGTGTTCAAGGATTTCACCCGGACCCTCTATTCCGGCGTGGCGGTGTTCGTCACCGGGCAGGTCATCGATGCCGTCGTTTACCGCTTCGATTATTCCAAAGTGGCGCTCATTATTTCCAAGTACCATGAGAAAATTGCCCAAATGATCTCCGACGACCTGGGCCGGGGGGCTACCTACCTCCACGGCGAAGGCTCTTACAGCCGGGAGCCTACCGAAGTGGTGCTGACGGCAGTGAAGAAGCAGCAGATCGCCGACCTGAAACGAATGGTGTCCGAGATCGACCCGGATGCCTTCATCATCGTCCAGGAGGCCCATCAGGTCCTGGGCGACGGCTTCTCCCGATACAGCAAGGATTCCCTGTAAATTCCGAAAAGGAGGTATTTCCTATGAAACGCCTGGCGGCTTGCCTGTTGGCCCTTGTGCTGCTGCTTTCCGGCTGCACGGAGGGCAGCTATGTGTCCGTGAAGCCTCATCAGGGGGAAAATACCTCCGGCAATGCCCAGGCGGTGGCAGTGGGTAATTATGAGGAAATGTTGGCTGCCTTAAAAGAAATGGTGGCCGGGGCCGTGGAGCAGCAGGTTTTGAGCGTTGCGGACATGGACGAGAATGCCGTGACGGCTACGCTGGACCAGGCCATCCGGACGGCCTGCCGCACGGACCCCATGGGGGCCTACGCCGTGGAGGAAATTACCTATGAGCGGGGTCAGAGCGGCAATCTGCCCGCCGTGGCGGTGAGCATCCGCTACAACCGGACCCGCCGGGAAATCCTGCAAATGCCCACGGCGGCGGATATGGACCAGGCGGCCTCCCGTATCCAGGTGGCCCTGAACGGCTGCAATTCCAGCGTGGTGATGCTGGTGGAGCAGTATGAGGCTACGGATTTCGTGCAGCTGATCGAGGACTATGCGGCATCTTACCCGGAGTGGGTCATTGAAATCCCAACGGTGGCGGAGGCTACCTACCCGGAAGCCGGGGACCGGCGCATCCTGGAACTGAAATTTTCCTACCAGACCAGCCGGGAGTCTCTGCGGACCATGCAGAGCCGGGTCCAGTCGGTGTTTGATTCCGCACGGCTCTACGTTCAGGGGGACAGCTCCGACCATGAAAAATACAATCAGCTTTTCTCCTTCCTGACCCAGCGGTTCGATTACAAGGCCGAGACGTCCATCACGGCGCCATACAGCCTTCTCTGCCACGGGGTAGGGGACAGTCGGGCCTTTGCCACCTGCTATGCGGCTATGTGCGCCCGGGCGGGACTTTCGGCCCTGGTGGTCTCCGGCACCCGGAACGGGGAACCCTGGTTCTGGAACATCGTAGAGGACAACGGGGACTATTATCATGTGGACCCGGCGGCTTCGCTGCTGGGGGGCGACTTCCGGGAACTGCGGGATGAGGAAATGGAAGGCTATGTGTGGGATTACTCCGAATATCCCGCCTGCGTGGGCCATGAGGCACCGCCGGAACCGGCAGCGGAAACGGAAACAACAGCGCCGGTGGGGGAGAACGAAAAATAATTTGCGGAATTTTGAAATAAGCTATTGACATTTCGGGAAATTCTGCTATAATACATATCGTTCGTTGCGGGTGTAGCTCATCCGGTAGAGCGCCACCTTGCCAAGGTGGAGGTAGCGAGTTCGAGCCTCGTCACCCGCTCCATAAAAGCCTGATTTGCGTTTTGCAAATCAGGCTTTTTCTTCGCAGAGCCGTCCTTTTTGAAAAAATCGGAAGGAATCGGCGGTGCGCGGCAGATTTTTCCCGGAAAAAGGAAAAATAATGTTTGACAAAACCGGGAAAACCCATTATAATATCTAAGCATGATTGTGAGGAGGAAAGCGTATGCTGCTAGGACTTGCGAAAATCATAGACTGTCCCGGTGCATCCGTCCCCTTTTCTTATAGTGCAGACTTGCGGGATCTTCGATATGGCAACAGCTTCCCGGTGACTGAGCCCGTTGTGGCGGAGGGCACCG
Organism: uncultured Eubacteriales bacterium; assembly: GCA_900544405.1. Taxonomy (GTDB): domain Bacteria; phylum Bacillota; class Clostridia; order Oscillospirales; family Oscillospiraceae; genus Faecousia. The sequence goes on from UQVA01000002.1 coordinate 76,357, forward strand.
TGCGGAACACCGCCGGAGTGCTGGTGATGACGGGCAACGTGAAAACCACTCTCCATGGCGTGTGCGACCGCTGCGCTGCGGACTTTGTGAAAGAGGTTTCTTTTCCAATTGACGTGGTGCTGGTAACGGAGCTGGCCGACGAGGAGAACGAGGATGAGTGGGTATTTTCTCTGGAAGGCGACAGCGCCGACCTGGACGACATCGTTCGGACGGTTTTCGTCCTGAACATGGACTCCAAGCTGCTGTGCAGACCGGACTGCAAGGGTATTTGCTGCAGATGCGGCAAGAACCTGAACGACGGTCCCTGCGACTGCCCGAAGGAAGTAGATCCCCGACTTGCTGCTTTGAAGCAGCTTCTGAACAAGTAAAACCACTAACGATGCTGTCTGAAAAGCAGTTTGACCAAGGAGGTGTCATCCATGGCTGTTCCCAAGTGTAAAGTGTCCAAGGCCCGCCGTGATAAGCGCCGTGGCTCCAACTGGAAGCTGTCTGCTCCCAGCGTGGCGGTTTGCCCCAAGTGCGGCGAGCCCGTTATGCCCCACAGAGCCTGCAAGGCCTGCGGTACCTACAATGGCCGTCAGGTTCTTGCTGCCAAGGCTGACTAAGGCAGGAAAAAGCGCAAGCGCAGCGGAAGGCAGTCTCGCCTTCCGCTTTTTCCTTTATTTGGCGCAATTTGACGAAGAACATCCTGCCATTTTTGGCAGCGAGAAAGGATGATTGTATATGAGCAAGCCTTTGGTAGCCATTGTGGGCAGACCCAACGTGGGCAAATCCATGCTCTTTAATAAACTTACCGGCCGGCGGACCTCCATCGTGGAGGATACCCCCGGCGTGACCCGTGACCGCATTTACGGCGACTGCGAGTGGTGCGGACGGAAATTCTCTCTGGTGGATACCGGCGGCATTGAGCCGGGCACCGAGAACGATATGCTGAAATTCATGCGCCGTCAGGCGGAGATCGGCATTCTGCTGGCCGATTGCATCATAATGGTCGTGGACGTTCGCTCCGGCGTGACCGCCGCCGATATGGACGTGGCCACCATGCTCCGCAAGTCCGGCAAGCCCATGGCCCTGGCGGTGAACAAGTGCGACAGCGTGGGTCCCACCAACCCGGACGTGTACGAGTTCTACGCTCTGGGCATCGGGGACCTGTTCGAGACCTCCGCCGTCCACGGACACGGTACCGGCGACCTGCTGGACTGGTGCCTGGCGCAGTTCCCGGAGGAGACCGAGGAGGAAGAGGAGACCGACGTGGTCAGCGTGGCCATCGTGGGCAAGCCCAACGTGGGCAAATCCAGCCTTCTGAACCGGATCCTTGGGGAGGAGCGGGTCATCGTGTCCAATGTGGCCGGAACTACCCGGGACGCCATCGACAGCTATTTTGAAAACGAGACTGGCAAGTATTGCTTCATCGATACCGCCGGTATGCGCCGGAAAAGCAAGGTGGATGACGCCATCGAGAAGTTCTCCAACTTGCGCTCCATTGGCGCCATCGAGCGCAGCGATGTTTGCCTGATCCTGATCGACGCCAACGAGGGTGTTACTGAGCAGGATACGAAAATCGCTGGCCTCGTTCACGAGGCGGGCAAGGCCGCTATCATCGTCGTGAACAAGTGGGACGCCGTGGAGGACAAGCAGACCAATACCATGCGGGACAAGGAAGCGGAAATTCGCCGGGACCTGAGCTATATGACCTATGCGCCGGTGGTATTCCTGTCGGCCCTGACCGGCCAGCGGGTGGACAAGCTTTTTGAGGTCATTCAGGAGGTCCACAAGCAGAATACCAGCCGGGTGACCACCGGTGCGCTGAACAGCGTGCTGGCCGAGGCTACGGCACGGGTGCAGCCGCCTACGGATAAGGGCCGCCGCCTGAAAATCTACTATATGACCCAGGCGGGGACCAAGCCGCCCCATTTCGTCATTTTCTGCAACGATGCCCGGCTGTTCCACTTCTCCTATCAGCGATACCTGGAAAACCAGATCCGGGAAGTGTTCGGCCTCCAGGGTACACCCATTCGCATCACCATCCGCCAGAAGGGCGACAAGGAGGAATAAGCCATGGCATACGCCATTGTCATTGCTGTGCTGGCCAGCTATCTGCTGGGCAATCTGAACGGCGCTGTGTGTATGTCCACGCTTCTGAGCCATGAGGATGTACGGGAGCATGGCAGCGGTAACGCCGGACTGACCAATTTTGCCAGAAATTACGGAGGCTGGAACTCCCTTTTGGTTGTTCTGATCGACGGAGGCAAGGCAGTCATTGCTACCATGCTCTCCGGTCTTCTGCTGAAGCCCTACGGCCTGGAAGCCGAGGGCATGATGCTTGGGGCTGTAGCGGTGTCCTTGGGCCATGATTTCCCGGCGCTGCTGGGCTTCCGGGGCGGCAAGGGCATCCTCAGCGGCTTCCTGTGCGCCGTGGTCATGGACTGGCGGGTGGCCCTGCTGGTGGTGAGTCTGTTCGCCCTGGCCTATGTGCTGTCCGGCTATGTGTCTTTGGGGTCCATTATGGGAGCCATCAGCTACGCTGCCGGATTTGCGATTTGGCATCACAGCCAGCCCTGGGTCATGGCCGGAGGTATCTTCATTGGGGTACTGGCCCTCTTTATGCACCGGTCCAATATTTCTCGCCTCATCCACGGAACGGAAAGCAAGACCAATCTTTTTAAGGGGAGGAAGCGGAAATGAAAGCGGCAGTCATCGGCAGCGGCGGCTGGGGCACGGCTCTGGCCATGCGGCTGCAGGCCAACGGTATAGAAACGTTTCTCTGGTCCCATAACCTGAAAAAAGCGGCGGAAATGGCCGAAACCAGACAAAATCCCATGCTTTCCGGGGTGACGCTGCCGGAAAACCTGACCATCACGGCGGACCCTGCCTGCGTGGCCGAGTGTGATTTGGTCACGGTGGCCTGTCCGTCCTTTGCGGTCCGCAGTGTGGCGACGCAAATTGCCCCCTATTTGCAGGAACGTACCGTCGTGGCTTCCGCCACCAAGGGCATCGAGCCGGGGACCCTCCTGCGGATGTCCCAAATCGACGAGGAAGTGCTTCGCCATCCGGTCGTGGCCCTGACCGGCCCCAGCCACGCCGAAGAAGTGGCCCGGATGCAGCCCACCGGCTGTCTGACGGCTTGCGCCGATAAGGCATTGGCCGAATATGTGCAGGATGCCTTCATGGCCGATGTGTTCCGGGTGTACACCAGCCCGGATGTGGTGGGTGCCGAGTTGGGCGGCGCTTTGAAAAACGTCATTGCCCTGTGCGTAGGCGCCTGCGACGGCCTGGGCTACGGGGACAACGCCAAGGCCATGCTGATGACCCGCGGCCTGACGGAGATCGCCCGGCTGGGTGTGGCCATGGGCGCCCACCGGGAGACTTTTGCGGGTCTGGCCGGTGTGGGCGACCTGATCGTCACCGGCACGTCTCTCCATTCCCGGAATCGCCGGGCGGGCATCCTGCTGGGGCAGGGGAGAAGCGTGGAGGAAGCTATGCAGGAAGTGGGTGCCGTGGTGGAGGGCTACTATTGCGCCCGGTCCGCCTACGAACTTTGCCAAAAGCAGGGCGTGGAAATGCCCATTGTGGAGGCGGCCTACGGGGTCCTCTACCGGGGGTGGAACGCCCGGGATACCGTCAATCAACTGCTCATGCGTCGGAAAAAACAGGAATCCGAGGACGTGGGCTGGAACTAACGAAAGGAAGGCGACCCAATGACCAAGACGAAACTTACCAATAAGCTGGGGCTTGAAGCCCTGCGGAAGCTCAAGTGGCAGAATTTCCTCTTTCTGGCCCTTGCAGGCGCCATCAATGCCGTGGGCGTGACCATGTTCCTGGCACCGGTGAATCTCTACGACAGCGGCATTTCCGGCACCTCCATGCTGTTGTGGCAGGTGACGCCGGAGCAGTTCAACCTGTCTCTGTTCCTGGTGCTGTTGAACGTACCGCTCTTTCTGTTCGGCCTGAAACGGCAGGGCTGGTGCTTTACCGTGTACTCCCTGTTCGCCGTGGGCATTTATTCCCTGGTATCCTTTTTGATCACGGACGTGTTTCCGGTGGACGTGGCCAACGCCTCGCCCTTTGCGGGCCAGGACCTGCTGCTGTGCGCCGTGTTTGGAGGCCTGATCTCCGGCGTAGGCAGTGGCCTGACCATCCGTTTCGGCGGCGCCATCGACGGCATGGAGGTCTTGGGCGTGATTTTCGCCAAGAGCCTGGGTCTGACCGTGGGCAGCTTCGTTATGGCCTATAACGTGGTGCTGTATTTGCTCATCGGCATCGTGTTCAACAGCTGGGTGCTGCCGCTGTACTCCATCGTGACCTATGCCGTGGGCAACAAGACCGTGGACTTCGTGGTGGAGGGCTTCGACAAGGCCAAATCCGTGATGATCGTCACCTCCATGGAGGAGGCGGTGTGCAAGGCACTGTCCGAGGAATTCGGCCGGGGCATTACCCAGCTTCATGGCCGGGGGTATTATTCCGGCGCAGACAAGTGCGTTATTTACTTCGTGGTGAACCGGTTCCAGATCCCCAAGGTCAAGACCCTGGTCACGGAGATCGACCCCAATGCCTTTATCACCATTTCGGAAATTTCTGACGTGCTGGGCACCAGCCTGAAAACAAAATAAAATGCACACTATGAAGCCGCCCCCGGAACAGAAGAGCCTTCTGTCCGGGGGCGAAGTGTTACGTTTTCTTCTTCCTTTGAAAACTGCTGACGAGCAGGTAAATGGCTGCGGCGATTACCGGCAGCAGGGAAAGCAGTGTCAACTCGGTATGGTCGGTGAGGGTGAAAATGAGACTAAGCAGCTGACACAGACACAGCAGCAACAGAGGGATCCAGATCTGCCGGGCCAGCTGCTTATGGGTCAGCTTGCTGCGGCTTTCTCGGAGCGCCACATCGATGGCCCAGCAGTTGGGCCGGAAAATCAAATAGAGCGCAATGGCCAACTGCCAGCCGAATCGGACGATCACATCGAGCAGTTCTTCGGTCGCAGGGTCATTCATGGTCATGGGCCTCCTTTTCCTTGGAGTGGAGCCAGCGGTCGGCCATTTTCAAGCGGTAGACGATCGGGACGAAAATGAGAAGCAGCCGAAAATGCCGGAGCCAGAGCAGCCCCGTGAACCTGGCAAGAAAGACCGGGAGAAAGTACAGTTCACAGAGCCAGTAGGTGACGGCGATGACCCGATACAGGGTATATCCCGAGATGCCCAGGGAAGCTGCTTTCTTTTCCGTTTCCTCCGAGGGTGTGGAAAAGAAGTAAATGAGACCGAGTACGAAAAAGACACCTGCGGCGATACAGAGCATGGAAAAATCCTGATACATATAACGGTACATTGCCTTAGACTTAACCCCACTTTTCGACATCAAATGAATTATATGCAAACATTTGATAATTTACCAAGGAAGCAAAGTATGGCGTACCCCACTCAGCGGGGACGAGACCTTCATAATAGGTTTTGTGGTAATGAGACAGGACATCAATAACATAGTACATCGACCCAGTTGCGGTTTGCAGGTTTGAATAATTTTCTACATGCAAAAGCTGCCAAGTATAGTCTGTGCGCTCGGCAGCAACAGTAGCGGTGAAAGCGTCCTGTATCATTCCGGCGACGACCTCTAGACCCATAGATGAAAGAATACCAGAAAGCCACTCAGACCCTACATCAAATTTAATCGGAAGGGCACCGACTAACAGTGCAACAAGGTCTATCAATTTCCCGATAAAACCGTTGATGGTATACGTGGTCGGCCCAATAAGGGCTGTATCATATTGACAGAATACACTGTAATGCACATAGCCGTCTGGCTCAATAGGAGAGGGGGAACGGAAGTAGATTCTCCCGGCGATGGTTGCAAGGCACGGAGAAACACTATCATGTGTTTCAATCGTTCCGTAATCGGTTGCATAAATAACCTCGCATTGTGCAGTTCTGGCAATGCCGGAACCGAAGTGCTCAATGTACACTGCATGGTCAGGGTCATTGGCGTAAACGGTATTACGCTGGGTCAAAACGCCGTCGGTATATTCATTCAGAATTGTCGTGCCATCGGCAGTTACACTGCCGGTGATAATGAAATTGTCACCTTCCCAGATGGTCTCTTCTTCACTGGAAGGATTGGAAGCGGCATAACAGGGGAGGGTCATCGAAAGACAAAGAACGAAACACATTGCGATACAAAGAAACCTTTTTCATTGGAGCAGTCCCCTTTCTATTTATAGGAGATTATTGGGTTGTGATTTTGGCGGATATTTTGTCGGAGAATTATTAGAAAACCATTGGACTCACCCCTTGTTTAACTTGTGTATTCAGCATATCAGATAAAAATGTAATTGTCAACGAAATTTGAAGCCGAAAAATAAGTTTGTGAGCGGAGTGCAGAGTAAGGTGCTTTGAAAAAGATGCACAAAAAATGAAATATCGAATGGCCATGTTACGGAACAGAGGAAGCAGGAAAGCGCTGACCGCATGGAGCAGTTTATCAAGGCCGTAAATCGGTTAGGGAAAAATAAAGGGAAAACAGCGGAAGAAAGGGAAACGCTACACCCGAATTTTCAACTCGAGAAAGTACATTCTACCCGTATAAGCAAAAGAAATCCCGGCATTCCGAAGAATACCGGGATATTTCTCTATGGCGGAGAAGGAGGGATTTGAACCCTCGATACCCTTTTGGGGTATACACGATTTCCAATCGTGCGCGCTCGGCCAGCTACGCGACTTCTCCATCAGTTGCGGCTCGTTGTCCAGCCCGGATATAATATCGCATTTCGGCTCGTTTGTCAAGAAGTTTTTTCGACTTTTTCAAAGATATTTTTTCGGCGGCATATCCGGCGGCAAAGGGCCTCCAGGCCGTGGCCTGCGGCCATGGAGCAGAGCCAGATGGGGACCGTCACGAAAAGCACCTGCTTCCAATAATCCCTGGGGTCATGCCAGGGGCACGCCTGATAACACCAGGCATCCAGCAGATTGGAAAGAAGATAGCCCCCGAAGCAGCCCCCGGCCCCGAAGGCCAGAATTTTGGAAAGTACCTTTCCGGGCCGGAGGCGGTACAATGCCAGGAACAGGCACACCACCATGCCAACTACCCACAGGTCCCCGAACTGCCAGATGAGGGCGTCGTCTAAATTGCCGTCTGTGGACAGCACCGTGCAGGTCCCCAGAATCACGGCAATGCCCAAGGCCCCTGTCAGCCCGGCCCAGGTTGGTATTTTCGGCTGGAAGCGGCGGATGGCAGCCCCCAGCACATAATAGAGCAGGGGATAGGCACTGACCCAATAGGCTGGGGCCAGGACCATGGGCGTGGCCCCCGGAACTGCCGTCAAGAACAGCAGCACCAGCGTCAGCAGGCAAAGCTCCCGGTCCGGCAGGGCTTCCAGCAGCCGGTTCAGGAAAGGGGACAGCAAGGCCAGGCCAATGTACATCTCCACATACCAGCCGTAATAGACCCCCCGGAAGCCGAAGAACCGAGTGACCCACACGGAAAGGCTTTCCTGCTGGCCCAAAAGAAAATGCCGCACAGGGATGCTGAAAGCCGCCGCCAGGGCATAGCCCAGCAGCACCGGCCCAAGACCTCGGACCGCACCGGACAGGCTCCTTTTGCCATAGTGCAGATAGCCGGTGAGGGTCATAAATAGCCCGTTGCAGGCCATGCTCAAGGACCGGGCCACCCCGGCGGACCACATGGCGAAGCCGACCTGGGGCTGACCGTAATAGCCGTTATAAAGAAAGGCATGGAACAGAGTCACCAAAAAAAATCCTGTGACCCGAATCAAGTCCAATCCGCTTTGCCTTTGCCGCATAAAAGAACACCTCCTGCAGCTTCCATACTACAAGAGGTGTCTTTCAAATCTCCGGATAAAATTCTTAAAAAATGCTTTCAAGTCCCGGCAGCGTGACGAAGGCGCAGAACTGGTCCCCGTCCACTTCCACGGAGAATTGCCCGCCCAGGGACTCCGTGTAGGTCTGAGCGATGGCCAGGCCCAGGCCGCTGCCCTTGGTGGACCGGGCCTTGTCCCCACGGGCGAAGCGCTGGACGATCTCCTCCGGGTCAAAATCCATTTCGTAGGAGGCGGTGTTCAGAAGGCGCACCCGCCAGCCCTCCGGCACTTTGACCAGCGTCAGATAAATGCGGGTCCCTGGCAGGGCGTATTTGATGGCGTTGCCCAGCAGGTTTGCAAATATCTGATGGAGCCGTCCGCCGTCGCTGATAATGGGGACATGGTCCTCCAGATAGGCCCGCTTGACCACCAGACCGGCTTTTTTCAGAGCGTCGTCGTAAAAGCCGATGGTCTGTTCCAGCAGCCGCACCAGATCGATGTTCTCCCATTTCGGCTCCGTCACACCGCTGGAGACCTTCGTCAGCTCAAAGAGGGAGTCCACCAGTTCCTGCATATACCCGGCCTTCTGGGAAAGCCGGTCCAGCTGCTCCCGGCCTGTGGGGGTCAGGGGCTGGGTCCCCAGCAACTCGCTGTACCCCAGAATAGCGGTCAGGGGCGTGCGGAGGTCGTGGGACACGTTGGCGATCAGGTCCACCCGGAACCGCTCGCTGGTAACGGCACGGGCCAGGGCTTCTGTGTGTTCCTTCCGAATTCGCAGCAATTGAGCTTCCTGGTCAGAAAACAGGCCTTTCTCCGGCGTTACCGGCTGATTTTCGGACAGAAGCTCCAGGGATTTTTCAAAATGCCGCCAGTCCCGGGCGTTCCGGCCATAAAGCACCAGCCCCAGCAGAAGCAGCACCGCCGCCGGAAGCAGGGACCAGAAATCCCACCACAGGAGCAGCGCTCCCATTAGAGCGAAAATCGGCACCAGGACCCACAAAAGCCCCAGCCAGAGCCAGCTTTTTGACCATTTCCGGGCCATCCGCCACTGAATGCACCAATCCAGGGAACATTTTGCCCAAATCCAGCCCACCAGTTCCCGGAGGCACAGAAGGGTCAGAAAAGCGATGCCCACCCAGGCGGCCAGGGGGCCAATGCCGGTATAGCCCAGCGCCGGGGACTGCAAGGAGGTTAAGGGCAGAACGCCCAGCAGCGCTGTGCAGAGCAACAAAATCCCGTCCGGGCCGAATAAAGGGGCTTCCTGGTGCAGGAATCCAATTCCAACTCCGGCGCAGCCCAGAGCCAGGAAACACAGGGCGAAGCCCGTGATTTTGGCCGGGGTGACGGAATCCTCTGAGGTCGTTTCCAAAGGGGCCCCCGTCAGGACGGAAGCGTTGTCCGTAGCTACGTCGCTGGGGGGGATGGTGTCGGTGGGCGTCGGGGAGGTGGTTGCCGGAGAGGTGGCCACAGGCGGGGAGAAGCCACGGAATTCCAGAAACACCCCCTGCCGGGCCAGGGGCAGCCCGGCGCAGAACAGCAATGCCGCCCCAAAGAGCAGCAGGACGGCGATCCAGTTACGGCGCTTCCAGTACATATCCGATCCCCCAGACGACTTTCAGATATTCCGGCTTCTTCGGGTTCACTTCCAGCTTCTCCCGAATACGGCTGATGTGGACCATCACCGTGTTCTCCACGGCGTAGGCCTCCCGGTCCCAGACCCGGCTGTAAATCTCCTCGGAGGAAAATACATGGCCGGGATTGGCCAGGAGCATTCTGAGAATTTTGTACTCCGTGGGCGTTACCCGGACCGCATCCCTCCGGACCAGCAGCTGCTTGGTGTCCAGGTCCAGGGCAATGTCTCCCACCTGGAGCCGGCTTTCCGTGTGGGTCTCCCGGATGGACCCCAGGGCATCATAGCGCCGCAGCAGGGCCTTCACACGGGCCAGCAATTCCTGCTGATAGAAGGGCTTCACCAGATAATCGTCCGCCCCGGCTTCCAGGCCCAAGACCCGGTCGGACCCCTCCGCCTTGGCGGAGAGCATGAGGATGGGCACGTTGCAGTGCTGCCGGATGCGCATAGTGGCCAGCAGGCCGCTGCACCGGGGCATCATCACGTCCATGATAATAAGGTGGGGCTTCTGCATTTCCGCCAGACGGCAGGCTTCGTCCCCGTCCCGGGCGGTGCGGACCCGATAGCCCGCCTGGGTCAGGGTGGTTTCCAGAATGTTCACGATGGCGGCATCGTCATCCACTGCCAGAATCTCGTAGGACTGCTCCATAGCGTCACTTCCTTGTGTTTCTGCACTCAGTGTATCATATTTCCGCAGAAAGCGCAATGTTTTCCCGTGGATTCCTCTTTTCAATCGGTCCTATGCGTGATATAATGGGGTTAAACCGAAGGAAGGAACGAACTATGGAATACAACAAATCCATTGCCCAAATGCACACCGGCGACGATGTGGAGGGCTTTTACCTATTAAAAGACGCTTATCTGAAAACCTCCTCCGCCGGGAAGCCCTTCCTGAGCGCCGTGCTGGCGGACCGGACGGGGACCATCGATATAAAAGTCTGGGATTACAGCGGCCCCGTGGGGGCGGACCCGGCCCAGATCGGCAAGGCCGTGAAGATTCGGGGCACCGTGTCGGAATTCAAGGGGGCCCCGCAGATCACCGTGGCCCTCATCCGCATGGCGGAGACCACGGACGTGTACGACGTTTCCAACCTGGTGCCGGTGGCCCCCATCGACCCGGAGGCGGCCCTGGAGGATGTGCGGGGGCTGGTAAGCTCCGTGACGGACAGCGACTATCGCCGGGTGGCGGAGACCATGCTGGAGCGGCACCTGGAAGCCTTCCGGAAGATTCCCGCTGCCAAAAGCGTTCACCACAGCTTTCTGTCAGGCCTTTTGATGCACACGGGCAATATGCTCAAGGCGGCGGATTTCCTGTCCCGGCTTTATTCCAACGTCATTGACCGGAGCCTGCTGCTGACCGGAACCCTGCTCCACGACATGGCCAAGGAGCGGGAATTCGTGTTCTCGGACCTGGGCATCGTTACGGAATACTCTACCTGCGGGCAACTGCTGGGCCATCTGGTCATGGGCGCTCAGGAGGTGGGCCAGGTCTGCAAGGAACTGGGCATCCCGGAGGAAAAATCCCTGCTCTTGCAGCACCTCATCTTGTCCCACCACGGGGAGCCGGAGTACGGAGCGGCGGTGGTGCCCATGTGCGCCGAGGCGGAATTGCTGTCCTATATCGACATGGTGGACAGCCGTATGGAAATTTACGCCGAAAAATTACCGGAGGTGCCGGTGGGCAGCTTCTCCCAGCGAATTTTTGCCCTGGATAAGCGCATTTATAACCACGGCATTTCCTGAAAAAGACAGAGGAGGTCCCAAAATGGAAAACGTGCTTTTCATCAATGCCTGCGTGCGCCCGGACTCCCGGACCCGTATTCTGGCCCAGGAGGTGCTGGACTGCCTGGGGCAGCCCTATACGGAGGTGGACCTGAACCGGGAGCAATACCCGGCCATGGACCGGCAGGCTCTGGAATTGCGGGAAGATCTCCGCAGGACGGAATTGCGGACCCACCCCCGGTTTGCCCCGGCCTGGCAGTTTGCCCGGGCGGAAACAATCGTGGTGGCGGCACCCTTCTGGGACCTGTCCTTTCCGGGTCTGCTGAAAAATTATATTGAATATATCAACGTTTCCGACATAACCTTCACCTATGTGAAGGACCAGCCGGTGGGTCTGTGCAGGGCAAAACGGCTTTACTATGTGACCACCGCCGGCGGGCCGATTTTTGCGGATTTCGGCTTTTCCTATCTGGAAGCCCTGGCCAAGTCCTTCTACGGCATCCCGGAGGCGGTGAACTTCGCCGCCCAGGGATTGGACCTGGAGGGCAGCGACGTGGACGCCATTCTGAGGGATGCAAAGGCGGAAATCCATAAGACCCTCTGCCCCGGAAAAATTTGAAAAACGCCGTCGCAGCCTGTAATTTCCAGCAAATTTTTCGCATATCCCTTTTCCTTTCGGTGAAACTATGGGTGCGGAAAGACAGCTCGTTTCCCACGGGAAGCGGCCATCTTCCCGTGGAATATCGGAAGGAGATGCAAGAAAATGAAGAACAGCAATCAGATCAACGTTCCCCAGGCCCGTGAAGCGATGGACAAGTTCAAGATGCAGGCTGCTCAGGAGATGGGCGTCAACCTGAAGCAGGGCTACAACGGCGACCTGACCTCCCGGGAGGCCGGCAGCGTCGGCGGCCAGATGGTCAAGAAGATGATCGAGGCTTACGAGCAGGGTATGCAGTGACCTGCCAAACCGGGGCGCCTACGGGCGCTCCGGGGCTACATGAAAAAATTTCCGGAAATTTGAAAATAGTGCTTGACATTTTGAAAATAATGGGTATAATAAGTCGTGCGTTGGGGCGCAAGAGTGCCTCAATTGCGATATAGAGGATTTGTGTAACGGTAGCACACCGGACTCTGACTCCGTTTGCGGGGGTTCGAATCCCTCATCCTCTGCCAGAAAAAAGCACTTGCGGAATCGCAAGTGCTTTTTTCAACGAAATCCACCCTTGCGGGTGGGTGAAATACTGCTCCGCAGTGTGAAATACGCCAAAGGGCGAGTGAAATCGCTGCGGCGGTGGTCGGGGGGTTCCATTATGAGCAAAGCAACTTATGAATTTCAGTTTACCTTTTTGGAAAAGAAAGTGCAGATGTTTCACGCTGAGGGTATGGGAGTCGTTGTAGAAAAGGAACCGGATGTGGTTTGCGTTTATGGGACCGATGACACAAACAATTCCATTTACTGCGCTGTGCAGCTTTGTCACCCCAAAATGCTCAAGGGCATTACCTATCGGGTGACGTTCTATGACGAGGGCATTGCGACAGTCTCTGCCGGGGATAAAATTACCGTACATATCGATTTCCAAAGAAAAAAGTGCGCCAATAGCCGGGATGCTCGGAGCTATGGCTCGGCGGCGTGGGGCCAGGATGTGTCTGAGCCTTGGTGTGCAGATTTTGCAATGGACCAGCAAGCGTAAGACGTTGTAAGGAGGGATACCTATGGCACGTTCCCAATATCAGGTCCTGGTGATTCCATACTTTCTGGACCGGGAGCAGCCCGTTTACGGCGTGTTCCGGCGGCGGGACATGGGCCTCTGGCAATTCATTTCCGGCGGCGGCGAGGATACGGACGAATCCATAGAAGCCACAGCCCGGCGGGAGGTTATGGAGGAAACGGGCCTTTGCGGGGATTTCTTTCGACTGGACACCTGCTGTAGTATCCCGGCTAACTCTTTCCGGGATTCCGAAAAGCTCTGGGGCCGGGATTGCTTCGTGGTTCCGGAATATGCCTTCGCCCTCCGGGTGGGACAGAAAAATATCATGCTGTCCGAGGAACACACGGAATACCGCTGGGCGGATTACGAGACCGTCCGGGGGCTGCTGCAATACGACAGCAACCGGACCGCCCTCTGGGAATTGGACCGGCGGCTGAAACTGGGCATGGCATGACCAATGGATATCTCAATATTGGAAAACTCCGTCCTGAATTTCGGGGCGGAGTTCGTTTCTTTCAGAACCGGTTCCCAATCCAATTCCGGGAAGGGGATGGGCTTTTTCGGATGGTCGGTATCTGGGGAAACCTTTCTGCTTGCGGCCGCTCCGGCGGCGTGCTATACTGAGTGTGAAAACGATTCTTGCGCTACCCCGGACAACGAAAGCACACAATGTCAGGACTTTTCCTACCGGGTCTGCTATACTTGTTCTCGACAGGAGGGAAAAACATGGATTGGATCACCGGAATACAAAATGCCATCGATTATGTGGAGGACCATCTCACCGAGGAACTGGACTATGAGGAGATCGCAAAGGCAAGCTGCTCCTCCAGGTTCCATTTTCAGCGGATTTTCGGAATTCTTTGCGGCTACACCCTAGGGGAGTATATCCGCAACCGGCGGTTGACCTTGGCGGGAGCGGAGTTGGCGACGACCCGTGCGAAAGTCATCGACGTGGCCTATAAATATGGCTATGAAAATCCGGAGAGTTTCTCCAAGGCATTTCAGAAATTCCATGGCATTTCGCCGTCTCAGGCGCGCAGCGGCGGCGCAGTGCTGAAATCCTTTTCGCCTCTGTCCATTAAAGTATCTTTGGAAGGTGGATGCGTTATGAATTACAAACTGGAAGAAAAGCCTGCCCTGACCCTTGTGGGCGTTCGGCGTCATTTTACCGGGACCCCCAACGACAAGCAGGACCAGGATCACAACTTCGCCTGCGAGACACGGCTGGAACAGGCGGTGCTGAAGGGCCTGTCCTACGAGTACGAGGATATTTATGGCGTGCTGACGAATTTCGACGGGGAGGGGTATGACTATGCCCTGGCCTACCGATTCCCGGACTGGGCGCTGGAGGATCTGAAAGAACTGCCGCCGGAGTTTGCTGCACGGTTTGAGACCATTTCCATCCCGGCAGGGCTGTATCTGGTGTGCGAGACGGAACGGGACGCTTACCCCGGCAGGTTCGTGGAGCAGCTGCGGCGGGATGCGGTGAGCCGCTGGATGCCGACCTCCGGCTATGACCTGCGGGATGCTCCGGAAATTCAGGTCACGCACTGGTATTGGGAGGAAGGAAACGAGAAGTTGAACAATGCCCGATATTGTGAACTGTGGCTGCCCATTGTCAAGCGGAGCCAGAACAGCACAACAGGAAAACAGGCGTAAGAGAAAAGAACATCCCGGCTCTGTTTGCGGCGGAGCCGGGATACGTTTATTTCAGAATCGATTTCAAATCCAATTCCGGGAAGGGGATGGGCTTGCCGGGATTCGGAACATGGCTGGAGAGCATTTTTTCCATGCAGACCATATCGTACCACCGGCCGAATTTGCAGCCGCAGTTGTGGAAAGAGCCCACCAGGGCATAGCCCAGGGCGGCATGAAATTCAACGCTGTCCCGGGTCACATAGGGGTCCGGCCCGGTGGGGCAGGTGATCTTCGCATAGAGGTTCGTCAGCCCCTGGGCCTTGGAGATGGCCTCGATGGCTCCGTAAAGCCGCTTGCCCAGACCCAGCCGGTGGGCATCCTGCCGAATGTAAATGGAGGTCTCCGCCGCCCACTGATAGGCGGGCCGGGCCGCAAAGGGTCCCGTGTAGGCGTAGCCTAGAATCTCCCCGTCCCGGACGGCTGCCAGATAGGGAAACCGGGTCAAGGTCGTGCGGATGCGGCGGGCAAATTCCGCCTCCGTGGGCACTTCATATTCAAAGGTAATGGCCGTATTGCGGACGTAGGGGGCATAAATGGCCAGCAGGGCCGGGGCGTCCGCTTCGGTAACGGGCCGCAGGAGAAAATCGCTCACAGGGTGAAATCCTCCCCGTCATATTTCCGGAAATTCACGGGCTTCGGCTTGGAGGGAATGCGCTTGCAGGGGTCGTAGACAAATTTCCGGCAGGGTTTTTCCCCGTCAATGACCCCACGCTTGCTGCACAGATAGCCTCCTTCCGCCAGTTTGGCGGCGCAGGCGCAGTATTGGCAGGAACGTTCAATTTTCTTTCGGAACAGCATAAGGAGGCCTCCTTGTGAAATTTGTTTCCATTATACCGCATTTTTCCAGAAAAATCAAGAAACCGGCGGCCATCCCTGGCAAAAATCCCAGCACCAGCCAGGGGCTGAGCCATCGCTCCTGTGTAGGAAACAGGACAAATTCCAGCAGCAGGCACAAGAGAAAGGAAATGCTGCTTTGCAGCAATTTCCCGGCAAAATAGCTGCCCAGGCCCAGATCGCCCACGACCCCCGCTGTCTGCATGGCCACGCACAGCCCGCCGAAGGCCAGGAACATCCCGCAAAGGAGAAATTTTGTCCCGTCCTTCTGAAAAATGCTGACGGCCAGGCAGCCGTTGGACAATTCCAGAATGCCCGTCAGGGCCACCCCCGCGCTCGTGTTCAGGTCCAGCCAACGCCCCAGAAGGGCAAGTATCGTCCGGAACAGCACCACCCAGCAACACACCCCGGCCATGACTTTTCCGGCTCTGGGGACGACCTCCGCCAGAGAGACACGCTTCCCGGCGGGGAGCCGGACGGCACTGTCTCCGCCGCCGGGGTACAGCTTTCCCACCAGCAGGGCCGAGGTGATATGCACAAGCCACAGGACCCAGACGGCATTTTTATTCTCGAAAATCGGCAGCAGCATCCCAAAGAGAAAGGCCGGGCCTGCGTTGCTGCAAAAGGCCAGCATTCGCCGGGCGGTCCGCCGGTCCAGATGGCCGGAGGAATAAGCCTCCGCCACCGCATGTGCCCCCACGGGATAGCCCCCCAGAAGCCCTGTGAGCAGCAGGGCTTCGCTGCCCCGTGGAATGCGGCAGAACCGGCTCAGGGGCCGCAGGGCATGGAAGGGCTGGCCGGTCAGACTGCCGTTCAGGACCATGGAGCAGACGAAGAAGGGAAACAGGGACGGAATCACCGTCCGCAGACAGAGGGTAATGCCGGAGCGCATCCCCTCCGCAGCGGTCCCGGCATCCAGAATCAGCAGCAGGAGAAAAGCAAGCGCCCCAAGACCTGCCCATTTTCGATTTCCCATTCCCATCACCTCAGGAAGAACCTATGCGCACGCTGGGCAATTCATCCGTAAAGCGTGCATAGGATTTTTCCAAAAGGAGGGTGGGCTATGAAGTGGAAGGATGCGCTCCCGGCGTGGCTGGGCATGGAGGAGACCCCGCCGGGGCTTCCATTGACGGAGATCGCCGGGGACCGGCGGGTGCTGATTGAAAATCATCTGGGCATTACGGAGTACGGCCCGGAGAAAATACAGGTCCGGGTCCGCTTTGGGGCCATCTGCGTTCAGGGCTGCGGCCTGCGGCTGGCATTGATGGCCAAGGACCGGCTGGTGATTTTTGGGGAAATTCGGGCGGTGCAGTTCCTGCGGGGGTGCCGTCCATGAGCGCCCGCCGCCGGTGCCGGGTGACCAGTGCGGACATTCCCGGTTTGCTTCGTGCCCTGTCCGCTTCAAACGTGTTCCTCAGCGACATCAATACGGACGGGCGGCTGACGGTCAGCTTTACCGTTCCCGCCCTTTCGGCGGGCCTTGTACGAAAAACGTGCAAAAAAAGGGGAGAGCAGGTGCGTTTTTCCCGCTATGGGGGCTTTGCATTTGCCCTCTGGGACCTGCGGAAGCGGCCTGTTTTTCTGCTGACGGTATTTCTGCTGCTGGGGCTTACCTGGCTGCTGCCCAGCCGGGTGCTGTTCGTGGAGGTGGAGGGCAATTCCCGCATAGAGAGCCGGGCCATCCTGGAGCGGGCCGGCCAATGCGGCATCGGCTTCTGGGCTTCCCGGTGGGAGGTCCGCAGCGAAAAGACAAAAAACGCACTTCTGGAAGCCCTGCCGGAATTGCAGTGGGCCGGTGTGAATACCCGGGGCTGTGTGGCGGTCATTTCCGTCCGGGAACGGCCGGAGGAAGCCCAGGTCGACCGGCCAGGGACCGTATCCGCCGTGACGGCAGTACGGGACGGGATTGTGGAATCTGTCACCGTCACCAACGGCACGGCCCTGTGCCGCCCCGGTCAGGCGGTCCGGGCAGGGGAAACGCTGATTTCCGGCTACACGGACTGCGGCCGGACCATCCGGGCCGGACGGGCGGAAGGAGAGGTCTATGCCCTGACGGAGCGGATATTGACGGTGCGGGCGGCAGAAAATGTCCTCCATTTAGAGCCGGAGGGAGCCGGGAAGCAAAAAATTTTCCTCCGTATCGGAAAAAATCGCATAAAAATCTATGAAAGCAGTGGAATTTTCCCTACCGGATGTGTTAAAATGATAGAAGAAAAAATCTGGACCCTGCCGGGGGGCTTTTCATTGCCCGCCGCCTGGATCGTGGAGCGGTATATTCCCTGCCGGGAGCGGACGGAGCCGACGGATAGCACCGAACTTTTGCAGAGTTTCGCCCGCAGTTACCTGACGGATACCATGGTAGCCGGGGAGATACGTTCCGCAGAGGAGACCGTTTCCGGGAGCTGCCTGTATGGCGTTTACCGCTGCCGGGAGATGATCGGCAGAGTTACCAATGAGGAGATTATAGAAAGCAATGGGAAAAATCATTGAACGGATCGTAGATGCCCAGCGAATGGAGGATATCATCTCCGTTTTTGGGTCCTTCGATGAGAATATCAAGCGCATCGAGGACGAATTCCATGTGAGCATCGTGAACCGGGGAACGGAACTGAAGGTCTCCGGGGACGAGGAAGCCGCCGACCAGGCGGTGCGGACACTGGAAGGGCTGCTGACCCTGTCCTCCAAGGGGGAGCAGATCGACGAGCAGCGGGTGCGTTATCTCATGAATCTGGTCCGGGAGGGCAACGATGCCCAGGTAGCGAAAATGACCAAGGGGGTCATCTGCATCACCGCCAAGGGCAAGCCCGTGAAGGCCAAGACCGTGGGCCAGCAGGCCTATGTGGAGGCCATCCAGAAGAACACCGTTACCATCGGCGTGGGGCCTGCGGGTACCGGCAAGACCTACCTGGCGGTGGCTGCCGCCGTGGCGGCCTTCCGGGAGCGGACCGTGAACCGCATCATCCTGACTCGTCCCGCAGTGGAAGCCGGAGAGCGGCTGGGCTTCCTGCCGGGGGACCTGCAAAATAAGGTGGACCCCTACCTGCGCCCCCTGTACGACGCCCTCTTTGACATGATGGGACCGGAGAATTTCCAGAAGTATCAGGAGCGGGGAGCCATTGAGGTAGCACCCCTGGCCTATATGCGTGGCCGGACCCTGGACGACAGCTTCATCATTCTCGACGAGGCACAGAATACCACCCGGGAGCAGATGAAGATGTTCCTGACCCGTCTGGGCTTTGGATCCAAAATCGTCATTACCGGCGACACCACCCAGATCGACCTGCCCCCGGATAAGATCTCCGGATTGAAGGATGCAGTGCGGGTTCTGGACGGAGTGAAGGACATTGCCATTTGCCGCCTGACGGCGGTGGACGTGGTGCGCCATGCCCTGGTCCAGGAGATCATCAAAGCCTACGAGCGTCACGAACGCCCGAAAGAACCGGAGAAAAAGCCGGATATAAGGAAGAAACAGAAATGAAAAATGTAATTACCGTTACTTTTGACCATTATTCCCTGTTCCAGCAGCGCTATGCCCGCATCATCCGCCGGTGCATTGAGACGGCACTGAAGGCGGAGCATATCACCGCTCCCTGCGAGATCAACGTGCTTATCACCGACGACGAAGGGATTCAGGGAGTCAACAAGGCTACCCGGAATCTGGATAAGCCTACGGATGTGCTGAGCTTCCCCATGTTTACCCTGACCCCGGGGGAGCCGCCGGAGGATTGGAGTGAGGACGTGGACCCGGAGACGGGGCTGGTGCCGCTGGGGGATATGTGCATCTCTCTGGAACGGGCCATCGCCCAGGCCAAGGAATTCGGCCACAGCACCCGCCGGGAGGTGGGGTATCTGACCATCCACTCGATTTTACATCTTCTGGGCTACGACCATCTGGACGAAGGCCCCATGAAAGCACAGATGCGTGCCAGGGAGGAAGCCATTGCGGCGCTCATCCCCGGAATGCAGCGGAAATAAAGGAGAAAAACTATGACCAAAACGGCTATGATCACCATTGCAGGGCGGCCCAATGTGGGAAAATCCACCCTGACCAACTATCTGGTGGGCGAGAAGATCGCCATCGTTTCCAATAAGCCCCAGACCACCCGGAACCGCATCTGCGGCATCCTGACCCGTGGGGACACCCAGTTCGTCTTTGTGGACACCCCCGGCTACCATAAGCCCCGGACCAAGCTGGGCGACTATATGGTCGGCGTGACCAAGGAGTCCATTGCGGACGTGGACCTGACCATTCTTGTGGTGGAGCCCATCGCCTCCATCGGGCCCCAGGAGCAGGGCCTCATCGAGCAGATCAAGGCCCGGAAATGCCCGGCCATTCTGGCAATCAACAAAATCGACACCGTGGAGAAAGAAAATCTGCTGGCGGTCATTGCGGCCTATTCCCAGGCGGCGGATTTCGACGACATCATCCCCATTTCCGCCAAGACCGGCGACGGGGTGGAGGACCTGCTTGCTGCCTGCGGCAAGTATGCCGTGGAAAGCCCCTTCCTGTTCCCGGAGGATTCCACTACCGACCAGCCGGAGCGGCAGGTCATGGCGGAGATCATCCGGGAGAAGCTCCTCTGGTGCCTGGACCGGGAAATTCCCCACGGTACCGCCGTGGAGATCACCAAGTTCTCCGAGCGGGACAACGGGGTCATCGACATCGATGCGACCATTTACTGCGAAAAGGCCAGTCATAAGGGCATTATCATCGGAAAACACGGGGATATGCTGAAGAAAATTTCTTCCATGGCCCGTATCGACTGCGAGAAGTTCATGGGCACGAAGGTGTTCCTGACAACCTGGGTGAAGGTCAAGGAAAACTGGCGGGACAGCGATTTCCTGGTCCGCAACTTCGGTTACAGCGAATAATTTCCAGTAGTATTCCCGCCCCCTCCGGGAAAAGCTATCCCCGGAGGGGATGGATATGAATGCGCTGCAATGCTGGCAGCTTTTTCTGGCCACCGGTTCGCCGGAGGCCTATCTTCTGTACAACGAAGCCAAAAGAACGGAGAAGGAAACCCATGTATCTGCAAGTGCAGGCGCTGGTGCTCCGGGTGACGGATTACAATGACCGGGACGCCTTGCTGACCCTGCTGACCCGCCGCCACGGAAAGCTCACAGTGAAGGCTCGTGGCCTGCGCCGGAAAAATAGCCCCCTGATCGCTCCCTGCCAGCTTCTGGCGTTCAGCGAATTCACGCTTTTTGAGTATCGGGGGATGTACACCATCAACGAGGCCACCTCCATAGAGCTTTTCCGGGGACTGCAGCGGGATTTGACCAAGCTGTCCCTGGGCAGCTATTTTGCCCAGGCGGCGGAGGTCCTGTCCCAGGAGGATATGCCGAACCCGGAACTGCTGTCCCTGCTTCTGAACAGCCTTCATGTACTCTGCGCCGGGACCGTGCCGGAGGCCCAGGTGAAGGCGGTCTTTGAACTGCGTTCGGCCTGTATTGCGGGCTACTCCCCGGACCTTTCCGGCTGCTGCCAATGCGGCCGGGAGGAAGCGGACCGGTTCGATATTCTGGCCGGGCGGCTGGAATGTGCGGACCACCGAAGCCCCGACTCCGCCGGTATCCGGATGCCCCTGACGGCGAGCATTCTGGCGGCCATGCGCTACATCTGCTTCTGCGACCCCAAGCGGCTTTTTTCCTTTACCTTGGGAGAGGATTCCCTGGCTGCCCTGGGTGGCATCACGGAAAGCTACCTGACCACCCAGCTGGAACGGGGCTTTTCTGCATTGGATTTTTATAAATCGTTACTTATTTAGGAGAAAACCATGTCAGAACTCTATGAAAAATCCCTTGCCAAGCTGGAATTGGACAAGGTTCTGGAAATGCTGGCGGAGTGCGCCGGGTCCGAGGAGGCAAAGACTGCCTGCCGGGGCCTGCAGCCGGTCAGCGATCTGGAGGACGTGAAGGCCCGGCTGGCGGAGACCACTGCCGCTTCGGACCTGTCCACCAAGAAGGGCTATCCGGGCTTCGGAGACGTGAAGGACGTGTCCGCCAGCCTGGAACGGGCAGACCGTGGGGGCTGTTTGCAGCCTAAAGAACTGCTGGAAATCGGCGGTGTACTGCGCTGCGCCCGGACGGTGAAAAGCTATGTGGCGGAGGACGAAAAGCCCACGGTGCTGAATCCTCTCTTTGGGGCGTTGACCCCCAATAAATATCTGGAGGACCGCATTTTCGGGGCCATTCTCTCGGAGGAAGAAATTGCGGACACCGCCAGTCCCGCACTGGCGGACATCCGGCGGCATATGCGCATCCAGTCTGGGAAAATCCGGGACAGCCTGCAAAAGGTCATTTCCTCCCCGGCCTATTCCAAGTTCCTCCGGGAACCCATTATCACCATTCGCCAGGGCCGGTATGTGGTGCCGGTGAAAAGCGAGTGCAAGAATGATGTGCCTGGTCTGGTTCATGACGTTTCCGCCACCGGCTCCACCTATTTTGTGGAGCCTATGTCCGCTGTCAACGCAAACAACGCCCTGCGGGAGTTGGAATTGAAGGAAAAGAAGGAAATTGAGCGGATTCTGGCGGAGCTGTCCGCCGAGGCCGCCGGCCACCGGGACGATATTACTGCCGACTTCCACTATCTGGTAAAGCTGGACGTGATCTTCGCCAAGGCAAAGCTGGCCTTCCGGATGCGGGCCTGGGAACCCATTATGAACGACACCGGCAGAATCGACCTGCGCAAAGCCCGGCATCCGCTCATTGACCCTCAGAAAGTTGTCCCCGTGTCTCTGCGGTTGGGGTCCGATTTTGACACCATGATCATCACCGGCCCCAACACCGGCGGCAAGACCGTGACACTGAAAACCGTGGGCCTGCTGACGCTGATGGCCCAGTGCGGCCTCCATGTGCCTGCCGGGGACGGCAGTGTGCTGTCTACTTTTGACGCCATTCTGGCGGACATTGGCGACGAGCAGTCTATTGCCCAGAGCCTTTCCACCTTCTCCGGCCACATGCGGACCATCGTGGAACTGGTGAACGAGTGCGACGACCGGACGCTGGTACTGTTTGACGAATTGGGCGCTGGTACGGACCCGGCGGAGGGTGCCGCTCTGGCCATGGCCCTCATCGAATTCTGCCGGAAAATGGGCTGCCGGGTCATGGCGACCACCCACTATGCCGAATTAAAGCTCTATGCCATGCGGACCCAGGGAGTCATCAATGCCTCCTGCGAGTTCGATGTGCAGACCCTGCAGCCTACCTATAAGCTGCTCATCGGCATCCCCGGAAAGTCCAACGCCTTTGCCATTTCCCGGCGGCTGGGTCTGCCGGACGAAATTTTGAAGGAAGCCGACGATCTGGTGGGCAAGAGCGATAAAGATTTCGAGGACGTGCTTTCCCAGTTGGAGCAGCAGCGCCAGCAAATGGAGTCCGCCCGTGAGGAAGCGGAACGGCTGCGCCAGCAGACGGCGAAAATCAAGGAGCAGAGCGAGGCATATAACGCCCAGCTGCAAAAGGAGCGGGACAAGGCCCTGGAGCAGGCACGGCGGGAGGCCCAGCAGATCATTGAGGATGCCCGCCGGACCGCCAACGCCGCCTCCGAAGAATTGAAGGCCATGCGCAAGCAGCTGCAGGACACCGGCGACGCCGCCAACCTGAACCAGCGGCAGGCGGAACTGCGGCGGAATCTGAATGAAGCGGAGAGCCGTCTGCGGACCCAGGAGCCCAAGAAGGAGCGGCCCAAGCCCACCCGGGATATTCTGGTGGGGGACACGGTGGAGCTTCTGAAATTGGGGACCCGTGCCAGCGTCATCGCCATCAATAAGGACGGTAGTTTGACCTTGCAGGCGGGCATTCTGAAAATGACTGCCAAAAAAGACGAGGTCTACCTGTTGGAAAACGACAACCCCTATAAAGACAAGGACAAAAAGCCCCGGCCCGCCCATTCCGGTCGGGAAATGCGGGTGGCTCCCGCTGCGGCAGAGGTTGATTTGCGGGGCATGGATTCCATCGAGGCCATCGGTGTTCTGGAGCAGTTCCTGGACCAGGCCATGCGGAGCAATCTGGAAATGGTCCGCATTATCCATGGCAAAGGTACCGGCGTGCTTCGGGCGGCCGTACAGCAGGCTTTGCGGAAGAATAAGTATGTCAAATCCTTCCGCCTGGGCGTCTACGGCGAGGGCGAGGACGGCGTGACCATTGCGGAAATGCGCTGAATGCTGTCCGCCCAAGAAAAATAGTTGACTTTTTTCGCAAATTTGCTATCATATAGATAAGTCTTGTGGGGGAGACCTCCCACGACATAAGGAGTGTTAATTCTATGTACACAAAGGAAGTTCTTGTCGGCTGTGCATCCGGCTTGCACAATAAGCAGGCTACTTATTTTGTTCAGAAGGCAAACGAGTTCGAAAGCAGCATCTGGCTGGAGTCTGACAACCGGAAGATGAACGCCAAGAGCCTGCTGGGCATCATGAGCCTGGGCATCTCCAACGGCGCAAAGGTTACGCTGATTGCCTCCGGTTCCGATGAGGAAGCCGCCGTGGCAGCTCTGGAACAGCTCCTGCAGCGGGATGTTTTTTGATTGACCGACCTGTGACCGCCCCGATGCTTCCGGCATTGGGGCGGTCCTTTTTGGAGGATGCGCCATGACATTTGAGGCGTTGAAGGAAAAAGCACTGAGCTTGCCTTACGCTCCCGGTGTGTATATCATGCGGGACAAGACCGACAAGGTCATTTATGTGGGCAAGGCGAAAAAACTGAAAAACCGGGTGAGCCAGTATTTCCAGGATACCGCCGCCCATACCCCCAAGACCAAGGCCATGGTCAGCAAGATAGACCATTTTGACGTGCTGGTGGCCGGGTCGGAATTTGAAGCGCTGGTGCTGGAATGTTCCCTCATCAAGCGGTATATGCCCAAGTACAACATCCTTTTGAAGGACGACAAGGGCTATCCCTATATCCGCCTGAACATGAAGGACTCCTATCCCACCATGACGCTTGTGAATAAGATCGCCAACGACGGGGCCAGCTACTTCGGCCCTTACGGCAGCCGGGGGGTCAGCAACAGCATCATGGAGGCAATCCGGACTACGTTGAAGCTGCCGGGGTGCCACAAGCAGTTCCCCCGGGACATCGGCAAGGAGCGGCCCTGTCTGAATTACCACATGGACCGGTGCGCCGGATGGTGCCAGACCGGTCTGCCCCAGAAAAGCTATCGGGCCACCATGGAGGAGGCCAAGCAGCTTCTGGCGGGGAATTATAAGGACGTGGCGGCGGAGATTAAGAATCAGATGCTTACCGCTGCGGACAACCTGGAATTTGAACTGGCGGCCACCCTCCGGGACAAGCTGAACGCCGTGGAGGCCCTGGGCCAGCGGCAGCTGGTGACGGCCCTGTCTCTTGCAGATATGGATGCCATCGGCTACGGTCAGACCGAAGCCAAGGCTTGCTTCACGGTGCTGCATTTCTCCGGGGGCAATCTGCTGGATAAGGACTACGAAGTGTTCCCAATTCCGGACGACAAGGAAGCCGCCCTGTCCAGCCTCATCAAGCAATACTATCTCTCCCGTGGCATGGCCCCGAAGATCGTGCTGCTGCCCTGGGAAATGGAGGATGGGGAACTGTTTGCTCAGCTTCTGGAGCAGAATTTCGGCCGGAGGCCCCATCTCCGTGTCCCTCAGCGGGGTGACAACGTGCGGCTGGTGGAAATGGCCATGAACAACGCCTTTCAGGAGGCCCAGCGGGCCACGTCCAGGGAGGAAAAGCTCTCCGGGACATTGGTACTGCTGGGGAAAATGCTGGGCATGGACCCGCCCCGGCGGATGGAGTCCTACGATATTTCCAACATTTCCGGAACGGATATGGTAGCCGGTATGGTGGTCTTTCAGGACGGCAAGCCCCGGAAAAGCGACTACAAGCGCTTCAAGATCGAAGCCCTGGCCAATCAGGACGACTACGCCTCCATGCGGCAGGTGCTGACCCGGCGGTTCGTGCATTACAAGGCCGGGGACAAGGGCTTTGACGAAAAGCCGGATGTGCTGCTCATTGACGGCGGCATCGCCCATGCGGGCATTGCCGAGGAGGTCCTGCGGGAACAGGGATTGTCCATTCCCGTGTTCGGCATGGTGAAGGACGACCGGCACCGGACCCGTGCCCTGGTCACGGCGGCGGGACAGGAGATCGCCATCGACTCCCAGCCCGCGGTGTTCGCCCTTATCGGCACGGTCCAGGAGGAGGTCCACCGCTTCGCCATTTCCTATCACCGGCAGCTGCGCAGCAAGCGCCTGCGCTATTCGGAACTGGACCAGATTCCCGGCGTGGGACCCAAGCGAAAGCAGGAATTGCTGAAAAAATTCAAGTCCCTGTCCGCCATGGGCAAGGCCAGCCGGGAGGAACTGGAACAGGTTCTGCCCAGAGACGCCGCAGAGGCCGTTTACCGGCATTTTCATAAGGAGGAGACAACATGAGAGTGATCGCAGGTTCCGCCAAGGGGACCACCCTGAAAACGCCGGAGGGTATGCGGACCCGGCCTACCACGGACCGGGTAAAGGAAGCCCTGTTCAGCATTCTGCAATTCGACCTGCCCGGGGCTTCCGTGCTGGACCTGTTCGGCGGAACGGGACAGCTGGGCATCGAAGCCCTGAGCCGTGGGGCCAGCCGGGCCGTCTTTGTGGACGAGCAGGAGGCAGCCTGCCGCCTCATCCGGGAGAATCTGAAAAAGACCCATCTGGAGGCCCAGGCTCAGGTCATCCGGGGGGACTACAAGCGCTATCTGCTCTCCTGCCGGGAAAAGTTCCGCATTCTCTTTCTGGACCCGCCTTATGCGGAAGTTTTTCTGGAAGAAGCCATAAAAATCGCAACAGAAATTGACATTTTGCAATCCGGTGGTATAATAGCAACAGAGCGGCCTCTGGGGAAGGACCTTCCCGGAGAATACCCCGGTTTCACCCGCTCCAAAGACTATAAATACGGAAAGACGCTGCTGACGTTCTATACGAAGCAGTAAAGCGGGAACGACTGCATGAAATTTGCAATTTACCCCGGCAGCTTTGACCCGGTCACCAGCGGACACCTGAATGTGATCCGCCGGGCGGCCAACATTTTTGACCGGCTCGTGGTCTGTGTCATGGTCAACGCTGTCAAGCACCCCATGTTCACCCTGGAAGAGCGGGTGGATATGATCCGCCGGGTCACGGAGGACCTTCCCAATGTGGAAGTGGAGTATTCCGATGGGCTTCTGGCGGAGTATGCCCGCAGCAAGGGCAAGTGCGTCATCGTGAAGGGCCTGCGGGCCGGCTCGGATTTTGAAAACGAGTTCCAGATGGCGCTCATCAATCACAAGATCAATCCGGATTTGGACACCATGTTCCTGACGGCGGAGCATCAGTATATGTACCTGAGCTCCAGCATGGTCAAGGAACTGGGTTCCTACGATGTGGACCTGTCGGATTTTCTGCCGGAGGCCATTATCCCGGATTTCAAAGCAAGAATCCAAACTTTGCGTCAAGGAGGACAATAAATTATGAGCGAACAGACCATGGAAGATATTTTGAACGCCCTTTATGACCTGATCCAGGATGCCCGGAACGCACCGCTGAGTGCCGATAAGTGCGTGGTGGAGCGGGACAAGGTCCTGGATATGCTGGACGAGGTCATGAGCAAGCTGCCTGCCGAACTGAAGCAGTCCCGGACCATCGTGGACTCCCGGAACGACCTGATCGCACAGGCTCGCCGGGAAGCGGAAGGCATTCTCCGTTCCGCCCGGGAGGAGGCTGCCCAGCTGGTCACCCAGGAGGAAATTTATAAGCAGACCAAGGCCAAGTGCCAGGAAATGGCCATGCAGACCCAGCTGCGGATGGCCCAGCTGCGCAAGGCCAGCAATGACTATATGGACGACGCCCTGCGCCGCACCGAGGAGGCCATCGAGAATTCTCTCTCCGAGGTCCGGGATACCCGGATGAAGTTCAAGGCCCTGGCCGAGAATCAGGAGAAAAAGACCCCCGTCAACGTGGACGACGATCAGGCGTAAATTTGCAAAGACAGCACAGGGCCCCCTGGGCTGTCTCTTGCTGTCATTTCAAAATAAACGGAGGAATGGACATGGACTACATGGAGCGCTATGCTTTCTGGCGGAACGCAGGTCTGCCGGAGAGCGTGAACCGGGAACTGGATTCCCTGCAGGGCAACGAAGAAGAACTGAAAAGCCGCTTCGGAAGCGAACTGCAATTCGGCACCGCCGGTATGCGGGGCATTATGGGTGCAGGCAGCAACCGGCTGAATTTCTACACCGTCCGCCGGGCGGCCCAGGGCATGGCTGCGTGGCTTTCCGGCACGGACCTGCCGAAGATCGCCGCCATCGGCTACGATTCCCGGCACAATTCCCGGCTGTTTGCCGAGGTCTGCGCCGTGGCATTTGCGGAAAAAGGCATCCATGCCTGGCTTTATGACCGGCTGGCCCCCACGCCCATGCTCTCTTATGCGGTCCGGGAACTGGGCTGCGGCTGTGGCATCGTCATTTCCGCCAGCCATAACGCCGGTGCTTACAACGGCGTGAAGTGCTACGGCCCGGACGGCTGCCAGATGACGGACGAGCCTGCGGCGGTGGTCACGGCGAAAATTGCCGAAATTCCTTATTTTGTCCCGGAGGAGAAGTCCTTCGCCGACTTCCTGGCTGAGGGCAAGATCCGCTACATCCCTCAGGAGATCTGGGAGAAGTATTACAAGACCGTACTGGCCGAGGCGGTGGAGCCTCAGACAATCCGGGAGGCGGGGCTGAACATCGTCTACACCCCCCTCTGCGGCACGGGCAACGAGCCGGTCCGGGAGGTCCTGGGGCGGCTGGGCGTGAACATCACCGTGGTCCCCTGCCAGGAGAAGCCCGACGGGGACTTCAAGACCTGCGAGTATCCCAACCCGGAGACCGATGCGGCCCTGAACGAAAGCTATAAGATCGCAAAGACCGTTCCCTGCGACGTGATTTTGGGGACCGACCCGGATGCGGACCGGGTGGCCATCGCCGTGCCGGACGGCCGGGGCGGCTTCCGGAAGCTGTCCGGCAATGAGCTGGGCTGTATGCTCATGGAGTATATCCTGAAGGCCCGGACGGCCCGTAGGGACCTGCCGGAGGGCGCCGAGGTGGTGCGGAGCATCGTGTCCTCGCCCATGGCGGACCGGGTGGCCAAGCGCTACGGCGTGACCATGAAGCACGTTCTGACCGGCTTCAAGTATATCGGCGGCGAAATTCTGGAATTGGAGCAGCAGGGCAAGGCGGACCGGTTCGTGTTCGGCTTTGAGGAAAGCTGCGGCTACCTGAAGGGTACCTATGCCCGGGATAAGGACGCCGTGGTGGCCTCCATGCTGGTGTGCGAAATGGCCGCTTCCTTCAAGAAGGAGGGCAAGAGCGTCCTGACGGCTCTGGAGGACCTGTACAAGACCTACGGCTATTATCTGGCCAACGTCCAGAGCATCGAGCTGACCGGCGCAGACGCCATGGAGAAGGCTGCTGCCATGATGGCGGCCCTGCGGGAGAAGGAACCGGAAACGATCGGCGGCGTTGCTGTCACGGAGGTCCGGGACTACCGTTCCGGCCTGGCCCGGAACGCCAAGACCGGCGAGACGGAGACCATCCATCTGCCCAAGTCCAACGTGCTGGAATTCCTGCTGGGCGACCGGGGCAGCGTCATTGCCCGTCCCTCCGGCACGGAGCCAAAGGTGAAATTTTATTATACCGCCGTGGGTGCCACGGCAGCGGAGGCGGAGCAGCTGCTCGCCGCCATGAAGGCCCAGATGGCCCAGTAAACAGCAAGCCCTGAAGAACCGGGAGCAAACCGTTTGCTCCCGGTTCTTTTTCTGCGCCCGCCGCATAGGGTGGTAGGGAAGGGGGGAGGCTGTGTGAACGGCAAGAAGATTTTGAGCGTTCTTTTTGGAGCGCTGACAAGCCTTGGGATATTTCTGCTGCTGGCGCTGGTGCTGACCTGGCTGGTGACCAGGGAGATGCTGCCTGTGGGACAAGCGCCAAAGGCGGTCTGGGCTGCGCTGGCTCTGGCGGCCCTGCTGGGCGCTCTGCTGGCGGAAAAACGGGTGGGGCAGATGGCCTTGCTTACAGGTGTGGCTACGGCGCTGGTGTTCTTCTTGGTGCTGCTCAGCGGCACGGCACTGTTCTTCGGCGGCCAATATGCAGGACTCCTGGGCAATGGCCTCAGCGTCCTGGCCGGGGGACTGGCCGCCGGATTGCTGGGAGCCCGGGAGAAAAAGCCCCGAAAACACCGGAGAAAAAATTACGTCTCTCGTTAAGTTGTACAAAAAAGAACAAGGGGTAAATTGCTTTTACCCCTTGCGAGAAAAATGCAGGATGTCCTGCAAAACCCATATCTAGTAGAACGGCGGGTTTCATGTGCCTACATATTCGGACGTTTCCCAAAATCACCCATTTTTCACAGGGGATGGTTCCGACCGTTGACATAATGATGTTGACATAAGCAATTGGCATAATTCACAAAAATGGGATTTTCACCGAATAACACTTGAAAAATCCGGGGTTTTGGAGTATAGTATGAGAGTAATGAAATGACGGCCTATGTTTACCCTGCCGTTATGGGCACTCGGCTTCCTCCTGCCTCCGGAATTTGCGGAAAGGAGCTTGCCTGATTTTTATGAAGCCTCTCGTGTCCTACCCCTGCAAAGTCAGTTCTTTCTCTCCATCCAGCGTTCCCATTCTTCTGGCCTGGTCTGCCGGTTTCCCGGCGGGACTGCTGCTGGCCGACCGATTGGGAAGCGATGGACTTCTCTGGATGCGCCGTGGAGCCGTGGCTCCGGTGTCGATCGTGCTTCTGTCCTTTGCGTTGGTCCTCCCGTTTTTCCTGGCTGCGCTGGCAGCTTTTTTCTCGCTGAAACACTTCTGCGCCACCTTGGCGTTTCTTCGTACCGCATCCTTTGGATGCTGCGCAGTCCTCTGTGTCCGGGCCTTTGAAAACATTGGCTGGCAGGTCCTGGGGCTGCTTATGTTCCCGCAGATCTTATCCCTGCCGCTGCTGTTGTTCTTTTTCCTGCGGCGGGCTATCTGGGGAAGTCGGTTCCTGATGGGGGACCTGGGAATTTCCATCAGTGCGGTACTGTTGGCCGGAATGGCGGAGTGTTGGCTGCTGGCACCGAAGATTTTGGTGCTGGCAGGCGGATAGTTTTTTGAAACGGAAGGTAACGGTTGCCCATGCTGGATCTGATCTCTGCTTACGAGAACTACTTGACGAAGGTCAAGCAGGCGTCAAACAACACCATTACCTCCTATATGCGGGACATCCGGCAGTTCGCCGGTTGGCTCAGCACCACGGAGGAACTGGACACGGTGGACGCCACACAAGAGAATATCAGCCGGTACATGGAGGTGCTGGAAGAGGAAGGCCGTTCGACCGCCACTCAGGCCCGCTGCGTGGCCAGCCTGCGGAATTTCTATTCCTATCTGGTGTCTTCCGGCTTCCTGGAGCAAAGCCCCGTTACGGACGTGAAGGTGGAGCGGAAGGAGCGGAAGCTGCCGCAGATCCTCACAAACCGGGAGATCGAGCTGCTGCTCTCTCAGCCCGTGTGCATCGATGACAAGGGCTTCCGGGACAAGGCCATGCTGGAGGTGCTTTACGCCACCGGTATGCGGGTGTCGGAACTCATCGACCTGAACGTTTCGGACGTGAATCTGGACCAGGGCATCGTGAAATGCACCACCTCCCGCAAGACCCGTTCCATCCCCCTGTATCCCGCCGCCCAGAAGGCCCTGCGGGTCTACATGGACGAGCATCGGGATTTCCTGCTGACGGATTCCGACGAGCCTGCTCTGTTCGTCAACGTCAACGGGACCCGCATCAGCCGCCAGGGCTTCTGGAAAATCCTCAAGCACTATCAGGAGACGGCACATATTGACAAAGACATCACCCCCCACACCCTCCGGCACAGCTTCGCCGTGCATCTTCTGGAGAACGGTGCGGACATCGGCTCCGTGCAGGAGCTGATGGGTCACTGCGATATTTCCTCCACGCAGCTTTACACCCATATGCTGAATCAGAAGATCAAGCAGGTGTACGAGAAGTGCCACCCGAAAGCATAAAGAACGAGCCTCCCGAAATTTCCGGGAGGCTCGTATTTTTTATTCCGGCACGTCGGCAAAAAGTACCCGATGGCCCTGACTTTCCAGCAAGGCCGTCAGGTCCTCACAGCGGAGATACAGGGTGGCTGTGTTCTCGTTGGGGTGAATGCCCAGCAGCTTGTGCGCCAATTCCCGGTCCAGGTAGAGGGGAACGCTGCCCGCTGGGTCATTCAGCACTCCCAGGGGCGTTACGGAACCGGGGTGCAGCCCCAGCAGGGCTTCCAGGTCTTCGGCAGAGCCAAAGGACAGCTTCCGCAGGCCGTTGGCCTTCTGAAAGGCCTTCAGGTTCACCCGCTTTTCTCCCGGGACGGTCAGCAGAAGAAAATTCCGTTTGTCGTCCCGGAGAAAGAGATTCTTGGCCTCTGCCTCCGGGTGAGGCAGGGAAAGGGCCGCCAGGTCCTCCATGGTGTACACGGCCGGGTGGCCCACCAATTCATAACCGATGCCGCTGCACGCCAATAGCGCACAGATCTCGTTTTTGTTCATGGGATTCTTCCTTACAGAAGGGCCTCCCGAAAACGGGAGGCCCTAATTTTTTATGCGCCGGTCATGGCGGCCAGAACATCTTCTTCCATTTGCTGGATGCCCTTCTTCATGGCCAGACCATCTTCAATGTCCACGTCGGTGAAACTGCCGTCGTGGGTGCAGATGATGCGGTTGGTCTTGCCGGCGGCCAGCAGTTCCACAGCCAGATAGCCCATCTTGGTGGCGTTGACCCGGTCTCGTCCGGTGGGGCAGCCGCCCCGCTGGATGTGACCCAGCACCGTGACCCGGGGGTCCAGACCGATGGCGTCCTTGATGCGCTGGGCAATGTCCGCAGCGGAGCCTGCGCCCTCGGCCACTACGATCATATAGTGGGTGAAACCGTTGAACCGGGCCTGACGGATCTTTTCGATCACGTCCCGCTCGAAATCAATGGGTTCCTCCGGGATGAGCACGGCGGTGGCGCCCACGGCCAGGCCCACATACATGGCCAGATAGCCGGCGTTGCGGCCCATGACCTCCACCACGGAGCAGCGCTCGTGGGACTGCATGGTGTCCCGCAGCTTATCGATGCACTCGATGGCGGTGTTGGCAGCGGTGTCGAAGCCGATGCAGTAGTTGGTGCAGCCGATGTCATTGTCGATGGTGCCGGGGATGCCCACCACGTTCACGCCGTAGCGGGACAGGGCCTGGGCTCCACGGAAGGTGCCGTCGCCGCCGATGGCCACGATGCCGTCCAGACCCAGGAACTTGCAGGTGGACACGGCCTTCTTCTGGCCTTCCTCCGTCATGAATTCCTGGCTCCGGGCCGTATAGAGAATGGTGCCGCCCCGGTTGATGATATGGGCGATGCTCTTCTCGTCCAGACGGACGATGTCGCCGGTAATGAGGCCGTTCCAGCCCCGGCGGATGCCGTAGCACTCAATGCCATGGTACATGGCGGTACGCACCACACTGCGGACGCAGGCATTCATGCCGGGTGCATCGCCGCCGCTGGTCAGAACACCAATTCGTTTTACACTCATATTCGTTTCCTCCTGTCTGTGGATGGAAAATTCTTACCCTTTCATTGTAGCGGATTTTCTCCCAAAAGTAAAGGGGACAAATGGGCTTTTTTGTGAGATTCAGGCAGCGTGATTGCTGCCGTCAGAATAGTCGATGACAACGCCGGGCTGCACGTTGTAGCAGTACACGTTGAAGCAGACTCCGTCCCCGTTGTCCTCCACGGACCAAGCCTCCATCAGTACACCGCTGGCCAGCAGGTCAGTGCCCTCAAAAATAGGTGTGACCCGGTAGAGTGCATGGTTGCCTGTTTCGTAGATGTAGTCTGCCACCAGATTCTCGAAGGGCAGCATTCCGGTGACGTTCAGATACCGGGTGCCGGTGATGAGATTCTGCTTGTTAGCGTTCTCGGCGGTGAGCTGATAGCCAATCAGGTGGCAGCGGTTGTAGAGATATTTTCCATCTACGAAGTCATATTTGGCGGTCTGCCAGCCGGTGGGCTTCACGGAGCCAATGGAACCCCGCTCCTCCGTGGGCATCAGGTCCAGCCCCACGCAGGCTTCCGCCACGCCGCAGCGGCCCAACTCGTCCAGGGGCGAATAGGATTCGTAGGATGTGGTCGTGTAGTCTGATTCCGTGAAGAATGGCACATTGTCATTGACGGTCACATAGGCGCTGCCGGAGTAGGCGGGAATGTCGCTTAGCAAGATCGTTTCCTGTTTGGGGGACGCCAGAGAATTGTACAGGAACGACAACCCTAAAAATACGATCAGGAACAACAATCCCGGCAGCGTTAGCTGCTGCTTTTTATTACGCTTCGCCATTTGGGACCTCCCTGGGGATCAAGACTTCTTCTGTGATTTTTGGATGGGAGAAGCCGGGAAAATCCGTGCTTTTCAGGCATTTCCACCGGTCCTGCCCACCGGGATACACATAATATTCATCCGCCGGATAGACCCGGTTCCAGTGATAGAGCAGGATTTTTTCGGGCCGCAGGGCAGGGGAGACGGGGCTTTCCCAGAAGCACCAGGCCCCCTCCGGGACCTCCTCCGGGTCGGAGATAACGTGCAGCACCGCATCCGGCCAGTCGGCGAACAGCTTGGCAGAATCCGGGTGGAGCCAGATTTCGCCGCCGGTGCGGCGCAGGATATGCTGCGCAAGCATTTTATCCCGGCTTTGCCGCCGATGATTGAACCGAAGCCCCATACCGTCGTCCACGCAGGAAATTAGAATCATGTCCATTCCTCCTGAAAGCAGAAAATATCCGGCAGGTCCGGGTACAGGGTGACTGCATGGCGATAAAGCCCCCTGGCGTGGATGCGGTCATGCCACAAAAAGCGCCGCAGGACCTTGGCCAGGGACCAGAATTCCCCGTAGCTGCCCTCCAGGACCGGGTTTTCCAGAAAATCCGGCTGTTTTTCCAGTTCCGCAAAGCCTCGCCGACGGCAGTCCAGAATATCCCCTTCATGGTCCGACGGCACGTTGATCTCAGAGAAGTAATAGTCGTTGACGTTCTTGGTGTGGAGATAAATGTCTTTTGCGGTCCTGGGGATCTGCCCATAGAAGGTCCTGCGGGCAGGGAAGAGGGGCTGATTTTTGTCAGGAATGGACTCGTAGAGCCGCAGAAAATCCTCTGCGGATTTCAGGGCTAAGGCTTTCCAATACGCATATTGTCCCCTGGACAGCGGCAGCCGTTCAGAGTCAAACAGCACGTCGGAATCGGCGTCCTGGACGGTCAGATCGCAGTCCGCTTCCTGGACCACATGGCCGGTGATCTCCTCCGGCGTCTCCCGGCCCATCCAGCGCAGGTAGCCCCGGACCGCTCCGGGGAGCTTGTCCAGGGCATGATAAAAAGATTCTCCCCGGGTGAATGCGCCGGGGAGATCAATGGCATATAGCAGTGTGTCCGGGCCGTTGTGTTCCCAGACCAGGGAAATGTCCATAGGGGTCCTTCTTTCGCTCAGTGGTAGAATCCATCGATTCGAAGGAAGTCGGCGAATTCAAAGACCTGCCGGCCGGTGATATCGGAGGGAAAACGGAATTCAAATTCGATCTCCGAATCTTCGGAATCGGTGATGTTCTTCTTCATTTCCGGAATCGTCATGCCGGGTTCGTAGAAGATCAGCGTGTCGTCTTCGCCGCTGCGGGCGGTGAAGTCGTAGTGTACGAAGCCGTCGAAGCACTTGGCCAGGGCCGTATCCCGCTCTAGCTTGGCAAGAACGGAGACCTTGTCGAAGTGGACCTCGATGTCGCACAGGCCGATGATGCTGATGACCGGAATGGGATAGGCCTCCCGGATGTACCGGTCGCCGATGGTTTTATGGAATCGGCCGTTGAACCATCCGGACTCCAGGGTCCAGACCCGACGGCGCAGCGCCTGGTAAATGATGGCCTGCTGGTCGTCCAGCTTTGCATAAATTTTCTGTAATTGTTGTAAAAATGCGGGATCAATATTCATTTAACCACCCTCCGTGCAAATTATATCACAAACGGAGACATAATTCTACCCATACTTTCAATCTTTTGGAAAAATTTTTTACAAAAGCTGCCGAAATGTGCGTAAAGATAGGTTAAGGGAATAAATGTTATCTTAAATCTTCCGGCGAAGACCGTGCCCAATAGGCACAGACCGGCACCTATCGGGCACGACAGAAAAGAAAGGTCGCATTATTTGGCGTAGTAATCGTCCAGCCACCATCTTGACTCGTTTTTCTCAAGCATTTCTTCCGGGCGCTCCGTTCCGTCTGGGTAAGTGGCAGTAATGCCGTCCCCTACAGCATTCATGGGCATATCCCCAACGACCTGGATTGTGTATTCGGCTCCGGTCAGCGTATTGTAGTAGTATAGGGTGTTTCGCATGGCAGCGGGGTATCCTTGCTCCATCAAGGCAGCCCGGACCAAGCTGACGAAGGCAGGGTCCGCAGGCGATTTCCGGACCAGATCAAAAGAGAAATCCTGCCCGTCGCCCCAAATCTCACGTGGCGTCCCATAAGAAAGGCTTCCGTCTTTATTCACGGTAAAGGCCTGGTCCGACTTGTCCCATACCTCACGGCAGACTTCCAGACATTCCGCCGTCGGCCGCACGACGATGACTTCCACGTTGCTGACGGCGTATGTATTGATACATTCCGCATGGGGAATACCGGAAACAAGCAAATCGATCTGCCCGGTGGGACCGAAGATGCGGTAAAGCCCGTCGGTATCTTCGTCAATGCTGGCATCAAAGAAAGAACAGTATCCATTCCAACCAAGCGTGATATTATCCCAGTGGCCGTAGGACGTTTCAAAAACAACTTCCGAGGTGCCATTATGCCTGAAAATCAGCTGATTGTTTTTCCAGTACAAAGATGCGGCGTTGGCAGTGCGCCAGTCCGGGTACTCGGTTGCAACTGAGGAGAAATATTCGTCATAGTCCGGGTCGGTGGACTTGACAGGCTCCGTCGTGGGGGCGGTCGTCGGAGCGGTGGTGCTGGGGACGGTTTCTGTGGGTTTGACAGTAGGGGAGGAGGTCCCGACGGTGGTCACCGTAGCCGGGGGAGCGGCATTGGCGCAACCGGCCAAAAGCATGGTCCCGGCCAATACAGCGGCGAAAAGCTCTTTTTTCATGGTTTTACCTCCTATAAGATAATAAACATTTTGAAAACTACTATGTTTTGATGTTTTTATGGGTGTCGGGGTGGGACTTTCCCACCCCGACAGGTGCTTTAATCCTTACAATTCTGGCTCAGGTAGGGTTCGACTTCTTCCCAAGTCAGGGAAATTTCGCCGGTGTAGCCACAAGCGGCACAGGTCCCGGCAGAACCATCTGCGGATTGAGTGCTGAGTGTCTCGTAGTGGGGTTCGAGAATATAGCCGGTGCATCCGCTGGAAATGCACTTGATTTTGTGAGCATTAGGAGTAACGACGGTGGCCGTAGAACGGCTGAAATGATGGGAGTAGGTTTCGCAGACGTTACCGCCATTATAGGAATTTGCAATTTCCTGATAGGTATAGCTGAATTTGCTAATAATGCATTTTCCACCGATGTTGCACTCATATCCCGTGATTCCGGTGACACTTACGTTCTCAATGAACAGAGAATGTTTACCTTCAATGCGGAGATAGATTCCGGAAGAGGGTAGGGTTGTTACGATGCTCTTGAAATCAGCAGCGGAGGTGATTTTTCTGTCATTCGTCTTTTGGTCTCCGGCAATGTCCTGCCAATAGCTGCGGTGAGAGTACTGGTCGTAGGCGTAGACGGCAAATCCCATACACTGGATACCAAATCCATAGAACTTGCAGTTGCAGCCACTGCCAGTGGCGTTGCAGGGATTATGTCCAGGCCAATGGTCGGTACAAGCGCTCCCATTTTTGGTAAAGTATTTACCTGCACCATACTGACCGAGGGAATAAGAGTTGTTGGGATAATTCGTAGTCAGGGCTGTAGTATCGATACCGTAATTTACGGCGCTTTCAAACTCAT
Organism: uncultured Eubacteriales bacterium; assembly: GCA_900544405.1. Lineage (GTDB taxonomy): Bacteria > Bacillota > Clostridia > Oscillospirales > Oscillospiraceae > Faecousia. The sequence continues at coordinate 113,774 of UQVA01000002.1, forward strand.
CGATACTCATTTCTTCGGTTTCGGCGGTCACGCTGTTGAACAGATGGCCCATATCTTCACTGTCTACCCAGAAGAATTCATTTTCGGAGACAGCACGAATGGACTGAACATCCGGATAGTAACCGCAATCGGTCACTTTGTTGTTGGCGCAGTCGATGAACTGAACGTGTTCCTTATCGGCGAAGTACACTCCGGTCGTGGTCATGCGGTCCGAAGCAAAGAGAGCGGAAAAGGTCGGCGCTTCGTCGGGCTGGAAAGCTGCGATGACAGTGGGAGATTTTCCGGAATAGCCAACGTGGATGACTTCCCCGGCTTTGGTAAAGCAATAAACACCGCTATCAACTTCCCAGAAAGAGTAGGTCTTTTTGGGGAGGACCAGGTGGATCGTCTTGGATTCCATATCCTGGGCGTACACATAGCCGTCAACATAGTCGTGAATATCGATACCCATTTCCTCCCAACGCCAAGCGTCGGCTTCGGTATCTCTGGCGATGAACGTCCAGTATTCGGGAGCAGTCTCCGCTGCAGCCGCATAGGGGACGGAGATGGAGAAAATCATACAGATCAGGAGAAGAACAGAAACGATTTTTGGCAAGTTATGGCGCATCATAGGAATACAATCCTTTCTTTATTATAGTTTTTTGTAGGGGTGTGCGTCGTGCTTGTAATCGCTGTGTGTCTCATAAAAATCTGGTTTACCTGTTCATCGGACCCGCCTCTTTCTTTTTAAGCTCAAATTAATTATAGTTGAGGTTTACTAAGTTGTCAAGCACAAATTTATAAATAATAAAAATGGTTTATTTTCTGGAAGAATAAATTGACAAAACCTGGAAAATACGATATACTCTAAGTGAATAGTACAAGAGGTGCTGCTATGGAACAAAAACGGACAGCAAATGCTTCCACTGTGTTGGAAGAAAACCTGAAGAAAGCACTCACGGAGATGCTGGTCCTCCGGTTGCTTTCCGAACGGGAGTATTACATTGGCGAATTAGGAGATACACTCAAAGAACGAAGCGGCGGGGCATTATGTATTGTTTTCCCTTATGCTGCCATTTACCGGATGGAGGAGTACGGCTACATTTACGAAAGTGGCAAACGAATCGGACCGGACGGACGGCGCAGACAATACATTGCCATTACCGACGAGGGAAGAGTGTATGTGGACCGGCTGATCAAAGCCTATGCCGTCGTCTCGAAGGGCGTGCAGGAGGTTTTGGAGAAAGGAGGACTGGAGAATGGCTGATGGCGTGAAGCAGTACCGCAGAGCGCTGAAGCGGAAAGACTATGCCAGTCACTTTGAATATGACCTGTGATAAGGACGGGAATATTTCCTACTCCTGATTCCATAAAAGTGAAAATTTGCGCCCCGGCTGCGGATAACCCCCAGCCGGGGCCTTCTTGTCGGCGGGGCAGGGGCCCTGCCCGTTCAGGGGGGGTGGCGGCGATTGGCAGAAACTCTGAGCGGATAGAATCTCTGAGAGCGCAAGCCAGAATGCCGCATCATCGGCAAAAGCTGCATGACGGAAGAACTGAACGAGTTGCCGATTCTGAGCAGAATCAGTGGGTTGATTATCCATGCGGGGATAACCCCGTAGCAAAAGCGTATCTGCAAACGATGAAGGACCTCTTAACACAGATGGAGCGCATGAGCAGCACCCAGCAGTTTGCGGATTCTCTGGCCGAGCCGCTGAACCTGGCCAAATAAAGACGAACCCCCAGCCGTGGAGCAGTCCACAGCTGGGGGACATTTTATGTGGGAGTTGTTGAAAGCCAAACAGGGGAGAAAAGTTCGGAGTTTCCGGCTTCTTGAAATCGGACCATTCTAGCCCTTGACGAACGCAACAAAATAATTTCTTTGTATGCGCTGAGATTTTCAGAGAAGCCAAGAGGGGAGAAAAAGCATTTCAGTCCAGATTATTGAATTTTTCCAGCAGTTCCGAATAGAGAGAACGGAGCCGGGCAAGCTGTTCGTCCGTGCGGGAGAGACGCTTCCGGAACGTGTCCAAATCCTTCGACATTGTAGCCAGACGGACGAAGTCCTCATAGGGAATCAGCACCGGATAATTGCCAACGCAACAAAGATTTTTCTCAGACACGGGAATCACCTCCAAAAGAATTCCGTTCCAGCCAGGTCAGAAAAGCAAAGCGTGGAATTATCAAACGGCAGCCTACTTTCACATGGGGAATCTGCCCGGAGTTCACCAGCTTGTAAGCCGTGGGCGGACTGATTCGGAGATAGCGGGCAATTTCTCGAACGGTAATCATTTCATTTTCCATAGATCATCAATCCTTTACTTCCCGTAGTCGGGAGAATTTACAATGCGAGGATCGCAGAACTCAGCAAGCCGGTCCTTGACGAAAGAATCGACAGCGGAACATTCCGCTTCCGGCAGCATGAAGAAGGGAGAAGAAGCCATAGGGACGGCAGCCAGTTCCTTCTTGAATTTGGCGAAGGCGTGGCGTTCCACCGAATTTTGATACACCGGCAGGAGGTCAGGGTGGAGAAGCACCGCCTGGACCGGGAAGCTGAGAGACGAGAAGTCGAAATCCAGCTGCACAGGCCGGGTATAGCGAATCGTGGGAAAAGCAGCCAGCAGACCCTTGAAGCGGTTCGGGTCCAGCGTAAATTCAAGACGGGTCAAATCGCCAGGGTATCCCAGTTCCTCCGCTTTGTTGTACAGCTTCACAGCGCCATGAGAGGAGCGTTCGCCGGTGTATTCCGTGACGGCTTTCCCATCGGACGAAATCACCGAGGACCACTTGGAGCCGTCTCTACGCTGCAAGGCGAGAGAATCACGAGGGACACGGAAATCTAACGCCAGGTCAAAGCGCTGCACTGAGACGGGCTGGAAAAGGCCACAGCAGAGGATAGCATAGACACGTTTCCATTTTTCTGCCGGTACTTTGTTCGGGTTCAGGTCGAGGATAGCTTCCGGGGCCAACCTTTTGACAGAGGAATCATAGCAGTATCGGCCTATCAGGACGGTGAAGGAAGTTTCTAAATCCACTTTGTAAGTGACCGTATGCAAGTAATGCCCAATTCGGAAAGAACTCTGAGAAGTGAAAATATCCAGGTGCGCAGAGAGAAACAGAGAATCCGAGGTCAGGCGCTGCATGAGGCGGTCCAGCGTGTCATAGCGTTTTTTCGTATCGAAATCATAAGCAGTTTGAGAATAGACAAATTTCAGCCGAAAGTTGTCTATACTGACGGTTACGTCAGGAAGGACGAGAGGGCGGTCGTAGGGTGCAATGGTAGAAAAACTACCATCCAAACCCCTGTTAGACATAGGGGTTTGAGCGGGAACGGACACGATGGAATCACCTCACATTCAGAGCGGGAAAAAGTTGGATTTTCGGGGAATTTGCTGGACGGAAGTCCGGGGCCGGAGGCGGGACCAGCCCGCACCCGGCCCCGGAGCACCATCGTCCAAACGCTCAGTCATCGGCAGTCTGGCGCCGGGGGCGCAGGTGGACAGAGCGCAACGGCAGACGGAGGAAGTCGGAAGCCCCTACCTGCGAAGGGGACACGCTGCAAGGACCAACCCGGCAGGGCATGGCAGGACCGCCCGGAGGAGCCGGTACGTTCTGACGGGACATTTGCCGCGGGCTCCCAGTGCTTCGCACTCCCTTCCCGGAAGCCTGCACCGCTACCGTGGGCAGCCGGTGGGGCGGGACCCCCAGGTTCACCCGCCCCACCAGCTGCAACACGGCAGGCGTGTCATGCGTCCGGGTCGGTGAGGTCGATAAGCAGAGGAGAGCGGAAAGAAGCCCATACGGAATTCTGACAGTGTAGCAACGTCATGAAAAGTTCGGAAGTCGGGTCAATGTGACAGGAATCCAGAGCCGAAGTCAGCAGGACAGCCAGGTCATACAGGGCCACAGGGTCAGAGGAACCGGCAGACAGCGGAGCCATAAAATCACCTCCCTTGTAAATACGAGTTTTACGGATTTAATTATAACTACGAGATTCTAGGATTTCAATAGTAAATCTTATTTTCTCGGAATTGCACAAAAAGAGAGGCCAAAAAGGCGGGACAGAACGGTCATTTTAGTACGAAATGCTTGAATTTACCCTCTGGAAATGCTATACTATCAAGCAAGGAAATGAGAAGGGGAGGGGACGAGCAGCCATGAAGAAAAGGTACAAGTATGCCAAACTGGAAAGAGCCAGAATGAACGGAGAGTTTGGTGAGTACCTGAAACAGGGAATATCAGATAAGCAGCGGACGGCCATCATCGGAAAGCGGATTGAGTTTCTGAGAGCACAAGCCAGAATGTCACAGCAGGATGTGAGCGAGATAATCGGAATAGCGAAAAGCACATATAGCGGCTATGAACTAGGGCAGCACGAGCCGTCAGCGGAGACGATTTGCAGACTGGCAGAGTTGTTCCTGGTAACGACAGACTTTATCATCGGCAAAGGCTACATGACGGAAGAGCTGGACAACGAAGCCCTGGTGGACTACATGAGCGAAAAGCGGGACCAAGATTTTGAAATGGACGAGCTGCAGACCACGATGGCCCGGATAGAGAACGAAGAATGACAGAACCCCCAGCCGTGGAGCAGTCCACAGCTGGGGGACATTTTATGTGGGAGTTGTTGAAAGCCAAACAGGGGAGAAAAGTTCGGATTTTTCGGCTTCCTGAAATCGGCAGATTCTAGGCTCTGACGAACGCAACAAAATAAAAATTTTGTTGCGTTCGCTGCCTCAAAGGAAACCGCTGGCGTGTTCGCCAGCGAACGCATATGAGCCGAATGGAACACAGCGACCGGCTCAGAGTTTTCGGAACGGTTAAACGTTGCACTGTATCATCTTCAGCGAAACTGCCTACACAGGATTTTCTGAAGATCTGGACTACTACAACAATAATCGCAGAATCAGGGCAAGACTAAAGGGCTTGCCGTCTGCAATTCACAGATAACAAGCCCTTTTGATTGTTTGAATGATTTGTGCTAAGATATTTGTCTAACTTTTTCTTATATGTTCTCAAAGATGTTTTCGGTTATCTGCCGGGTATGGATGACTTTATAGCCGACGCTGGTGAGAATCAGGTTTACAAAGCGGTCACGTTCCTGGCGGTCCTGCCGGTCGTGACTGCTGTCGTCCAATTCGATGATGGCTTTGATATGCATACCCTGGTCGCAGATAACAAAATCAACGTGCTTGGCCTGGATCTTATAGAACAAGGTCTTGTATTTCTTCTGTCCCCGAATCGGCTCGATAATATCCAGCAGGCGGACCTTCGGACAGATCACATAGCCTTTGGCATCGGCAATCGGTTTCAGCAGCTTGTAGTTGTAGAGTTCATTCTTGGTCAGCAGATATCGGGCTCGGTAACTCTCGATGAAGTCGCTATCATTTTCGATGGATGTTAGATAGCTTCTGGTTTCACCTTCATCATATTCGTTATAATCACCAATTATATCTGTGAACTCTTCTGACGGTGCATCAATGTTGTCTGCTAGAACAGGAGAACCAGGCGACTGCCTATCCGCTTTATTATGGTGTCTTGAAAGTAGCTGCTTAACTTTATTCCATATCCATTTGACTAAAATAGCTATTAGAATGATGAGAAGTGCATATATGATATTTTTCCACATTTTATCCTCCGGGTTGTCTCTCAATTATTTTTTATTTTATACCGAAAGGCATATTTTTGTCAATATCTCAGTGAAGCACTCGGCAAAAGAAATATTTCTCTCCCCTTTTATGGCACCAATGTCAGAAGCGCACCGGCGGCCAGAACGGAGGCAATTTGTCCGGAGACGTTGACGGCCACGGCATGCATCAAAAGGAAGTTCTGATTATCCTCCTGCTGGCCCATTTTGTGGACGATGCGAGCGGACATGGGGAACGCCGAAATGCCTGCTGCCCCAATCATGGGGTTGACCTTCTTCCCTTCCGGCAGGAACAAGTTTACCAATTTCGCCACAAGCACGCCTCCGGCGGTGTCCAGCACGAAGCCCGCAAGGCCTAAGCCCAGAATCAGTAGGGTATCCGGTGCAAGAAACAAGTCCGCTTGCATTTTTGTAGCTACGGTCAGGCCCAGAAGCAGGGTGATGAGGTTGGCCAGGACTTTCTGAGCGGTTTCGGAAAGCAGCTCCAGAACTCCACATTCCCGGATGAGATTGCCGAACATCAGGAAGCCGATGAGTGCAACGCTCTTGGGGGCCAGGATACCGGAAATGACGGTAATCAGTATGGGGAACAGGATTTTTGTGGTTTTAGACACGGATTTTGGAGCGTATTTCATGCGAATTTTCCGCTCTTTCTTCGTGGTCATCAGCCGGATCACCGGGGGCTGGAGGATGGGGACCAGGGCCATGTAGGAGTAGGCCGCTACAATGATGGCCCCCAGATATTTGGAGGAATAGTAGTTGGCCACGAAGATGGATGTCGGCCCGTCAGCGGCGGCAATGACCGCAATGGACGCCGCTTCCCGGATGGGAAATCCCAGGGCCGAGGCCAGAATCAGCGTCAGGAAAATGCCCGCCTGGGCGGCGGCCCCGAAAATCAGCAGCTTCGGGTCTGCCAGCAAGGGTCCAAAATCGATCATGGCGCCGATGCCGATGAACAGCAGCAGCGGGAACAATTCGTTTGCGATGCCCGCCTGAAACAGCACGTCCAGAGGGCCTGCTTCCAGACCCTGGGTGATGGCCCCGGAGAAGGGCAGGTTCACCAGAATGGCTCCGAAGCCCATGGGTAGCAGCAAGGCCGGTTCCATGTTTTTGCGGATGGCCAGGTAGATGAGTCCTCCGCCGATGCACCACATCAGCAGCATTTGCCAGGTGATGGCACGAACGTTTTCCAGAATGGTTCCCATAAATGTACCTCCTTAAAAATAAAAAAGCGAGACTTTTACCGTCAAAAAACGATAAAAGTCTCGCAATAAAAGCTATAAGCGGGCCGAAGCCGTACTGACGCCCATAGCACGGGGGTTCCCCCGCTTGCTACTCCCTTTTTGGGTATTCGGTTTTACTGAATGGTGGCGACCTTGATGAGATTCGTGTTGCCGGACATTCCGTTGGTCATGCCGCCGGTAATGACGATATCATCACCGGGCTTCAGATCGCCGACCTTCTTGGCGGCCTCCTGTGCCTGATAGAAAAGCACGTCCGTGGACTCAAACTTCTGGCTCATTACCGGGGTAACACCCCAGGACAGAGCCAGCTTATACCAGACGTCCCGGTTGGTAGCCATGCCGATGATGTCCACCGGCGCCCGGAAACGGGAGATCATCCGCACGGTGGTGCCGGAAATGGAGGTAGCCACGATCATTTTGGCTCCAATGTCGATGGCCATGCCGCAAGTGGCGTGGGAAATGGCGTCCAGACGGTTCTTGATCTTGAACTCGCTGCTGCGGAAACGCTTGGCGTAGCTGATGTGCTTCTCGGTCTCCTCACAGATCTGGGCCATGGTGGACACGGCCTCCACCGGATATTTGCCGGCGGCAGACTCGCCGGAGAGCATTACGGCGCTGGTACCGTCATAAACGGCGTTGGCCACGTCGGAAATTTCCGCACGGGTGGGCCGGGGATTCTGGATCATGGATTCCAGCATTTCCGTGGCGGTAATGACCCGCTTGCCCAGCATCCGGCACTTGCTGATGATGTGCTTCTGGATGGCTGGCAGCTCCGTGAAGGGTACTTCCACACCCAGATCGCCACGGGCCACCATGATGCCGTCGCAGAGGTCGCAAATTTCTTCGATATTATCCACGCCGGACCGGTTCTCGATTTTAGCGATGATGGAGATATTCCCGCCGCCGTTTTCTTCCAGGAAGGCACGCATATCCGCCAGGTCCTGCTTCCGGGACACGAAAGAAGCGGCCACGAAGTCCACATGATTGCGGATGCCGAACAGCAGGTCCTGCTTATCCTGTTCGCTCAGGTAGACCTGATTCAGCGTCTTGTTGGGGAAACTCATGCTCTTCCGGTCGGACAGCACGCCGCCCACCAGGGTCTTGCAGTGGATTTCGCTGCCCTCAATGGATTCTACTTCAAAAATCACCAGGCCGTTATTGACCAGCACCCGGTCCCCCTTGCGAAGGTCCTTGGCAAGGCCCGCATAGTTCACGGCTACCCGGCTCTGATTGCCGATTACGCTGTCGTCGGTGGTGAAGGTGAAGGGGGCCCCGTCGTTCAGGGTAATTTTGCCGTTTTCAAAGGTCTTGATACGGAATTCCGGGCCTTTGGTGTCCAGCATGATGGCGATGGGCAGGTCCAGTTTCTCACGGACCCGGCGGATCATATCCAGTTTGGCCTGCTGCTCCTCATGGGTGCCGTGGGAAAAATTCAGTCGGGCCACATTCAGACCGGCCTTACACATGGCGGTAAACACCTGCTCGTCGCTGCTGGCGGGGCCGATGGTACCGATGATCTTGGTTTTACGCATTGTAAACACTCCTGATAAGACAATCTTGATTCTTTTATAGTATAATCGATTTCCGGCGGTTACACAAGTGTAATGCGAAAAATTTTACGAAAGAATTTCAAGAGCCTATCTTTTGTTGCGTTAGGAGCGGAATTGTGCTATACTACCTTATGCTGAAACGGAGGAAAAGTGCCATGCAGCGTTATTCCGATTGCCCGCAGATTCTGCGGGACTTCCTGGCCTATCACGAGAGCATCAAGGGCCAGTCTCCCCTGACCATTTCCGAATACCACCTGGACTTGAGAATGTTCCTTCGGTTCATGAAACTCATGCGCAGCGATATGCCTGTCAATACGCCTCTGGAGGCCATCGACATCCGGGATATTGACCTGAACTTCATCCGGGGCATCGAGACCTCCGATATTTTTGATTTTCTTTCCTACCTGGCCACGGACCGGGTCTATGAGTCTGGCTCCCCTGCCCCGGACCACGGCATTTCCGCCAAAAGCCGGGCCAGAAAGCTGTCTGCCATCAAGTCCTTCTATAAATATCTGACCGTGCGGACGAAGCTATTGGAGGAAAACCCGGTGGCGGACCTGGAATACCCCAAAATTCGCCGGAGTTTGCCCAAATACCTGACCATGGAGCAATCTGCCGCCCTGCTCCAGTCTGTTTCCGGGCAGAATCAGGTCCGGGATTACGCCATTCTAATGCTGTTCCTGAACTGCGGCATCCGGCGCAGCGAGTTGGTGGGCCTGAACCGGACGGACGTGTACGAGGACCGCATCCGGGTGGTGGGCAAAGGCAATAAAGAACGGTTCGTGTACTTCGGGACCCCCTGCCGGAAGGCCCTGGACGATTATCTGGAAGAACGGAACCAGAAGGTCCTCACCGACGACCGGGCGCTGTTCGGCTCCCGGGACGGGAACCGTATCAGTGTTTCAGCGGTCCATCGATTGGTGAAAAAGGCCCTGCTGCAGGCGGGCCTGGATGCAACGGAGTTGTCCGCCCATAAGCTGCGCCACACCGCCGCCACCATGATGCTCTCCGGGGGCGTGGACGTGCGGACGGTCCAGGAGGTGCTGGGCCACGAGAATCTGAATACCACGCAAATTTACACCCATATCGAAAGCACGGAACTGAAAATTGCTGCCCAGGCCAATCCCCTGTCCCATCTGGATTTTTCCAAAAAAGAATAAGAAAACGCCCTCCGATTGCCGAAAAAAGCAGTCGGAGGGCGTGATTTTTTACAGGGCCACTTCAATGGCCTCCCGGATATTGCGGACCCGGTAAACTGTCAGCCCTGCGGGGACGTCCAGCTTTTCGCTGCCGCTTTTGGGCAGGATACAGGTCTTGAAGCCCAGCCGGGCAATTTCCGAGAGCCGCTGGTTCATATGGGACACGCTGCGTATTTCGCCGGTAAGGCCCACCTCGCCCATGGCCACCAGCTCGTCGGCAATGGGCCGGTCCCGGTAGGAGGAGGCCACCGCCAGGATCACAGGCAGGTCCGCTCCCGGCTCGTCCAGCCGCAGGCCGCCGATGACGTTGATGTAAGCGTCGAAAAGGCTCAGCTTCATGCCGCCCCGCTTTTCCGCCACCGCCAGCAGAAGCGCCGCCCGGTTAAAGTCGAAGCCATCCGCCGTCCGCCGGGGGACGTTAAAGGACGTTTTGGCCACCAATGCCTGGACCTCCGCCAGTACCGGCCGGGTACCCTCCATGACGCAGGCCACGCAGGTGCCGCTTTCCCCACTGGGGCGGCCGTCCAGCAGCATCTGGGAGGGGTTCGGCACCTCGATAAGGCCATGGTCTCCCATTTCAAAGACGCCGATTTCATTGGTGGAGCCAAAGCGGTTCTTGGCGGCCCGCAGGAGCCGATAAGAGCTGTTGGGGTCCCCTTCAAAATACAGCACGCAGTCCACCATGTGTTCCAGGACCTTGGGGCCTGCGATATTGCCGTCCTTGTTGATGTGGCCCACCACGAATACCGTGATGCCCTGGGCCTTGGCCAGATTCATCAGGATCATGGTACATTCCTTTACCTGGGAAATACTGCCGGGGAGAGAGTCGTTGGTGTCGGTGTAGAGGGTCTGGATGGAGTCGGCGATTAGTACGTCCGGCTGCAATTCGTTGACTGCTTCCAGAATGTCCGTCATCTGCGTCTCCGAGAGAATGTACAGTCCCTCCGGCTCCACCCCCAGCCGCCGGGCCCGGAGCTTCAGCTGCCGTTCGCTTTCCTCACCGGACACATACAGAACCTTCCGGCCCTGGCACAGGCAGGAGCAGATTTGCAGCAGCAGCGTGGATTTGCCGATGCCGGGCGCACCGCCTACCAGCACCAGACTGCCGCCTACCGCACCGCCGCCCAGGACCCGGTCCAGTTCTCCCATGCCCGTGGAGAAGCGAATTTCCCCTTCCGTGTCCACCTGGGACAGCTTCTGGGGCCGACGGCTGCCGCCCACCGGGGCGGACTTGGCCCGTCCGGGGGCGGCGGGCTTTTCCGTATGTTCTTCCAGGGTGTTCCAGGCACCGCAGGCCGGGCAGCGCCCCTGCCACTTGGGCGTTTCGTTTCCACATTCCGTGCAGTAAAATACCGTTTTCGTTTTCGCCATATCCGATTTCCTTCCCGGCTTTTTTCTACATTATATCAGTGCTTTCCCGCCTGGTCAAGAACTCTGTGACTGTGGCGGCGATGCAGCAGCAGAGCTTTTTCTGATGATCGGCGCTCCGCAGCTTTGCTTCCTCGGCTTCGTTGGAGAGAAAGCCACACTCTACCAGCACGGCGGGACAGTTTGCCTTTTCCAGAAGATAGATGCCCTTGCCGGATTTCACGCTCCGATGGCTGTTGGGGTCCAGGGTCCCGATAAGGGAGGCTTGCAAAGCTCCCGCCAGTTCCTTCCCGGCGGCGTTGCAGAACACCTGGGCCCCGGAATATTGGCTCTGGGGGAAATAGTTCTGATGGATGCTCAGAAGCAGTCCGTTTTCCGTGGCGTTGACCAGCCGGACCCGCTCCTTCAGGTCCGAGACCTTCTTCTCGGAAAGGGTCTTTCCGGTGGTGTAAATGGACACGTCCTCCTGCCGCAGCAGCGTGGGGTTATAGCCCAGCAGCCGGAACAGGTCCCGCAGCCGCAGGCTGATCTCCAGATTGATTTGACTTTCCGGCACCCCCGTGCAGGAGACGGCGCCCCCGTCCTCCCCGCCGTGGCCGGGGTCAATGACCAACTGCACCCGCTCCACGGAGCCGGCGGTGGGAAGGACCCGGCTCCCCCAGAGAATGACCGCCAGCAGCACCCCGGCGCAGCAGGCAAAAATGCGGAGATACCCGGCCAACGTTCGTTTCATGCCATCACCTCGGCATTTCTTTATGCACGGGAGCAAGAAAAAATGCACGCCCCGGCGGCAATCGGCATAGTATGACCCGGAACGACGGTTCCGCCGATTTTCCGAATAGGAGGAATGAATCTTGAACAAGCCAAAACGGCCCTGCGGCACCGGCACCCTGCCGGAGAATGCCCCGCTGGCCAATCCCTATGTGCCTTTTCAGATAGACGACCCGCCCCAGTACCCGGCCAACAAAGCCATCATCCGGGGGACCTTGTTTCCCGGACTGGAATTGCCCTTTCATGGGCTGGTGAACCAGCAGGAGCTGCCCATCAACGGCGCTACAGAATTGCAGACCCTGGCCTTTGCCCTGCAGGAATTGTCCCTGTACCTGGACACCCACCGGGAGGATGCGGAGGCTCTGGAGCGTTACCGCAGCTTCCAGCGGCTCTACCACGACGCCCTGATGCGCTACAACGCCGATCGTCGGCCTCTGACCCACATATTGCCTGCGGAAGGTTCTTACCGCTGGCTGGACGATCCGTGGCCCTGGGAGTATTGCGCCAACGTGCGGGAGGTGAAATAAATGTTTATTTATGAAAAGCAGCTGCAATATCCGGTCCGTATTCAGAACCCCAACCCCCGGCTGGCAGCGGTGATTATCTCCCAGTACGGTGGCCCGGACGGTGAACTGGGTGCCTCCCTGCGGTACCTGTCCCAGCGCTATACCATGCCCTTCGATGAACTCCGGGGCTTGCTGACGGACATCGGCACGGAAGAACTTGGCCACCTGGAGATGGTTGGTGCCATTGTGCATCAGCTGACCCGGAATCTGAAAACCGCCCAGATCGAGAACTCTCCCTTTGCGGCCTACTTTGTGGACCACACCACCGGGGTCTACCCCACGGCGGCCTCGGGCTTCCCCTTCTCGGCAGCCTCCATGGCGGTGAAGGGGGACCCCATGTGCGACCTGGTTGAGGACCTTGCGGCGGATGCTACATAGAATGTGCAACGGAAAATTCCGAAAAAACAGTTGAAATCCGGGAAGTTCTCTGGTATAATAAAATTGAAAAAGAACGTCCGGCGGAAGAAATCGCTTTTTGACCGGACCCACGGAGGGAATCCTATGGATTATGATGTTTTGATTATTGGCGCCGGTCCCGGCGGCATTTTTTCCGCTTACGAGCTGGTGCAGCGCAAGCCGGAATTGAAGGTGGCGGTTTTTGAGGCCGGTCATCCCCTGAACAAGCGCCACTGCCCCATTGACGGCGAGAAGATCAAGTCCTGCATTGGCTGCAAGACCTGCTCCATTATGAGCGGCTTCGGCGGCGCAGGCGCTTTTTCCGACGGCAAGTACAATATTACCAACGACTTTGGCGGCACGCTCTATGAGTATATCGGCAAGAAGCAGGCCTTGGACCTGATGCACTATGTGGACGAGATCAATATGCGCTTCGGCGGCGAGGGCACCAAGCTGTACTCCACCTCCGGCACGTCCTTCAAGAAGCTGTGCATCCAGAACGACCTGCACCTGCTGGATGCCGCCGTCCGCCACCTGGGCACGGACATCAACTATGTGGTGCTGGAAAACCTCTACAATTACCTGAAGGACAAGGTTGACTTCTTCTTTGACACCCCTGTGAAGATGATCTCCAAGGTTGACGACGGCTACGAAGTCCACTGCGCCGAGAAGGTGTACACCTGCACCAACTGCGTCATTTCCGTCGGCCGCAGCGGCAGCAAGTGGATGGAGACCGTGTGCCACGAAATGGACATCCCTACCAAGTCCAACCGGGTGGACATTGGTGTGCGTGTGGAGCTGCCCTATGAGGTGTTCTCCCACATTACCGATGAACTCTACGAGGGCAAGATCGTCTACCGGACCAAGAAGTACGGCGACCTGGTGCGGACCTTCTGCATGAATCCAAAGGGCGCCGTGGTCAACGAGAATACCAACGGCATCATTACCGTCAACGGCCACAGCTACGAGGATCCGGCTCTCCAGACCGGCAACACCAACTTCGCTCTGCTGGTAGCCAAGCATTTCTCCGAGCCCTTCAAGGACTCCAACGGCTACGGCGAGTCCATTGCCCGACTTTCCAATATGCTGGGCGGCGGCGTCATCGTCCAGCGGTTCGGTGATTTGATCTTGGGCCGCCGGTCTACTCCGGACCGGATGATGGGTTCCTTCATGACCCCCACCCTGAACGCCACTCCCGGCGATTTGAGCCTGGTGCTGCCCAAGCGCATCCTGGACGGCATCATCGAGATGATCTATGCGCTGGATAAGGTGGCCCCCGGCACCGCCAACGACGATACCCTGCTCTATGGCGTGGAAGTGAAATTCTACAACATGGAGGTGGCCGTGAACAGCGAACTGGAATCCAAGTATCAGGGCCTGTTCATCATCGGCGACGGCAGCGGCATCACCCATTCTCTGTCCCACGCCTCCGCCAGCGGCGTCCATGTGGCCAGAACCATCGCCAGCCGGTAATTATGCTTCTTAAGGCCCCATGGAGCGTTTCCATGGGGCCTATTCATATTTACATGACGGAAAACATACTCCTTTCCCGGAGGTGTCGCTATGCCGAAAGCTGCCATTTACTGCCGATTGTCCGAGGAGGACCGGGGAAAAGCGGACCCAACGGCGGATTCCGAGAGCATCCGCAATCAGAAGGCCCTGCTGTGCCGGTATGCCCAGGAACGGGATTGGGAAATTTATCAGATATACTCCGACGAGGATTACGCTGGGGCGGACCGCCGCCGTCCGGCCTTCAATCAAATGCTCCGGGATGCGGAGGCCGGGGCCTTTCAAATCGTCCTCTGCAAGACCCAATCCCGGTTCACCCGGGAGGTAGAATTGGTGGAAAAGTATCTCCATGGGCTGTTTCCCCTTTGGGGCATCCGGTTCGTCAGCGTGGTGGACAATGCGGACACCCAGGTCCGGGGCAACAAAAAATCCCGCCAGATCAACGCCTTGGTGAACGAATGGTACTTAGAGGACCTGTCCGACAACATCCGCACGGTCCTGACCGCCAAGCGGAGGCAGGGCCAGCATATCGGGGCCTCCGCCCTGTACGGCTATCGGAAGGACCCGGACCGGAAGGGCGGCCTGCTTCCCGACCCGGAGGCGGCGGAGATCGTCCGGGAGATTTTCCGGCGTTACGCAGACGGCTGGGGCAAGACGGCTATCGTCCGGGACCTGAACCGCCGGGGCGTCCCCTGCCCTTCCGCCTATAAGCGGCTCCATGGTCTGCCCTGCGGCGGAAAAACCGGCGAAATTTGGCGGGAAGCCACGGTTTCCGGAATTTTACGCAATGAAATGTATCGGGGCGTCATGGTCCAGGGACGATACGAAAGCGTGTCCTACAAGACCAAAGCCCTGCGGGCGGTGGCAGAGGAGGACTGGATACGGGTCCCGGGGACCCACGAATCGCTTATTGACGAAGCCCTCTGGCAGCAGGTGGCTAGGCGGCTGGCAGCCCATCCCAGAGCCGATTCCGGCGGAAAAGCGGGTCCCCTGGCGGGAAAGGTCCGCTGCGGGACCTGCGGATGTCTTATGCGGAGCCTCCGGGTCCGGGGACGGCGGTATTACCAGTGTGCCACCCATTATGCCGCCCCGGAGCGCTGTCCGGGGGCCTTTGCACCCCAGAGCAAGCTGGCTCTGGCCCTGGCCGAGACCCGACCGGAACTGAAATTCGAGGAAGCGGCCCAGGCCCTCCGGACCGTCACCGTCACCGGCAAGACCGTGACCGATTGCGTGTTTGACTTGTAGCGGAGCAGAAAGCACGGGTAACGTACGACAACATCCTGCGGCTGTCCGATGACCCGGATGTGAACGATGTGATCAAGTTCCTGCGGGAGCGGGAGATCGTCCACTTCCAGCGCTTCGGGGAGGCTGCCCAGCTGCTCCGGGAAAAGCTGGACCAGCGCAATATCTACGCTACCAACCCGGCCTTCGATCTGTAAGGCTTCTAACGAGAAAAGCACCCGCCTTTTTAGACGGGTGCTTTTTGAATGGAGGTAAAGGGGGAGCCAATGCTTCCATTGCATCCGGCCGCGGCCGGGACGGAAAAGAATACGGGTGTTCCAAGTCCGTTTCTTTTCACGGTTGGACGGCGGATGGGAGGAAGAAATGCTCCAAATACGCCCGCCTCTCCTAAGTCCGGGAGAGGATAGGGAAAAGCGTTTAAGCAGGTCTCCTGACTTGCGTTTCGTTGGCAGGGATCAGCCTTCTCAGTTTCCCAATGGCGGGCTTTCGCCGTTGATCCAAGCCTCCACGCACACAGTGGCGGTACCGTTCCGGATTTGAACCGGATTTCCTATTCTCCGCCTGCGCCCAAGCACGGCGCAGCGGCACTTAAACCCTATTTCAGTTTTCCAACGGTTATAGTATAGCCTCCGGGGGCAGTTTTGTCAAATCTTTTTTCAAAAAACCGGTCAGCGGAGGAAATCTGTCCGTACTCATAGGGAAAAAGCTGTCGTATAATAGAATCATAAAGAAAAATAAACGAAAGGAGTCCCCTATGAAAGAAGTTAAATCCCCCAAGAAGCCGCTCATCTACTACTACGGCATTGCGCTGTTGGTGATTTTGGTATTCAACATGGTCATTACCCCCATGCTGACCCGGTCCCAGATCAACGAGGTAGATTACGGCACCTTTATGAAAATGATCGAGGACAAGCAGATCGGTAAGGTGGAGGTGTCCAGCGACGAGATCGTGTTCACCGACAAGGACAACACGAAAATCTACGCCACCGGCGCTATGAACGACCCGACCCTTACCCAGCGGCTCTATGAAGCCGGTGCGGTCTTTGACCGGAATGTGGACAGTGGCAACGGCCTCTCCCCCATCGTCAGCGTGCTGCTGACCTCCCTGGTGCCTATGCTCATCTTCATTCTGCTGGGCCAGTACCTGAGCCGGAAGCTCATGGAGCAGGCCGGCGGCAAGAATTCCATGGCCTTCGGCATGGGCAAGAGCAACGCCAAGGTCTACGTTCAGTCCACTCAGGGCATCCATTTTAGTGATGTGGCCGGTGAGGACGAGGCCAAGGAAAACCTGGCGGAAATTGTTGATTACCTGCACAATCCCGAAAAGTACACCTCCGTGGGCGCTTCCATGCCCAAGGGCTTGCTGCTGGTAGGCCCTCCGGGCACCGGCAAGACCATGCTGGCCAAAGCCGTGGCCGGTGAAGCGGGGGTCCCCTTCTTCTCCATCTCCGGTTCGGAATTTGTAGAGATGTTCGTGGGCATGGGTGCCAGCAAGGTCCGGGACCTGTTCCAGCAGGCCAAGGAAAAGGCCCCCTGTATCGTGTTCATCGATGAAATTGACGCCATCGGCAAGAAGCGGGACGGCCAGTTCGGCGGCAACGACGAGCGGGAGCAGACCCTGAACCAGCTGCTGACCGAAATGGACGGCTTCGAGGGCAACAACGGCGTCATCATTCTGGCCGCCACCAACCGGCCCGAATCTCTGGACCCGGCCCTGACCCGTCCGGGACGGTTTGACCGCCGTGTACCGGTGGAACTGCCGGACCTGGCAGGCAGGGAGGCCATTCTGAAGGTCCATGCGAGAAAAATCAAGCTGGCGGATCATGTAGATTTCCACACGGTGGCCCGGATGGCCTCCGGCGCTTCCGGTGCAGAGTTGGCGAATATCATCAATGAAGCAGCTCTGCGGGCCGTCCGTTCCGGCCGGACCGTGGTGGAGCAGGCGGACCTGGAGGAGAGCATCGAGGTAGTCATTGCAGGCTACCAGAAGAAAAATGCCGTGCTTTCCGATCAAGAGCGGCAGGTGGTGGCCTACCATGAAATTGGCCACGCCCTGGTCGCCGCCTTGCAGAGCCATTCCGCTCCGGTGCAGAAGATCACCATCATCCCCCGGACCTCCGGGGCCCTGGGCTACACCATGCAGGTGGACACCGGGGACAAGTACCTGCTGACCAAGGAAGAACTGGAAAACAAGATTGCCACCCTGACCGGCGGCCGGGCCGCCGAGGAGGTCGTTTTTGGCGAGATCACCACCGGTGCCTCCAACGATATTGAGCAGGCCACCAAACTGGCCCGGGGCATGATCACCCGCTACGGCATGAGCAAGGATTTTGACATGGTGGCTCTGGAGACCGTGACCAATCAGTATCTGGGCGGGGACGCTTCCCTGGCCTGCTCCGCCGACACCCAGCGGAAAATTGATGAAAAGGTCGTGGAGATCATTCGTACCCAGCACGCCAAGGCCATTGACCTGCTGGAAAAGAACCGGGACAAGCTGGACGAACTGGCCAAGTACCTGTGCGAGAAGGAGACCATCACCGGCGAGGAGTTTATGGCGATTCTGGAAGGAAAGGAAAAACTGCAATGAATAGAAGATTTGGCTGGACCGAACTGGTCCTTGGAATTTTGCTGACGGGCATGGGCATTTACTCCATTGCCCGGCCCGGCACGGCCCTGGTGGGCGTGGTCCTTGTCTACGGCCTCATGGCCCTGGCCACGGGCATTGCGGACGTGGTGTTCTTTGCCCGCATCGAGCGGCACACGGGCTTCGGCCCCACCCTTTCCCTGGTGTCCGGTGTGCTCAGCGTGCTGGTGGGCGTGATGCTGCTGGTCCATCCGGAGGCGGGAGCCTTCGTGGTCAGCGTGCTGTTCCCCATCTGGTTCATTGCCCACTGTGTTTCCCGGCTGACCCACCTGAACATCATTCGTTTCACCGCCGGGAATTTCTATTACTGGTTTACCCTGATTGTGAACGTGATCGGCATTGTTCTGGGAGCCATGATGCTCTTCCGGCCCGCCCTGGCGGCCTACTCCGCCGATTATCTCATCAGCATCTATCTGCTGCTGATGGGCGTGGACAGCCTGGTCATGGCGTTCAGCCGCCGCTGGTAAAAAACACACGGGCCTGCTCCAAAAGCAGACCCGTGTATTTTTTACAGACAGTAGAAGAAAATGGCGAAGAATTGCAGCAGGCTTCCGATGATGACGAACACATGGAACACCGAGTGCATCCAGGGCTTCTTGGAGCCGATGCCGTAAAGTACGGCTCCGATGGTATAGGCAATGCCGCCGGACAGCAGGAACCAGAATCCCGGCAGGGTCAGCACCTCAATGACCTTCGGAATGAAGGCAATGATGCCCCAGCCCATGCCGATGTAGCAGATCATGGAAAACACGTTGTACTTCTTCAAATCGATGGCGGTCAGGGTAATGGCCAGAGCGGCAAGACCCCATTCCACCCCGAACAGCGTCCAGCCCAGAGCCGGATACTTGGGGGCAATGCTCGCCAGAACGATGGGGGTGTAGGTTCCGGCGATGAGCACGTAAATGGTGCAGTGGTCGATGACCTGCATGACCTTTTTCCCTGTGGAGGGCAGCAGGCCATGATAAATGCTGGACATGGTGTAGAGCAGGATCATGGTGGCACCGTAAATGGCCGAGGTGACCACGCCCATGGGGTTATGATGGATGGCCGCCCGGATGACGCACAGGGTCAGCACGGCAATGCCCATGGTTCCGCCGACAATGTGGGTGACCATGTTGGCGATCTCCTCGCCCCGGGTGTAGCGGGGCAGCTTTCGCTCCGCCAGCTTTGTTCGTTTCATAGGGATTCCTCCTGTGGAATAGTTACCCCTATTTTACCATACTTTTTGAAAAAAGAAACCCTTATTTTTCCGAAAAACGCCTTGACAAAGGGCTTCCTTTGCGGTACTATATATACCTGTGACCATGGCTGAGGTTGCGGAAGTCATCAGTATCCCTTCGGAACAAGGCAAATTGCCGGAGGTGGAAAGGGACTTTCCGCCGAAGGCCGCCGTTTTCTTGCCCGGAAAGGCGGTCTGGGTCCGTACAGAAGATGTGCGGAACTGTCATTCGCAATGCGAATGGAGTGCAGACCGTGGGGCCGGAACGTGTTTTCTGCCCTGCGCTGCGGCGCAGGGCTTTTTTGTCGGAATTTTTATAGAAAGAGGAATGTACATCTATGAAGAAAACCCCCTTTGTGACGCTGGAGCAGGCGCAGACCATTGCCGCCCAGATCCCCACCCCCTTCCACCTGTATGACGAGGCGGGCATTCGGAAAAACGCCCGGGAAGTGAAGGAAGCCTTCGCCTGGAACCCCGGATTCAAGGAGTATTTTGCCGTGAAGGCCACCCCTAACCCCTATATCCTGCAAATCCTCCACGAGGAAGGCTGCGGCTGCGACTGCGCCACCTATACAGAGCTGCTGTTGGCCGAGGCCGTGGGCATCACCGGTCACGAGA
The DNA here is from genome assembly GCA_900544405.1 of uncultured Eubacteriales bacterium. Lineage (GTDB taxonomy): Bacteria > Bacillota > Clostridia > Oscillospirales > Oscillospiraceae > Faecousia. Next base: position 133,723 of record UQVA01000002.1, read on the forward strand.
TCATGTTCTCCTCCAACGTGACCCCGGAGCAGGATATGCGCAAGGCTGTGGAACTGGGGGCGTACATCAATCTGGACGACGCCACCCATGTGGACCTGCTGGCCCGTACGGCGGAGAAAATGCCGGAGACCGTGTGCCTGCGCTACAATCCCGGCGGCTCCTTCAGCCTGGGCAATACCATTATGGATATGCCCCGGGACGCCAAGTACGGCATGACCGAGGACCAGATGGCCGGAGCCATCCTGCGGCTTGCCAAAATGGGCGTGCAGCACTTCGGCATCCATGCCTTGCTGGCCTCCAACGCCGTCAGCAACGAGTATTACCCGGAGTTGGCCAGCAACCTGTTCCGCCTGGCGGTGCGGCTCCGCAACGCCACCGGCTGCCACATCGCTTTCGTGAACCTGTCCGGCGGCGTGGGTGTGGACTATCGGCCCGAGCAGCCCAAGTGTGACATCCGCACCATCGGCCAGGGGGTCCACAATAAATATCAGGAAATTCTTGTACCCCAGGGTATGGGCGACATTGCCATTTTCACGGAATTGGGCCGGTTCATGCTGGCGCCCTACGGCCACCTTATTTCCACGGTGCTGCACCAGAAGCACATCTACCGGGAGTACATCGGTCTGGATGCCTGCGCTGCCAACCTGATGCGTCCGGCCATGTACGGCGCTTACCATCACATCACCGTGCTGGGCAAGGAGGACGCTCCTCTGGACCATGTGTATGACGTGGTGGGCGGCCTTTGTGAAAATAACGATAAATTTGCCATCGAGCGGAGCCTGCCGCAGATCGATGTGGGCGATATTGTGGCTATTCACGACACCGGCGCCCACGGATTTTCCATGGGATACAACTATAACGGCAAATTGCGCTCTGCGGAAGTGCTTCTGCACCCGGACGGGACCTTCCAGATGATCCGCCGGGCGGAAACTCCGGCCGATTACTTCGCGACCTTCGATTTTTCACCTTTCCATTTCGCCGAATAATTTGGTAATCCTGCACAAAGATGAGCAGCCCTCCTGGAAGGGCCCGCCGTCTGTTCACAATTTATTTTCATGCTTTTCTTGGGAAAATATGCTATACTGTTAGTGTCCAATGGTGCGCTGTAATAACAGTTCAAAAAGGAGCTTCTATGAATAACATATTGTTCTTTCTCACCCCCAAGGCCATGTGTGCCTATCTGTATGACGACTATACCATCCGGCAGGCGTTGGAAAAAATGGAAGGGGCCGGGTACGCCGCCCTGCCCATCCTGAACCGCCGGGGCGAATACCGGGGCACCCTCACCGAGGGAGACCTGCTCTGGGCTATGAAAAACCTCTGCTACATGGATATGCGCCAGGCGGAAGCCCGGCGGATCATGGAAATTTCCCGGCGGCGGGACAATGTGCCGGTCCGAGTGACCACCTCCATGCAGGACCTGCTGGAACGGGCCTCCACCCAGAATTATGTTCCGGTGGTGGACGATAAGGACGCTTTCATCGGCATCATTCCCCGGCGGGCCATCATCAAATACTGCCAGCAGCAGCTTTTTCCGGAGGATTGAGCGCTTTTTAGGAGGGACGTATCCACGTCCCTCTTTTTTCTGTTGCAATGGACATGGATTTTTGATAGAATATAAGGTGGATAACCCGGGACGGAGGAACAAAAATGGACAAAAAAACCCTGCGGGCGGAAATACGAGCAAAAAAACGTGCCATGACCGCTCAGGAGATCGAGGAAAAAAGCGCCGCTCTGGCGAAAGCCTTTTACGAGACGGCGGAATATAAAAACGCCAAGACCATCTACGGCTACCTTCCCTACAATCAGGAGGTCCGCACTACCCAGATGTTAGCCCATGCCCTGGCGGACGGAAAGCGGGTGGCCGTGCCGAAGGTCTACGGGGACACGATGAAATTTATCCTTCTTTCGGACCTAACGCAGGTGGCCAAGGGCTACGCAGGCATCCCGGAACCCATTGCAGACGGCCCCGTGGCGGCGGACCCGACGGCATTGGTGCTGATGCCGGGACTGGCCTTTGACCCGGAGGGCCACCGGCTAGGCTACGGCGGCGGGTTCTACGATAAATTCCTGGCTGCCGAGCCGGACCACCCCACTCTGGCCCTGTGCTATGATTTTCAGATGCTGCCCCACCTGGACACGGAAAGCTACGATATTCCTGTGGACCGAGTGTTGTGGGCGTAAAAGTGCATCGTACATAAAGGAGAAAAAAGTGATATGATCGTTGTGATTCTGGTGGTCCTGGTGACGTTCGGCCTGTGCTGGCTGTGCGACAAGGGCTTCGCAAAGATTTTTCGGAATCAGGAGCAGCACCATACGGGTCTGGCCGTGCGGCTCAGCAAGCGCTATGCCGTGTTCGGACTGCTTTCCGCCGTGCTGGGACTTTCCGCCGTGTTCGCCGGGGCGGGGAAGAATACCCTCCTGCTGGTGGGCGGCATTGTGCTGATTTTGCTGGGTCTGGGGCTGGTGACTTACTATCTGAGCTTTGGCATTTTCTATGACCAGCGCAGTTTTCTTTACACCACCTTCGGCAAGCGGACAAGGGAATACCGATTTGGGGACATCGTGTCCCAGCAGCTTTACAACAGCTACGGGACCATTTTGATTGAACTGCACATGAAGGACGGCTCCAGTGTCACGGTCCAGTCCACCACCGACGGGGTCTACCCGTTTCTCGATGCGGCCTTCGCCGGATGGCTGGAACAGACCGGGAAAACGGAAGCGGACTGTCCCTTCCATGACCCGGCCAATTCCGTCTGGTTTCCGCCGGTGGAGGTGGAGTGATGCACGTTCCCTCCATGGAGACCCGGGAGTTGACCCTGCTGCCCTTTGAGGAGGCCCTGGCCTCCGCCAATACCCCCAATCCCGAATATGATATTCAAAAGTGGCTCTATGCTCCCAGTTTTTACTCGGAATACCGGTATTTGCTGGGTACCAGAGGCAAAAATCCCCTGATCTGCATTGGCATCAACCCCTCTACCGCCAAGCCGGACGATCTGGACAATACATTAAAGTCCGTGGAGCGCATCGCTCTGGGCAACGGCTTTGACAGCTTCCTCATGTTCAATGTCTACGCCCAGCGGGCCACGGACCCGGACGACATGGAAAAGACCTACAACCCGGCCCTCCACGCCGAGAATCTGAAGGCTTTCCGCTACGCCCTGTCCATTGGCGAGCATCCCGCCGTCTGGGCCGCCTGGGGGACCATCATCGAAAAGCGGGACTACCTGCCCGCCTGCCTGCTGGACGTGCTGAAGGCCGGAGAGGAAGCGGGGGCGGTCTGGTACTGCGCTGGGAAGGTCAGCAAAAAGGGCCATCCCCATCATCCCTTGTACTTACGAAAGGACGAAAAACTCCGTCCCTTCGACATCAAAAGCTATCTGGAAACGTTAGGAGTGTCCTTATGAAACTGCTTATTGCATCCGATATTCACGGAAGCGCCTACTGGTGCGAAAAACTCATGGCCCTGGCGGAAAGCGATCAGCCGGACAAGCTGGTGCTGCTGGGGGATCTGCTGTATCACGGTCCTCGGAACGACCTGCCCAGGGATTATGCCCCCAAGAAGGTCATTCCCATGCTCTCCGCCTGGAAGGAGAAAATCATCGCCGTCCGGGGCAACTGCGAAGCGGAGGTGGACCAGATGGTCCTCCCCTTCCCCTGCTTGGCGGATTTCTCCCAGCTTCTGGTGGACGACAAGTGCCTGTACCTGACCCATGGTCATCATGCCAACCCGGAGAATCTTCCCCCGCTGCCGGAGGGGTCTATTTTCCTGTCCGGCCACACCCATGTGAAAATCGATGAGGTCCACAACGGCATCCGCTGCCTGAATCCCGGCAGCGTGTCCATCCCCAAGGATGGGAGCCACAGCTGTCTAATCTATGAGGATGGCGTGTTCACCTTCCACATCTGGGAGGAATGAGCATGGACAGCCAATGCGACACCTGCTGGTACTACGAGTACGACGAGGAATGGGACGAGGAAGTCTGTCGGATGGACCTGGACGAGGACGAGCGCTACCGCATTCTGACGGACCGGAACGGCCAATGTCCCTATTACCGTCAGGGCGACGATTACACCCTGGCAAGGAGGCAATGATGAAAAAAGTCCTGTTTGCGTTGACGCTGGCGCTGCTGCTTACCGGCTGCGCCGCAAAAGAACCCGATACCACCACCCCGCCGTCCTCGGAGCCACCCGCCACCGGGGTCTACCAGGAAAATTCCTCCCTGGAACAGGCAACAAACGGAGCCGTAGGGGTCTATCACAGCCCGGAAAGCCTGGCGGCGCTGGGCAATTTCGGGGATTCCCTGCTGCTTCTGGGGCAGAAAAATTTCTATACCCTCTCGGCGGACGGTACCCTCAGCGCCCCCATTCCCCTTTCCGGCACGCCGGACGGGATGAATACGGCCATTTCTTCCGAGGGGTGCGTGTATTTTGACCGGGAGAGCAAATCGTTCCTGGTGCTGGACAAAAACCTGGCTCTGGTGAATCAGGTGGCGTTGCCGAAAGATGCCGGGGAATTCTGCATCTCCCCTGCCCTGGACCGGGTGTTCTACACCACCGGGCAGGACCTGCGGGTGCTGGAATTCTCCACCGGCGAAAGCCGCCTTCTTAACAAGCAGGCCCAGAAAATTATTCCGGAAACCGTGCTTTTTGGTGGAGAAATGGTCCAGTGCCGGTTGGAAAACGGGGAAATCCTGTTCCTGTCTGCCGAGACCGGGGAACTTCTGGGCCGGGACGGAACGGAGACGGAGGTCCTGGCGGCCGGGGACTATTTCTATCTGACCCGCACCGATGGCATTGTTCCGGAGCGGCTGTTCGGTACCCTGGGCGGCGTGACGAAACAAATCAACACGGAAATTACCGAGCCGGTCCTGCTGGGGAAATACCTGTACAGCGCCGGGGACGGCGTTCTCTACGACCTGGAGGCCGGGCGGGAAATTGCCGCCATGACCCTGCCGGAGACGGTCCGGCCGAAATCCTGGACCCTCCAGGGGGACGCCGTCTGGTTCTATGACGCTTCCACCGGGGAGATCTGCCGGTGGGACTATGCCCAATCTGCCTCCTCCGGCAAGGATGGGGCGGTGACAGTCCGCTATACCGCCGATGCACCCGATGAAAACGGCCTGGAGACCTGCCGCCGGGAGGCGGCCCGACTGAACAAAGCTTACGGCGTGAACATCGTTTTCTGGGAGGAACTGCCGATTCTCCCGGAAGATGTGGAGTTTGAGAAGGAATATCAGGTCCCGGCCATCCGGCAGGCTTTGTCCGACCTGGGTGCGGCCCTGGCCCGATTCCCGGAGGGCTTTTTGCAGGCCCTGGGGGAGAAAAACGCCGATGGGACCGTGAATATTGCCATTGTCCGCAGCTTCCCCGATGGCAGCGATAGCCTGACGGTCTGGCCGGAGGCCAGCGCCTGGATGCTTCTGGCGGTGGGCGAGGACCTGACCACGGAATTCTACAAAAATCTCAGCTATGTGCTGGACAATTACATCATCGCCCACTCCCTGCTCCTGGACGACTGGAACAGTCTGAACCCGGAGGGCTTCCGCTATTCCCTGTCCCGGACTCCGGTGGACGATGCGGTCACGGAAGGCGATAACGCAGCGTTCCTGAATCCTGCCGCTACCACCTACCCCCGACAGGACAGGGCGGAGTTGTTCGCCTACGCCATGACGGCGGAGGAGGGCGAGAAGCTGGAGGTCCCCGCGCTTCACGCCAAGCTGGAAGCCCTGTGCCGGGCCATCCGGGACGCCTTCGGCTGGCAGGATTTGAATACTACGTTCCCCTGGGAGCGGCCTCTATAAGTAAAAAAAATCATCCGTCGAAGGGAGAGGCTTCATAAGGAAGTCCTCTCCCTTTGGGGATTGCAATCAACTGGGATGATTGGAACGTAGGTAAAAATCAATCCTATTGGAGGATTACAAAATGGGGAAGTACATCAACAATGAGCAGAACGGACTTTGGTATGAGTTGCAAGGGGATTTCAGAAGTCATAAAGTTCCGTGAGTAATGGAAGAAGGCAATGATTTGAAAAAAAGAGAAGTGTAATATTCTGAAAACTACTTGAGGTTTTGGGGAAAATCTGCTAAAATACTTTTGTATATCTATGGGGTAGGGGAATTCATATCCTTTTGCCTTAGAAATTATGGAAGGAGGACTTGACTATGGCAAACGGAAATGCGAC
>UQVA01000003.1 GCA_900544405.1 uncultured Eubacteriales bacterium
AAAAAGGCAAGTGGTATTTGAAACTTTACCTCCGTAAATTGTGACATTTCCGCAAACGCCGGCTTCTTCCATTACTCACGGAACTTTATGACTTCTTGAATACTGCCCAAAAAGGAAAAGTCGCCGTCTGCTGACAGCGACTTTTCTTGCTTAGTATTATGCTTAGTATTAACAGTATATTCACCCTCTTAGTTTGTTTCTCCCAGATATTCTTCAAGGCATATTCCTCGTTTGTATATTTCGGTAGCCGCATTAACACCGACATATCGGTAATGCCATGGCTCGTTGGCTATACCTGTGATTGCAACTTTATTCTCCGGATAGCGATATATAAACCCATAGCGATAGGCATTTTGAGCGAGCCAGTTATAAACCTCATAACCATATGAATTTATGCCATCAGCATTTATATCAACGCCAAGACCAAGTTGATGTTCACTTGTTCCCGGAATAGCAACCCAGCGTTCTGTTTCTGTTTTTGCGTCGGATTCAGAATATCCTTTTTCGATATACTCCGCCATTGATTCATCGTATATTTGCTGTTGCTCCTGCTCTGTTCTGTAGCCGGAGGCAACAACAGGATATACACCATCATCCCTCATATCATCAAACATTTTCTGAAGCTGAGGGTATATTCTGCTGTCCACGCATTGTCCGTTTGATAGTTCTGTTAAATCGATTTCATTCTCAGTTTCAAGGGGATGCCATTTATTCACCAGTATCAAGCACCATTCTCCATCTGCTTCATTTTCATTACCAAAATCAATGGAAGGCAATGATGCCTTGTTGTATATATCTGTCCCTGCAAAACGCTGAACAAAGATGCAGGCTAATGCTATCAGTAAAATCAGAATGCAGATAAATAAGTAGGGACGGCGTTTCTTGGTTTGTTGGATATGAGTTGACATCGTTTTTCCTCCTTGATAAGCTAAAAAAGCACGCTTGCTTTTGGTACTGTAAGTGTACCAAAAGCAAGCGTGCTTTTTTTTCGTTTCTCCACAAGAGTTTCCTATGTTTTCCTGCGGAATTTCTTACGATTTTCCTACAGGAGCGGAAGAGTGACTGTAAATTCGATTTGCTCATTTTCACTTTTTGCGGTAATTGTTCCGTTATGAAGCTCAACGATTTCTTTTGCAACTGCAAGACCCAATCCTGCACCTCCGCTTCTGGAACTTCGTGCAACATCAAGACGATAAAACTGCTCAAAAATGCGTACAAGCTTTTCTTTTGGAATGGTATTGCCGCAATTGGTAAACTGAATACACAAATTTCCACCGTTTTGTTTTACAGCAATATGAATCGTGCTGTCATCAAAGCTATAATTCACTGCATTTCTCAGCAGATTATCAAAAACGCGCTGCATCTTATTGACATCGCACTTTATCATAGTGTCTGGGGCTATTTCAAGCTCACATTTTAAATTCTTCTCTAAAAACATTGGTTTGAACTCGTATGTAAGTTGTTCAAGCATACGGGTCAAATTGACCCTGCTGTACTCAAGAGTGATATTAGAAAGATTAAACCGCGTGATTTCAAAAAATTCGTTAATTAAATCCTCAAGATGTTCTGCTTTTTCCAAAGAAATAGACAAATACTTTTCTCTTAATTCTTCGGAAATTTTGTTTTCGTCCCGCAGCAAAGTTAAATACCCAATTACTGAGGTGAGTGGGGTTTTCAAATCGTGGGCAAGATAAACAACAAGGTCATTTTTCCGCTGTTCTGAAAGCTCTGCTGCCAGTTTTCGTTGTTCAAGAGTATGCTTAATATGATTGATTTTCTTTTCGATTGCAGTTAATTCAGAAGGCAAAACAATATCTCCTGAATTTTCTTCTATCAGAGCATCTATACTACGGTTAATTTCTTTGAAATACTTGGAAAATTCATTTAGATAAAAGCGCAAAATAATTGCAAATAACAGTAAGGAAAGCACTAAGAAGAAGATACTCATATAATCTCTAATATATATTGAATATACATTATAGGCTCGGTCATAATCATGGTAGACAAAATTATCCAAAAAACCCACAAAAGTGTCTGCTATGTGCCCCTTTAAAAATAGAGAGTACAAGGCTGCTAAAAAAGCAGGCGCAAAAAACAGCATTCCAAAAGTTCTAATCAATAATTTGGTTTTAAGAAGACGATAATCATCTCTTTCGCTATTTCTTTTATTTTTCAATGGTATATCCCACTCCCCACACAGTTTTTATAAATTTCGGTTTTTTTGCAGGCTCATTAAGCTTTTCCCTCAATCTTCCGATATGAGCCATAACAGTATTATTGTTATCGAGGAATTTCTCACCCCAAATATTTTCAAACAATTCCTCAGACGAAATAACTTTTCCTCTGTTCTCACACAAGTACCAGAGGATAGAAAACTCAATCGGTGTCAAAGTAACCTTTTTTCCATACAAAGTACATTTGTGAGTATTCTTGTTTATAATAAGTCCTCTTACATCATGTTCTGCAATGGGAGCATCTTTTTCCTCGGTATTAGCCGCATTATTATAACGAACATAACGACGAAGCTGTGTTTTTACTCTTGCGACAACCTCCAAAGGGTTGAATGGTTTTGTAATGTAATCATCAGCTCCGATGGTAAGTCCCATAATTTTATCAGTATCCTCAACTTTTGCCGTCAGAATTATAATAGGATAAAAATACTGTTCTCTGATTTTCTGACAAATACGAAATCCATCAATATCTGGAAGCATTACATCTAAAATTGCCAAATCAATGTTTTCCGTTTCAATACACTTCAAAGCATCAAGCCCATTATAAAACTTATGTACCGTGTAACCATCATTTTTTAGATAAACCTCAATCAAGTCGGCTATCTCTTTTTCATCGTCTACAATTAAAATATCATTTTTCATTCTGAAAGCTCCTATCTGAATTCCGATTTGTCGATATCCTATTGTATGTAAGGGCTTCTGTTGGACAAACCGGAATTGGTTTTATAGAGGTCTTTGCAGATACACCATATCTACCAACTGTACCCCATCCTCATATATTGGATGGTCGTAATTATCGGTAAAGAAATTTGGCATGATATGTGAGCGTACAAAGCCACATTTTTCATAAAAGGGTATCGTCAACGGGCTGTCGCCGGTTCCCACTTGCAGTATTGAAAATTGTCCGCGGTATTTTTCAATAAGAAATTCAATCAGCGCTTTGGCATAGCCTTTTTGCTGAAGTGGGGGAACTGTAGCGATATTCTTAATTTCAAGTATTCCAGTCCCTTCATCCGTTACGACACACTCGCATTTCACTCCGTCATCATCGAGAACATACATTTTCCCTTTATAGAGATAACGGTCAACCATATCTTCCTGCTCATCCGCCAATAGGAGCAAATCAAGATATTGTTTTTTGTTTTCTGTAACTTCTACAATTCTCATCAATCACACCTGCAAATTCCGACTTGTCTGTCTCATTCTATCACACACTCGGTACATTTCCCGGCTTGCGTATCACAGCGGCAATGCAGATGTCTCACATTGCCGCTGTAATGTATTCTTAGCGTTCTCTGTCTACGGACGCTTTTTGTGGTTCCTCCTCGCCCTGCTCACCGTCCACGATCTCGTTCTCTCTTTTGTCGAGATTGAGCATAGTATTGCAGACTACAGATGTGCCACTCGCTCTTTCGTGGTATTCACAAGGCCCTTGGCCTCATACAGCAGATAGACCTTCCCATCCTGGGCAATAACCTGATAGATTTGACAGCGTGGAATGCGTTCTATGTCAAAATCGCATATTTCCCCAGTGTGTCCAAGGTGGGAACGGTGTCAAATTTTTCCATACTCTGCAAAATCGGCCAGAGCAGCACCAGCACCCCCGCCACAAGGAAGCTGTACCGGCGGATAAATTGCTTCAAACGGTCCACTTGTTCCTTTCCTCCATCGCTGCACCTAATTTCTCTCTGAGAATTATTCAAAATCGTACCCATCCCGGCGCATTACCAAATGCGCCCTGGCCCGGTCCTGGGAGAAAAGCCGCCAGGCCTCGTCCTTGTCCGGGATGGGACAAAATTCGATTGCCCCCGCCGGGAAGCGAAGCCGCAGGACATTCTCTGCCCCCAGCGCTGCTTCCTCCACCGCCGTACCCAGGAAGCCCCTCAAGGCCCGCTGCAATTCCCCATCCGTGGACCAGCCGGTCAGGCGTTCTTCCCCAATTCGTACATCACATTGCCCATGGATGCAGAACTCGAAATGCACTCGCTTTTCCTTAGTCCCGTTCGGGGCTTCTTTGTAGTTTACATAACTGTTTCCGAACAGGAGCTCATACAATTCACAGGGGTCCAGCTTTCGGGCCATAGACAGCGGCAGGCCCTCCAATTCCGAAAGCATTTCTTCTGCTTGCCGACAGATTTTCTGCATATCAGGCTCCGATTTCTGTCCCGGCAAACTCCGTGATCTGCTTCCCGATGGGGCAGTTGGACCGGTAGGGGCAGCATTCGTAATCGCAATCTACTTCCGTGAGAATGCCGTTTTCCCGGAGGGCCGTCACCATCCGGTGGTCGTCCAGCTGGCGGCAATAACCGGAGATGATTTTCTCTTCTTCCATGTCATTCCTCCACCACGCAGAAGCCCTTGGGTGCCAGAATCAGCCAGTTGGGGGCCACTGTGTTCAAATTGTGACCGAACAGCAGCTTCCCGGCAGGCACTTCCCAGGCGTCGCTGCTGCGGTTCAGGTAAATGCGCAGCTTCTGGCCCGGAACGGTCCGGCGGAAGCCGATTTTCCGGTCCCCGGCCTGGAAGAAGGAAATGTCGCCCAGCCGCAGAGCCTCCCAGTCCCGGCGCAGCCGTCCCAGCCGCAGGAAGTGGTCCCGCAGGTCCGTATCCTCCCGGCCCCAGGGGTAGGTCCGGCGGTTGAAGGGGTCCTTGCCGCCTTCCATGCCCGCCTCGTCGCCGTAGTAAATGCTGGGCGCACCCGGCAGGGTGAATTGCAGGAAGGAGGCCAGCATCAGCCGCTCCTGGGCGGTGTAATACTGATTGTGGGACAGGTGCCGCTTCGCCAGTTCCTCCCGGCTGCCCTCAAAATCGTCCACCAGCGCCGTCAAAATCCGGGAGGTGTCGTGGGTCCCCAGCAGGTTCATGTTGCACAGCAGCACCTGGGGCGGATAGTTTTCCGCAATGGTCATGACGGTCTCCGCCAGGCCCCGGCCGTCGTCCAAACCCTTGATAAAGTTCAGGATGGCGGTACGGAAGGGGTAATTCATGCAGGAATCCAATTCCCCGTCCACAAAATACCGTCTCCGGCGGCTGTATGCGATCTTATTGGAAGCATCCTCCCAGACCTCGCCGATAAGCAGAGCGTCGGGCTTCAATTCCCGCAGGCGCTTTTTCAGCAGCAGCACGAATTCGTCCGGCAACTCGTCCACCACGTCCAGCCGAAAGCCGTCGGCCCCCAATTTCAGCCAATGGGCCAGCACAGAATCTTCCCCGGTGATGACGTACTCGATAAATTTCGGGTCCATTTTGTTCACCGTAGGCAGGGTATCAAAGTTCCACCAGCAATTATAGGAATCCGGATAATGATAGAAGGTGTACCAGGAATAATAGGGGGAGTCTTTCGTACAGTAGGCCCCGTTGCCGCCGAAGGTCCGCTCCTTGTCAAAATAAAGGCTGTTGGAGCCGGTGTGGGAGTACACCCCGTCCAGCACCACCCGGATGCCGTGGGCATGGGCCTGGGCGCACAGTTCTGCGAAGTCCGCTTCCGTGCCCAGCATGGGGTCCGGGGTCTTGTAGTCGCCGGTATCGTAGCGGTGGCTGGAAAAGCTCTTGGAAATGGGGTTCAGATAGAGAATTCCCACCCCAAGAGAGGCCAGATAGTCCATTTTCGACGTAATTCCCTTGAAATTTCCGCCGTAAAAGTCGTTGTTCAGCACCAGACCCTCCGGCGTAGGCTGCCAGCTGACCTCCTCGGACCAGTTGGCATGGACCGTGTAAGGCTCCAATTTTCCCGTCAGGTCACACGCTCCCACTTTGCAGAACCTGTCCGGGAACACCTGATAGAGAATGGCCCCCTTGGCCCAGTCCGGGGTCTGAAAATCCGCCGGGATGCAGCTGAGCTGCCACTGGTCCCCGGCCTCCATGTTGGTATCATTCCCCTGCTTGAAAAGCCGGAAGCCGCCGGTGGCCGTGGTGATGTAGAAATAGTAAAAATACAGCCCCGGCGTGTCCAAAGAGAACGTCCCCTCGTAGACATCGTAGGCCCCCCGGACCTCCTGGAAATGCAGGGGCGCATCCAGCACATGGGTCCTGTCCTCCCCATTCAGCAGGCACTTGACCTGGGTGGTCTGGACGGAAGTAGGGATATGGATATGGAGGGTACATTCCTGGCCGGGGGTCAGGGTCCCGAAGGGGGTCTTGTAAAGAAGCTGCTTGGAATCAAATAAAATACGCATGACCGTCTCCCATTGTCGCAAAAATTGGGGCGGACAGCCGCCCCAATTTTCAAAAAATTTCCGATCGTCTCAGCGGTTCGTCATTTTCCGGAACAGGTCCATATACCGCTGGGCAGGCTTGTCCCAGCTGAAATCCTGCTCCATGTCCCGCTGCTGCAGGGCCTGGAATTTTTCCGGCTCCTTCTTATAAAGATGGATGCAGCGCTCCAGAGCCGCCAGGAAATCGTCCCCGTTGTAGCTCTGGAAGGTAAAGCCCAGGCCGCCCTCCCCATGCTCGTCCACAGGGGGGACAGTGTCCTTCAGGCCGCCGGTGGCATGGACCACCGGAACCGTACCGTAGCGCATGGCGTTCATCTGGCTCAGTCCGCAGGGCTCGGACTTTGAGGGCATCATATAAATGTCGCCGCCGGCATAAATGCGGGAGGCCAGCCCCAGGTTGAACGTAATGAGCGCCGCCACCCGGTCCGGGAATTCCTCCTGCAGGCCCTTGAAGAACCGCTCAAAGTGGTCCTCGCCGGTGCCGAGGATCACCATCTGGCAGTCCTCCTCCCAGAGGAGCTTCCGGGCAATATAGCACAGCAGGTCCAATCCCTTGTGGCCCGCCAGCCGGGTCACCATCACCAGCATCGGCACGTCCGGCTTCACCGGCAGACCCACCTCCTGCTGCAGGGCAGCCTTGCAGTCCGCCTTGCCTACCCGGAAGGACTGGGCGTCATAATGCCAGGGCAGGGCCGGGTCGGTGGCCGGGTTGAAGGTGTTCACGTCGATGCCGTTGGTGATGCCCGTCAGTTTCCAGGCAGCGTCCGTCAGGATGCCGTCCAGGCCGTGGGCATAGTAGGGGTACATCAGTTCCCTTGCATATGTTTCGGACACGGTCGTCACCAGATCCGCCGTCTCGATGGCCCCCTTCATCATGTTCACGCAGTGGTTCATGTCCAGGGTGCTGCGCCAGCCCCAAGGCAGCGCCAGCACATCATCGAAGAAGTCCGGATTGGCCCAGCCCTGATATTCGATGTTGTGGATGGTGAACATACACTTGGTATCCTGAAATTCCGGCCGGTACACTGCCCGCAGCAAAGTGGGCACCAGGGCGGTCTGCCAGTCGTTGCACTGGATGACGTCCGGAATATAGTGAATGGCCATCAGGGCTTCCAGACAGGCCTTGGAGAAGTAGGCAAAACGCTCGCCGTCGTCTCCGTCGCCGTAAAGGCTGCCGGGACGAGCGCCGAAATAGTAGTCGTTATCGATAAAATAGACCTTCACGCCGTCACTGCGGTCCTGCAGGGCCATGACTCCGGCGTACTGCCGCCGCCAGCCCAGCTTCACGGTACATTGGGCCACCTGCCGGACGGGATAGGCAGGATTTTCCTTGATTTTTTTGTAATAGGGCAACACCAGCACCACTTCGTTGCCCGGGATCCGGGACAAAGCGGCAGGCAGAGCCTCCATCACGTCGCCCAGGCCGCCGGACTTGGCGTAGGGTGCGCCCTCGGAGGCGAAAACGGCAATCCTCATACCACTTCACCCCGCTTGATGATGACGGGGGTGGTGGGGGTGCCGATAAGCTTGGTGCCGGGACGAACCACCACGTTCTTGTCCAGAATGACGCACTTCAGGTAGCAGTCAGCGCCCACCACCGTGTCGTTCATGATCATGCTGTCCTCCACCACGGCTCCCCGAGCAATGGACACCTGCCGGAACAGCACGGAATCCTTCACGCTGCCCTCCAGGAAGCACCCGTCGGCCACGGTGCAGTTCTCCACCCGGCAATCCTCGCCGTAGTAGCTGGGGACCCGGTCCCGGACCTTGGTGTAAATGGGGTGCTTGCCGGCAAACAGGTCGTTGCGGACCTTCTCGTCCAGAATGGCCAGGTTACTCTTGAAATACTCCTGCACAGAGGTGGTGAACAGGGCCACGCCCTCAAAGGGGTACACGTTTACGCTGAGCTTGCCCTGCTGATAGAGCCGCAGCACGAAGTCCCGCTCGAAATAAAAGAGATTGTGAGCAATGGCATCCCGGACATGGCGGACCAGCAGGTCCTTGGACACCACATACAGGTACAGCGTGGAGAGGTAATCCTCCGTGGCCGCAGCGCCGGAGACCATATCGGCAATACCGCCGTTCTTATCCAGCTTCACGCCCAGATCAATGATCTTCTTGCCGTTGGCCACGCCGCTCTTCATGACCACGGTAATATCCTTGCCGCTGGCGATGTGATCGTCCAGCACCGCATCCAGGTCGATGTTGCACAGAATGCCCGCATCCGCCAGCACCACATAATCGTCCTGCACGCCGTACTTCATGTATTCCAGCACGGAATACAGGGAGTCCATTTTGCCCCGGAAGGCCGTGACGCTCTCGGCCTGGGAGTAGGGGGTCAGATATTCCAGTCCGCCCTCGCCCAGTTCCAGGTCCCATTCCTCGCCGGCACCGATGTGGGCCATCAGGGACTGGAAATTGTTCCGGGAAATGATGCCGATATGGCGGATGCCGGAGGTGGTCATATTGGAAAGCATGAAGTCGATCTGGCGATACCGGCCGCCGAAGGGCAGGGACGCCATGGTGCGCTTATTGGTCAGTTCGCCCATGTAGCCGTCGCAGGCGTTGGCGATGATAATTCCCATTACAGACATGATTCTCTTCCTCCTTAGCGCATCTCGCCGGGCTGCAGGACGTCATTGGCGGCAATTTCCGTGCTCTTGGCCGTGACGCTGATCTTCCGTTTTTCGTTCTTGGCAAAGGTGCCGCCGACGACAGCCCCCCGGCGGATGATGCTGTCCTCGCCCAGAATGGCGTGACGGACGATGGCATTGGGCTCAATGGTCACGCCGGGCATGATGACGCTGTCCTCTACCAGAGCGCCCGCACCGATCTTGCAGCCGGTGGAGATGATGGAATGGCGGACCGTGCCGTAAATTTCACTGCCCTCGGCGATGAAGCTGTTGCGGATGACCGCACCGGCATCCACATAGCTGGAGGGGTGGGCATTGTTCCGGGCGTAAATTTTCCGCTTCTCGTCGCCCCGGATCTGGAAGGCAGGCTCCTTGCCCAGCAGGTCCATATTGGCCTCCCACAGGGAGTCGATGGTCCCCACGTCCTTCCAGTAGCCCTGGAAGTTATAGGCCATGAGCTTATGGCCGTCGTTCAGCAGGTTGGGGATGATGTTCTTGCCGAAGTCGTTGCTGGAATTGGGGTCGTCCTCGTCCCGGATCAGGTACTCCCGCAGCACCTTCCAATTGAACACGTAAATGCCCATGGAGGCGTTGGTGGACTTGGGCTGCTTGGGCTTCTCCTCAAACTCGTAAATGGTCCCATCCTCCCGGGTATTCATGATGCCGAAGCGGCTGGCCTCGGCCATAGGCACATCCCGGACGGCGATGGTGCAGTCAGCACCGGTGCGCTCATGATAGTCGATCATGGCAGCGTAGTCCATCTTATAGATATGGTCGCCGGAAAGCACCAGCACATATTCCGGGTCATACCGGTCGATGAAGGCCAGGTTCTGATAAATGGCGTTGGCGGTGCCCTTGTACCAGCCGCTTTTCTTGTCGTGCCGCTCGTAGGGAGGCAGCACCTGGGCGCAGCAGTGGGACTTGTTCAGGCCCCAGGGCATACCGTTGCCGATGTACTCATTCAATTCCAACGGCTGATACTGGGTCAGGATGCCCACGGTATCGATGCCGGAGTTCACGCAGTTGCTCAGAGGGAAGTCAATAATACGATATTTCCCGCCGAAGGGCACCGCAGGCTTGGCGGTGTTCTCCGTCAGCACTTTCAGCCGGCTGCCCTGGCCGCCGGCCAGCAGCATGGCTACGCAACGTTTCTTCTGAAAATACATATTCACAGCTCCTTTTGATGTTCGGTAATTGGAGAATGCTACAAATTTACTGTTCTGCCTCCCGGCAGGTGAAAAACGTAATGGACATGGGCGGCACCCGGAACATGGCCGACAACGCATATTCCCGGAAGGGGATTTCTTCGCTCTCCGCCGGAGCAGAGCCGTAACCCCCGCCGCCGAATTTAGCCGCATCGGAAGTGAATACCGGCACATAGGTCCCTGGCTTTGGGACTCCCAGCCGCAGGTCCTCCCGCAGCACCGGCGTGAAGTTGCAGATCACCAGCAATTCCCGCCCGGCCTTGTCGATGCGCCGGAAGGCAATGATGCTCAGATCCTGTTCGTCGGGCTGAATCCACTGGTAGCCGTCCCAACTGTCGTCGATCTGCCAGAGGGCAGTATGATTCAGATAAAACCGATTGAGTTCTCTGGTATAGGACTGCATTTTCTGGTGCATTTCGTAGCCCAGCAGCATCCAGTCCAGTTCCTTCCGGTAGTCCCATTCGGTGAACTGGCCGAACTCATTGCCCATGAAGGACAGCTTTTTCCCGGGGTGGGCCACCTGATAGCCCCGCAGGAGCCGCAGATTGGCGAATTTCCAGAAATAATCCCCGGGCATTTTGCCCATGAGGCTGCCCTTGCCGTAGACCACCTCGTCGTGGCTCAGGGGGAGAATGTAATTCTCCGAGAAAGCGTAGCTCATGGTGAAGGTCAGCAAATTATGCTGATATTTCCGGTACAGGGGGTCCTGCTGGAAATAGCGCAGGGTGTCGTTCATCCAACCCATGTTCCACTTGAACAGGAAGCCCAGTCCTCCGTCGAAATCCGGTCTTGTGACTAAGGGGAACGCCGTGGACTCCTCTGCCGCCATGATAACGTTCTCCCGGACGGAGAAGCAGGCGTCGTTCAGCTGCCGCAGAAAATCAATGGCGTCCAGATTCTCTTTGCCCCCCAGCCGGTTGGGCTTGTACTGCTCCCGGCCGTAATCCAGATAGAGCATAGCGCTGACCGCATCCACCCGGAGACCGTCCATGTGGAACACCTCCAGCCAGTAAACGGCGTTGGAGATCAGAAAACTCCGGACCTCCGGCTTGCTGTAATCAAAGGCCCGTGTCCCCCACCCGGCGTACTCGTTCATCATAGGGTCGCCGGATTCGTAGGTAGGCGTACCGTCAAATTCGTAAAGGCCGTATTCATCCTTGGGGAAATGAGCCGCTACCCAATCGAGAATAACCCCGATGCCCGCCTGATGGAGGGTGTCCACCAGATACATCAGTTCCTCCGGTGCGCCATAGCGGGAGGTGGGGGCATAAAAGCCGGTAACCTGGTAACCCCAGCTGGGGTCGTAGGGGTACTCGGCCAGAGGCATCAGTTCCACATGGGTGTAGCCCATGCTTTTTGCATATTCCGCCAGCATGGGGGCAAGCTCCGTGTAGGAATAGCAGGAGCCGTCCTCCTTCCGCCGCCAGGAGCCCAGATGGACCTCGTAAATGTTCATAGGCGTATTCAGCGGCGGTGTCGTCCGCCGGAAATAGCGGCCGTCATGCCAGTGATACCGGTCCAGCCGGGTAATGACGCTGGAGGTATCCGGTGCCCGGCAGCTTCGGAAGCCCACAGGGTCCGCCTTGTAGACCCGGCGGCCGTTCCAGTGGCGCACCAGATATTTGTAAGCCCCGCCCTCTCTTGGGTTAGGGGACCAGGCCTCCCAGATGCCGCCGCCAAGGCGGTCCATGGGCAGGTCGTCGGCGTTCCAGAAATTGAAATCGCCCACCACGTTGACCCCCTGGGCATTGGGGGCCCACACCCGGAACACGAATCCGGGAACGCCCGCCCGGTCCTCCGGGTGGCAGCCTAAAAATTCGTAGGCACGGATGGCGCTACCCTCCTGATAGGCCCGCAGCAGCTCTTGATCCATAGACATAGGTTCCTTTCCGCTTCGATCTGGGGACAGGGAATGATCGCCAGAAAACCCCATGGATAACATATCATATTTTTTGGAATTTGGAAAGCCCCAAAGGCGTAAAATCAAAACAAAATTTTCGTCATCTTTCACAAAAGATCTCCTCTGTATTTTCTGTCATGCCAGAATCTCCCAACCTTTTCCCCGCTTTTTCCCAAAAGTATTTCTCCGATGCGGTTGACATTGCCGCCGAAAAAAGGTAAAATAGCAGTAATTGTGAGCCAAAAAAGGAGGGATCGCTGTGGACGGCGGCAGTAGTGGCAGCATACCGGGCCGAAGTAAACCGCTTCGCCCACGGCGGCGGAGGTTTTAAGGCTTGGTTTGCTTGCTCCAGACGAATTTTATCATAAGGAGGAAGCGAAAAATGGCAGAACGATACGAAATCGTGGAAAAAGCTTTGTTGAAAATGCTGGACGAGAAAAAGTACAGTGCCCTTCGGGAAGTGCTTTCCACCATGAACCCCAGCGATATTGCAGTGGTGCTGTCCAACCTAGAGGAGGACCGCATCCCGCTGCTGTTCCGTCTGCTGCCGAAGGAATTGGCGGCAGAAACCTTTGTAGAAATGGAGCTGGACGCGCAGGAGACCCTCATCCGGGGCTTCTCCGATAACGAGCTGAAAGAGGTCGTGGACGAGCTGTATGTGGACGATGCAGCGGACCTGGTGGAGGAAATGCCCGCCAACGTGGTCCAGCGAATTCTGCGGCAGGCCACTCCGGAAATGCGCTCCAGCATCAACCAGATTCTCCGCTATCCGGAGAACTCCGCCGGGTCTATTATGACCACGGAGTACGTGTCCCTGCGGCCGGATATGTCCGTGGGGGAGAGCATTCTCCGGATCCGCCGTCAAGGCGTGGATAAGGAGACCATTTACACCTGTTATGTGACTCAGGGCCGGACCCTGCTGGGCATCGTCACGGTGAAGGACCTGCTGCTGGCCGAGGATGACGACCAACTGATTCAGGACATTATGATCACCAACATCATCTCCGTCAGCACCATGGCCGATCAGGAAGAGGTGGCCCAGATGCTGAGCAAATACAACTTCCTGGCCCTGCCCGTGGTGGACGGGGAGAACCGGATGGTAGGTATCGTGACCTTCGATGACGCCATGGACGTCATGGAGGACGAGTTCACCGAGGACATCGAGATCATGGGTGGTATGACCCCCTCGGAAAAGACCTACCTGAAAAGCTCCGTGTTCGACCTGTTCAAGCACCGTATCCCCTGGCTGCTGCTGCTGATGGTCTCCGCCACCTTCACCGGTATGATCATCACGTCTTTTGAGGACGCCCTGGCCGCTCAGGTAGCCCTGACCGCCTTCATCCCCATGCTCATGGACACCGGCGGCAACTCCGGTTCTCAGTCCTCCGTCACCATCATCCGGGCCCTGAGCCTGGGCGAGGTCCACTTCTCGGATATTGGACGTGTTATATGGCGGGAGTTACGGACCGCCGTGCTCTGCGGCGCCGTGCTGGCCGCCGTGTGCTTCGGCAAGATCCTGCTCATCGATGGGCTGCTGATGCGCAACCCCAACATCACCGTCACCGTGGATGCCGTGGTCTGCTTCACGCTGTTCGTCACCGTGGTGCTGGCGAAATTCGTGGGCTGCACCCTGCCCCTGTTCGCCAAGAAATTCGGCTTTGACCCGGCGGTCATGGCCAGCCCCTTCATCACCACCATCGTGGACGCCCTTTCCCTGCTGGTGTACTTCATGTTCGCCAAGGCCCTGCTGGGTGTCTGAAAAGCCAAAAATTTCGACCCGCTGACTGTTTTCCAGCCAGCGGGTCGTGTTTTATCCGGGATAAAATTAGTTCTTCAGACTTTGCAGCGGGGCGGGGATACGGCCGCCACGGGCGATGAAGTCGGCGCTGGATGCACCGTAGACCGGCATCACCGGGGCACTGCCCAGCAGACCGCCCATTTCCACCCGGTCGCCCACGGTCTTGCCGGGGGCCGGGATGATGCGGACGGCAGTGGTCTTGGTGTTCACCATGCCGATGGCCGCTTCGTCGGCAATGATGGCGGACAGGGTCTCGGCGGAGGTGTCCCCCGGCACGGCGATCATGTCCAGGCCCACGGAACAGACGCAGGTCATGGCTTCCAGCTTGGAAAGGCTCAGCACACCGCTTTCCGCTGCGGCGATCATGCCCTCGTCCTCGGACACAGGAATGAACGCACCGGACAGGCCGCCCACATGGTTGCTGGCCATGACGCCGCCTTTCTTCACTGCGTCGTTCAGCAGCGCCAGCGCCGCCGTGGTGCCGTGGGTGCCGCAGGTCTCCAGGCCCATTTCTTCCAGAATCCGGGCCACGCTGTCCCCGATGGCCGGGGTGGGGGCCAGGCTCAGGTCCACGATACCGAAGGGCACATTCAGCCGCCGGGAGGCCTCCTGGCCCACGATCTGGCCCATGCGGGTAATGCGGAAGGCGGTCTTTTTCACCGTCTCGGCCACCACGTCAAAGGGCTGGCCCTTGACGCTCTGCAAGGCGTGGTACACCACGCCGGGGCCGGATACGCCCACGTTCAACACGCACTCCGGCTCCCCTACCCCATGGAACGCACCGGCCATGAAGGGGTTGTCCTCCACGGCGTTGGCGAACACCACCAGCTTGGCGCAGCCCAGGCCGTCGTTATCGGCAGTCAATTCGGCAGTCTGCTTGATGATACGGCCCATTTCCGCCACGGCATCCATATTGATGCCCGCCTTGGTGGAGCCTACGTTCACGCTGGCGCAGACCCGTTCCGTCCGGGCCATGGCCTCCGGGATGGACCGGATGAGCTTCCAGTCCCCTTCCGTGCAGCCCTTCTGGACCAATGCGGAAAAGCCGCCGATGAAATTCACGCCGCATTTTTTTGCGGCCTCGTCCATGGCGATGGCCAGCGGCACATAATCATCCGCCTGACAGCTGCCGCCGATAAGGGCCATAGGGGTCACGGAAATGCGCTTATTGACGATGGGAATGCCGAATTCCCGCTCGATGTCCTCTCCTACAGAAACCAGCTTTTCCGCCCGGCGGGTGATTTTATCATAAATTTTCCGGGCGCAGACGGTAATGTCCGGGTCGGCGCAGTCCAGAAGGGAGATGCCCATGGTGATGGTGCGGATGTCCAGATGACGCTTGTCGATCATGTCTCTGGTTTCCAGAATATCTTCCAGTCTCAGCATGGCTCCCCCTTACAAGCGGTGCATGGCATTGAAAATGTCTTCCCGCTGCACATGGATCTGCAGGCCCAACTCGCTGCCCTTTCGCTCCATTTCCTCCGCCAGGATGGCCACGGGCAGGGTGCATTTTTCCACATCCACCACCATCATCATGGTGAAGTAGCCCTGCATGACCGTCTGGCTGATGTCCAGGATGTTCACATTATAGCCCGCCAGGGCCTGGCAGACTGAAGCGATGATGCCCACGGCATCCTTGCCCACAACCGTTACAATGGCACGCATGGCGTTCCCTCAGCAGTCGTAGTCGGCACAGACCCGCTTGTCCAGCCAGGTCCAGAAATGCTCCTTGGCCGCCAGGTGCAGGGGGTGGGTGGCATAATTGGCCAGGGCCTCCCGGCTGTCGAACTCGGAGTACAGGCAGTAGTCCATGCCGCCCTGATAGGTCCGGCGGATTTCCAGCTTTTCCAGGCCAGGGACCTGTCCAACCAAGGGCTCCAGCAGAGAGGCGATGGTTTTCACGGCGGCGTCCTTGTCCACGCCGTCCTTCAGGGTGTAAATGACGATGTGCTTGACCATAAGAAGTTCCTCCTTTAATAGAAATACCGGAGCCGGCACTAGGTCGGCCCCGGTATCTTAGGGTTTTGATTATTCGGCGTCGTCCATAGCGGCACGGATGGACAGGGAAATGCGCTTGCCCTCGGTGTCGATGTCGGTGATCTTCACCCGGACGGTCTGGCCCTCGGAGACCACGTCCTCGGGCTTGTTCACCCGATGGTCGGCCAGCTGGGAAATGTGGATGAGGCCGTCCACGCCGGGGACGATCTCAGCGAAAGCGCCGAAGGTCATCAGCTTCACGACCTTGGCATCCACCACGTCGCCCACATGGTACTCGTTCAGGAACAGAGTCCAGGGGTTGGTCTCGTCGGTGCGGTAGCCCAGGGAGATCTTGTGCTTCTCCGGGTCGAAAGCGATGACGTGCACGTCGATCTCGTCGCCGACCTTCACCACGTCGGCGGGGGTCTTGATGCGGTTCCA
The DNA here is from genome assembly GCA_900544405.1 of uncultured Eubacteriales bacterium. Taxonomy (GTDB): domain Bacteria; phylum Bacillota; class Clostridia; order Oscillospirales; family Oscillospiraceae; genus Faecousia. The sequence continues at coordinate 16,400 of UQVA01000003.1, forward strand.
GCTCAGCTGGGACACATGGACCATGCCGTCCACGCCGCCGATGTCCACGAAAGCGCCGTAGGAGGTCAGGGACTTGACAACGCCGTGGTACTTGTTGCCCACAGCCATCTCGCTCCAGATCTTCTCCTGGTTGGCCTTCCGCTCCTCGGAGGAAGCGGCACGGATGGAACCGATCACACGGCGGCGAGCACGGTTCACCTCGGTGATCTTCATCTTCACGGTCTTGCCGACCATACCGGCCATATCGCCGCCCTTGGCGATACCGGACTGGGAAGCGGGAATGAACACCCGGATGCCCTTATAGTTGGCCACCAGGCCACCCTTGTTCTCCTCGGTGATGGGAGCCTCGACATTTTCCTTGCTCTCGCACAGAGCGGCCATGTCGTCCCAGACCTTCATGCCTTCCAGCTTCTTTCTGGAAAGCTGCACGGTGCCCTCCTGGTCGTTCACACGAACCACGAACACCTCGATTTCGTCACCCACGTGCAGGATATCCTCCGGCTTCACGGAAGGATCGGCACTGACTTCGTTGTAGGGGATGTAGCCTGCGTGCTTGGCACCCAGGTCCACCTGCACCTCGGTGTTGTTGATACCGGTGACGATGCCGGTAACCTTATCACCTGTATTTAAAGTCTTGATGCCCTGCTCCAGCAGTTCGGCAAAAGTTTCCTCCTGCCCAGCCTCAACATTGTTTACGATCTCGCCCATAGTCTTGTTGACCTCCTTTATAATCCACGCCGGTGTGGACGCACCAGCCGTGATTCCAACAACCGTCACATTGCGAAAGCTCTTCGGGGACAACTCTTCTGCGTTGTCCACCGCAATCACACGATCACAATGTTCCCGGCAGATCATTGCGAGGCGGCCTGTGTTGGAACTGTGGATGTCACCTACTACGACCATGGCCTGACAAACGGAACTCAATGCTGCTGCCTCGCTCTGCCGGTATTCTGTTGCTCTGCATATTGTATCAAATTTTTTCAGGTTAGTAAACTCTTTTTTTCCGATTTGGAGGCATTTTTTCCACAAAGATTCTGTGGAGGTGGTCTGAGAAACCATGCAAATCGGCAACTCCGGGGAAATTCGTTCGTTTTTGACCCAATTTTCCAATTCTTCCGGGCTTTCAAAGATGGCGCAGCGGCTGCACCACCCGGCGATGCCCTCCACCTCCGGGTGGGAGCGGGTGCCGATGATGACGGGCAGCCGCCCTTCCTCCTCGGCCTGGGCCACGATGTTGTGGATGCGCTTGACGAAGGGACAGGTGGCATCCACGATGGTCACGTTCCTGTTTTCCAGCCGCCGGTACACCTCCCGGCCCACGCCGTGGGACCGGATGACCACCGTAGCCCCCTCCGGGGCCTCCTCCGGGGTGTCGATAACGTGGACTCCCATAGCTTCAAAGTGGGCCACCGCATGGCGGTTGTGGATGATGGGACCCAGCGTGACGACCGTCCCACCCTGAGCCGCCGCCTGCTCCACCAATTCCACCGCCCGGTTCACGCCGAAGCAGAACCCGGCGCTTTTGGCCACGGTGACACTCATTGGCCGATCTTTCCTTCCACGATCTTCCGGATGGCCGCCACCACGCCGTCAATGTCCAGTTCGGAGGTGTCCACCTTCACTGCGTCCTTCGCCTGTTTCAACGGGGCGATGGCCCGGTGAGAATCCTGATAGTCCCGCTGTTGAATTTCCTTCAGGACCTTTTCATAATTGGCGGTCTGGCCCTTGGCTTCCAGCTCCGCCGTCCGGCGCTTGGCCCGGACCTCCGGAGAAGCGGTCAGGAAAATTTTCACGTTGGCCCGGGGCAGCACCACGGTGCCGATGTCCCGGCCGTCCATAATGACGTTGTATTCCTTGGCCATGTCCCGCTGCAGGTCCAGCAGCATTTCCCGGACCAGCGGGTTGGCGGACACCAGGGAAGCCTTCTGGGAAATTTCCTGGGTGCGGATGTCCTCGGTCACGTCCATGCCGTTCATGATCATGTGCTGCTTGCCTTCCTCGTCGTAGGTAATGCCCACGGTCAGCTCGTCCAGATACCGTGCCACCCCGTCTGCGTCCTTGGGGCTGATGCCCAGCAGGTCCAGGAAGTAGGCCACGGTCCGGTAAATGGCCCCGGTGTCCACATAGCAGTAGCCCAGTTCCGCCGCCAGACGGCGGGCAATGGTGCTTTTCCCTGCACCGGCGGGGCCATCGATGGCAATTGCGATCTTCTTCGCCATAGTTTTTCTCTCCTTACACTTAACCCCGGAGTTTGGCCAGGGCTTTTGCTTCCGCCGCCACCACTTCGGCGGCGGTCAGTCCCAGGGCAAGGCCCACCTGCTCCGGGCTTTGGGGTCCGCTGCCTTCCAGACCGAAGCGGAGGGTCAGCAGCTTCTGTTCCTCCGGTGTCAGACTGGACAGCAGGTCGCTGATGCGCTGGCGCATCTGGAAATAGGCCGTGTCCTCCACGGCTTTTTCCTCATCCTCGTCATTTTTCTCCGGCTTTTTGTGGGCGCTGGCTACCAGCTTGGCATCCTCGTACATTTTGGACACCGTGTAGGCTTCCTCCAGCGTGATGCCCGCCTCCTGGGCAATTTCCTCCAACAGAGGCGTCCGGCCCAGCCGGACCAGCAGCCGCTCGTCCGCCGCACGGTATTTTTCCAGGGTCTGGCGCATTTTGCTGCCCACGCCGTTGGCACGGGCCTGCATGGTCACGGCTTTGGTCATGCCCTGCCGGGCCGCTTCTTCCGCATTTCCTTCCGAAGCCATGGCCTCCCAGAGGGCCAGATTGCCCTCCTGAATGAGGTCCGTCAGCAGCACGCCGTAGCCCACATATTCTCTCGCCAGGGCCACGACCTTGGGAAGCATTTCTCCCATGGGGTCCCCTTCCGCCTGGGAAAGCTCCTCCAGGTAGAGCCGCAGAGGGTCCTCCTCCGGAAGATTTTCGGCAATATGCTCCGATTTTGCCAGCTTTTCCTCCAAATGGAGCCGGGCAGCGCCGCTGCCGGTAGGGCTGGCCTTGGGAATGCCGGAAAGCTCCAAACGGATGCCCCGCTCGGCCAGGGTCTCGAAGGCGGCCTCCACAGTCTCCTCGTCCTCCCCTTCCAGCAGGGTCAAAAACCGCCCCGCCGGGAAAGAATCGCCTTTTTTCAGACGGGCGATGGCCAATTCAAAGGGGCTGTCCCCGAAATCCACGTCCAGTGTCCTCATTCCAGAAAATCCTCCAATCCCTGCTTCATGCCCATCTGCCGCAGCTTTTCCATGGCCTGGCCTTCGATCTGCCTGGCCCGCTCCCGGGAAACGCCGAATTCCCTGCCGATCTCGTCCAGAGAATGGCACACCCCGTCCTCCAGGCCAAAGCGCATGGATACCAATTTCCGCTGCCGCTCCGGCAGCTGGTCCAGAAGGGTCTGCATGGTGGTCTCCAACTCCTGGCGGACCACTTCCTTCTCCGGGGCCTCCACGGTGCTGTCCCGCAAGAGTCCCCCAAGGCTGGTGTCCCCGTCCTCGCCGGTGGGGGCATCCAACGAACAGGTCTCCGGCACCAGGTCCAGAAGTTTTCGGACCTGTTCCGCCGTCAGGCCGGTGCTTTCGGCAATTTCCGCCTCGGTGGGGGTCCGCTCCAACTCCTGGGTCAGCCGGTTCTGGGTAGCCAGGACCTTGCGCATTTTCTCGCCGGTATGGGTGGGCACCCGAATGACCCCGCTGTGCTGGGCCAGGCACCGGCCCACGCTCTGCCGGATCCATTTGGTGGCGTAGGTGGAAAACCGCAGCTCCCGTGTGTAGTCAAATTTCTTGGCCGCCGCCAGCAGGCCGATGCTGCCCTCCTGAATGAGGTCCATCAGCGGCACGCCCCGGCCGGTGTACTCTTTCGCAATGGACACCACCAGCCGCAGGTTGGCGTTGACCAGGGCCCGGATGGCCTCCTCGTCCCCCTGGGCGCAGCGGCGGGCCAGTTCCCGTTCCTCCTCCGCCGTCAGAAGCGGATAGGCACGAATCTCCTGCATATACTGCCGCACGTCGTCCTCTCCGGCGGACACGGTCTTTTCCGGGGTATCGGTAGGTGTAGCACTCATAATTTCAGTCCTTTTTTCTCTTTCATCTTGTCCCGCAGGGCCAGCAGATCCTGCTCCGTCACCGTGTTTCTCGCCCGGTAGCTTTCCAGCACCGTGCGGACGCAGTCGGCAAAGGCCTGCTCGTTGACGGGACCCTGATTGCGCTGCAAAATCCCCGCCAAATGGGCCATTTCGTCGCTTTCCAGCCCATCCAGCACGCTGGCGGACACTTCCAGCCCCTGCTTGTACCGATCCTGCTGCTGCCGGAAAATTCTACCAAGCAACGGGCAGGAAAACTGCGCCGCCGTCAGTCCGCCCACCTGGTCCAGAAGGCTCGGCTGCTTGAACACGTTGGCCAGAATGACCTCCTCCGCCATAGCCGAGCGGATGTCGTCATAACGAATGGTCCGGCTCTTGGGCTGCAAATTCTGAGCAGGCGAGAGCATTTTCTGTTCTTCCTGCTTCTTTTCCCGGTTTTCCCGGCGTTTTCTGGCCCGGTCCACTTCCAGCTTCATGGCCTCCGGAGTGACCTTGGCGGTCTCCGCCGCACGTCCCCCGTAGACCTCCCGCTGGACGGGGCTGGGCAGGCTGGCCACCAGGTCCGCCGCCTCCCGTAGGAACTGGATGCGCTCCTCATCGTCATTGAGATGATACTTCCGGGCGATGGCCCCCAACTGGTATTCCACCCGGTTGGAAGCCTCCTCCAGCAGGACTTTGAACTTGTCCGCCCCGTATTTTTTCAGATATTCGTCCGGGTCCTTGGCATCGTGCATCCGCAGGACCTTCACCTGAATCCCCGCCGCTTCCAGCATGGGGATGGCCCGGCGGGTGGCGTTCTGCCCGGCCTCGTCGCCGTCATAGATCAGAACCACCTGCTCCGTGTACCGGCTCAGCAGCACGGCGTGTTCCTGGGTCAGGCTGGTACCCAGGGAAGCCACGGCACAGTCGAAGCCGTACTGATGCAGGGCCACGGCATCCATGTACCCCTCCACCAGAATAAGATACCCCAGCTTGCTTTTCTTGGCCAGATTCAGGGCAAACAGATTTTTCCGCTTGTTGAAGATAATGGTCTCCGGGGAATTTAAGTATTTCGGCGTGGAATCGTCCATGACCCGGCCGCCGAAGCCGATGACATTGCCCCGGACATCGATAATGGGAAACATAAGCCGGTTGCGGAACCGGTCGTAAATGCGTCCGTTCTTCTCGGACACCAGTCCCGCATCCTTCAATTCCTGGTCCGTGTAGCCCTTGGCCTTCATGGCATCCACCAGACCGTTCCAGCCGTTGGGAGCGAAGCCGATGCCGAATTTCGTCAAGGTGGACCTAGGCATCCCCCGCTTCTGAGCGTAGGATAAGCCCTCGGCTCCCTCCGGAGCATAGAGCTTGCTGTGGAAATACCGGGCAGCTTCCTTGCTCAATGCCCAAAGGCGCTCCTGCTGCTTATAGCGGCTCTGGAACTGGGGGTCCTCCGGGACCTCCATGCCCGCCCGCTTAGCCAAAGCCCGGACCGCATCGCCGTAGCTGAGGCCCTCGATCTCCATCTGGAAATTGATGACCCCGCCGCCCTTATGGCAGCCGAAGCAATAATAGATCCCCTTGTCCGGGGCCACGGAAAAGGACGGTGTTTTCTCCCCATGGAAAGGGCACAGGCCGAACAGATTCGCCCCGGAGCGTTTCAGATTCACATACTGGCCCACCACGTCCTCAATGGGGTTGCGGGCCACTACCTCGTCAATAAAGGAAGGCGGAAACGGCATACGAGTCCCTCCTTTCCGCATTTTCCCGATTTAACTTATATTATAGCACATTATCCCCGGACTTGCCAACCCAGGGGAATAAAAATCTCCGTATATTTGTCCACGGCATAATTGTCCGTCATGCCCGCAATGTAATCGCAGACCGTCCGTTCCAGTCCGTCAAAGCTCATCTGGGGCTGGAAGGTCTCCGGCAGCGCCTGGGGATTGGTAAAATAATAGTCGTAAAGCCGCAGGAGCATTTCCTTGGCCTTGCTTTCCTCCCCCTTGGCGACCGGGTTCCGGTAGACCCGCTCAAACATAAAAGAGCGCAGGTCCTTCAGGGCCTGGTCCATTTCGGGGGTCAGCAGGATGGCCCCGGCCTCCCGGGACGTCAGAATGCAGTCCACCACCAGGCTGTTCACCCGCTCCCGGTGGGTGTGGCCCAGCAGGTCCGAAATGCTGTCTGGGATGTCCTCATTGGTCAGGATACCCGCCCGGATGGCATCGTCAATATCGTGGTTCACATAGGCGATCTGGTCGGATTTCCGCACGATCTGGCCTTCCAACGTCTCCGGCAGCGGCGCGCCGGTGGTGTGGCCCACGATGCCCATGCGGACCTCGTAAGTAAGATTCAGTCCTGCCCCATCGTTTTCCAGCACGTCCACCACCCGCAGGCTCTGTTCGTTGTGCCGGAAGGGCTTGCCCAGGCATTTGGTCAGCGCCGCCTCTCCGGCATGGCCGAAGGGGGTGTGGCCCAGGTCGTGGCCCATGGCGATGGCCTCGCATAGGTCCTCGTTGAGGCCCAAAGCACGGGTGATGGTCCGGGCAATGCGAGCCACCTCCAAAGTGTGGGTCATGCGGGTCCGGTAGTGGTCCCCCTCCGGCCGCAGGAACACCTGGGTCTTGTGCATGAGCCGCCGGAAGGATTTGCTGTGGACGATGCGGTCCGTATCCCGCTGATAGCAGGTCCGCACGTCCTGTTCCCGCTCCGGGTCCGGACGGGGGCGGCCCCGGCTCTCGTCGGCAAACGCCGCCAGGGGATTCAGATTCCGATGCTCCTGCCGTTCCAGTTCTTCCTTTACCGTCATGGATGTTCGCTTCCTTTCGCATCTTTCACCGGGAAGGCCCGGTATTCCTGACCCAGCACCATGGTCTCCACGGTCCCGGCGGTCATATCCGTGAGTTTTTCCTGAAATTCCGCACGTTTTCCCGCCGCCACCAGTACTTCCAGTTCCACCTCGGCGGTGAACTGGGTGTCCCGGATGACGGCCTCCATATCCTCGCACAGGAGCTTCAGGCGCTCGTAATAGGGATAGGGGCAGGGAATGTACAGCGCCGTCCAGACCCGCTTCATGGATTTTCCGGCGGCGTCTACGGCGATTTTGGCTCCCTTGGTATAGGCCCGGACCAATCCCCCGGCCCCCAGCAGCGTGCCGCCGAAGTACCGGGTCACAACACATACGATGTTATAAAGTCCCTCTTTTTGCAGCACCTGGACCATGGGCATTCCGGCGGTGCCGCCCGGCTCCCCGTCGTCGGAGAAGCGGGTGGCCCCGTCCCGGATGATATAGGCCCAGCAGTTGTGGGTAGCGTCATAATGCTGCTTCCGCATTTCCTCGATATGGGCCAGGGCCTCCGCCTCCGTGTCCGCAGGCCAGACCCGGCCGAGAAATCTGGATTTTTTCTCTACAAATTCGTCCTCACCGAAACCGGTGGGCACCAGATATTCCTCCAAGCCTCACCACTCCTTCGTGATGAATTCCCGCAGGCGGCCATAGAGAATGGGGTCCAGCACGGCCTCCACCTGAATGCCCTCCCCGCCGTATTCCACGTTTTTCACCTGAGCCCCGTCATGCAAGGTCTGGACCAGGCCGCCCTGGGCGTAGGGAACGGTCAGCAGCACATGATGGCGGCTGTGGCCCAGGGCATTTTCGATGGCCGTCAGCAGTTCGTCCATGCCCGCTCCGCTTTTGGCGGAAATACGGACCCGGTTCTCCCCGATGGGGATGTCCGTAGCGGGGACCAGATCGGCCTTATTGTAGCACTCGATGACCGGGGTCCCCGGCTTGGCCAGTTTGGCGATCAGCTGATTCACCACAGCCATGTGCTCCGCCCGGTGGGGGTCTGCCGAATCAATGACGTGAATAAGCAGGTCCGCATATTCCAGTTCCTCCAGGGTGGCCCGGAAGGCGTCCACCAGATGGTGGGGCAATTTTGCGATAAATCCCACCGTGTCGGATAGGATCACGTCCAGATTGTCCGAAACGTGCAGCTGCCGGGAGGTGGTGTCCAGGGTGTCGAAAAGACGGTTATTGGCGGGAATGTCCGCCCCGGTCAGCTGATTGAGAAGGGTGGATTTTCCGGCATTGGTGTAGCCCACCAACGCCACCACCGGCACGGAATTCTTCTGCCGCCGCTCCCGCTGGACGCTGCGGACCTGCCGAACCTGGTCCAATTCCGACTGGAGCCGGGTAATGCGTTCCCGGATGTGCCGCCGGTCCGATTCCAGCTTGGTCTCGCCGGGGCCCCGGGTGCCGATGCCGCCGCCCTGACGGCTGAGACTTTTGCCCATGCCGGAAAGCCGGGGCAGCAAATACTGGTACTGTGCCAGCTCCACCTGCAGCCGGCCTTCCCTCGTTTTGGCCCGTTGGGCAAAAATATCCAGAATCAAGGCGCTCCGGTCCAGCACCGTCACGCCGATAATTTCCTCCAGGGCACGGATATTGCCCGGGGAAAGCTCATTGTCAAATACCACCATGGTGGACTGGGTGAACTCCACCAGCATTCTCACTTCCTGGGCCTTGCCCTCGCCGATGAAGCTGTGAGAATCGGGGGTATGGCGGTTTTGCAGCACTTTGCCGGTACAGAACCCCCCTGCCGTTTCCAGAAGCGCTTCCAGTTCGTCCAGAGTCTCCTCCGTGGCGGTCTGGGCGACGGTGAAGCAGTCTGCGTTCAGGCCCACCAGCACCGCCCGCTCCTGTTTTTTTTCATTGGTTTCTTCCATAAAACCCTCCTGACTTCGGGTACTTTCCGAAAAAAGATAAAAAAAGTCCGCACCACGTCAACGCAGTGCGGACTTTGGCTTACTTCAGGCCGAAACGCTTGTTGAACCGATCAACCCGTCCACCGGTATCGACAAGCTTCTGCTTACCGGTATAGAAAGGGTGGCACTTGGAGCAGATTTCAACGCGAATGTCCTTCTTAGTGGAGCCGGTCGTGAAGACGTTGCCACAGGCACAGCGAATGGTGGTCTGTTCGTAGTTGGGATGGATACCTTCCTTCATCTTGTTCACCTCTTTCTGCTTAGTAAAAGGGCGCAAAGCCCCAGCAATCTTGAATCGCCCGGATATAGTATCATATCCGCACCGGAAATGCAAGCCCTTTTTTGAAATTTTCCGAAAATTCCCTTAAAAAGCCCAGTTGCCCTGACGGAACACCGGCACTTCCCGGCCATCCCAGGTGGTAGCGGTGATGTCCATGGTGTCGCAGCCGATCATAAAGTCCTCGTGGATCATGGATTCGTTGATGCCCAGCCGGCGGCACTCGTCCAGGGTCTTGTTCTGGAAATCGTCGATGGTGTCCGCAAAGCCCATACCCAGAGCCAGATGGCAGGCGGCATTCTCGTCAAAGAGCGTGTTGTAGAACAGCAGGCCGCTTTCGGCAATGGGGCTCTTCTGGGGGACCAGCGCGCACTCGCCCAGATAGCAGGCCCCCTCGTCCATGGAGATCATCTGCTTGAGAAGCTCCTCGCCCTTCTCGGCGTGGACCTCTACGGCCTTGCCGCCCTCAAAGCGCACGGAGAAGCCCTCGATCAGCTGGCCCTGATAGGAAAGGGGCTTGGTGGCATACACGATGCCCTCGGCCTGGCCCCGCATGGGAGAAATGAAGCACTCCTCCGTGGGGATGTTGGGATTGAAGAAAATGCCCTGCCGGTTGGTCTCGCCGCCGCCGCAGAACCGGGCCTCTTTGATCATGCCCACTCTCAGGTCCGTGCCGTTGGCAGCGGTATAGTGCAGAGAGGCAATGCCCAGGTTGTTCAGGTAGGCGCACCGGTCCATCATGTCCCGGTCATGGTCCTTCCAGGCCTGCACGGCATCCCCATTCACACGGGACGTGGAAAGAATGGCCTCCCACAGCTTCTCCACGGCCTGGGAGCCACGGACCCCGGGGAACACCTTCTTGGCCCAGGCCAGACCGGGCACGGCGGCAATGCACCACTGATGCCGGTTCTCCATCTGGTCGGAGAAGGGCTTAAGAATGGGATAGCGGTTCTGTCTGGCCTTGGCCATTTTCGCCATGTTGATGCCCTTCAGGCCGTCCGGGTCGTCGGAGATGAGATGGATGCGGCAGGGCAGGGTCTCCACCTGATGCTTCCGCTTCTCGATCTGCCAGTCCTCCACGGTGGACAGGGTCTTGAGGCTCTGGTAACGCACATGGTACTTGGTGAGCGCCGGGTAGTTCCATTCCACGGTCACTTCCCGTGCCTTGGCCTTATAGGCCTCCTCTACCACCATGGCAACAAATTCCGGCTGGTCCAGGTCGGCATAAATGACCACATCCTGGCCCTTCTGGACGTTGACGCCCATCCGGACAATGAGGCGGGCATATTCCCGCAAAACAGTCTTTTTCATGTTCTTTCGCTCCTTCATGGGAAAAGATGCTCTTATTTTAGCAGATTCCGGGCCGTTCGTCAATGGACCTTGCATTTTTCGTGGGAATACGATATAATAAGAACAATGAATTTTCGGAGGAAAACGCCATGCTCACCGCCCAGGAATTACAAGCCAAACTCGCCGCCGGTCCCCTGATTCTTGACGGAGCCACCGGCTCCAATCTCATGAAGGCCGGGATGCCCCGGGGCTGCTGCACGGAAGAATGGGTGCTGAACAACCCGGAACCCCTCCGGGCCCTGCAGCAGGCCTACCGGGAGGCAGGCAGCGATATTCTCTACGCCCCGACTTTCCAGGCCCAGCCCATCGCCCTGGAACGGGTAGATCTGGCCAAGCAGACGGAGGCCGTCAATGCGGCTCTGGTGGCCCTGACCCGCAGCGCCGCCGAGGGGGCCTTGGTGGCCGGGAACCTGACCACTCTGGCCGTGTACATGGACAGCTTCGACGAGGCCAATTTTGACGAACTGGTGGAGAATTACCGGCGGCAAATTCACGGTCTGCTGGACGGCGGGGCGGACCTGCTGGCGGCGGAGACCCTGATGTACCCCACGGAGGCGGAAGCCATCCTGACGGCCGCCGAATTGGAAGGGGCCGGGGCGGTGCTGTACACCTTCACCATGCAGTCCGACAGCTCCCTGTTCTCCGGTCGGGAGGCCGGACCCATTCTGGCGGAACTGGCCCATGCGGGAGCCGCCGCCGTAGGCTTCAACTGCGTCAATGCGGATTTCAGTCTGCCGGGCCTTGTGAGCAAGCTGCGCCGGTTCACCGATGCCCCCCTGGTCTGTAAGCCCAACGCCGGTATGCCGGTAATTTCCCCGGCGGGCATCCCGGAATATGCCATGTCCCCGGCGGATTTCGCTTCCATTCAGGCGGACTGCCGTGCCATGGGCGCATCCATTTTGGGGGGCTGCTGCGGCACCACCCCGGCACACATCCGCGCCATGGTGAAAAAAGTCAAATAAACTGCGAAAAGGTTTTGAATTATGAGGGAATCGTTCGGTGTTCAGTCCTGGTTCTATCCCCTGCCGGTGCTCATCATCGGCACATACGACGCCAACGGCAAGCTGGACATGACCAGGTTCCACCCCATCGCCTTCGAGCCTGCCCACAACGGCTATCATGTGCCGGGCGAGCGGGTCGGCGACGCCTTCCGGGACGGTCTGACCCTGAAATAAGTGAGTTTTACGCATTTCTTTCCCGCCGGGCTGCCCCGGCGGGATTTTTTCGTTGCATAAACGGGGAAAGTCTGGTATAATGGCACTGTTATGGAAAAAAGAAATCATCTCTACGTCAGCCGGAAAAACCTGCTGACCTGGTTGATGGCCGTGTGCATGGTCGGCTCGGCAGTGGCCCGCATTGCGCTCCCCGGTGTGAAAGGGACCGGAGAAGCGCAAAACGTGTGGAGCCAAATCGTTCTGCCTGTGGCAGCCACCCTGCTCTATGCCCTCATCGTCCTGCTGGACGGCAAGGAGCGGTTCTACAAGACCGCCATTCCCATCTGGATGCTGGGCCTGTACTTCGGCATCAGCGTGACCCGCTATCCCTTCCAGTCCATCCAGTGGATGGTGGTGGGCCTTTATTGGGTAGCCGTGCTGTTCTTCTGCGTGCTTTATACGCAAATTACCTCCGGGGTGGTCCGCCATGTGTGGCTGCTGCCGCTGATGTTCGCCCTGCCCCTGGGAGCCATGGCTTACCTGCACCGGGAGGTCCTGATGGACGGCCGGTGGGGAACCAATCTGGTGCTGCTGCCGGATGCTCTGGCCTTCTTCGGCTGCCTGCTGCAATGCCTGGCCCTGCGGGTCCATCCGGTGGATGAATACCATCCCACCTGGGGAGACCGGACCGACGGCCGCCGGGTCCGCAGCCTGCCTCCCATGGCCCAGGTGTCCCCCTATATTATGGTCACCCGGAACACCTCCACCAACTACTTTACCGATTCCTTTGAGCTTTCCCACATTGAACGCTACGTGCGCCAGAAGCGCCGGGAGGGCTACACCAATTTCGGCGTGATGCACGTCCTGCTGGCCGCTTATGTCCGGGCTCTGGCCCGGTATCCTGGCCTGAACCGGTTCCTGGCCGGCCAGAAGGTCTATACCCACGGGGACGACGTGCAGTTCTGCATGACCATCAAAAAGGAAATGAGTTCCGACTCCCCGGATACGGTTATCAAGGTCCACCTGTCCCCCAAGGATACGGCCATGGACGTATACAACAAGGTGAACGCGGAGATCGAGAAGGTCAAGAATACCCCTCTGGACTCCAATTTCGACAACACCGCCCACGTTCTGACCCTGATCCCCGGCGTGTTCCTGAAATTCACCGTCTGGCTCCTGCGGACCCTGGATTACTTCGGGATGCTGCCCCAGTTTCTGCTGGAGGTCAGTCCCTTCCACGGCAGCGTGTTCTTCACCTCCATGGGTTCCCTGGGCATCCCGCCCATTTACCATCACCTCTATGACTTCGGCAACCTGCCGGTGTTCGGCTCCTTCGGCTGCAAGCGCCGGTCTCTGGAGGTCCAGGAGGACGGGACGGTGGTCCAGAAAAAGTACATCGACTTCAAGTTCTGCATGGACGAGCGCATTGTGGACGGCTTCTATTATGCCGCCTTCTTCAAGCACTATAAGCGCATCATTCTTCACCCGGAGGTGCTGGATAATCCCCCGGAGGAAGTCATTCGGGATATTGACTGATGAAAGAGAAAGTTTTGGAAATGCTCCGTTCGGAGGGAGATTTTCTCTCCGGAGAGACCATCAGCGCCCGGCTGGGGGTCTCCCGTGCGGCAGTGTGGAAGGTCATGCAGAAGCTGAAGGAGGAGGGCTACGCCATCGAGTCCGTACCCAACCGGGGCTATCGGCTCTCGGAGGCCACGGCCCGGCTGTGCCTTTCGGAAATTCGGGCCAACCTGCCCAAATACCATCCCTGGCGGGATTTGATTCAGTTTCAGGCGGATATTGACTCCACCAACACCCGCCTGAAGCTGTCCGCCTCCCAGGGAGCGCCCCACGGCAGCGTCCTCATCGCCGACCACCAGACCGGCGGCCGGGGCCGCCGGGGCCGCAGCTTCGCCTCGCCGCCCAATATGGGCATCTATCTTTCCGCCCTGCTGCGGCCCCAGTGCCGCCCAGAGGAGCTGATGCACCTGACCTGCGCCGTGGCCGAGGCCATGGTCCAGGCCATTGAAGATGCCGCCGGGTTCCGGCCCGGCATCAAATGGACCAACGACCTGGTTTCCGGCAAGCGGAAGCTGACCGGCATTCTCACAGAACTGAGCCTGGAGGCGGAAAGCGGCTGCGTGGACTATGCGGTCATCGGCATCGGGGTCAACTGCTGTCAGGAATTGTCGGATTTCCCGGAGGAACTGCGGGAAATGGCCGGTTCCCTGCACATGGTCACGGGTGGACCCATCGACCGGAACAAGCTGGCTGCCGCCATGGTCCGGCGACTCTATGAGATGGACCAGAATCTCCTGTCCGACAAAGCCGCCATTCTGGATGCTTACCGGAGGGACTGCATCACCCTGGGGCAGGACATCGTGCTGCTCCGTGGGGAGGAAAAGCGCTACGGCAAGGCTCTGGACATTGATTCCGATGGGGCCTTGGTAGTTGCCTTCACCGACGGCACCGTTGGCACGGTCAATTCCGGGGAGGTCAGCGTCCGGGGCATGTACGGCTACGTGTAAGGGCCGTTATTCACAAAAATTTCAGTTGATTTTTTGGTGGAATCCGGTTATACTGGTAAGGAATTCAAAAAAGAAAATGGAGGGTTTCTGCAATGAAAGTATTCAAAGCCATCGTGAAAATTGCCGTGGCGCTGGCCGCCGCTGCCGGTGCCGTGTATGTGGTCGCCACCTATGGCGAGGAGATCGTGAGCCGGGCTAAGAAGCTGTGGAGCAAGCTGACCAGTGGCTGCAGCTGCTGCTGCACCATGTCCGCCGCCTTTGACCCGGAGGAAGCAGACACCGAGGAGACTGCCGCTGAGGAGACCGAAACTGCCGAGGCGAGCGCCGAGGAAGCCGAGACCGCTTCCGAGTCTGCCGCCCCTGCCGAGGAAACCGCTCCCGCCGATGACGCTGCCGTCACCGCCGACGAAGCCGACTTCGAGGGCTAAGATTTTCGTAAAAATAAGGCCGCCGGAACTTCGGCGGTCTTATTTTTATAAATCTTTCTCTCCTGCCGTATTCTATATTGGACCGATCGTTTCGCTCCTGAACCTGATTTGTCTGGGCAATACGCTTCTTCCCCTGATCCATCGGGCGGAATCTCGCCCACCGGAAGTAAACGCATAAATTGCAGCCGCCACACCCAGCCGCCCCTCCAAAAATGCTTTTGAACGCAGATGTTACTCTGCGTTGCTTGCGGCAACGGCCCGGTTTGCCTTATGATAGGGCCATCGCAAGGAGGTTTTGACCATGCTGAATGAAAACATCAAAAATCTGCGCAAGTCCAAGGGACTTTCTCAGGAGGAACTGGCCGTGAAACTGAACGTGGTCCGGCAGACCGTGTCCAAGTGGGAAAACGGCCTGTCGGTGCCGGATGCGGATATGCTCATCGCCCTTTCTCAGGTGCTGGACACCCCCGTCAGCACCCTGCTGGGCCAGACCCTGGCCCCGGCGGAATCCGACGACCTGAAAGCCATTTCCGAGAAACTGGAAGTCATTAATTTGCAGCTGGCCCGGAAGAAAACCGCCGAACGGCGGTTCCTCCGGGGACTTCTGATGGCCGTGTGTATCCTGACGGTGGTCCTGTTCGTCCTGCTGGCCCTGCTGGGCAGTCCCTACCTGGGCTGGGACTACTCGGACCCGGAAACCGCCGTTTTCGGAGCGACCTTCCACCTGGTGGAATATGCGTTCGTCCGGGCCGCACCGTTTCTGCTCCTCGGCTCCCTGGTGGGCATTGTCCTGACCGGGAAGCGAGATTCCTGAACCATTCCGTCAAAAGGCCGCCGGGTTTCCGGCGGCCTTGGTTTTTTATACCCGATAGAAGGATGCGGATTTTGCCGGAACAGTGACCGTTCCGTTCTCGACGGATGCTGCACCGCCCTGACCGTAGATCCGTTTGCCCAGGCCCTCCGTCCAGGGGAAGGTCACGGTCTTTTCCGAGGGGTTCAGGATGACCAGCACCCGCTCCCCCTCCCCTTCCCGCAGATACACCAGCGGGCAGGCGTTCTCCGGGGCATAGACAAAACGCAGCTTCCCCAGATTGCCCAGAGCCGGATTGGCCCGCCGTACCTCGATCAGGTGCCGGACCTCCTGATACAGGGAATCCGGGTCCGCCATCTGTGCTTCCACCGTGGGCCGGTCTTCTGCCGGGTCCATGGGCAGATAGAGCTTCTCCGGAGCGGCGGCGCTGAATCCTGCGTTGGCGGTCCGGTCCCACTGCATGGGGGTCCGGGCACCGGTGCGGGAATAGCCGCCCTCCTTGGAGGGCAGATTCCAGAGATACCGCATTCCGATCTCATCACCGTAGTACAGGAAAGGTGCGCCGGGCATGGACAGCAGGAAGGCAAAGGCTATCCGCACGCCGTCCTCCGGCAGATGGGTGGTGAGCCGCTGCATATCGTGATTTCCGGAGGGGATGCAGATGAGGCCCTGTTCCGCCTTGGCCCGGGTGGCCTCGTAGGCCTTCACGAAGGCGGAAGCATCACCGTTTCCGGCAAAAAAGGCATTGTCGCAACGGAACAAATCATTATAATGAGAAGGGCCGAAATGCAGCAGGAAGTCCATGTGGAACCCCGCCCGCAGAGACCGGTCCGGCTCGCCCCATTCGGAGACCATGGCCGCCTCCGGGAAGGCCTTTTCCAGCCAGGCAAAGACCTGCCGCCAAAGAGCAATGGTTCCCTCCTGCTCCGGGTCGTTCTTCACCAGGGACCCGGCCATGTCCACCCGGAAGCCGTCGCAGCCCATGGACAGCCAGAAGGCCATGACGTTCTTCATTTCCGCCAGAGTGGCCTGGGGTCCGGGGGCGTCCATGCTTTGCTGCCAGCTTTCCGCAGGGTTCAAAAAGCCGTAATTCAGGGCAGGCTGATGGGAGAAGAAGTTCACCACGCAGGCTCCGTCCCGCTCGGAAAAGCCACGGATGGTGTTCATGCCCTCCGGAATGCGCCAGACATCATCGGTCCAGACATAGCGATCCGTATAGGGGTTCTTTTCCGCCTTGCAGGACTCCCGGAACCAGGGATGCTCCGCCGCCGTGTGTCCGGGGACCAGGTCCAGCAGGACATGCATTCCCCGCTTGTGGGCCTCGGCAAAAAGGTTTTTCAGGTCCTCGTTGGTGCCGTACCGGGGGGCTACCGTGTAATAATCCGCCACATCGTAGCCCGCGTCCAGGAAGGGCGAGGCGAAGCAGGGGTTCAGCCACAGGGCGTTGCAGCCCAACTCCCGGATGTAGTCCAGACGGCGAATGATGCCGGGAATGTCGCCGATGCCGTCGGCATTGGTGTCCTGAAAGGATTGGGGGTAAATTTCATAGAAAATTGCGTCTTTGAGCCATGCAGGCATACTTATCCCTCCGATTTTTTCCGTTTTTGGGGCAGGGGCGTGATTTGCTCCAGAATGTCCAGCGCCGCCGGGAACCGTTCCCGGTCCTCCGGGTCCAATACCCAGTGGACCTTAGTCCCCTCATAGGGCAGGCCCTCCGGACAACCGGCGCACAGGTCCTCCAGCTCCGGCAGCTTCTTCGCAAAGACCGTGTTGTCGCAAATCAGCAGCACCGGCTTGTCGTTCAGGTAGATCATATACTCCCCAAACATTTTCCGGCTGCGGACCGCCCACCGGTCCGGGATATTGTCCAGAACATAGTGCAGAAAACTTTCACCGGTAGCCATACGCACCCCTCCCTTGTAGGGCGATTATAGCATACCCGCTCCCTCCGGGTCAATGGCAAAACGCCTCCAAACGCATACAAAAATCCTCCGGAAAGTTCTTTCCGGAGGATTCGACTTTATTCGCCCTTCAGGCTGTCCTCGGTAAGCTCCGGCATGGCCGTCCGCATCCGCTTCCAAGGGGTGGTGAAATAGAAGGTCATAGAAATGCCGCAGCCCAGCACCCAGCCGATGGGCCAGGCGCACCAGATACCCGTGGAGCCCAGAGCCGTAGCAGAAAGGATATTTGCTAGGCCCACCCGCAGCACCAAGTCCGTGAATGTAGAAATCATGAAGGGGGTCATCCGACCGACACCCCGGAGGATACCGTCGGCCACGATCTTGGCAGACACGAAGAAGTAGAAGGGGGCCACGATTTTCAGGAAGATCAGGCCGGAACTCATGGCCTCTGCACTGGGGTTGTTCAGGAAAATACCCATCAGAGGCTTGCCTGCAAAGAAGTACAGCAGGAACAGCGGTACCGTCAGCACCCACACCAGCCGGACACCGGCCTTGAAGCCCTGCTTGATGCGGTCGATCTTTCCTGCGCCCAGATTCTGAGCGGCGTAGTTGGAAATGCCGTTGCCCAGGGTATTGTAGGAGGTAATGACCAGATTGTTCAGCTTCACAGAGGCGGAATAACCGGCCATGACGCTGGAGCCGAAGGTGTTGATAACGCCCTGAATGAGGATATTGCCCACGGACACGAAGGTCTGCTGCAAAATGCTGGGAATGGCCACCACGCTGATGCGGCCCAGCAGCTTGAAGGAGAACAGGGGTGCTTTTTCCTTGGTCTCCACCTTCCGCAGGTGCCGGAACACCACCACAATGGCCAGCACACAGCTGACGCCCTGGCACAGGAACGTAGCCCAGGCCACGCCGTCCACCTTCATGCCAAAGGCCGTCACAAATAGAATGTCCACGGCGATATTGCTCAGAGAAGATGCCGCCAGGAAATAGAAGGGGGTCTTGGAGTCGCCCAGGGCGGAGAAAATGCCCGTGGCCACATTATAATAAAACACAAAGGGCAGGCCCAGAATGTAAATATCCAGGTACAGCTTGGAGTCTGCCATCACGTTGTCCGGAGTGTTGATGAGCCGCAGCAGGGAATCGCAGCAGAAATAGCCCACCAGCATCAGAATGGCGCACAGCACACCGCTGGCAATGAGGGTCGTGGAAACGGCCGTCTTGACATCCCGGTATTGCTTGGCGCCGAACAGCTGGGACACGATGACCGAGCAGCCGATATTGCAGCCGAAGGCAAAGGCGATGAAGATGAGTGTCACCTCATAGCTGTTGCCCACCGCCGCCAGGGCGGTCTCGCCGATGAACTGACCGGCCACGAAGCTGTCGGCAATGTTATAAAGCTGCTGGAAAATAATGCTGCCGAACAGGGGCAGGCAGAACTGCCAGAGGACCTTTTGGGGATTCCCCACGGTCAGGTCTTTATTCATGGTCCTTTTCCTCCTTCGTCGGAATGGAGCACAGCACCGCCGTGTAGGAAAGCAGCGCCCCCAGGGCGTACAGGGAGAACAGGAAGTTCACCTGGGAATGAATGATCTTCTCAATGCCTCCCGCCAGAAAACCGCAGCCCAGGGCCACGGCGCAGATGCGGTCCGCCGCCGTCGCCTGACCACGGCAGGTCCAGAAACGGTAGAGCATCATGCCCACCGCCAGAAGAAATGCCAGCATCATCAGCAATTCTCCGTAAGTATCCATCTTTTTTCATCCTTTCTCGTCAAAATCCTTGCCTATTATACGGCAGGGGTTGCAATCTGTAAAATATATCTTTATAATATTATCCATACAAGTTTGATATGACGGAGGTCCCCATGAACATCAGCTATGACTATTACCGGGTCTTTTATTTTGCCGCCATTCACGGCAGCTTCACCCGTGCGGCGGCGGCACTGATGACCAATCAGCCCAATGTGACCCGCATCATCTCCAATCTGGAAGGAGAACTGGGCTGTCCCCTGTTCACCCGGTCCAAGCGGGGTGTGGCCCTGACCCCGGAGGGGGAGCGGCTGTTCGCCCATGTTTCGGCGGCTTTCGAGCAGTTTCAAACCGCTGAACGGGAGCTTTCTCTGGAGCGGAGCCTGGAGGGAGGCGTGGTGTCCATCGGCGCCAGCGAGGTGGCCCTGCACACCTTTCTTTTGCCGGTGCTGAAGGCTTTCCGGGAACAGCATCCGGGGGTCCACCTTCGGCTTTCCAGCCACACCTCCCCCCAGGGCGTGGCCGCCTTGCAGGACGGGCTGGTGGATTTCGCCGTAGTCACCACTCCCGTCAACGTCCCCGCCGGGATGGAGCAGACGGACCTAATGGACATTCAGGAGGTGGCCGTGGTGGGCGAGGTCTACCGGAAGCAGATCAGGACCCCCGCCAGCCTCCGGACCCTGCTGGACTATCCCATCATCTGCCTGGGTGACGAGACCGTGACCCGGGACTTCTACGGGGCGTTTTTCCTCCGCCATGGGCTGACCTTGGAGCCAAGCATCGAGTTGGCCTCCGCCAGCCAGATCTTGCCCATGGTCCGCAGCGATCTGGGCATTGGCTTCGTGCCGGAGCCGTTCCTGGCGGACCCCATCCAGTCTGCCGGGGTCTGGCGGCTGTACCTGGACAAGGCCATCCCATTGCGAAAAGTGGTCCTGCTGAAGCGCAAGGCCTACGCCCTGGGCATCGCCGCCGGAGAATTGGAGAAAATGCTGCGGAAAGCGGCAAGAAAATAAATGCCGCAGTATTTGTTCCCATTCTGGAATTATTTTTTAGAATTGGAACATTTTGAACGTAATAATTGATTTTCAGATCATCAAATGTTACAATATTTCCAGAAGGCGCAGGTGATGGTATGTGGCGATTCTGGCGGCGTAAATCGAAGCCGCATTTTGAGACGCAATATGACGATTTACTGCCCGTAATGTACCTGGCGGCCAACAAAATCCTGCATAATGCGCAGGATGCGGAGGACGCCGTCCAGGAGGCGCTGGCGGTCATGTGCGAAAAGTTTACAAAAAATTCACAAAATGGATGTCCAAAAATGCCTGGCTACGCCGTTACGATATGTGAACGGAAAGCCATCGACATTTATCGGCAAAAAAAGCGGCACGTCCCCCTGCTGGAGGAGCCGGAGGCCGTGGCCCCGGACCCGGAAGCAAGCACGGCACTGAGTATGTGCCTGGACAAGCTCACGGAGGAGGAGCGGAACATCATCCTGATGAATAAGCTCCATGGCTGCAAGCTCTGGGAAATTGCGGAAATGTGCGGCATCTCGGAAGATGCTGCGGCAAAGCGTTTGCAGCGGGCGATCCAAAAATTATTCGAACTCTGCCATGAGGAGGGGCTTATATGAACAAAGACGAATTACTGGCGCAAGCCCTGCAGGAATATCAGGCCGCCCGGGTCGCAGCCATGGAAAAGGCGGTCCGCAAGCCGAAGCCCGAACCGAAGGTCCTGTCTCTGCCCACTCCGAAGATCAGGGAGCGACCCGGAATTCTGCCGCCGACCCGGCGCTGGGCCGCAGTGGCGGCGATGCTTGTCCTGCTCCTGCTGATCCCGACGATTCAGGCCGCCGTGCTGGGCTGGCAGCGGAACACGGACGAGTTTTACGCCGGGTATTCCTATTCCGGTCAGACGGAGGTGCAGCGGCAGGATTATACCTTCGGCTGGCTGCCGGAGGGCCTGACGGAATATGCCCCGCCCCAGCACACGGACAGCGGCGGAGAAGTTCTCTATGTGGACAGTGAAGGCTGGTTTTACAGTCTCGCCTACACCTACGCTTCGGAAGATTTTGAGACTTTCCTTTATACGGTGGACTATGAATACTCCGTTACCCAGGTCAATGGCCTTGCCGCCGACCTTTACATCCCCACCGTACCCGATGAATCCCCTGCCATCGTTTGGTTCAGCGAAGATGAGACGACCATGTTCAAAGTCTCTGCCCCGGTGGACCCAGACACCCTGATTTACATGGCGGAACACGTCATCCCAGTCTCCTGAAAAAATTTTTGAAAAATTTTGAAATTTTTTGAAAAACCATGTCCAAAAATGGCATCCTGAAACGTTATATTATATATAATAGAAGGAAAAGAAGGGAGGTGAACACCATGCGAAAAGGCGCAATTCTTCTGGTAATGGCACTGCTGCTGACGATGATCGTCCCGGCTTACGCTGCACAGACCCGTGACACCTACGTAACGCCATCGATTTCTTTCAGCGGTTCGACGGCGACGTGCAAAGTAAACATCCGGGGCGAAAAGGCAACAGATGTCATTACCGCAACGGTCACGCTCTTGCGGGATGGCTCCTACGTTCGGAGCTGGAACGCTACGGCCATCGGAACGCTGTCTTTCACAGAAACTGCCGCAGCAGTTTCGGGGAGCAGCTACCGGCTGGTAGTGGCGTACAGCATCAACGGCCAGACCATGCCGTCCCGCAGCGTCACCTGTACTTATTCGTGAACCTCGCAGCACCCCAGCAATGTCCCCGCAAACCAATAAAATAAACATTACAAAGGAGAAATTATTATGTCTAAGCGTATCGTTTCCGCCATCCTGTGCCTGGCCCTCGTCGTGGCCATGGCCATCCCCGCTTTTGCAGCGACTGTCTTTTTCACCTCTACCGTTGATGGCTACAAGTGCGTTGGCAGCGGCTATGTAACCAAGACCTACGCCAAGGCCACCTTTGAAGGGACCCCTTACAGCGGCGGCATGATTCCGCCTGCGGAAACCTGCAACTGTTCCTCCACGATGAATGTCTTTTCCGGCAGTGGTCGGTTGATTACTTCTGTCAGCCGGGCCGGTAACACTTACTGCACTTCATCGTACTCCAGTTCTAGTGGGGCCATTGCCCGGACTGTTAGCATGTTTAGCTTCCAGTCCCGTAGCTGGGGTGGTTACACACTCTACGCATAATCAACCATTATCCCTCTGGGCAGGCGGGCCATCCCGCCTGCCCTTCGTAGAAAGGAGACTTATCCATGAAAAAGCTAGTTGCAATTCTTCTTACTTCCTTACTTCTCCTCACGGCCTGTGCCAAACAAAAAGCACCATCCGTGCCTACCCTCGGAGGGGGCGAAGGCACCGATGTTCAGAATAAATTTTCTCTCTATCCTTTCGCTCTTTCCATGGTCGAAACAGATACGGCTTACTATGGCATATCCAATTTCCACTATTTCATTACTTACAACGACAAATCCACCGGGATTTCCGGGCCGCTCTGCTCCGACCCGGATTGCACACACAATAATAAATACTGCCTGGCCTATGTGGGTGTCCATGCACCGCTCTTGTCGGCCTATAACGGCAGCCTCTACTTTCTCGCCCCGGATTTTACCAACGACCCCAAAGATGCCACGCTCTTTTTGTGGAAAACCGACCTTTCCGGTCGAAACCGTGAAAAAATCAAAGAACTCAGCCTGAACGATTTGATATTACCCTATCAGCCCCAGCAATATTTCATCCATCGAGGCTATTTATATGTTTTAGGCCAAAGTAATGATGTCACGCAACGCAATGTTGCCGAACGAATCACCTTGATGCGCTCTCCTCTGGACAGCAGCAAAGAGTTCTCTATCCTTTATGATGAAAAATTTCAATGCAATTCCGAGGTGACCCTAAGGTTCGTCGGAGACCGGGCTTATCTTGAACTCAAGCAATGGCCTCAGAACGGCAGTTCCGCCGAGATCACCCTGAAATTGTACGCTTTCGACCTGACCACAGGCCAGCAGGAAACCCTGGCGGACGAACAAATCGGGATGGAGATTGGACATCTGTGGGTCACTGCGGAAGGAAAAATCTATCTTCCCGTTTATGAAGAAAACGCCTGGAAGATCTGCACCCTGCAGAATGGCCAATGGCAGACGGTTTTCTCCTTCGATTCCAAATACGAAGCCATCGACATTGCAGACGGCGTGGCTGCCGCAAATTATTGCGGCGAAGGCGGAAGCGCCCGAATGCTCTGCGTAAAAGATTTCTCCGGAAAAACGCTCTATGAAGGCGAAATGTTCCCGGGGGGTCTGGGCCAATATGTCGAAAAACCTGACGAGATCGGATACTGCTGCATTGGCGGCGATACGAACTATCTTTATTACAACATTTTCCCTACGGATGGTGGGAGCTGCGCTATCCGGCTGGATATTCAGAACGGGATGAAAGCGGATGCTCTCTGGAATGAAAAAAATGATTTTAAGAATGTCGAATAGTGCATTGACAAACGTCCATGAAATATGATACACTCAAAAGAAAAAGGAGTGTCCCAATATGAAAAAGAAACTCGTTGCCTTGTTCCTTCTTGCTGCCCTCCTTCTCTCCGCCTGTGCCAAGCCTGCCCCCGCCGCTCCAACCGCACCAACAGGCACAAAGGAAGCATCTATGCCGGGGATGGATGCACAAAACGGCTTCGGTATGCCTGGGTTCAGCTTTCAAAAAATCGGCTCTAACTACTGCGGCAGCAATGCGCTCGGCAGCTATCTTTACTACTATGATACTGCAACCGGGACCTCCGGCCCCCTCTGTGCAAAGCCCGATTGCGCCCACGACACCAAGGACTGTTTCGCTTACACCGGCCAAGGGGCTTCCCTGTCCTACTATGACGGTAAACTCTACTGGGTAGGTCAAAGCAATGATTCCTCCACAAGTGACAAGGCTCTTTGGAGCAGCAACACGGACGCCTCTGACCGGCAGCAAATCAAAGTCATTTCTATGCAGGACGTGATTCTGGCATATCAGCCCCAGCAGTATTTTATCCATCGGGGAAATCTGTTCTTCCTGGGGCAGAACAACACGGTCTCTTCCGGTGAAGCAAAAATCCAATACACCCTGGGCTATGCGCCGTTGGACGATTCCGCCGACTTCACGATCCTCTACGATGAAGCAACTGCAGATGTCACCTTTCTTACCGTTCGATTTCAGGGAAATTCTGTTTATCTCTGCGTGAACCAATCCGTGTATGAAGAATCCCTGCACCACACGCTGGCGACAAAGTTGACCATCACAGAATATGACATTCCCACCGGCACAGCAACAGAAATCTTCGCAGAGACTGACCTTGCCGATCTATACGACGAATTCTGGGTCACAGAACAAGGAACGATTTATCTGCCCGGCCTCCGTGGCGACCAGGGTTATATCTGGGAGATCAAGGACGGAGAGAAAACGGAAGTCCTCACTTTTGATGCAGCTTCCTCCACCCCAATCCCTGTGGAGAATTTCGCTTATCTCATTCAAATGAAAGGAAATACACGCTGTATCACCGTCAAGGACTACTCCGGCCAGACCCTTTATGATGGTCCCCTGTACCCCCAAGGCGTTCCCGGCGTTCCCGGAAACCCGGGTGCAGATTCGGATGACCCCACCAAAGACTACGGCTATGCCGTAATTGGCTCCGATGGTACACAGCTTTTCTTTAACCACACCTGTTTCGGAGGAAATGAAATTCAAAGCTACACCGTTATGGTGGACGTAGCCGACAACATGAAAGCAACGCTTCTTTGGAGCGGAGCAGACTGATTTTCTCCGCTCTCCACCCGGCAAAGGACATACAGCATCCCACCTTTTTCAAAATAACCAACTACGAAAGGAGTGCGGTCTATGGAATTGCAGCTGAAAGACGTCACAAAGAAATACGGAGAAAAGGTAGCGCTGGACCGTTTTTCCTATACCTTCCGCCCGGGAATTTACGGAATCCTGGGCGCCAACGGCGCAGGAAAAAGCACCATGATGAACCTCATCACCGACAATCTTCGTCGGGACGGAGGGGAGATCACCTTCGACGGCACGGACATCCGAAAGCTGGGCATCGAATTCCGGCGTATTCTGGGCTACATGACCCAGCAGCAGGGACTTTTTGAGGGCATGACGGCAGAGAGCTTTCTCATCTACATGGCCCGGCTGAAGGAAATCCCCCGGAAGCAAACGCTGCCGGAGGTTGACCGGGTACTGGAAATGACCAATCTGCAGGACGTGCGCCACAAAAAAGTCGGTGCTTTCTCCGGCGGCATGAAGCAGCGGGTGCTGCTGGCCCAGGCCCTGCTGGGAGACCCGAAGGTGCTGATTCTGGACGAGCCCACCGCCGGTCTGGATCCCCGGGAACGGGCCCGGCTCCGGGACCACATTTACCGGCTGGCACAGGACCGGATCGTTCTGCTGGCCACCCACATCGTCAGCGACATTGAAGCCATCTCCGACCAGATCCTGCTGATGCGGAAAGGCACGCTGCTGCGCTCCGGCACGGCCACAGAACTCATCGATTCCCTGCCAGACACCCTGACCCCCGTACTCCACGCCTTCTCGCTGGAGGACGTGTACCTCTACTATCTGGGGGAAAACGGCAATGAATGAATGGAGACGCATTTTTTCGGACCGACGGCGGCGGATTCTGATGCTCCTGCTGCCCATTGCGGTGCTGTGCATTTTCCTCTATCAAAAATGTGATGGCTACCCGCCGGCGCTCCTCTCCGGCGGTGCCGACTATCGGGCCATGCTGGCCCAATACCCCACACCGGAGGCGGTCATCGATGCTTTTTCGGACAACTGGGACCTGACTGCCGACCAACAGCGGCTTCTGGACCAAGCGGAGCATATTTCCGGCTATGCGGACTACCTGAACAAGGTCCAGGAACAGGCCAAGCGGCTCCAGGCCACCAGCCTGTTCAGCAGCGATCCAAACACATTCGTCTACCGGAATATTCTCAAGACCGCCAAGGATTTTGCTTTCTGCACCGCCGACGGCGTTCGTATGGGGAATTTCCGGGCCGTGCAGAATTGGCTGGGCTTCTCCGCAGCGGATTGGGCTTTTCTGGCGGCCATGATCCTGCTGGTCATGTCCTATCTGGATGAACGAAAGAAGGGCCTCAGTGCTATTCTTCGGTCCAGTCCCAGCGGCCGGGCCAAGCTGCAGCTGGCCCGGTTGGGAAATCTGCTGCTCTACTCCGGCATTATGACGCTGCTGCTCTATTATGTGCCGCTGGCCGTCTCTCTGAGCCTGGACGGCGGTTGGAGCGATCTGAATGTACCGGTGCAGTCCGTAACGGAATTCCGCAAATGCACCGTCTCCCTGCGGCTCACAGAGTTTCTCGGCATCTTTTTCCTTATCAAGACTGCCTGCGGCTTTCTGCTGGGACTGCTGCTGTGGTTCTTCCTGAGTTTCCTGGAGCAGGTACAGCTTTGCTGGCTGCTGACGGCCGGGGCGCTGGCGGGAGAATACATTCTCTTCACCACCATCCCGCCTCAGTCCATTTTCAGCCCTCTGCGCTACATCAATCTCTTTTCCTACGTTTTCCCCCAGCAGCTCTTCACCCAATATGGCAACATCAATTTCTTTGGCTTCCCCGTAGGACACCGGACCTTGCTTCTGGCCCTGCTGGCCCTACTGAGCGTTGTCCTGGGCTTCGCTACGGTCTGGGTTCTGGCTCATCGGTTCCCCTTCGGCAACCGGGACCGTATCGGCAAATGGCTCCACCGGTGGAATAAAATCACTGACCGGCTTCGCCGCCCCCTGGGCCTGTACGGCTTTGAGTGGTACAAGCTGCTGTTCCTCAGCGCCGGAGGGCTGATGCTGATTGCCGGAATTTTGCTGACCCGGGACATCCGGGTGGACAGCGGTGCCTACAACCGCATAGAGGATTCCGTTTACCGGCAATATGTGCAGGAAATTCAGGGGCCCATCGGCCCGGAGACCTACGCCTATCTGGAAGAAGCAAGGCTGAACCTGAATGTCCTAGGCATGGACACGGCAGAATTCTCCATGGCCCTGGACCGGGTGGACGAGACCGTCGCCCAGCTTGGAGAGGGTTCCTGGCTGGTAGACGAGACCCGGTTCCTGAACATCTACGGCAAGGATGCCCAGCGGCTCCAGCGGCGCAATGCCCTGCTGGCCATGCTGTTCCTGGTAGCCTGTCTGTCGCCTCTGTATGCCAGCGAGCAAAATGGCGACCTGAGAAAGGTCCTTCGTTCCGCCCCCGGCGGACGGGAACGGCTGTTCCGGGCAAAGTACGCCGTGGCCCTGACCCTGACGGCGCTTGTGTGGCTGCTGGTATTTGGCCAGGAATGGAAGCTGGCGGCCAAGACCTTGCAGCCGATTTTGGCGGCCCCCTGTGCCAGCATTTCGATGCTCCGGGCGTTCCCCGGAACCATTGAAACTTTTCTGGGGCTGATGGCAGCGTTCCAGCTGCTGGCTCTGGTGATCCCCACGAATCTGTGTATGTGGATCAGTGAGCGCAGCGGCGGCTTTGAGAAAAGTTTTCTGATATGCGGGGTCGTTCTGCTGTTTCCCGCAGCCATCCTGTCCTTCGGCGGCAGCTGGGTTCGCTGGCTGACCCCCATGACCTTCCTGGCAGACGGGAATCTGCTGACCGGCGGCTTGATACAGCTTCCTCTGTTCCTGATTTGGGCTTTTGGCAGCATTGCCGCCCTGTTTCATGCAAAAAAGCACTGGTCCAGTGCTTCCTGAAAAAAACGTCCCTGGGGAAATTCCCCAGGGACGCTGTTTTTATTTGGTTTGTGTGATCCGATCCGCACGCTTTCACAGGCTTTTTCCGCAGTACGAAAATCCTAAAGAAACAAAAACCCGCCGGCCGAGGCCGACGGATCTTTGAGATGTAGCAGGCGATACTACATGAGCTGGTGGGGGAAGGTGGATTCGAACCACCGAAGCGATAAGCAGCAGATTTACAGTCTGTCCCCTTTGGCCACTCGGGAATTCCCCCATATTCTATTTTCAAGAGCTGATTGGAGCCGGTAGACGGATTCGAACCCCCGACCTACTGATTACAAATCAGTTGCTCTACCGGCTGAGCTATACCGGCGTCTCAAACAGAACACGCTTATTATAGCGAGAAGTCTGCCATTTGTCAAGCCCCTTTTTTACTTTTTTTCGCGCTTTGGGAATTGCGGCTTTTCCCATTTTATGCTATACTGTTCTCACTACTTTTCAGGAGGCGGTTTTATGGCCAATCTCTTCGATTATATTGCCTGGCGGGGGGACCTGTCCTTCGCCCAATGCCCGGTCTGCGCCGTGGACAGTCTGGTTTTTGCGGCTCTGTCCTATGCCAACCTGGAAGTGCTGGTGCCGGACGGCTTCCCCTCCCTGCCCCTGCAGGAAGCCGCCGAGGCCCTGATGGCACGGCCCGATCACAACAAGCTGGTCCGCTCGGAAAACGACGGAAAGTTCCTGCTGACCGCCGCCCGCAGCCCCCGGTTCCGGTCCGTGCAGGTCTGCTGCTGCCGGGCCAAGACCCTGGAGGACCTGGAAACCCAATTCGGGGCCATGGCCTTCCTGCTGCCGGACGGCTCGGCCTTTCTGGCCTTCCGTGGCACGGACCTGACCCTGGTGGGCTGGAAAGAGGACTTCAACATGAGCTTTCAGGACATCGTCCCCGCTCAGACGGAGGCGGCGGAGTACCTGAAGGAATTTGCCGCCGTGTTCGACGGTCCCCTGTACCTGACCGGTCACTCCAAGGGTGGCAACCTCAGCGTGTACGCCGCCGCAACGGCCAGCCTGGACGTGCAGGAGCGCATTCGGGCCGTGTACAATTACGACGGCCCCGGCTTCGGCCACAGTATGATCGGCAGTGAGGGGTATCTGCGCATGATCCCCCGTATTCAGACCTATGTGCCGGAATCCTCCATTATCGGGATGCTTCTGGAGCACGAAGAACCCTATTCCGCCGTAAAAAGCACACAAGTGAGCATTTTCCAGCACGACGTGTTTACCTGGGAGATTCTGGGTGCGGACTTTGTCCGGGCCCCCGGCGTGGACGCCCATTCCCGGCAGATGAATGTGGCCATCAAGACCTGGCTGGAGGGCATGAGCCGCCAGGAGCGGATGGATTTCGTGGACACGCTGTACAGCATTCTCAGCGTGGGCGGGGCGAAAAACGTGGACGCCGTGCTGCAGCCCAAGAATATCCGGTCCATGCTCAAGGCCATTCAGGACGACGAGGGAAAGCGGCGGCTGCTGACCAGCGAGATCGGCGAGTTTCTGAGGATCGTCAGCGAAACCTCCCGCCGCAGCCGGGAGCGCCGTTTGCCCAGCTCCATTCACGGAAAACTGCTGAACGGGAGAAAATGACGTAAAGCTGACGGTGTCAGATGAGAAGTAGGACTTGCCCACTCTGAGCAGAGGCTTCCCTGGGTGAAAACCTCTGGACTGAGCAAACCGTTCGCCCCTTCCGCCCCTCATCCGGCCCCGCCGGAAAGAATTGCATACGAAAGCCCCGGAGGACAGATACTGTCCCCCGGGGCGGTCTTTCTTTTGGGAATTACTCCTGGTCGTCGTCCTCATCGTCAGCAGCGAATTCCAGCTTCTCGCCGCATTCGTCGCAGATGATGCTGCCCTTTTCCAGGGTCTCCTCGTCGAAGTCGATGATATTTCCGCAGGAGGGGCACTCCACCTCATAAATGGTGGTGTCCTCGTCGCCGAAGTCGAAGCCTTCCTCGTCGTCATCCTCGTCTTCGTCGTCGAAGTCATCCTCGTAATCGTCGTCCTCGTAGTCCTCGTCGTCCTCATCCTCGTCCAGGATGTAGTCCTCGATGGCGTCCAGGTCCTCCTCGATCTCGTCCAACTCGTCAGAAATGGCGATGGTGGTCTCCTCCACGTCGGACACGGTCTTGGTCAGGTCGCCCAACAGGTCCACGATGGCAGAGATCATCTTGCCCTCGCTGGAATCGGTGTCCAGCTTCAGGCCGTCCATCAGGCCCTTGAGGTAGGCTGCCTTCTCAGAAATATTCATAGATAACTCCTTTTTAAGAGGCGGATCAGGCCTTGGAGCGGCCCAGATACTCGCCGGTGGTGGTGTCGATGTTGATCTTGTCGCCCTCGTTGATGAACAGAGGCACCTTGATCTCGGCGCCGGTCTCCACGGTAGCGGGCTTGGTCACGTTGGTAGCAGTGTTGCCGGCGAAGCCAGGCTCGGTGTGGGTGACCACCAGGTCCACGAAGCGGGGAGGCTCCACGCCGAACACGTTGCCCTTATAGCTCATAACGACACAGACATCGTTCTCCTTCACGAAGCGGAAAGCATCGCCCAGGGAGTTCTTGTCGATGGGCTCCAGCTCGTAGGTCTCCGGGTCCATGAAGTAGTACAGTTCACCGTCGTTGTAGGAATACTCCATCTTCTTCCGCTCAACGTAAGCGGTGGGGAACTTGGCGGTGGGGTTGAAGGAAGTCTCGGTCACAGCACCGGAGATGACGTTCTTCATCTTCACACGGACGAAGGCAGCGCCCTTGCCGGGCTTCACATGCTGGAACTCGATGACCTGCATGACCTTGCCGTCCATATCAAAGGTCACGCCGTTTCTAAATTCGCTTGCAGAAATCATTGATTTGTATCCTCCTAAAGTGTCCTCCCACGGGGGAAGGCGCATAATTTTCCTATCCCGCTTATTTTAACCGAATTCCCGCTATTTTTCAAGAGGAAACCGGCATTTTTTTCAGAGGATCATCAAATTTTTCGGGCTATGGGTAATATCCTCGCAGCCGTCCTTGCCGAAGAACACCACATCCTCGATGCGGACGCCGAATTTTCCCGGAAGATAGATGCCCGGCTCGGCGGAGGAGACCATGTTTTCCTCCATGACGGTGGTGCCAGCCACGCTGCACCGGGGGCTTTCGTGGATCTCCAGGCCCAGGCAGTGGCCGTAGCCATGGCCGAAGTAATCGCCGTAACCGGCATCGGCAATAACCTTCCGGGCAGCGCCGTCAATGCTCTGACCGGTAACGCCGGCCTTGGTGACTGCAATGCCGGCAAGCTGGGCTTCCAGCACGGTAGCGTAGACCTTCTTCATTTCCTCGGTGGCGTAGCCCAGAGCCACGGTCCGGGTCATGTCGGAGCAGTAGCCCTTATAGAGAACGCCGAAGTCCATGGTGATGAAGTCCCCGTCCTGCAGCTTCCGGTCGCCGGCCACGCCGTGGGGCATACTGGTGTTGGGGCCGGACACCACGATGGGGTCAAAGGACAGGCCCTCGGCGCCGTTCTTGTACAGGCAGTAGATAAGCTCCGCCTGCAGGTCCTTCTCGCTCATGCCCGCATGGATGCGCTTGACCACGTCGGAGAAGGCGGCATCGGTGATGTCCTGGGCCTTCCGCATGATTTCCAGTTCCCAAGGCTCCTTCACGGCCCGGAAGGAATGGATGGCGGCGTTCATGGGCACCAGCTTGGCGTTCAGGGCCTTCTCATAGCCCATGTACTCGGCCATGGTCAGGTAATCTTCCTCAAAGCCCAGGTTGGTGATGCCGAAATCAGCAATGGCCTGGTTCAGCAACTGATTATAAGGATGCTCCCGGTTGGTCTCGATGACCTCGAAGTTCTGCAGATTCTTCTGAGCGGACTCGATGTAGCGGCTGTCGGTAAAGTACCGGCTGCCCTTGGCGGAGACGATGGCCACGCCCTCGGCAATGTCGAAGGAAGCGCCGTAATAGCGGGCGTAACGGCTGGTCAGCAGCAGGCCGTCGGCCTTCTCTCCAAGGATGGAGCGGAATTTTTCCATGTTGTTCATTTTGAAATTCTCCTTTCTTTTGCCAAAGCGATCCAGGGCAGTTCTGCCACATGGCGCAGCTTCAGCCAAACGGTGTGGTTATGGATGGCTTTCACCAGAATGGACTGTACTTTATTGGAATTGGCCCCCAGCACATCCGTATAAATTTGATCCCCCACCAGAGCGCACCGCTCCGGCGCAAGGCCAAATTCCGTCAGACAGGCCCGGATGCCCTTGGAAAAGGGCTTGCGGGCGTGGGTGATGCAGGGGATGTTCTGCTGCTTGCAGAAAACCTTCACCCGGTCCTTCCGGCTGTTGGACACCACACACAGGCCGATCTTGGCCCGTTTCAGCCCGTCCAGCCAGCGCAGCACCTCGCTTGTGGGGGTATTGACGGTGTAGGGCAAGAGGGTGTTGTCAAAATCCAGCATCAGAAATTCGATTTTCCGGCTTTTCAGAAATTCCGGGGTCAGGTCCGTGACCTTTTCGGCGATCACATCAGGCAGCAGGCACATATTTCCTCCCGATCAGGCATAGTCTAGGGTTAGTATAGCACAACAGGAGGGATTTGTCCATGGCTTTGCCGGTGTATCTTGCCCTGACCGGGGCAGAATTTCGTCTGCTTCCCCGAAAACCGGCGCATCTGGCCTGGATGGGGGTCTCCTTCACGGAAAATGGGACCCTGGGGGGCTTCCCGGAAGTTTTTCCGCCGGGCGGCATTCTGACCGTGAACGATGCCTCTCCCCTGCCGGAAAAATGCCCGCCGGAGGCCACGATAGCCTTGCGGCAATGGGTGGAGCGGTTCCGGCCATCGGCTGTCCTTATGGATATGCAGCGCAGCGGCGCTGCCCCGGAGGTGCTGAAAGCCCTGGCAAGCTCTCTCCCCTGCCCCGTGGCCGTTTCGGCTCCCTATGCCCATGTGCTTTCCGGGCCGGTGCTGCTGCCGCCGGTGCCTTTGTACCGGGACCCGGAAAAGTTTCTGGCCCCCTGGGCGGGCCGGGAGATCTGGCTGGAAATATCGCCTCTGGGGCAGATCGTTCGGCTGACGAAGAAAGGCCGGGAGATTTGCTTCGCCCCGGTGTCCCCGATGCAAAAAGAATTTCCCGGCCCATGCAGCCGCTATACAATTCGGAAAGGGCCGGATTCTATCGAATTCCGCTTTTGGCGGACCAAAGAAGATACCGCCGCTCTGTTTTCCGCCGCTGAAAAGCACGGCGTGACGAGATTATTCGGGCTTTATTTGGAATATCGCTAAAAACGCCCTGCCGTTTGGCAGGGCGTTTTTGATCCACAAAAGGGGAAGGAGAATCAATAGAACTTTCTCTTGTTCTTACGGGCAGCTTCGGACTTCTGCTTCCGCTTCAGGCTGGGGCTGACATAGTGCTCACGCTTCTTGACCTCAGCGATCACGCCCTCCTTAGCGCAGCTCCGCTTAAACCGACGCAGAGCGCTCTCCAGAGACTCGTTCTCCTTGATGCGAATTTCAGACATTGTTTTCCCTCCCTCCGGCAGTGTCCGGCTTCATCCAGGACACATTCAGGGCCATATCGGCTTATTTATTATAGAGGAAACCTTTGGCTTTGTCAAGGCCATTTTTCCTTATTTTATAATCAGGTTCACCAGTTTGTTCTTCACAACGATGGTTTTCCGCAGGCTTCCCTCCTGCTTTTCCAGGAACCGGGCGATGCGCTCGTCGGCCATGGCGTTCTTCACCACGTCCTCATCCGGGAGGTCTGCGTCCATGACCACCGTACCGCGCATTTTGCCGTTGATCTGCACGGCCACGGTAACTTCTGCGTCCTTGCACTTTTCCTCGGAATAGGCGGGCCAGGGCTCGAAGGCGATGGTGCCCTCATGGCCCAGGGTAGCCCAGATTTCTTCGCCCACATGGGGTGTGATGCAGGAGAGCATCTTGATGAAGCCCTCGGCGTATTCCTTGGGGCAAGTGCCGTTCTTATAGACCTCGTTGACGAACACCATCATCTGGGCAATGGCGGTATTGAAGGCCAGGGCCTCGTAGTCCGCTGTGACCTTTTTCACGGTCTGATGGTAGATTTTCGTCAACTTTCCGTCATCGGTATCCGTGATGTTGGCGCTTTCCGTGAAGAAATTCCACACCCGATTGATGAACTTCCGGGCGCCGGCCACGCCGGTCATGCTCCAGGGCTTGGACACTTCCAGGGGGCCCATGAACATCTCATAGAGCCGCAGGGTGTCGGCGCCGTACTCCCGGACGATGTCGCTGGGGTTCACCACATACTTGGGGAACCGCTTGCCCATCTTGATGCCGTTCTCGCCCAGGATCATGCCCTGATGGACCAGCTTGTGGAAGGGTTCCTTCACCGGGGACAGGCCCTGGTCGTACAGGAACCGGTTCCAGATGCGGGAATACATCAGGTGGCCCACGGCGTGCTCCGGTCCGCCGATGTACAGGTCCACCGGCAGCCAGTGCTTCAGAAGCTCCGGGTCGCAGAAGGTCTTGTCGTTGTGGGGATCGATATAGCGCATATAGTACCAGGAGGAACCGGCGCTGCCGGGCATGGTAGAAGTCTCACGGACCCCATGGATGCCGTTTTTATTGTACTGCTTCCACTCGGTGGCGTTTTCCAGCGGAGCCTGGCCGTTGCGGCCCTTGTAGTCCTCCAGTTCCGGCAGCACCAGGGGCAGCTCGTCGTCAGGCAGGAAGTAGGTCTTGCCGTCGTCGGTGTACACACAGGGCACCGGCTCGCCCCAGTAGCGCTGGCGGGCGAAGATCCACTCCCGGAAATGATAGTTGGTCTTTCTCCGGGCCACGCCCATCTTTTCCAGCTTGCAGGTGATGGCCTCCTTGGCCTCCTCCACGGTAAGGCCCGTGAACTCCTCGGAGTTCATCAGCTTGCAGCCCTTGCCCAGGTAATCCTGCTTTTCAAAGGCGTGCTCGGACACATCCCGGCCCTCAATGACCTGAATCATAGGGATGTTGTGGACCTGAGCGTACTCAAAGTCCCGCTGGTCGTGGCTGGGTACGGCCATGACCGCGCCGGTGCCGTAGCTGGCCAGCACGAAGTCGCCGATAAACACCGGTACTTCCTTGCCGTTCACGGGGTTGATGGCGTACACGCCCTTCAGGGGGCAGCCGGACTTGGTCTTGTTCAGTTCCGTCCGGTCCATGTCGCTCTTTTTCAGGGAATCGGCAATGTAGGCGTTGACCTCGTCCTTATTTTCGATGCGGTCCATCAGGTCCTGAACGGTCTGTCCGTCGGGGGCCAGGACCATGAAGGTAATGCCGTAAATGGTTTCGATGCAGGTGGTGTAAATGGAGAACTGTCCGCCGCCCACCAGCTGGAAGTCTACCTCCACGCCGGTGGATTTGCCGATCCAGTTCCGCTGAATTTCCTTGGTGGATTCGGGCCAGTCGATCTCGTTCAGGCCCTCCAGCAGCTTCTCGGCAAAGGCAGGCTGATCGATGACCCACTGCTTCATGTTCTTCTTGACCACCGGATAGCCGCCCCGCTCGCTCTTGCCGTCGATGACTTCATCGTTGGAAAGCACGGTACCCAATTCCTCGCACCAGTTCACGGGCATTTCCACCCGCTTGGCGTAACCGGCCTCGTAGAGCTTCTTGAAGATCCACTGGGTCCACTTGTAGAACTCCGGGTCGGAGGTAGCGATCATCTTGGACCAGTCGTAGTCAAAGCCCAGTTCTTTCAGCTGTGCGGAAAACGTTTCGATGTTCTTCTGGGTAAAGCCGTTGGGATGGTGGCCCGTGGACACGGCGTACTGCTCGGCAGGCAGGCCGAAAGAGTCGTAGCCCATGGGGTGCAGCACGTTATAGCCCTGCATCCGCTTCATCCGGGACATGATGTCCGTGGCGGTATAGCCCTCCGGGTGGCCCGCATGGAGGCCCACGCCGCTGGGATAAGGGAACATATCCAGCACGTAATACTTGGGCTTGGAGAAGTCCCACACATCCGTATGGAAGGTGTCATGCTCCTGCCAGTATTGCTGCCATTTCTTTTCGATTTCGCTGTGATTATAGACGCTCATGGTTTTCTCGGTCCTCTCTTAAACCCCGTCGGGCGTGATGATCTCGCCAAGATCGATCTTTTCGGCATCGGCCCAAAGCCGCTCCAGATCGTAGAATTGCCGGGCTTCCTCGGTGAATACATGAATGACCAGGCAGCCGTAGTCCAGCAGCTCCCAGGTGTTGCCCCGGTGGCCCTCCCGGCCCAGGGGCTTCTCTCCGGCTTCCTCCAGAGCGTACTCGGCGAAGTCGCAGAGGGTCCGCACATGGGTGTTGGATGTGCCGGTGCAGATGAGGAAATAATCCGCCAGGCTGGATACCCGGTCGATCTTCAGAAGCCGCAGGCCCACGGCCTTCTTGCTGTCCAGAGCCTTGGCGGCAATGGCGGCCAGTTCTTTTGCAGTTTTCATGGGCATTGATTCCTTTCTATGGGGCGTTATACCCCGTGTTCGAGTAAATAGCGCAGGGCCTCGCCGGACTCCGGGGAGACCTCCCGGCCCTGTTCCTTCAGGAGGGCCAGGGTGCTTTCCAGACCCAGCTTCAGGGCCAGGTCGATGTTTTCATAAGCGGCCTTCCGGAGCTTTTCCACCCCGGGGAAGTCCCGGTTTGGCTCCACATAGTCCGCCACATAAATGATTTTTTCCAGCAGGGTCATGTTGGCCCGGCCTGTGGTGTGATAGCGGATGGCGCTGACCACGGCTTCGTTTTCCCCAAAAATGCGCTCCGCCACCAGGCTGCCGGTGAGGGCATGAAGGGTCTTGGGGTTTTTCCGGGAAAAATCACCGAGTATCGTACCATAAGCCCTGCACAATGTCAACTGCAGGGGTCCGTCCAGGGCCTTGGTAATGTCGTGGAGCAGGCCCGCCCGTGCAGCGTCCGTCTCATCGGCCCCGTAGAGCCGGGCCAGTTCCACCGCCGTCTGGCGGCAGCCGAAAATGTGGGCCACCCGCTTTTCCTTCATCAGCGGAACGACTACTTTTTCCAGTTCCGGCATGGGAAGATTTTTCCAGTTGGCATTGGCCCCGTAAAGGCCATGGGCCCGGATGAAGTCCGCCACGGCCTCGTCCAGGAATTCCCCGGCGCAGCCGAAGGCGATGAGCCGCCGCAGGTCCGAGGAGGAAATGGCCACCACGGGATTTTCCAGCACGGAAATTTTGGCTCCCATGGCCTCCAATTTGGCTTTTTGCGCCTCGATGGCCTCCCGCTCGCCCTTTTCGCCCCGGTACATCACCGCCAGAGCGGCATTTTGCAGGATGCTTTCCGGCTTGCGCCAGGAATCGAAGGACAGGAACATATCCGTGCCCATGAGCAGGGTCAGTTCCGCATCCCGGTACGCTTCCCGCAGCTGGGCCACGGTCTCATAGGTATAGCTGCGGCCCTGGCGGCGCATTTCCAGATCGCAGACCTCCAGGCCGGGTTTGTCCTTACAGGCCAGATGCAGCATCTTAAGTCGCTGCTCCGGCGTTGCGGACCCGGCAGGGATTTCTTTGTGGGGCGCCAGATAGTCCGGGACCATCAGCAGCCTGGTTAGCCCCAGCTTTTCCAGTGCGTAGGCTGCACCCTGAATGTGCCCGGTGTGGGGGGGATTGAAGGTCCCGCCATAAATGCCGATTTTCTCCATGTTCCTTCCTCCTGTTCTCTGTATTTCCCGAAAAAGCGGCTCAGTCTTTGTTCCGAAGCTGCCGCTCCCGGTCCCGTTCGATGGCCCGCTCAATGGCCTTTTCCTTAAAATAGGCGTTGCGCTGCTCCCGCTGGGCCTGAGCAGCGTGCCGCCGGGCCCGCTGGCTTTTCCGCACCGGGTCCAGCTTGCCGGGGGTCACGCTCTTCCGCTTGGCCCGGCCGGTCATGTTCCGCTCCTCCTGCTTCTTTTCGCTGAAGCGATAGAGAACGAATTTCGTGCCGATGACCGCCACGCCGTCGGCGCCGGTGGCCTCACAGAGGGCATCGCTGACCTCTCTGGGGGTCATCATGGCCCCTTCCAGCACCTTGCCCTTCACCAGTTCCCGTGCGGTGAGCTGGTTGTCCGTCTCGGCGACGACCGCCTCCGTAACGCCGCCCTTGCCCACGATGAGGGTCGTTTCCAGCGGATTGGCCTTGGCCCGCAGTTCCGCCCGTTCCTTACTTGTCAGCATAACCTGCCTCCTTCATTTTTTCATACAGTACCTTCAAGGCTCTTGCCCGGTGGGAGACCTGATTTTTCTCCTCCGGAGCCACCTCCGCCAGGGTCTTGCCCAGGGGCGGATAATAGAAAATGGGGTCGTAGCCGAAGCCGCCGGTGCCCGCAGGGGCACGCAGCAATTCTCCGTGGACCTCGCCACGGGCCTGAATGACCTGCCCCTCCGGGGTCATCAGGGTAATGACGCAGACGAACTGGGCCTGCCGCTGGCCGTCCGGAACATTTTCCGTATTTTTCAGCAAAAGCTGCAGCCGGCCCCAATCGTCCAGAGAATCGTCAAAGCCGTACCTGGCGGAATACACCCCCGGTGCCCCGTTCAGGGCGTCCACCGCAATACCGGAGTCGTCTGCCAGCGCCGGAAGGCCCGTGGCCTCCATGACGGCCTTGGCTTTCAGCAGGGAATTTTCCTCAAAAGTCGTCCCCGTTTCCTCCACGTCAATGTCCACGCCCAGTTCCGATTCCAGCACCAGCTGAATGTCGAACCGCTCCACAATCTTCTGAATTTCCACCAGCTTATGGGGGTTCTTGCTGGCCAAAACCATTTTCATAATTACAGCAGCGCCTCCACAAAGTCCCGGGCCACGAAGGGCATCAGGTCCTCCGGCTGTTCGCCCACGCCCACCAGCTTCACCGGCAGCTGCAGGCTGTCCGCCACGGCAATAACGATGCCGCCCTTGGCAGTGCCGTCCAGCTTTGTAAGCGCAATGGCCGTCACACCGGCGATCTCCTTGAACTGCTTGGCCTGGATGAGGCCGTTCTGTCCGGTGGTTCCGTCCAGCACCAGCAGCACCTCCTGGGCCGCATCCGGCAGTTCCCGGTTCACGATGCGGCTGATCTTGTTCAGCTCGTTCATCAGGTTCTGCTTGTTGTGGAGCCGTCCGGCGGTGTCGATCAGGATCACGTCCACATTCCGGGCCTTGGCGGCCTGGATGCCGTCAAAGACCACGCTGGCCGGGTCGGCTCCCTCATGCTGGCGGACAATATCCGCCCCGGACCGGCCTGCCCAGATCTCCAGCTGGTCCGCAGCCGCCGCCCGGAAGGTGTCGCCCGCCACCATCAGGACCTTCTTGCCCTCTTTCACCAGCCGGGTAGCCAGCTTGCCGATGGTGGTAGTCTTGCCCACGCCGTTGACGCCGATGACCAGGATCACGCTGGGCCGGGTGGTCAGGTTCAGTTCCGGCGTACCTACGTTCAGCATCTCCGTCAGGATGTCCTTCAGGGCGTCCTTGGCCTCCTCGGTGGTTTTCAGGTGGTCCTCCCGAACCCGCTTGCGGAGCCGCTCCACGGCCTTGCCGGAAGTCTCTACCCCCAGGTCCGCCAGAATCAGGCTCTCCTCCAACTCGTCGTAAAAATCGTCGTCCAGCTCGGAAAAGCCGGAAAACACCTGCCCCAACGTATTGCTCAGGGCGTCCCGGGTCTTGGTGAGGCCCGCCTTGATCTTATCAAAAAATCCCATGATTTTCTCCTTTATTCCACGATTCCCAGATATTCTTCCATCTGATTCAGGTCCAGCCGCAGCAGCTTGGAAACGCCCTGCTCCTGCATGGTCACGCCGTACAAAACGTCCGCCGCCTCCATGGTGCCACGCCGGTGGGTAATGACGATGAACTGGGTCTTTTGGCTCAAATTATGCAGGTAGCTTGCGAACCGCTCCACGTTCCGGTCGTCCAGGGCTGCATCGATTTCGTCCAGCATACAGAAGGGCGTGGGCCGGACCTTCAGAATGGCAAAGTACAGTGCGATGGCCACAAAAGCCTTCTCGCCGCCGGAGAGCAGTGTGATGGTCTTGACCTGCTTTCCGGGGGGCTGCACCCGAATTTCGATGCCGCAGGTCAGCGGCTCCGCCGGGTCCTCCAAGAGCAGTTCGCCCTTGCCGCCGCCGAACATTTCCTCAAAGGTCTTGCCGAAATACTCGTTGATTTTTCCGAATTCCGTCACGAAGATGCCGGTCATTTCCTGGGTAATGTTTCGGATGACGCTTTCCAGTTCCCGCTTGGCGGTCAGCACGTCGTCCCGCTGGGAGGCAAGATACGTGTAGCGCTCGTTGACCCGTGCGTACTCCTCGATGGCTCCCAGATTCGGCGTTCCCAAAGCGGCAATGCTCCGCTTCAATTCTCCGATGCGCCGGTTGCCCGCCGCCACGGACTCGATCTCGCCCTTTTTCTCCACCGCCGTGCCGGGGGTCAGACCGTAATTGTCCCACAGCTTGTCGATGATCTGCTTTTCTTCCATCTGGGCCGCCTGCTTTTTCTGCTCCAGCAGGGCGCAGGCCCGCTCCATATTGAGAATATCCTTGTTTTTCTCCTGGGTCTGCCGCTCGCAGAGGGTCTTTTCCGCTTCGGTATCCGCCCGCTTGCGAAGCTGGTCCTCCAGGTCCTGCTTGTCCCGCTTCACTTCCCGGTCGTTCTGCTCTATCCGGGCTTTCAGGTCCAGAATCTGGGCTTCCAGGCCACGAATTTCCTCCTGAATGTCCTTGGAAAGCTGGATTTTCCGGTCCCGGTCCCCTTCCATGGAGGCCCGGAGGGCTTTCAGGTCCTCCATGTGGTTCCGGGCGGTCTCCGCCTCGGCGATGAGCGCCGCCTCCTGGGTTTTCAGGTCTGTAAGTCCTTCGGTAATATGGGCGGATTTTTCCGCCGTGTCTGACTGGCTGCCTTCCAGCTTGAAAAGCTCGCTGCGGGTCTGGGAAAGGTCCAGGGTGTAAAGCTGTAATTTTGCCTTCTGGGCTGCCAGCCGCTCCCGGTCGGCACTGCGGCGCTTTTCCAGGCTGGCACGCTCGGCCCCGGCATTTTCCCGGGCATCCAGAATGGCCTGCAGCAAAATGGCATACTGCTTTTCCTGCCCTTGCAGGGTCAGCACGGAATCCTGTGCCGCACGAAGCTGCTCGGCGGCAGTGGAGCGCTGGTATTCCACCTCGTCCACCCCCCGCTGGGCCTCCTGCAAATCCTTCTCCAATGCGGCCAGCTTGTCCTGCAGGGTCTTTTGCCGGGCCGTGAGTTTTTCCAACTCGTTGGCACGGGACAGGATACCTGCGTCCTTATTCATGGAGCCGCCGGTCATAGAGCCGCCGGGGTTCACTACCTGACCGTCCAGGGTCACGATTTTGAACCGGTTCTGATAGGTCCGGGCCATGGCAATGGCGGCGTCCATATCCTCCACAATGACGATACGGCCCAGCAGATTTTCCACAATGCCCCGGTATTGGTCCTGACAGCTGACCAATTTGGAAGCGATGCCCACAAAGCCCCAGCACTGCTCCAAGCCCTTTTCCGTCAGGCTCTTGCCCCGGATAACAGATAACGGCAGGAACGTGGCCCGTCCGCCGCCGGTGCGTTTCAGGAAGGAGATGGCGGCTTTGCCGTCCTGCTCCGTATCCACCACGATCTGCTGCATGGCGCCGCCCAGAGCAATTTCAATGGCGGAGGTATATTCGTCCTCCGTGCGGATGAGCCGGGACACCGGCCCATGGATACCGGAAAGCCGGTTCCCCTGCTGCATCACCAGTCGCACGGACTTCTGATAGCTTTCAAAATCCCGCTCCATGGCCTGGAACACCTGGACCTTGGCCCGGATGCCGTCCAGCTGGGCGGTCACGTCCCGCTGCTCCTTGGCCAGTTCGTCCCGGCGCTTGGTCCGGTTCTGAAGCCGCAGACCATAGCCGGAGATCTGGTTCTGATTGACCGTCACCGCATCCTGGGCGTTCTTCAACTCCCGGCGGGCCTTGTCCAACTCCCCACGGGCGCTCTTTTCCCGGTCCGCTGCGGCAGTCAAATCACTGTTCAGCTGCTCGAGCCGCTGGTCATTGTCCTGAATGGACGCCTCCACGCTGCGGCATTCCGCCTCTCCGGCGGCGATTTGGGAGGTCAGTTCCGTTTCCTTGCCCCGCAGTTCCAGATAGCGCTTCTGCAGGCCCTGGGCATTGGCGGTCATGGCGGACAGGGTCTGCTGATACTCCCCGATGCCCTTCCGCTTGGCGGCAAGGCTGGCATCGATTTCCTCTAAGCGCCGCTTGGCCTGTTCCATCTGGGCGGTCACGCCGCCGCTGCGGTCATCCTCGGCCTTGCACTCGGCTTCCAGCCGCTTCAGGTTGTCCTGATTGTTGGCGACGTTGCCCTGCAGCACCGCCAGCTGGCCGGAAAGCTGCTGACCCGCCGCCTCCTGCATGGAGACCTTCACCCGGACGTTCTCCACCTGCGCGTCCTTTTCCCGCAGAACGTTGCCCAACTCCTCCGCACGGGCATAGTGCTTGTCCAGGTCCTCATGGGCCTGTTTCAGCACGAAATCGGCGGAAGTGAAATCCTCCTGGGCCTTCCGGGCGGACTCGGAGAGCTTATCCAGGGTCTGCAGCCACACGGCTACCTCCACGCCCTGCAATTCGTCCTTCATGGCCAGATATTTTTTGGCCTTTTCGGATTGGTTTTTCAGGGGGTCCAGCTGAATTTCCAGTTCGGAAACTTTGTCCCCAATGCGCATCAGGTTGTCCTCGGTGGTGGCCAGCTTCCGCTCGGTCTCCTCCTTCCGGTGACGGTACTTGGAAATCCCCGCCGCTTCCTCGAAAATTTCCCGGCGGTCCCCGCTTTTCAGGGAAAGAA
This sequence comes from uncultured Eubacteriales bacterium, assembly GCA_900544405.1. Classification (GTDB taxonomy): domain Bacteria; phylum Bacillota; class Clostridia; order Oscillospirales; family Oscillospiraceae; genus Faecousia. Next base: position 58,937 of record UQVA01000003.1, read on the forward strand.
TTTCGTCAATGCGGCCCTGACCGATATTGGAATAGCCCTCCCGGCCCAGACCGGTATCCATGAACAGCTCATGGATGTCCTTCAACCGGGCGGACTGGCGATTGATATAATATTCGCTGTCCCCGGAGCGATAGTAGCGCCGGGTGACCATGACCTCGTCGGCGTCATACAGAAGCGCCCGGTCGCTGTTGTCCAGGGTCAGTGTGGCCTCCGCAAAGCCCACGGCCCCCCGCTTCTGGGTGCCGCCGAAGATGACGTCCTCCATCTTGGCACCCCGAAGGGTCCGGGTGCTTTGTTCGCCCATGACCCAGACGATGGCATCGGAAATATTGGATTTCCCGGAGCCGTTGGGACCCACGATGGCGGTGATATCGTCACCGAAGCGGATGACCGTCTTGTCCGGGAAGGACTTGAAGCCCTGAACCTCTAATGATTTTAAATACACAGTATGACCTCATCCCGAATGGTAAATTAAATCAGTTTATTTTACTCAAAAACCGGGGAAATTGCAAGCCCTTCCGGGGCCTTTTCGGAAAATTTCCCGTGTTCGGGCCGAAAAAAGCGCCCCATCCCGGGTTTTGGGATAGGGCGCAGCAGATTTAATTCTTCTTTTTCCGAAGCTGGGAGGTCAGGGTCAAAGTGCCCGCCCCGGCGCAGCAAAGGAGCAGCATCCAGAGGCCCACGTTTTCCGTGTCGCCGGTGTAGGGGGTCTCCCCGGCGCTTTCGCCGTGGAAGATCCAGTCGGTCTCCCCCACCCGGTCGGCGTACCGGTTATCCAGTTCCAGCGGAACCGTCAGCTTCACGGTCAAGGCCATGGACTTGCCCGCCCGAATGGTCCCCAGCAGGATGCGGTCCTCGGCAGCGTCCCCGGCGGTACCGGTGAACAACACCCGGTCCCCCAGTCGGATCTCCATAGTCAGGGCTTTCAGGAATTCCACATTCTCCGGCTCGTCGTGAGGTTCAATGGACATCCACAGCCGCAGCTGCTCCCCACGGGCGGAGTTGGTGACGGTGACTTGCTGAATGAGTTCGTCGCCGGGCATGACGTTTTTCAGCCCGTCGAACAGGTCCGTAGTGGTGTACTCGCTGCCGGGAGCAAAGGCGAAGCCCTTGCCGGTAAACTCCACGCTGCCCGTGGCATAGACGCTCATAGGAAGCAGAAGCAACACCAGTGCCAGAACAAAAGCGATCCGTTTCATCCCTGCACCTCCTTCAGAAGCCCGTCAGTATCAACGGTAACGCCCCAGGCTTGCTCCACGGCCCTTGTGGGCGTGCTCTGGATGGCATCCGCCAGGATTTCCAGGGACAGCGTATAGCCATCGGGAGCGTTGGCTGCAACCTCCGTACACTTTTCAATGAGGACCGGCGTGTTATCTTTGGGAGTAACCGGCGCTTTGGCGTAATAGTAGCCGTCCTTCTCAAACCAGTCCACCTTATTCAGGTCCATCTTGTAGTCCTGATCCGTCACCGGCTGTGCGGACACGTTGCCGTCTTTATCCTTCCATGTGAACACCAGCTTCACACGGATATAGCTTTGAGTGTCGCCGGTATTCCGGATCGAAACGTCGGTTTTCACGTTGTCCTGAAAAGTTTCATCCACTTTACAGGTCACATGGCCGTACTGAAACACGTTGGTCAGGGAGGGCGTTGTGACCATCAGGAACGCCAGGGTCGCCCCGCCGGCGATGCACAGTACCAAGGCCAGCGCCACCAGCGTTCCAAGCCATTTCCGTTTCATGCTTTCTCCCTCCTCCATCGATTATCCGCAAAGGCACAGCCATTGAGCCAGAATACGAAGTCACGTTTATTCGTGAACGTAACGCTTGCTTCCCCGTCCGTCACATTCTCAGACTTCACAACCTGGTTGTTGTTCTGGCACTTGTACCGCCAACTCCAGCTTTCCACTTCCGTGACGGTATACCCGCCCATCTGCAGGCCCTTGATGGTCTTGCTGGTGTTGCCCTGTACCGTTACTTCCATGGAGAATCCATTCGGCCCGGTAATACGGAACAGGAAACTCTGATTCTCGTCGATTTCCGCACAGCCTTCCTTCCTGATGGTCAGGTCAAACACATCCAACTCGAACTTGGCGTAATACGTTGCGGCTTCGTAGCCCGTCACACCATTCCCAAGGTCCTTGGTCTTCTCGGGGGTCAGCTTGTTGTTTGCAATCCAAGCGGCAGCCACCGGTTCTGTGCAGCCCTCGTCCTTGTACCAGCCAACGAACTTATAGCCGCTTGCAGCCGTAGGCATGGAACCCGCTGCCGTGCCGGTAATGACCTTCAAATCATTTTCCTGATAATTGTCCAGCGTGCCGCAGCCGGCCGGGCCGACGACCTTATAAAGGATGTTTACAGTCTCCTCATTGTAGTAGAAGATTTTCACGTTCTTGTTGGCGACATGATCAGGGTCTTCGATAGCAATGTTGATGGCCTGATTCTCGGCGCTGATCAACTTATAGCCGGGAATGTCCTTTGCAGTCTGCGTCACCTGGGCCTGATAGCGGGCCGTGCCGTCTTCGCTTTGTGCAATCTCATTGCCAGTAGCCTGGTCAATAAACTGGAACACATACGGATACTCGATGCGGTCATAGTACAGTTCCAGCAAAAGGCCACCCGCATCCAGCTTGCCGGAAGCGTTGCTCCTTGCTCCATTAAACTTGAATCCCGGAATCTCCAGCGGGGTCTCGGAATACGTATTTCCGATCACGCCGTTCAGGTTGGTACTGCTCCGGTACTCGGTATAGCCGTCGCCCGCAATGTTCTGAATCCAGTGAACAACTCTCACCGGTGCATGGACTTCGTCCTTGACGTACCAGAACGTAATCACATTGCCTTCGGCAGCCAGGACCAGCTGCTTCTGATAAGCGTCCGGGGCGTAACCGGCGATTTGCTTGAAGGGCTCGGTAACGACTGCATCACGGGTCGTCACGGTCTTCGGGTCGGCCAGCTGCTTTTCCGTTCCCTTTTCCAGATACTTGACGGTGTATGTCACCTCCGGCTTTGCCACATAAATGAAGGTGAATACATTCTTCACCCCGCCGTCAATATCCATGGTGAGAGAATGGCTGCTGACCACGGGGAAATAACCGGACTGATAGCCCTCGTCCAGTTCCGTACCCGTCTTGGCATCGAAGGTCTTGGTCGTACCTGCCAGGGCGCTGCCGGTGGTGTCATCCGCAATATAGGTAAGCGTCCCATCCGTATTCTCAACAGCATATTTGACGGTATACGTCACCAGCGTGTTGGAACTCCACTTGGCATAGAGGTTCAGGTCCCGGTTCACCGGCATGGAGAAATCGAAGGCCTTTTCTTCGCCGCTGTCGCTGATGTAGAACCAGCCGACGAAGGTATAAGCCCCGTTGGTGGGGTCATTCGGCTTCACGACGGTCGTACCATGGGGAACATTCTCCCAAGTATTCAGCGGATTTCCATTCATATCCAGTACATCCTTGGTCAGATACGTCTTGACCGTGTGGGTCTTGGGGGTCCACTTGGCGTAGAGGATCACGTCGGAGGCAGGCATGGTCATGGTGGACAAATTCGCCTCGGAACCCTCATAGCACCCGGGCGTCGTGTACCAGCCGGCAAACACATAGGCATTCTTTTCCAGATTTGCAGGATATTCCGGAATGAAGTCGTAGCCGCTCAGCGGTGCCTCAAACTGCACACTGTTATCCTTACCTGTAACATAGGCGTTGTAGTTGTAGAAGCTCAGATTATAGCTGTTACGGGTGTAGCAAAGATAGTTTTTGTCGTTAATATAATAGTAGCTTCCTCCAAACAATCCGCCCTCATGATAACCTGCATAAGCGACACCGCCCTGCTCCATTTTGTCAAACTTAGGATCAGACCACCACTGAGTAAAACCAGTAATATTGTGAAATTCCTCCGAATATGTTAATTGGCACTCCTTTTCTAGCGTAATCTGCTTGTAAAGCTTAAAGTTCTTTCCGTCATGCGTGTAAGTTCCTGTTTCGCCGTTCAGCGTTTCGATGTAGTAGTAAAGCACTGCACCAGATTGCGCACTTGATTTTTCAAACACGATGTTTTCTCCTGGCATTGTATCTATACTGCCAAGCATAGTGTCGGCCTTGAATGACTCACACCCATCAGGGACATCCCACCAAATGGTGTCGTTTCCATCTCTTATCGGGAAATGATCGTGGATGTCTGCCTGATACTTTGCGGTGATGGTTTTAACAACCTTATAGCAGCTATCATTATGCGTGTGCCACCAGGAACTATTATTGCACGTTAGTTCTCTGAATGTCAGCGTATAGGTATTCCGCGTATAATACACATTCAGCACGGTAGAGCCGTCGCCCTTAACGGTCACAGTCTCGGCTTTATCTTCGTTGTAGGTAAAATGTGTGCCGTCTCGGCCATCAAAGCTCTGATTCTTATAATCATCACTCTTTTGCTCTGTACCGGGCTTCACATTGGCAGGCTTGTAGGTTCCGGCCACGCTGTAACCGTCATCGTTGGCATTTTCATACCAGAACACAACCGTAAACCCAGACGTACCGATTTCCCAATTTGCCTTATAGCTCGTATTCTGTGCAGGCATTGTGGCCGGAATCGCCGGCGTCCAGCCGTTGAAGGTATAGCCGGGCTTGGTAGGATCGTTCACGGAAACCGCCGCACCGTACCGGGCATAGATCGGCTCCACACCGTAGCCGCCATCCAAATCGAAGTTCATCAGATAGTAGTAACGGTCATAGTAGATCTCGACGACCGTGCTGCCGTCCGCTGCGATTTCCATGGCGGTATCATAGAGCAGAGAATAGAAGCCTTCATAGTCCGTTCTGGCCAGGCCCTCGCCTACTGCGCTCTTGGTGTAACCCTTCTTCGTCTCGGTGTCCGCCAGCGTGTACTTATCGTCAGAAACGTTCTGCTGATAGTGCTTGACTGTGAAATCCACCTCTGCGGGGTTGTAAGTTACGGTATAGGTCGTCGTTTCAGAAGCATTCACATGGACTACGTCCGAATCAGGCGTATAGCCCACGATCGCAGGACTGGCAACATCCTGCGTATAGGTGCTGCCGGTGGCCACGGTAGCCGTCCAGGGATTTGCCGCCTGTGTCCCGTCAGCAAACTGATACTTGATGGTAATGACATAGGTCGAGGGCGCAGGTCCGTCCGCCGGGTCCCCATTGGGTGCTGACCCGAGAACCGGCGCTGCGGCGGGAGCCTTTCGGACAGCCGCATCGGACTGAATCTGCACCTTCACCGGGTCGGTATAGCGGACTTCCCCATTGGTCAGCCTGCAGCGAATTTCAGCAACGTTGCCGCTGAGCAGATTGGCCACCAGGCCGTAACTCAGCTCCAGCCTGTTGCCGTTTGCGCCCATGATATTGGCCCAAACGTCGCCGCTGACGTGAATCTGCCACTGATAGCTGCCGGAAAGGTTCTCTGCCACGGCCGTCAGTTCCATTTTCTCGGACATTCTCAGCGAGACGGTCTTTACCGGCGCACCGGTGCCGTCACAGATCTGGAACGTCTCCGTCACGGTCTCAGCCAGGGCCGCCGGGGCAGCGACGGTCAGCAGCAGCACGGCGCAGAGCAGAAATGCAAGTATTTTCTTCATCACGCACCCTCCTCAGGCCAGCCGGGAATTTCCCACAGCGCCCCGGTCAGGGGATTGTTGTCCGACTGGACCGCCTGGGCCTCCACCACGAGATCACAGGTGGACTCCTGATAGACGTTTCCCATTTCCGCCGCCATGTGCACAGCCTCAAAGGCCGGGGTGGTCGAACCGTCCACGGCTACCGGCTCCCGATAGTAAAGCCAGCCGTCGGGACCCACGACCCAGCCGGGCAGCAGCTCCATGGACATAACCGATGTGCCGTTCTCCAACACCGGGGGCAGCGCCTCGCCCTGGGCGTTCTCGATGGACGCCGTCAGGCGGATGCGCACCCATGCGGGGGCAGAGCCGGTGTTTTCCACGGACACAATCTTAGAGATGGATGTACCGGGCAGGACGCCGGTAACGCCTTCCTTGGGGAAGGGCGTATAGGTGTCTCCTGTCCGCTGCTGTTCCACCAGGGCAATATGAACGCCGCCGGTGGTGATCACATTGTGGGCGCGATCCTCTCCGGTAAAATAAGCCATGGTCGAAGATGCCATGGAAGCAATGGAGATCAGCGCCAGCACAATAATCCAGATTTTTCGTTTCATTTTTGCCGCCTCCTTTAATTTCGTAAGAAAACGTCCGATTTGCATATCGGGCGCTTTCTTAGGAACCTGCCCCCCGTTTTGCCGGGGGGCAGGCAAGGGAGAATCAGGCAAAGAACGGTGTGGGCCGCCGGGCCTCGTATGCGCTCTCGAAGCCTGTTGCCTGTTTATTGCCAGTTGTCGGCAGCGCCGCCCCAGGGGTTGTAGTTTGCACCAAAGGCTGCGGTGATGGCCTCGGAGGCGCTGTCAAAGCCCTCGGCCTGGCAAGCCACGGCGAACACCGGGCAGGAAACATTGTTCCAGTCCCAGCCATCGTCGAGAGTGACTTCTTCGCCAAAGGCGTAGCAGTTGCCGTCCTTGATGTCGAAGGTCTTGTCGAGGTACACGCCCTGCACGAGCTGCTCGGTGGCAGCACCGGCATCAACAGCCTGGTAGTAATCAGCGAAGTAAACGTTGTACTTGATGCCGTCGATAGTGGTCTCGAAGTAGTTCCACTTGCCGTCATGGGTCCAGATCCACTCCACACCCTCGGTGGAGGTAATAACACCATTTTCAACCTTGTTGCCAAAGTTGAAATGCAGGACGTTCATGCCGGCGTTGAAGGTCTCGTAGCCGTCGTCCAGAGCGGAGGGGATTGCGAAGTAAGCACGGATGTAAGCCTTCTCGGAACCGGTGTTCTCGATGGTGACCATCTTATCCACGTAGTTCTTGGCGGTGGGCATACCCAGCGCATCCTTCTCGCCCTGAGCGGAGCCGACGATGGGGTACAGCTTCTTGCCCTGGGTGAAATCCTTCGTGCCGCCCTTGCCGTCACGCTCTTTCTCGATCAGGTCGATCTTCACATTGCCGACGGTGAAGGTGTTGGTCTCGTTGTCCGTGTCGGTGAAGTAAGCCAGAGAGGCTCCCACGATGGCCGTTGCCAGCAGGGCAACGCACAGGAAGATTGCGGTAATTTTCTTCTTCATGATGAACTTTCTCCTTAATTAAGATTGATTATTTTTCTGCGCTCCTGCGCAGAGGGAATACAGGAATCAGCTGATTTTGCTCCATGCGGTGGCAGCATCGGCAATACCGTCCTTCTGAACGGCGTAGGCCGTAAAGGTCAGCGTAGGTCCGGTAGGGATGTCCTTGATGTCCTCTTTCGTCAGTGTATCGCTGACCATGACAACACCGTTGGGATGGTCCGTATCGCCCGCAAGGACATAATACGAAGCACCGTTTTTGGCATCGGCCGCACTCACTTCACGATAGTAGACATTCTTAGGAATCTTCGTGCCATCGCCCTGCGTCCAGCCGTCTGCAATGGAGTAAGTCACCTTACCACCCACAAACGTACCAGTCTCTTCCACCTTCACGAACAGCCAGCAGGCTTCGGAGTTGGCTTTGACCGTCACCTTCGGGTCCTTGGCAATATCCACACCGGGGATGATTTTATAGCTACTGCCCGTAGTCTCTTCCAAGTTGATGTTGATGTCTCCGTAGGTAAAGGTATTGACAACGGGGTCGGATTTGGCGACCAGCCAGGCCACCGTTCCGCCCAATGCACACCCCAGCACCAGCGCCAGCGCCAGCACGGCGGCAAAAGCCTTGCTGCTCACGCTGCGGCGGTTTGCATGATTTTTCACTTTTCCTCTTCCTCCTTTCCCTGAATATTGGCTTTATTTCAACAGAAAGGGGAGCCATGCGGCTTGCCCTTGTCTGTTGGAATCAGAAATATTACTGTGCATCAAAAGCTGCCCAGGCAGCATCCGCATTTGTAAAGCCGTCGGCCTGGATTGCTTCGGCAACAACGGTGATTTTGAAATCGTTCAGCTTTGCTAGCTGATCGCCCTTGACCCAACCCGGAACCGTGACTGCATCGAACAGCGTCTCCAGCTTCACGTCGCCATCAGGGGCTGCGACCGGGGTCTTGTAGTAGAAGTAATAGGTGAGCGTGTCGCCGGTTTTCTGGAAATACTTGCTGTTATCCAGCATTTCTTCCGTGTCCACCATGTTGTCCGGAATAACGCCGTCCCACTTTGCAGCATTTGCCTCGACAAACTTGACCATCCGAATCAGCGGATAAGCATTTTCCACACCGGTGGGGCCATCGTCCGCATACTCCGGGTCCGTACACATGGCAATCATGTCGGCGGCGTTGTTGAACGTGACCTTCAGCCGCACATAAGCGCTTTCGCTGCCATCCTTCACCGTCACAGTGGGGTCTTTGGTGTAAGTATGGCCAGGCAGCAGATGGTATTCATTTGCTTTCACACGGGCAGCGCCCTCAACAGGCGTTCCGTCGGTCTTGACCTTCGCCTCGTCCAGCGTGATATTCACGGAACCAACCGTGAACGTGTTCTTGACTTCATCCGTCGAGGTCAAAAATGCCAGGGTCCCCAGCACTGAGGCGGTCACAAGCAGCACCGCACAGAGCGTCAGGAGCAGAGCCTTACTTCTTGTTTTCATCCATGAAAACCTCCTTAAAAGAATGCAATATCGGGAGCCTTGCGGCATTGCCCTTCATGGAAACGCTGAACAAACGCTTCGCTCAGCGGCTTTCTGCGTCCGGGGCGGGCTTTTTCTTGTCCTCCGCAAAGAGGTCCGGAAGGAACACCAACAGCAAAAGCACCGCCGCCGCAGAAATGGCAATATACGTTCCCGGGGGATTCTGGATCCAGGTGATGACGTAGCCCAGGTAGGGGACGCACGCCACCGGGGTCCCCAGGACGTTCTTGCAGTGGACCAGGCCCGCATCGGCAGCCTCGTTGGCGTCCCCCTTGGTCCGGTAGCGGTAAATGCCCGCCTCCTCCGGGTCCGGGATGACCTCCACCACCCGATGGGTGGCCACGGTATGTTCATCCAGCAGAAATGTAATGACCTGCCCCGGCTGAATGTCCGCCGGGTCCACCTTTCGGACGTACAGCAGCGCCCCGGTGGGGTACGCCGGTTCCATAGAGCCGGACAGCACCGCATAGGTCTGCATCCCAAACAGCCGTCCGCCTACCAGCGTCAGCGCCAGCAGCACTACCAGGACCATTACCACGGTGGACAGTCCATTGGCGATCTTCCGGATCATGGTGTCCTCTCCTCTCTCACATGGCCAGAGCTTCCCGGTCCAATTCCTTCAATTCCGCACGAAGGCCCGCCCGGATCAACGTCCGCAGCATTTCCGCCTGACTTCTTTCCCGGAAAGCCTCCGTATTCTTCAGTGTCTCCAGCATCTGCGCCAATTCCGGAGTCAAGATCAACGTCAACTTTTTTCCGACCATGGTTTTATCTCCTTTCTCACATCTTATGAACATTTGCTTTGCGTGAACCTCTGAACTTGTGTTTTATATTATAGGGCATATTGTATGAACTTGTCAACCCCGTTTTTCAAATGGGTTCTAAAGAAAAATTAACAGACCATTTTCCAGCTTCTTCCAGGATTGATAATACAACATTCCTCAAAATTTTTCCCGTTTTCCCTATGTATTCGAATTTAGCCTCTTGACAGAAACTCTGAACTTGTGCATAATTACACCCGTAAGGAGGAATGAACCATGCCAACAGAAAAACCCCGCTTTACTGTGATCGTGGATGAGGAGCTCTTGAAGGAGATCGATGATTTCCGTTTCGAGAACCGATACCCCAGTCGATCCGCCGCCACCATTGACCTGATCCGCCGCGGCATTGAACAGCTGCAGAAGGACCAGGAGAAGGATCATTCCAACTGAGGTCTTTCCCTGTTCCCCTGACGGCAGAGCCATTATACTTCCACACTTTGGTCAAATGCTGTCGAAAGCTGTATGAACAAAAAAATCCCCCGGAAACGATTACTTCTAACCGTTTCCGGGGATTTTTCAGCTATTTATTGGGTCATTCGTCCTGAGCCAGATCCCGGGCCAGTGCCTCGGTCAGCCGGGCACAGAAGGCGGCGGCGTTGGCCTCGAAGGTGGGATAATCCATTTCCGCCGAGTCGTCGGCCTTGTCGGAGATGGCCCTCAGAATCACGAAAGGCACACCGTTCCTGTATGCGGTATGGGCGATGGCCGCTCCCTCCATCTCCACGCAGGAAGCCTGGGTCAGCGCCACGATCTTTTCCTTCAGCTCTTTCTTGGCCACAAAGCAGTCGCCGGTAGCCACCCGTCCGATGTGGGTGTGGCCGGGTTTTATCGATTCCGCCGCTGCAAAGGCCCGGCCGATGAGGAAATCATCCGCCTCAAAGGTCTCCGGCATCCCCGGCAGAACGCAGGGTGCATAGCCCACATATTGGCAATCCACGTCATAATACATCGCATCTTTGCTGACCAGCAGGTCACAAATATCCAGCTTTGCATTTAGCGAACCGGCCACACCGGTGTTGACCAGATGAGAAATTTTATAGCAGGAGCAAAGAATTTGCGCGCACACTGCCGCATTGACCTTGCCCACGCCGCACTCCACCACCACGGCGGGCAGTCCTTCCAGCAGGCCCTCGCAGAAGTCCATTCCGGCGATGGTCTGAATTTTCTTCCCGGTCATGGCGTTCTGAAGGGTCTCTACCTCCACCTTCATGGCGCCGATAATGCCTAGTTTCTTCATAATATCAGTCCTCCGGGTAGTTCAGGCGGCTTTCGTCGATGTTTTCCAGCAGAGCGGCGTAGCGCTTCGCCCAGAAGTGGGCCATGTTCAGGTTCATGTCCAGATAATTGCCGCAATCCCTGGGGGATGCTCCGGGGACTTCGCCCTCATAGTCCCGGATGAACCGGAAGCAATCCCGGACCAGCGGCAGGGCCTCCCGGGAGGTTAGGTCCCCGGTCAGCAGCAGGTAAAAGCCCGTGCGGCAGCCCATAGGCCCGAAGTACAGCACCCGGTCCTTCCATGTCGGGTCGTTGCGCAGATAGGTAGCCGCCAGATGCTCGATGGTGTGGACCTCGGCGGTGTTCATCACCGGCTCGTCGTTGGGGCTGGTGACCCGCAGGTCGAAGGTGGTCACGGTTTCGCTGCCCACCCGGTCCTTCCGGGAAACGTACAGACCCGGCAGGAGCCGGATGTGGTCAATGGTAAAGCTGGTAATTTTTTCCATAAAATTTAGTCTCCTTGGCTGCAATTTGCCGCATCGATGGCAATGACCAGCAGCAGTCCGGGCATTTCCACGGCGGGATTTTCAAAAGTCATGGCATAGGTGTCGCCCCAGGTAAAAAGCTCCTTGGAAATATGCAGCACCGTGGCATTTCCACGGCGCACGTCATAATCCCATCCGAACAGGTCCCCTTCCGCCGTCCAGCCCTGATAGTCAATGGAATATCGGGGCGAAAAGAAGGTAAATTCCTTCCGGACCGTGCCCATGGTCTGTCCGTTCAGCACGATCTCAAAGGCCGGCAGAAAGCGGAACAGCTTCTGGTGGATGGACCCCACCTCCCGGCCCGTGGCCTTTTCGTACACATGGATCTGATGGCCCAGCGTGAACCACTCGGCCTTTACAAAATACTTGGGCCTGCCGGTCTCATCGTAGACGTCATAGCTGTCCGTCCAGGAAAAGACCCGCTGGCGAATAAGCAGCTTCATAAGCATCCCCTACCCTTTCATTATAGCGGTTTTCAGGAAAAAAGCAAGTCCGCCACCGCCTCCCGGAGCCAATCCGTGTAGGCGAGATAGTCCTCGGCGTACAGATGGCAGCCGTCGGCGCTGAGGTTGTCCGGCAGATAGCCGTTTTCATCGGCAAAGCGGGCGTTGCTGTCCAGATAAAAAAGATTCTTGTCAGCGGCCAGCTGGGCGATTCGATTATTCAGGTTCCCAATGTTTTCCGGATTGAAATACCAGCCGTCCTGGACCTTGCTCCGGCCCACGGTCATGATACTCACCAGGAAAATTTGTGCCTCCGGCTGCCTTTCCCGCACAAAATCCACCAGTTCCCCATAGGCATTCAAAATTTCGTCGTGGTCGTCGCCGCACTCATTGATGCCCAGGCACAGGAAAATTTTTCCGTAGGTCTTGCTCCCAAGCAGGGCTTCCAGGCTCTCCTTCGGGAAATTCAGGTCCTCCGTCTCGATTTTCGGCCAGTTGAACACGGTCATGCCCGTGTAGCTGAAATAATCCGCCTGCCCCAGACGGCTGTATAGCCGCATTCCCGCCGTCCGGGAATCCCCCACAAACAGCACATCGTCAAACCAGTTTTCATCCACTTTTCCATCCGTCACCGGCGGCGGGGTGGTGGGTTCCGTAGGCGGTTCGGTAGGAGGTTCGGTTGTCGGCTCCGTTGTGGCTTCCGTAGTCGGTTCCGTCACCGGCTCCGTGGGGGCCGTAGTTGGCACCGTGGTCGGCTCGGTGGTCGGTTCTGTCGTCGGGGCCGTGGCCTGGTCCTGCGCCTGCCGCAGCTGCTCCCGGAGTCCGCCTTCGTCGGTCAGCAGCAGAATGGGAATCGCCGGGGCGAATTGGTCCTGCGCCAGCCCATAGGGCCGCAGAACGACGTATTTATAATAGCACCCCGCCCCGCTCAAGGCCAGTCCCGACAGAACCAGTGCCAAGGCGAATATAATCAGTCGTTTTTTCATGGAAACGCACTCCCTTTAGAATTGGAAATACAGGAAGGGACTTCCCGCACTGGTGGCCATGACGTACACACACACCCAGAACAGCAGGAACAGAAGAACGTCGGCAATCCAGTATTTCTGGATTTTTCGCACCAGCCGGGGCAGCCAGGGCATGGCCAGCAGCACCCCGATGATCAGATAGGGCAAATACGCCCTGCCCACCATCCGGTAGTCCAGTGGGTTCACGGCACGGCCCATGCCAAACAGCTTGCCCAGGAAAACCGTCATTTTGGCCCGGTCCCCGATGGCAAAGGGCACCCAGCTAATTAAAATCGCAAAAATCGTGTAAAGATGCCCCAAAAGCGGCACTTTCCGGCAGACTTTTCCCCAGAACAGCTTTTCCAGCAAAATAAGCGCCAGCAAAAAGCCCGCCCACAGCAGGTAATTTCCACCGTTTCCGTGCCAGAAGCCCGTCAGGGCCCACACGATGGCCAGATTCACCGCCGTGCGCTTCCAGCCCTTCCGACTGCCGCCCAAGGGAATGTACACATATTCCCGGAACCACCTGCCCAAGGTGGCGTGCCACCGGCGGTAAAATTCCGAAACCGTAACGGAGGCGTAGGGGTCCAGGAAATTCCGGGGCAGATGATACCCCACCAGCCGTCCCAGGCCCATGGCCATGAGACTGTAACTGTAAAAGTCAAAATAGAGCCGCAGGGCGTAGGCCAGCAGCGCCAGCCAGGCCAGGGACGTGGAGATACCCCCATAGCCAGCAACCGCCGTCTCGGCCCACAGGCCCCCCAAGCGGTCTGCCAGCAATACTTTCATGGCAAGGCCCAGAATCAGCTCCTGGAGGCCATGGTGAATGGCGTAGGGGCAAAGGCAGGGGCTTTGGGACTCCAGCTGCAATTTTCTTGGCTCTGCCAGCGGCCCGGAAAGCAGCTTTGGGAATTGGAGAATTTGCGCAGCAAACCGGAAGGGGCTTCGCTCCTCCGGGCATTTTTTCCGGTACACATCAATGAGATAGGCCGCCAGCTGAAAGCAGTAAAAGCTCATGCCGGGGGGCAGCATTTTCCCGCCCTGATGGCACTTGAAGAACACCAGCAGCCCCACGGGCAGTAACGCGCTCACCACCAGCAGCACGCCGGAGCGCCATTTTTTCAGCAGCAGGCCCAGCAGGAACGTCAGGGCCGTCACTTCGAGAAGCACAGCCACGGGCCAGATCTGCCGCCCGCAGGCCAAGTAATAATACAGGCAGCTGGCCGCCGCCAGCACGGCGCTGCGGCCCCGCCGGGGGGTGAGATAGTAGACCGCCAGGAACGCCGGTAGGAAATAAAAAAGGAAGGGGATGGAATTGAATTGCATAAGCACCGCCCGTCTGTATTTTCAGGGAAGAATATGCTATAATACTTCCCGAGGTGAATCCAATGAAAAAATTTTTCTGCGTCATTCTCTGTCTGCTGCTCTGCGGCTGCTCCGTGCAGCCCATGCCAAAAGCGTCCTCCCGGGCGACACTGCCACCGGAGCCGTCCGCCCAGGTCACGACCCAGTCTCCCACGCAAGTCCCTACTCAGGCACCTACGCTACCTCCGGACCCCGTAGACCTTCTGCTCTCCGGCCTGACCACAGAAGAAAAGGTCGGCCAGTTGTTCCTGGCCCGATGCCGGAAGGAAACGGCAGCGGAGGATACTGCCCAATATCATCTGGGCGGGCTCGTCCTCTTTGACCGGGACACGGAAGACGAAACACCCGAATCCCTGCGGCAGACGTTGGAACGCTACCAGGAAGCCGCCACCATTCCGCTGCTGATCGCCGTTGATGAGGAAGGCGGCAGTGTCGTCCGCATCAGCGACAAGCCCGCTTTCCGGGATGCGCCGTTTTCCTCCCCACGCTCCCTTTACGAAGGAGGCGGCATGGAAGCCTTGCGCACTGCCGAGGTAGAAAAAGATGCATTGCTGTCCGATTTGGGCATTAACGTTAACCTGGCCCCGGTCTGCGACATTACCACCGACCCGGCAGCATTTCTTTATGACCGTTCTCTGGGGCAAAGCCCAGAGCTTACCTGTCAATGGGTACAAATTGCCGTAGAGGAAGGACAGACTTACGGCATCGGCTGTGTATTGAAACATTTCCCCGGCTATGGGAACAATGCTGACACCCACGTGGGGATTGCCATAGAAAATCGTTCCCTGGAGGAACTGGAAGCCCAGGATCTCCTGCCCTTTGCCGCCGGAATGGAGGCCGGCTGCGGAGCCGTCATGATGTCCCACATTCAGGTCACTGCACTGGATGCGGAATACCCTGCATCCCTGTCCCCGGCGGTCCACCGCTATGTCCGGGAAACCATGGGCTATAACGGTGTTCTGGTCACAGATGATCTGGTTATGGATGCAATTTCTGTTCCCTACGGCGTCGGGGAAGCGGCCGTTCTGGCTGTTCTGGCAGGAAACGATCTGCTGATCTCCAGCGATTTCCCGGAGCAGTACGCAGCGGTACTGGAAGCCATTCGGGAAGGCCGCATTTCCGAAGAACAGATCGACAACGCCGTCCGGCGGATTCTGCTCTGGAAGCAGTCTCTGGGGCTGTTGTCCGGCATCTAACCGTCTCCGGCTAGATTTACATAATCATACCATTTCCCCCGCCCCATTGCAACCCCCAATCCACGTTTTTTCACCTTTTTCGGTATGCCTTCCGCCGTGGCATCGTAGGGCCGGTAAAATCCCCCGGCGTGGCACGGTAGGGGCGTGGGCATGCCCCGCCCGCCTTGTAGCGATACTTGAGCGGTAAAAATCGACGCAGAACACCTCGACCTTCTGAGAAAACGCCTTCCCCTGGAGGGTGGTACTCCGCGCTGCGAATCCAAAATCTATATGACTGCCGGTGGCAGTCATACCTCTACTATGGTGGTCCGGCAACGCCGGACCGGATGAGGCCGAAGGTAACAGCGCCGTACCAACCTATGGCGATAATCGGTAGCTTCGACCTCATCAGTCGCAACTGACGTTGCGCCAGCTTCCCCTCCAGGGGAAGGCTTAACTCAGAAGTACGGGGCCGGTTGCTCAGAGTCAATGGCTCCCCTGTGTAGGGGGAGCTGTCACACCGCCAGGTATGACTGAGGGGGTGTAAGCTATCGATTTGCTGAATGCTATCGTTCGATAGTCCCCTCCAAGAACCGACCGTACACCCCCTCCGAGCCACGCAAGCGTGGCCCACCTCCCCCTACACAGGGGAGGCTTACGCTTTACCGCTTCTGCGTATGGAATTCGTGCGGGCGGGGCATGCCGCCGCCCCTACAAAGCCTTGCCGGTAGGCATCCCAAACTTGGTAGATTACACCCCCTCAGTCTGCCCGCAGGGCAGACAGCTCCCCCTACACAGGGGAGCCTTACGCCACGCCGGAAGTTGGCTATTCGGCCCTCCAATCTCCGGCGGAGCGGATGGTCTCCAGGGGTATTTTTTCTCCGTCTGCGAACTCTAACATCTGTCCGCACACGTCTATCCGGCGGATATGGCCGATTTTTTCTACATAGGCCCCGCCGCTTTTCCATACATCCGGCCGGAAATAGCAAATTTGGACCGGCGTTTCCGGGTGCCGCAGGGCCTCCTGCAACGTTTCGTCCAGGGCCTGCCGGGCCTCCTCCGTCAGCTCCACCGGCTGCTCCGTGAGCCGGGCCGTTTCCTCCACCGCCGCATCCAACCCCGTCAGCGCCGCAAAGGGCGCAAACTGGGCTGCCCGCTCCTGATTGGACATGGGCGGGTGCTTGGCGGAATACACCCGGGTGTGGTGCAGGATCGAATCGTATTTCACGCCTTATGCCCTCCGATCTGGCCGTTTCGCTCCCGGGCGGTGGCCCCTTCCAGATAATTGCTGCCCCGCAGGATGGCGTTGCGGCCGTAGCGCCGCTGGATGGCCAGCACCGCCTGCTGACGGCGGCGCTCCCGCTCCAATTCCGCTTCCTGCTGCCGGAGCTTTTCCTGCTGCTCCTCCGTGGTGGAAAACAGGTCCAGCTGCACCGGCTCCTCGGAGATCTGGCTTTCCGGCAGCACATGGCAGGCAGTGACGGTGATACGCCGGACCAGCAGATTTTTCCCGGTGATGCGGTCAAAAATTTTCAGCATGGCCTCCGTCATGATTTTGGCCGATGCGGTGTGCCGCCCCAGATTTTCCGACCCGTGGGCGGGCTTGGGGGTCTGGCGGCCATAGCGGTCCGTGACCACCGGCCCGGAATAGGATTTGCGAATCTCCGGGTCCGTGAGATTGTCGATGTCGTACCCTACGTCCAGCACCACCTGGTCCCCGGCCAGCCGCTTTTCCAGCAGGTCCAGGGCCAGCCGCTCGGTCATTTCCCAGACGATGAGCCGGGCCTTTTCGTTGGTATAGGGGCATTGCAGCACCTGGCCGGAGCTGAGGCTGTTGGTGCTGGGCCGATAGGCCTTGATGTCTGCAATGGTGCAGGGCTCCACCCCCCAGGCGTGGTCCAGCAGCAGCCCCGCATTGACCCCGAAGGTCCGGAAAAACCATTCCTCGTCAAATTCCGACCGGAGGGCAATGTCCCCCATGGTGTGCATCCCGGCGCTTTCCAGCTTCCGGGCGTAGCCGGGACCCAGCCGCCAGAAATCCGTCAGGGGCCGATGGTCCCAAAGCTGCATTTTGTAGCCCAGTTCGTCCAGTTCCGCAATGCGGACCCCGTTTTCGTCCGGAGGCAGATGCTTGGCTACGATGTCCATGGCAATCTTGCTAAGATAAAGATTGGTGCCGATGCCTGCCGTGGCGGTGATGCCGGTGCTTTTCAGCACGTCGGAAATCATCTTCCGGGCCAGCTCCCGGGCCGTCAGGCCGTAGGTCTTCAGGTAGCCGGTGGCATCGATGAACACCTCGTCCACGGAATAGACGTGGATGTCCTCCGGGGCGATGTATTTGAGATAAATGTTGTAGATTTGGGTGCTGACCTCCATATAATGGGCCATTTGGGGCTTGGCAATCACGTAATCCAGTTCCAGGGACGGGTCCCGCTCCAGCTCCGCCGCCACGCAGCTTTTCCCACGGAACATCCCGCCGGGGGCTCGGCGCCGCCGCTGGACGTTCACGGCCTTCACTTTCTGGATCACCTCGAAAAGCCGGGCCCGGCCCGGTATCCCGTAGGCCTTCAGGGCCGGGGACACCGCCAGGCAAATGGTCTTTTCCGTGCGGCTCTCGTCCGCCACCACCAGATTGGTGCCCAGGGGGTCCATTTCCCGCTCCACGCACTCTACGGAAGCGTAAAAGGACTTCAAATCAATGGCAATATAGCTTTTCATCTGCGCTCCCGCCTTTCCTGGGTCTATTATATCAAAAGTTTGTTCAAAATGGAAGCAGAAAATTCCGGGGCTGCAATCAGCCCCGGAAAAATTTTTACGCAATATCGCAGACGATGCCCGCAAAGAGCAGCAGACCGTCCTGGGACGTGACCATGGTCAGAAAGGGCCGGTCCAGCCGGAAATCCACTTCCTCCTCCGGTGGCCTGGCCGCACCGGCAGCATCCATCAGGGTATAGGCCGCCGCTGTGACCCCCTCCTCGTCGATGGCCAGCCGGGCGGCGTGGTCCGTCTGGGAAAGATACAGGTCATTGTCGGAAATCGGGGAGAAATCCGCCTGCCCCAGGTCGAAAACCTTGGAAATGCCCATGGTTTCCAGGGCGTCCGTCAATGTCTGCTGCTGGAAAATATCGAATTTCGGGATAGACACATGGACGATGAGCCGGGTCTGATTTTCCCATTGGCTGCTGTCTGACGCCAGGGTGAACACGTCCTCCCCGGCCAGCAGGTCCTCCGGCGTGACGCCTTCGTCCGGCAGGAAGAACCACATGGTTCCGCCGCTTTCCAGGAGCTTACCGTAGGCGGCGAAGCCATCGCCCCAGTAATACGTATCCGCTCCGTCGCTGCGGAGAAAGTCCGCACTCGTGTTCCCGGAAAGGCCATGGAAGGTGCCTTCCCGGGTATTGTTCTTGGAAAACTCCTCCGTCCATTTGGACTGAAAATAGACGGTAGAAGCCAGTGCCAACACCGTATCCGGGGAGAATCGTGCGGTTTTTGTGGCTTTTTTCAGAAGTCCTCCGGTCTGTTCGTCCAGCCAGTCCCGCAGAGCTTTATCCAGCTCCTTGGATCCCATTTCGCCCCGGTACACGGATGCGTAATCATTTTCCGCCAGCCGGTCCACGGTCTCCTGACGGAAAGACGACCCCTCGTTGAGCCACAGGGAATTGGCCAGCACGCTGTTCACGGCTCCGTCCTGCCGGTACACGGACCGCCACACAGCCTTCGCCTGAGTCCGCAGGTCCTCCAGGTCGTCGCTGCCCAGGACGGCCAGGATCTCCTGCCGGGTGTCCCCGTCGGTGATCTCCGCCAGCATGGCCAGAGCCATATACACGTTCAGTGGAGAGCAGACCCGGTTGCCCTGACCGGAAAGCAGTGCCCGTGCGGCCGTGGGGAAATAGGTTTCCAGCCCGTCGGCGAAGCCCTCCTCCGGCCGCAGGGCGTTGAGGTCCTCCCGCCAGCGGTCATAGACCGGTTGAAAAGCCTCGTCGTCAAATTCGCCGTTCCATTTGATATACTTTTGCTCATTGGGATAGGCCGTCATCTGGGGATATTCCGCAGCGGCCAGCACCTGCACGCCGCCCCGGCCCAGATCTACGCCCGGCCCGAAGAAAATGCCCAGCAGGATCACCGCCGTCAGAACTGCCGCCACCGCCGCCGTCCAGCGGGGGATTTTCCGCTTTTTCGCCTCTTTCACATACTTGTCCGGCAAATTCGTTACCGCATCGAACAGGTCTTCCTTTTTCATGGGACGTCCACTCCTTTTGCTTCCAGATAGATTTTCAGTTTCCTCCGCAGGCTCAGCATTTTCTGGGCCATCTGCGCCCCGGACCGGAGGGATTCCACCGCCAGTGTGTTCACGCTGTCCCCATACCAGTACCGCCGGACGAACAGCACCCGGTCCTCCCTGGGCAGGGTGCCCAGCCAGTCCCGGATATAGGCCGTCAGCAGCCGCCCATCGACCTCGTCCTCCAAGCGGGTGCGGTCCGGGATGCACTCCTCCAATTCCGAGAGCAGTACCTCCATGGGGCCATAGCGCTTCTGGGCGTGATTCTCCCGATAGCGGCTCACCGCCAGATTCCGCACGATGCGCCCCAGGTAGGCCCCCAGACAGTCGGGCCGCTCCGGGGGGATGCGGTTCCAGACGGCCAGCCAAGTGTCGTTGACGCATTCCTCCACGTCCTCCCGGCAGCCCAGAATGTTCCAGGCGATATGCCGGCACAGATTTCCGAATTTCCGGTCCGTCTCCCGGATGGCCTGCTCCTCCCGGGCAAAGTACAGGCCCAGAATGGCTTTCTCCTCCAAGTCCCCCGCCTCCTTTTCTCTCTTTCTACCATATCTGTCGCAAAAGGTCAACGGATATTGGACCCCCGGCGGAAAAATTTTCCGCCGGGGGTGGGAATTTCGGTTTGAGCGGGGCTTCCAATGCCGCCTTGCCTCCCTCTTTGAGGGCGGTGGCAGCCCGTTGGGGCAGGCGGAGGGGGTGTCCTACCCCTAGAAGTAGGGGGTAGAGGTTTCTGAGAAAAGCCTTCTCCCTGGGGAGAAGGTGGCCGGAATCTATTGATTCCGGGCGGATGTGGGGCCTATCGTCTTTTTGAGCGGTCCATAAATCGCACCGGCTCCCCTCCACATCCGTCATGGCTTGCGCCATGCCACCCTCTCCAGCAGGAGAGGGCTTGACTCAGAAGTACCAACTCCCGGCGAGGCAATGCCTCCCCTGTGTAGGGGAAGCCTTCACTCTGAACAACCGGCCCCGTACTTCTGAGTTAAGGCTTCTCTTGGAGGAGAAGCTGGCAGCCCGCAAGGGCTGACTGATGAGGCCGAAGCCACCGATTATCACCATAAGTTGGTACAACACTGCTGCCTTCGACCTCATCCGTCACGCCGAAAGGCGTGACACCGTAGCAGAGGTATGACTGCCACCGGCAGTCATATAGATTTCGGATTCGCTGCGCGGAGCACCACCCTCCAGGGGAAGGCTTTTTACGCCTCGCCGGAAGTGCGGTCATCAATGGACGACTTTTCACAAAATCAGCGTCCCCGTGGGGTCATACCCGGCTTTTACGCCGAAATGCTCGATTTTGTCCCGGGTCTCTTTGCCCAGCTGGTAGAACCGCAGGCTGTCCCGCTGGGGGTCCATGAGTTTGCACAGCTTCGCCTGCAAGGTCTTATACTGGGCCGGGTCCAGCACGCACTCGAACACGGAATTCTGCACCCGCTGGCCGTAATTCACGCACTGCTTTGCGATCTGCCGCAGCCGTCTCCGTCCGGCGGCATCCTCGGTATTCACGTCATAAGTAATCAGTATCAGCATCGCATCACTTCCATAAAAACGGCGGATAGCCGTCCAGATCCCCCCGCAAGTACCGGGCCAGCAGAAGCGCCTGCACATAAGGCACCAGCCCCCAGGGCAGCTTCTCGCCCAGATAGGGGTGGGTGATGGTGTCCCGCTTCCGCTCCTGCCAGTTTTGCAGAAATTTCTTCCGGCCCCCGTCCGTCAGCAGCACCGCCCCGCTGTCCGTATTTTCGAAATCCTCCAGGGACAGAATGCGGTTGTTGATAAGGGTCAGCACGAACCGGTCCGCCAGACAGGGCCGCAGCTCCTCCATCAGGTCCAGGGCCAGGGAGTTCCGTCCGGGCCGGTCCCGGTGCAGGAAGCCCACATAGGAATCCAGGCCCACGCTTTCCAGCGCCGAAACGCAATCATTTGCCAGCAGACTGTACCCAAAGGACAGCATGGCGTTGACCGGGTCCGTGGGCGGCCGCCGGTTCCGATTTTCAAAGGAAAATACCTCTTTCCGCTGCAAAATGAGCCGGTCGAACACATCAAAATAGATTTTCGCCCCGCTGCCCTCGATGCCCCGGAGCATTTCCGGGTCCGTGGCCGTCAGGGCCAGGTCCGCCTGAGTTTTCAGCTGGACGGAAGCCGCCTCCAACGCCGCCGTATCCACCCGCAGGGCGTGGTCCCGCTTGGTCCGCTCGATGCTCCAACGGCTGTTGTACAGCTTTCCGTAGATCATGTTCCGGGCGATCTTGCAGCATTCCGCCGGGTCGTCCGCCAGGCGGTACTGGGTCCGGCGCAGCAGCACATTGCCGTTCCACTCTCCCTGACTGCGGGCCAGGAACCGGCCCCGTGGGGTGCAAAAGGTCAGGCCCACGCCCCGCTGGGCGCAGCCGCCCATCAGCGCCGGGGAGGCGCCTGCATAGGAAAAGCAGAGAATTTGCTCCAAAGTATGCAGGGGAAACCGACCGATTTCCTGTTTTTCCCGGTTGACCACCACATTTTCCCCATCAATGGTCAGATAGGCATCCTCAGAGGTCACGAACAGGGTGTTCAATAGTTTCCGCATGGGCCATCCTCCTGACTTTTTCGTAAGTAATCCGCCGTTTTTGCCAGCTTCGGCAGGCCCGGCAGGCAGATCTCTTTCAGAGAACAGGCATTGCAGCGCTTGGCCCGCTTTGGCATGGGCGTCCGGCCCCGGCGGTACAGGTCCCGCATCTCGGCGGCGCATTGGCGCACCTCCTGCCGCAGCTCCTCGGTGAAAGTCACCGGCTCCCGGCGGCGGGGTTCTCCATAAAAGAGCGCCCCTTCGGGAATGTCACAGCAAAGCATTTCCTCCAGGCACATGGCCTGGGCACAAAGCTGCAAAGCGTCGCAGGAGTCGGCCTTGGGACTGCCCCGCTTGTATTCCACGGGATAGGCCTGCCACAGCCCCTCCCGTCCGGCCAGCGGCACGCCGCTGCCCCGGCGGAATTCCACCACGTCGCAGGCTCCCGACAGGCCCAGATTGGGCGAAAACACCCGCAGGCCCCGGACCGTGAGCAGGTCCCCACGGCTTTCCCGGAGGCCCTCCTGATGGGCCCGCTCGTGAAGCAGCACTCCTTCCGTGGTCCGCAGATTCTCCGCCCACTGTTGTTCCAGATGAATGAGCGCCCACTGCCGTGGGCAGAAGCGATAGTGCTGAAGGCCAGAAATTTGCAGATAATCCTCCTCCGGGATGGTCTCCATGTTGATTTCTCCTCCTTTTGTGTGGATTCGGGTATGGTAATTCTTAGAGGGGGCAATGCAACCTCATAGCCGTTCTTCCCGGCAAAGCTCAAAGCACAGCAAGCAGCGCCCCAATTGCTTGCTTTCTCATTGTCCACCTACTTCAAGAGAGCAGCAAAAACCGCCCCAAAGAAAATGATGGCATAAAGGATCCACATGGTTCGTCCTCCTTCCGGTCAATTATTATAATTGGCTCATCGCGTCTCGTTTCCATCTCCGCACTGTGGTTTCATCTCCAAGGACGTTGATCATTTCGGTGACCCTGTCAAATGACATATTGGGATTTGAGGGACACAGAACTGACACCGTTGCCTCCTTTTTGCTGATTGCTTTTGCCACAGGCTTCCTTCTCGACTTCAGAGAATCTTGAATTCTCGCCCCCCTCATGGTGTGCGACCCACTTTTACTACCGTAACCCCGCTTTCTTCTGTGATTTCAACCCACGCGCCCCGTGAGGGGTGCGACCAGCAGCCAGGACGTTCAAAAATTCGATGAGATCATTTCAATCCACGCACCCCGTGAGGGGTGCGACTGGCCGGAGGGAAGCAAATATGCAAAAAAGGCGATTTCAATCCACGCATCCCGTGAGGGGTGCGACGTCCAAAACGATGGCGTTTCCGTTGGTTGGATAATTTCAATCCACGCACCCCTCACGGGGTGCGACCATTACCAGTACCTGTACCTGGAAATCCCGAAAAAATTTCAATCCACGCACCCCTCACGGGGTGCGACTCCCTTACGATCAAGATAATACCTGTGGATAATAATTTCAACCCACGCACCCCTCACGGGGTGCGACCCTGTTACAGTATCCCGATGTCGTGGTCCAACAAATTTCAACCCACGCACCCCTCACGGGGTGCGACATGCACTCCGTCGTGGCAACCAACCTCGAAAACCTATTTCAACCCACGCACCCCTCACGGGGTGCGACTCTAGATTCATGTTCGAATGGAGATATGAACAACATTTCAACCCACGCACCCCTCACGGGGTGCGACCGTGTACGTCTGCCGGATAATAAGCCCCTCTGGGATTTCAACCCACGCACCCCTCACGGGGTGCGACTTCGGTGGCGAAGTGACTTCGATTCCGGCGGAGCATTTCAACCCACGCACCCCTCACGGGGTGCGACTGCCTCCCTCCACCAGCTTGCTGCGTTCTTGCAATATTTCAACCCACGCACCCCTCACGGGGTGCGACCAGGTGAAGGACCTTTACATACTGGCCCTGCACATGATTTCAACCCACGCACCCCTCACGGGGTGCGACGGCTAGATTAGATGCTACCGTGTCGCTCCCCTCTATTTCAACCCACGCACCCCTCACGGGGTGCGACGTCCGGCTTTTCCCGGAGGCTCCCGCCGCATGAATTTCAACCCACGCACCCCTCACGGGGTGCGACCCCAAAAGAAAACCCTATCAAATCCCTGACCTGATTTCAACCCACGCACCCCTCACGGGGTGCGACGAACCGACCCTGCGCCCGAATCCTTACAGCAAAATTTCAACCCACGCACCCCTCACGGGGTGCGACAAGCCATGACAGATGTACACTGTGGCTGCAAAGGAATTTCAACCCACGCACCCCTCACGGGGTGCGACACATCCGCTGGTTGGCCATCCCTTTTTAGGTACAGATTTCAACCCACGCACCCCTCACGGGGTGCGACGGTATTAACGCCATACAGAGCCAGACCGATGCAATTTCAACCCACGCACCCCTCACGGGGTGCGACTATCGACAGTACCTGTTATGTAGGAGGCCTCGTCATTTCAACCCACGCACCCCTCACGGGGTGCGACGAGGTCATTGACTCTCAGACAGGAGAAATTAAACAATTTCAATCCACGCACCCCGTGAGGGGTGCGACCTTTCGATTGCGTGTGCTTCCCGTTCTTTCTGCTGGATTTCAATCCACGCACCCCGTGAGGGGTGCGACCATGATAAAGGCGGCCCCGGCGGGGGTGTCGTGATTTCAATCCACGCACCCCGTGAGGGGTGCGACGAATATCCTGCACCGTCATCCCGCTGGCCGGGATATTTCAATCCACGCACCCCGTGAGGGGTGCGACTTGTCCGGGTGTCGCCGCACCCGGAGGGGCTGTTATTTCAATCCACGCACCCCGTGAGGGGTGCGACGAGATTTTCCGTCCACCAGCCGTACATATGCCGATTTCAATCCACGCACCCCGTGAGGGGTGCGACCGCCGCCGGGAAGTGCCGCTGAATAAATGTCAAAATTTCAATCCACGCACCCCGTGAGGGGTGCGACACTGTGGGGAGAGGTTCTGTGTAGAGAGCCTCAAATTTCAATCCACGCACCCCGTGAGGGGTGCGACCCTTGCTTGTGCCGGTGGAAACTCTGATATGATATTTCAATCCACGCACCCCGTGGGGGGTGCGACTGTATACGCATATTCAAAAATTCAGTAAAAAGATATTTCAATCCACGCACCCCTCACGGGGTGCGACTTTGTATATTGTGATACCGACTCTGTCAAGTATTTAATTTCAATCCACGCACCCCTCACGGGGTGCGACGGGCTATTTTTTTACGCCGTCCTGACGTATATATTATTTCAATCCACGCACCCCTCACGGGGTGCGACCGTGACCTTATCAACGCAACTCTTGACGGCATCAAATTTCAATCCACGCACCCCTCACGGGGTGCGACGTCCCAATTGGTGCCCAGTACAGATCGCGCAGGGTATTTCAATCCACGCACCCCTCACGGGGTGCGACTCCCAACGTCTCACCCAGTAATAGCGGGCCGTTTCCGATTTCAATCCACGCACCCCTCACGGGGTGCGACGTTATCGGCATCGCCCTGAATTTTGCCGCCAATATTTCAATCCACGCACCCCTCACGGGGTGCGACCGTAAGTTTTGCCGACACCCCGTGCGCCGGTGCAAAATTTCAATCCACGCACCCCTCACGGGGTGCGACATCAGTCCAGACACAAAACCAGACCGTTCTCCGTATTTCAATCCACGCACCCCTCACGGGGTGCGACGGTCTGTCTCTGCATCGATGATGGCCTCCGCCCATTTCAATCCACGCACCCCTCACGGGGTGCGACGGGGCAAGTTCGGCGGCCTGTATGTGGATAGCCAATTTCAATCCACGCACCCCTCACGGGGTGCGACGTATACGCATTTGTAAAAATTCTGTGAATAAATATTTCAATCCACGCACCCCTCACGGGGTGCGACTCTTTTACCAAGTCTTTCAAGTCCGCAAGCGTAGAATTTCAATCCACGCACCCCTCACGGGGTGCGACCCAGAGTGGCGGTTCCTCTGCCCTGCATTGACAATTTCAATCCACGCACCCCTCACGGGGTGCGACCTACCGGACAGTATTTTGGACAGGGGGCTGGATATTTCAATCCACGCACCCCTCACGGGGTGCGACCACGGCGAGTGGTGAAATTGGTATCAACAATTTTATTTCAATCCACGCACCCCTCACGGGGTGCGACCAGTGGAACAAATGGCAGCGTGGCAGGATTTGCCATTTCAATCCACGCACCCCTCACGGGGTGCGACAACATTCCGGGGCCTGGGCGGTTGACCCATCTGGGATTTCAATCCACGCACCCCTCACGGGGTGCGACTAGTCGGTCAACGGTCTGCGCCATGCGGATTGTATTTCAATCCACGCACCCCTCACGGGGTGCGACTCGATTGCGTGCGCTTCCCGTTCTTTCTGCTGGATTTCAATCCACGCACCCCTCACGGGGTGCGACTGGTGGAAATGATGGATGCCATGCAGAAACAATTTATTTCAATCCACGCACCCCTCACGGGGTGCGACTTCTGTCCACGGGAACCGGATTTTTGTATAATCATTTCAATCCACGCACCCCTCACGGGGTGCGACCGGCGTACCATTTCGGATTCTGCCACATTCCGTCTATTTCAATCCACGCACCCCTCACGGGGTGCGACCGCCACCAACTCTGCAACGTTTATCGAGAGTTTCATTTCAATCCACGCACCCCTCACGGGGTGCGACAGCGTTCGTTGGGATCATTACACCGTCCGTTGGATATTTCAATCCACGCACCCCTCACGGGGTGCGACGGAGATGTTACCTAAATGTAATGGTAGACGATATTATTTCAATCCACGCACCCCTCACGGGGTGCGACGTGTCCGTGTAGTCCTCGTTGCGGTCAAAATTGTATTTCAATCCACGCACCCCTCACGGGGTGCGACGGCAAAAATTGCCGCTTTGAACAGCAATTTTTGCGTTTGGGGAGCCGAGAGGCCGGTTCCGTTCGCCCTTCGGCGAATCAAACCGGAACCGCACAAAAATTCATTTTTTGTGTTCCCTCAGCGGTGCGAGGCGGCCGGGAATTCCCGGACCGCTTCCCCTTCGCACGCTTCCGATCACTCAGACCATCCGCCGGACGCTGACGCCCTGGGGCAGGTCCTCCTCCCGGACGGTGACGGTGTAATCGCCGTAGGACCGGGCCACCTGCACGCCCTCCTTCCGGGCAATATGCACGGTGTCGAACAGCTTCCAGGCCGGGGCGTTGCCCAGTTCGGAGTCGTGCTTGAACACGATCAGTTCCCGGACGGCCATGTTGCCCCGGGCGGCAGAGTGGTCCAGTTCAAACATATTCAGGATGGCCTGCCACAGCAGTTCCAGGTCCTCCTGGGAGAAACCGGTGGTTTTCCGGGCCAGATTGGCGGAAATATACCCCTCACAGCGGTATAGGCCATAGGGAAGGATGTATTTCCGGCCCATTTCCGTGCCCTTCTTCTCCGCATCGGCCTCGGTGGTGATGGCCACACGGGTGATGGTGACCTCCTGGGGGATCACCGGCTCCACGGACCGGGCAAAGCCCAGCTGCACCGGTCCCCGGACCTGGCCGCAGTTCAGAGCGCCCTTCACAAACGTCGTCATCACGGCACCGAAGGTCCGGATGTCAAAGAAATTCTTGCACATGAAGTCCCGGATCTTGCTGTCCAGCTCCGGGTCCTTCTTCTTGGCCTCGGCAACCTTTTTCGGGTCCACGCCCAGATAATCGTAGGCCTCCAGGTCGGACCGATTCAGGGGCACATTCTCCTTGATGTAGATGCGGTAGCCCGGCTCCCCTTCCTTCACGGTCTCCACATAGTTGCGGATCTTCCGTTTCAGGCATACGTCCGTCACCAGGCCCAGGTTGGTCTCCGGGTCGATGCGGGGCATATTGCCTGCGTCTGGGTCTCCGTTGGGGTTGCCGTTCTCCACGTCGAAGAGGATCACGAACTCATAGCGATTGGAAATAGCGTTGTCAAACATAAGAAATACCTCCCTTTATTCCTGACCGGCTTTGCTGCCGGAATAGCGTTTCTGTGTCTCGTGATAGTAGCCCAACTGGAAAATGCCCTGGTCGCTGAGGGTCAGATGGATGGGATAACTCTCCCGAATGCGGCCCAGCAGATCCTGGAGCCGCTTGGAATTGTAAACCTTCTGGCCTGCACTGAGCTTTTTCTGGTGCTTCTCCGCCAGATTCAGCAGCACCGGAAATACGACCGCCGGTGTAGCGCTGGCTGAGGAGAAGTACCGGTCCTTGATGGTGGTGTTGATGCCTGGGTTGGCCTGCTGCTGGATGTCCTCCAACACCGAGAACAGCCGTCCCAATACATAGGGAAGGTAATTGCAATCGTCGTTCAGTTTCACTGTAAGTGCCTCCATTCTATTTTGTTGCGTGTCGTTCCGCAGAAGATATGCTTTGATGATGGCTGCCTTGCCTCTGGTAATATCGTGTTCCGCCCGGATGCGCAGCATGGTCTGCTGGAAAAGAGTAGCCGGGTATCGGCCTCCGGTAAGAATAGCCCGGAGGGTGTCCGCCGCCATCTGGGGCGAGGGGGTCTTGTCCCGACTCTGCTGATTAACGGTCTCCTGAAGCAGCAGCCAGAGGGGCAGCTGGGTCCGGGTGTCGAAGCTGGGCCGGATGATCTCCAGCCGGTCATAATGGGCTTTCAGCCGCTGGGCAAACACTCCGAAGGTGTCCTGCAGGAAGAACCGCACGGAAATACGGGCGGCATTGGGGGCCAGCCCCAGCACATAAAACCGATTCTCCGGGTTCAAAGGCAGATTCTCCCATTGGCATAGCTTCTTCCCCGCCAGGGCGTCCATCACGCTGGCCAGGTCCTCGTCCTTGACCTTTTCGCTGCCGCCGTCCAGGAAGGCCCCAAAGGCATCCTCATACTGTTCCTCAGCGCCCTCTGCCCAGAAAACGTAGGTATCGCCGCCGATGCGCCGGTAATGCCGCCGGTCGGAAAGCAGATCGTTCAGCGCCGCTGTGTAGGCGAAGGCCCCATACTGACCCACCGGCGCATTTTCGTTCTGCTCCCGTCCATAGGAGCAAAAGGCCGGAGCATTGAAGGACACCAGCGCCGCACCGGAGGACTGGGCCCCATAGAGCCGCTTGATGGCCGGGTGGGTCTTTTCCGGCACCGCCGGTTCCCCGGTGATCAGACATCGCAGCTTTTCCCCTTCCGCATCCTGGCCGTAATGACTTTCCCAGGCACGGGCCAGGGCTTCGTTGTCGCCGGGGTATTGATCACCGTATGCAAAAGTCAGGTTGCAGCCGGAAATCAGATTCTCCCATTCCCCGGCCAGAACCGGGTCCGTGCTGCCAAGGGCCGGGTCATAATTTTCAAAGAACCGGCAGATGGCCTGAGCGAAGGGGTCCTGGCTGCCGGACAGCAGAGAAAGATGCAACTCCTTCGCCGCTGCGAAGCACTTTTCTGCCCGGCTGTCCTTGGCCGCATCCTTAGCGTGGCCCAGAAGATAGGACCCGTTGTCCCAAAGGAAGTTGGAGGCCACACCCACGGTCCGCTTCACCGGTGCGGGCAGCTCCATTTCCCGGGGCTTGGGCTTGCCCTTCTCGTCCGCCGTTTCCAGAGGAATGACCCGGCGGACTTCGCCGCCCTCTCCCAGTTCCAAAGCGTAGGAAATACGGCTCTTACCCCAGCCCTGCCGGGCGATTTTCCCGCTCCGGGCCAGGTCCTCATAATAAGCCGTCAACGCCTGTAAGATCATCGCAATACCTCCCCGCTGTCCCGTGCCGGAACGTTCAACACACCGTTTTCCAGCACCGCCCGGAAAAACATGGGCGCAATATGCTCCGGGTCCGAGTAGTCCATGTCATAGAGCATCAGCCCCAGGTCCCGCCGGTCGCCGGGATAGGCCGTTTCGACAGCTCCCCCATCCCAGGGCCGGAAGTTGGCGGGAAATTCCCGGGTCCCGAAGCAGGGCGTGTGATAGCACTGGCCCTTTTCCAGCCGGCGGCGCATAATATCCTGAAATTTCCCCGGATTGTCTCCGGAGGCCGCATGGTCGGTCATTTCAAAGTGGGCCTCCACCACATAGCGCACATGATAAAGCACCGTGGCCGCCCGCTGCTGGATGGAATCCTTGGTGCAGAGGAACAGGTCGGCCTCTTTTCCCTCCATGGCCCGCTTCACCGTGCTGGCAACGATCTTGTCCTTGACCTCGTTGCGCCGGATGCCGGTGAAGCGAATGGGCTCGCAGACGTAAATGCGGTCAATAACCCACCGCAGGCCCGGATGCCAGTAAATGGCTTCCAGCATCCCACGGGCGGCGGAGGGGGTCATCACGTCGTAGCTCATCCGTTCCACTTTCAATTCGGGTCTTGAAAAGCAAGCGTAATCGCCCCAAAATTCTACTTTTACGTACATTTTTCTCCTCCTTTTCTTACATAAAGAGGGCTTCGCCCCCGGTGTATTCCATCAAAAGGCCCATCTGGGCATCATATTGCCGCAGGTCCTCCAGGATGGCGGCGTTGGGGCCGATTCTCCGGACCACGCCCTGCTGTTCCAGTTTTTGGAATTGAGGCTTGTACACGCTGACGCTGTACAGTCCTAATTTTCGCATCCGCTCCCGGCTGGGACCCCATCGGCGCAGGTCCTCCACCAATTTGGCCCCCTCCCCGACGGGAATGTACACGGTCACGGTGTCGTTTTCAATGATGTGGAACGCCTCGGCAATGTCCGCAAAGGCAAACTGCGGGGCCAGTTCCGTGAGGATTTTCTTTTGGTCCAAATCCTTCTGTGGGTCCTTCACATGATAAAGAAGGTCCGTGAAATAGGCGCTGACCGCCTGGGGATCCGAGGGGTCCGGCCATTTTTTCAGCACTTCCTCGGCGCAGGCGATGTTCTGTTTCAGTGTAACGGGATTCTTTTCCCCGGTGGTGAAAATATGCACCAAACTTTCCTCTTTCGTGCGTTTTCCCTCCCGGTTGCACCGTCCGGCGGCCTGGATGATGGAATCCAGCCCCGCCAGTTCCCGGTACACGCTGGGGAAGTCCACGTCCACCCCGGCCTCAATGAGGCTGGTAGACACCACCCGGCAAGGCTCCCCATCTATCAGCCGACGGCGGACTTCCTCCAAAACTGCCGTCCTGTGCATGGCCGTCATAGCGGTAGACAAGTGGAACCGTCCCTCCTCCGGCAGCATTGCAAAGACCTTTTGAGCCAGCTTCCGGCTGTTCACCACACAAAGGGTCTGTTCTTCCTCCGCCAACCGGTCCGCCAGGGCCTCCGGCGGCAGAAGCCCCTCCTGCACATAGGTCACCCGGCGGAAAAAAGCGTGATTTTCCGTTTGGTCCGGGCAAAGCTCCCGAACCGTTCCGGGATAAAACTCCTTCAGCAGCGGTCCAAGCTGAGGCTGGGTAGCGGTACACAGCACCGCCGAGCAGTCGTAATGCTGCACCAGCTGGGAAATGGCCCAAACGCAGGGCCGCAGATAAGCCACCGGCAGGGTCTGGGCCTCGTCAAAAATCAGCACGCTGTCCGTAATATTGTGGAGCTTCCGGCAGGCCGACGACCGGTTCTGGAACAGGGATTCAAAGAACTGCACCGCCGTGGTCAGAATGATGGGTGCGTCCCAGTTCTCACAGGCCAGCTTTTTCTGCTGGCCCTCCGGGGTCAGAGCGCCGTCCTCATCGCAGGGAAATTCCACATTGGCATAGTGGGTCAGCACGTTTTCCGCCCCAAAAATCCTTGAAAACACGTCGGCGGTCTGCTCCAGAATGGATGTATAAGGAATGATGTAAATGATTCGCCGCTGGCCCCACAGGAGCGCATGGCGCAGAGCAAAGGCCATGGACGTGACGGTCTTTCCGCCGCCGGTGGGTACGCTCAGGGTAAACAGCCCCTTTTCCGCCTG
Organism: uncultured Eubacteriales bacterium; assembly: GCA_900544405.1. GTDB lineage: Bacteria > Bacillota > Clostridia > Oscillospirales > Oscillospiraceae > Faecousia. Next base: position 90,903 of record UQVA01000003.1, read on the forward strand.
GGCGTTCTCCGTCACGGCCTGCAAAATGCGGCTCCTGCGGCGATTCAGGTCATTTTTCGGATTTTTCCAGCCATCCGTGTATGCATCCAGCCGCCGCTGTAACTCCGAAAGTTCCACCCCTGGCTCCCGATGAACGGTCCCGCCGGACATGAATTTTTCGGTGTCCAGCCAGTCCGCATCCACCAGGCAGGAGTAGAGCATCCGGGTGAAAAACACCGCCTCCAGGGTCTCCGTCCGCAAAAACGTCCGAATCGGCACCTCCGGAATTTCCACCTGCCGCAAAAACTCCCGGTAGTCGGGAATGTCGATGCCCGGTTTTGCCGACAGGCGGCCATTCAGGGTGCCGCCCTTGTCGGCCCTGGACCCGCCGTTGGGAAGACCGGCGTGGTGGCCCGCAATGGCAAAGGCCGCCGCGATATCCAGACGTTTCCGGGCTTCGAGTGCGCCCGCCGTGGAGTGATCTGCCGAGATAGACTTGCCCCGAATCCGCTCCTGAAAAGCCGTCGATCCCTTCCCTATATCATGGATCCGCCCGCAGCGACGGGCCTGCTCCTCCGCATGGATGTACTTGCCGAATTCCCCGGCCAGTTCCGCCGTACCCCGAAGATGGTCAATGAGAAGCTGTTCTTCTCCGGTGTCCTCCCGCCGATGGGCCAAATACGGCTTGTCCATAGGTGTTTCCTCTCTTTCTGTGTTCGTTATCGTTGTTTCTTCCCCCAGCCGAATACAGGCCGATGGGTTTTCAAGTTGCTCACCATGGCTGTATTATACGTCCCTATTCCGCAAAAGTCAAGTTATTTTTTCATTAGAGGATATAGAATATTCGCAGAAGCTATTGTCTTGGGTCTGTGCCAACGGAAATTTTTCCAGTTGCTATTCTGCCGTCTATTGGGTATAATTAGGCAGTCGGTCTTGGTTTCAAGGCTGTGGGTTGAAATATTAGCGGATACAGTAGCTGTCCCGGCGGGGCGTTCTTCGGAGCGCCCCGCTCCCATTTTCAGGCAGCGGTCATATAAATTACCAATTTCTTCCAGTTTTATTTCTTATATTTTATCACATTTCAACGAACCATTCAAGAAACTTTTCTGAAATCCGCCTATATTTTTCTCTGTCTTTCTGTACGACCGCATTATAGCACCCTATCTGTCCAATAAACCGGACAGTTCCCGTATTTTTCCAAAATTTTTCTCCAGCGCTCCGATTGGCACACCGACAGGGCGGCGAACACAGGAGGGAGCCAGTGCCTCGCCAGAATCCCGGAGAAAGCTATTGACCCAAATCATTTTCGATTTCTGCTCAACACCGCAAAAATCGGGATGCCCCTTGCAGGACATCCCGATTTGTTCACGATAAGAGAAAAAGCACGCTTTTGGCGTGCTTTTTGGAGCGGGTAATGGGAGTCGAACCCACCTATCAACCTTGGGAAGGTCGCATTCTACCGATGAATTATACCCGCATCGTGGGTCTATTATAGCAGACCCGTTTGAAAATAGCAAGTCTTTTTTTGTCGTTTGGCTCAATTTCCTTCGGCAAAGGGCTTCCCGGTCAGCACCGTGGAGCGGATGAAGGCGAACGTCTCCTTTTCGCCCTTTTCCTTCAGCATCGTCAACAGAAATTCCAACTCCCGGGCGGTCTGGGGGTGCATGAAATGCCGCTCCTTGCTCCGGGAAAAATAGGCCAGGGGCGAAGCGGGGGTATAATTCTTTCCCTCGTAGGTCATGCAGGCCGCCCGGCGGTCCATGACCATCTCGGCCAGGTATTTTCTCGGCATGGGCACCGGGCCGTACTTTCCCGTGCCGGGGAGGATATCGGTCCAGTATTCATAATGATGGCGGTTGCGGCCCTTATGGTGCATCCAGGCCACGCTGTACCCTTCCGCCTCCCGCTGGGCGCTGTTGGGGGAACGGTTGCCCTGAAAATACTTTGCCCCGCTCCAGAACTCCGTGGGGGAGAATTTGGACAGATCATGGGTCAGGCCCTGCCAGTAAAGGCCCACCCGAAAGCACCCCTGCCGCACCAGACGGCGGTGGTGGCAGATGGTCTTCAAATGCTGCCATGGTTTCATTTCCGCATCCCTCCGCTGGGTATTCTAGCAGAAAAACGTTTCAAATGCAATCCTTTCCGGAAATCTTGCGCTTTTTCTTTTTCTATGCTATAATAAAAAGAAAATGGAAGGTGTGGGCTTATGGCAGCCTATGAAGTGGTGCGGGAGATCCAGAATCTCTGCCGGAACAACCAGATGCGGGACGTTTTCTTCGATGAAGTGGAGACCGACGACCCGGAAAGTTATGTGCGGACGATGCTTAAGGCCGAAAAGGCAGAGCTGACCGTCACATATCGGGACGACGGCAGCGTCACCGTTTTCGCCGCCAGCGACGGCCTGGCCCAGAAATTTCTCTTTACCCCCATCGACTAGAAAGGAGATTTTCCGATGGACCAGCAGGAAGAAAAGTTTATTCAAATGACCCAGCCCCCGGTAGGCGGGCTCATCCTCAAGCTGGCCGTGCCCTGCATCGTCAGTATGCTGGTGACCACATTCTATAATATGGCGGACACCTTCTTCGTGGGAATGCTGAAAAGCAACGCCGCCACCGGCGCCGTGGGCGTGGTGTTCTCCATGATGACCATTATCCAGGCGGTGGGCTTCTTCTTCGGCCACGGCAGCGGCAACTATATTTCCCGGCAGCTGGGCAGCAAGAACTATGACGAGGCCTCCAAAATGGCCGCCACGGGCTTTTTCTCCGCTCTGACCGCCGGACTGCTCATCTGCATTCTGGGCCAGATCTTCCTGCGGCCTCTGGCGCGACTCTTAGGCTCCACGGAGACCATTCTCCCCTACACGGAGGCCTATCTGCGGGTCATTCTGATCGGCGCGCCCTGGATGACCGCTTCCCTGGTGCTGAACAATCAGCTGCGCTTTCAGGGCAGCGCCAGCTACGCCATGGTGGGCATTACCGCCGGTGCGGTGCTGAACATTGCTCTGGATCCCATTATGATCTTCTGGATGGACCTGGGCGTGGCCGGTGCAGGCTGGGCCACCATCATCAGCCAGCTGGTCAGCTTCTGCCTGCTGCTGGCCGGATGCCGCAGAGGCTCCAACGTGCGCCTGCATATCAAGAACGTGCAGCTGAAGGGCTTCTACTACAAGATGATCGTCAAGGGCGGTCTGCCCTCCCTGGCCCGGCAGGGGCTGGGTTCTCTGGCCACCATCTGCCTGAATCAGGCCTGCCGGGGCTACGGCGATGCGGTCATCGCCGCCATGGGCGTGGTCCAGCGCATCACCCAGTTCGGCGGCTCGGCCATGATCGGCTTCGGCCAGGGCTTCCAGCCGGTCTGCGGCTTCAACTACGGAGCCAAGCTCTATAAGCGGGTGAAGGACGGCTTCTGGTTCTGCGTGAAGTATTCCTTCCTGTTCCTGGTGGTGGTCAGCGCTTTGGGCTATATTTTCGCCCCCCAGCTGATCGCTCTGTTCCGGGACGACCCGGAGGTCATCGCCTGCGGCACCACGGCTCTGCGGCTCCAATGCCTGACCTTCCCCCTGCAAAGCTGGCTCATCATCGCCAACATGATGGAGCAGACCATTGGCCGGACCATCCCGGCCACATTCCTGGCCGCTGCCCGGCAGGGCGTGTTCTTCATCCCGGCGGTGCTGATTTTGCCGCTGATGATGAAGCTGCTCGGCATTCAGGCAGCCCAGTCCGTTGCGGATATTCTGAGTTTTATCAGTGCCGTTCCCATCCAGCTTTATGTGATGAAGACCATGGATCGGGAATCCATTCAAAGAAAGTGAGTTTTTTCTATGTCTCCTATCGTATTTATCATTCTTCTGACCCTTATCACCGGTGTAGGCGGCCTGGCCTTCGGCGGCTTGCTGGCAAGCCTGCTGAAACGGGAGTCCCCGGTGGCCAGCGGCTTGCTGCTGAGCTTCACGGCAGGACTGATGCTGTGCATCGTGGCGTTGGACATGGTGCCGGAATCCGCCGAAGCCGCCCCCTCCATCTGGATCACACCTCTATGCCTGGTGGCCGGGTTCGGCATCACCTACTTCCTGAACTGCTGGATCGATAAGAGCCAGCACCATGAGGACGACCACCACTCCCACCAGTGCGCCTGCGGCCACCACGACCTGCACACAGCGGGCGTCGTGCTGGCAGCCGCCGTAGCCCTCCACAATGTCCCTGTGGGCATGGCAGTGGGCACCAGTGTGTCCATTCAGGGCATGGGCTGGGCCAGCATTCTGGCCGCCGTGACCATCGGCCTGCACAACATCCCGGAGGGAATGTCCATCGCCATCCCCCTGCTCCACGATGGCTCCAAGCGGGCCGGAGCCATCGCCATCAGCGCCCTCAGCGGCATTCCCACGGTGCTGGGTGCGCTGCTGGGCTATTTCATCGGCAGCAAGGCCGCTTCGGCTCTGTCCGTGGCCATGGCCCTGGCCGGCGGCGCCATGCTCTATGTGGTGTTCTTCGAGCTACTGCCGGAAAGCTACCGGACCTGGAAGTCCAAATGGACCATTCTGGCCACCGTCGTGGGCTTCGCCACCGGGGTCCTGCTCCTGCTGAGTCACCACGGTTAATTTCGGATACGAAAATACCCGCAGATTTTTGAAATCTGCGGGTATTTTTTATTCGCTTCTCAGAGCCACCACCGGGTCCTTCTTGGCAGCAGACCGGGAGGGGATGATACCGGCGATGAGGGTCAGAGCCACGCTGATGACCACCAGCACCAGCGCCGCCTGCCAGGGCAGGAATGCCCGCAGGCTCTCTATGCCCGTAAAGTGCCGGAGAATGGCGTTGATGGGGAAGCACAGCGCCCAGGTCACGCCTACGCCCAGCAGGCCCGACGTGAAGCCGATGATGGCCGTCTCGGCGTTGAACATACTGGACACATTGGCCTTGGAAGCGCCGATGGCCCGGAGAATGCCGATCTCCTTGGTGCGCTCCTGAACGGAGATCAGCGTAATGACGCCAATCATAATGGAGGACACCACCAGCGACACCGCCACGAAGGCGATGAGCACATAGGTAATGGCGTTGATGATGGTGGTCACGGAGCGCATCATCAGGCCCACATAGTCCGTGTAGCTGATTTGCTCCAGCTCTTCCCGGCCGGAGTTGTAGTCGGAAATGGCCTGTTCGATAACATTCTTGTCCTCAAAGGAGGCGGCGTAGAGATTGATGGAGTCGGGCGAATCAAGGTTTACATAACCAAGTTTCTTCAAGTTCTCCTCGTAGGTGGAATCAGAGAACTGCAGGACTTCATCGTAATATTCCGCACACTGCTCCGTGGTATAATCCGGGGCCGCCGCATCCAGCATGGCCGCCATCTGGCTGGGCTCCAGCAGGGCAAGCTGCTGGGCCACCCCGGCGGCGTACTGGGCCTTCACCTGCTCGGTGATAAGCTGGGTGACCATTTCGTTGAAATCCTCATCGGAAAGGCCCGTCAGATAGTCGGAGATCTGCTGGGAGTCCATGCCGGTCTGCTCCGCCATGGCCGCCAGTAACTGGGCCTGCAGGTCCTCCCGGCTCTTGCCCTCCATGGCCTGGGCCACGCCGTTGTCCAGCACCTCCTGGGGCGGGATGGACGCAATGACCAGATACACGTTGGCCTTGTCCTGCTCGCTCAGGTCCGTCAGGTAATCCCGGAAGGCCGCTTCCTTTTCTCCATCCGTCAGATTGCCGGTGTTCTCCTGGAAGGGCAGGCCGGTGAAAATATCCCGGGTGGGGTCCGCCAGCTGGGCCGCCACCGCATCGGTGTCGTGGCCCTTCTCAATGAGGTACTCCGTCAGTTTGCCGGTGTAGCCGATGGTCCCGGTGAGCATGGCGGACACGGCTTCGTCACTGGGACGGATGATGCCCGTGACCCGCAGGTCCAGGCCGTTGTCGTAGAGATATTTCAGGCCGGTGCTGGTGTTCCGCAGGTCCGTGTAAGTGCCGGTGGAAGCATCGTAGGTGTAGCAGTCCCCGTTCAGCACCACCCGGAAATCCATATTGCAGATGTCCTCGTAGCTCCACTTTTCCTCGGAAGGGTCTACATGGGTCTTGTCGATGGCAGCCTGGGCCAGTTCGTCAATTTCCGCCTTGGGCTTCAGGCCCAGCGCATACAGGGTCATGTCGTCCACTTCCCCGTTCTCGTCCACCACCAGCACCACTTCATCGTACCGGCTGGGCCAGCGGCCGTAGACCAGGTCGTACTGCTTTTCCAGCAGCGGGCTGATGATGGCCCCGTTGTCGCCGGGGAGCATTTCCTGCCAGACCGTGGCACCGGAACCCATGGTGGACATGGAGGAGGAAATGCCCAGCTGGCTCTGGACCGAGGACATGGCGGTCATATCCACCCCGAAATACTCGATCATCAGGTCCCTCATAAGGCTCTGGGCATCGGAATAGAGAATGGTATCGTCCACGCTCTTGGTGTACACCAGCAGGTCCATGTCGTAGGTGTACTGCACGCCGCTGACGGCGGTATTCAGGGGGCTGCCCTCCTGGGTGCGCTGCTCCTCCAGATAGGCCTTGAAGGCCTTCAGGTCGTTTTTCTTAGACTCCATAGAACTCAGGGCGTTGACCATATCGTAGACCATGGATTTCTGGTACACCGCATCCTGTTCATGCTTCCCGGAGGACTGGGCGCTGCCCATGAAGGTCATTAAAAGGCTGCTCATGTCCATGCTCTGGGCTTCCAGCGTCAGAGGATAGGAGGACAGGGTGTCCTCCTGCATGGTGTTGATATAGGCGGTGGTTCCCTGGGACACAGCGTATATCAGCGCAATGCCGATGATGCCGATGGACCCGGCAAAGGCCGTCAGCGTGGTGCGGCCCTTCTTGGTGAACAGATTCCGCAGGGACAGGCCGAAGGCCGTCCATACGGACATGGAGGGCCGCTTGGTCTTGACCTTTTTCTGCTCGTCCGCCTCGTGGATGCGCTCCCCCACCAGTTCCTCGGCGCTCAGGGGCCGGGTGTCCCCGGTGATCTCGCCGTCCAGCACCCGGATGATGCGGCTGGAATACCGCTCCGCCAACTCCGGGTTGTGAGTGACCATGATGACCAGCCGGTCCCGGGCAATTTCATGGAGAATTTCCATGACCTGGACGCTGGTCTCCGTGTCCAGCGCACCGGTAGGCTCATCGGCCAGGATAATATCCGGGTCATTGACGATGGCCCGGGCGATGGCCACCCGCTGCATCTGTCCGCCGGACATCTGGTTGGGCCGCTTTTTCAGCTGATTGCCCAGGCCTACTTTGTTCAGGGCCTCCACAGCCCGCTTCCGCCGCTCCTTCCGGGACACGCCGGAGAGGGTCAGGGCCAACTCCACGTTTTCCAGCACCGTCTGGTGAGGGATCAGGTTATAACTCTGGAACACGAAGCCCACGGAGTGGTTCCGGTAGGCATCCCAGTCCCGGTCTCCGAAATTCTTCGTGGAACGGCCGTTGATGATCAGGTCGCCGCTGGTATATTGGTCCAGCCCGCCGATGATATTCAGCATGGTGGTCTTGCCGCAGCCGGAGGGGCCCAGAATGGACACGAATTCGCTGGAGCGGAATTGCAGGCTGACCCCTTTCAGGGCCTCCACATTCCCATCTCCCGCCGGGTAGACCTTGGTGATGTTTTTCAGCTCTAACATGGTGATTCCTTTCCCGATAAAAAACTGCGAATGGGGTAATTATACCACGTTTGATGGTTCGTTTGTGAACAAACCGCAAATTCTCAGAAAAAATGCTGCAAGGCCGAAGCCTTGCAGCATTTGGGTTTTGTCTTCTCGGCTTAGTACATACCGCCCTGGGCAGCAGCGGCTGCGGCAGCGGCATCACCGGCGGGGTCGGGCTTATCCACGACCAGGCTCTCAGTGGTCAGCACGCAGGAGGCGATGGAAGCGGCGTTCTCCAGAGAAGAACGGGTCACCTTGGTGGGGTCCACGATACCGGCGGGGATCATGTCCACATACTCCTCGGTGTAGGCGTTGTAGCCATAGCCCACCTTGCCGGAGGTGCGGACCTTCTCATAGACCACACTGCCGTCCACACCGGCGTTCTGAGCGATCTGACGGATAGGCGCCTGCAGAGCAGTGGCAATGATCTTTGCACCGGTCTTTTCGTCGCCGTGCAGGGTCTCCACCAGCTTCTCCACAGCCTCGATGGCATTGACCTGAGCGGTACCGCCGCCGGCCACGATGCCCTCCTCCACGGCTGCACGGGTAGCGTTCAGAGCGTCCTCCACACGAAGCTTCTGCTCCTTCATGGCGACCTCGGTCTGAGCACCAACCTTGATAACGGCCACGCCGCCACTGAGCTTTGCCAGCCGCTCCTGCAGCTTCTCCCGATCGTAGTCGGAAGTGGTGGTGGCGATGGAGGAACGAATCTCATGGGCACGGGCCTTGATGGCTTCGGGGTCGCCTGCGCCGTCCACGATGGTGGTGGTGTCCTTGGTGACCACGATCTGACGGGCATGGCCCAGATCGTTCATGGTAGCCTCGCTGAGCTCCATGTTCAGCTGGCTGGAAATGACGGTGCCGCCGGTCAGCACGGCGATATCCTGCAGCATTTCCTTCCGACGGTCGCCGAAGCCGGGGGCCTTCACGCACACGCAGTTGAAGTTGCCGCGCAGCCGGTTCACCAGCAGAGTGGCCAGGGCGTCGCCTTCCACATCCTCAGCGATGATGATGAGCTTCTTGCCGGTCTTGACCACCGGCTCCAGAATGGGCAGAATTTCCTGGATGGAGGAGATCTTCTTATCGGTGATGAGCAGCAGAGGATCGTCCAGCACAGCCTCCATCTTGTCGGTATCGGTGACCATGTAGGGGGAGATGTAGCCCCGGTCAAACTGCATACCTTCCACCACGTCCAGGCCGGTCTCGGCGGTCTTGGACTCCTCGATGGTGATGACGCCTTCGGTGCCCACCTTCTCCATGGCCTCAGAGATCAGCTTACCGATGGCCTCGTCGCCGGAGGACACGGTGCCGACACGGGCAATGTCCTCGGAGCCGTTCACGGGCACGGAGTGCTCCTTAATGGCGGCAACGGCGGCTTCCACAGCCTTCTCGATGCCCTTACGCATGACCATGGGGTTGGCACCGGCGCTCAGGTTCTTCAGGCCCTCTCTCGTGATGGCCTGAGCCAGCAGAGTCGCAGTGGTGGTGCCATCACCGGCAACGTCGTTGGTCTTGGTGGCCACTTCCCGGATGAGCTGTGCACCCATGTTCTCAAAAGCGTCCTCCAGCTCCACTTCCTTGGCGATGGTCACGCCGTCGTTGGTGATGAGGGGTGCGCCATATTTCTTGCCCAGGACCACATTGCGGCCCTTGGGTCCCAGCGTTACCTTTACGGTGTCGGCCAACTGGTCAATACCGGCCTGCAGCTTTTTCCGGGCTTCCTCGCCATATACGATCATCTTAGACATGATAAGTTACCTCCTTAGTCGGTGACGACAGCCAGAATGTCGTCCTGCTTCACGAATTTATAATCCACGCCGTCCAGCTTGATCTCGCTGCCGGTGTACTTGCCCACGACCACCCGGTCGCCGGTCTTGACGGTCATGGTCACGTCCTTGGTGCCGGGGCCCACGGATACCACCTCGTAGATGGCGGGCTTCTCTTTATTGGTGGTGGCCAGGATGATGCCGGATACGGTGGTCTCCTGGGCCTCGTTCTGCTTCAGCAGCACGTTGTCAGCCATAGGTTTCAGTTTCATGGTTCATTCCTCCATACGTCGATATTTTAGACTGCCGGTGTTGCCCGGCGTGGTTCTACGTGTTTTAGCACTCACTCTTCCTGAGTGCTAACATATCATACCACACTCTCCGGAAAATGCAAGAGGGAAAAGCGTCGAATTCGTAAAAAATTTATGAATTTCTGACTTTCCCCGTCCCTGCCGGCGGCCCGTCGCCGAAAAAAACATAACATACTCCAAAAAGAGTACAAAATCCTCTTGCATTTTGGCCGGTTTCTCATTATAATGACACTATACTCAAAATCGGAGGAATGGGTGTGGGGGAACTGATCGCTGTGCTGTCCGGAAAAGGCGGCACAGGTAAAACATCCGTCTGTGCCGGCATCGCCACGGCTCTGGCCGAATGCGGCAACAGCGTACTGTGCATCGACTGCGACATTGGTCTGAGAAATCTGGATATTTCCTTAGGCTTAAGCGAAGTCGGGGCTCTCTCCTTCCTGGACGTGAGCCAGCGAGGCTACGCCCTGTCGAAAGCCACCCGGCATCCGGCATTCCCGGACCTCCAATTTCTGACGGCCCCCATTTCCTGGGCCCCCGGGGATATTGACTTCCCGGCCTTCGCCGCCATGCTCCGGCAGGCCGCCGAGCGGTACGACTATGTGCTGCTGGACGCCCCCGCAGGCATCGAGGAAGGCTTCCGCTTAGCCGCCCGCTACGCCGGACGCATCCTGCTGGTCACCGGGCCGGACCCGGCCGCCATCCGGGACGCAGGCCGCACGGGAGAGATTTTGCAGGAAATGGGCAAGGACAATATCCGTCTCATTGTCAACAGAGTCAACAAAAAGCTGGTAACCGCCATGCACCTGACCGTGGACGATGTGATGGACCGGACGGGTCTGCCCCTGTTGGGGCTGGTTCCGGAGGACCCCAACGTGACCCTGGCCGCCGCTTCATCCAAGCCCCTTCTTTACCAAACCAAGCGGGGTGCCGCCGCCGCCTGCCGCCGGATCGCCCGGCGCATCGAGGGCAGCGTGGTACCCATCGCCCTATAAAAAGAGATACTATTAAGGAGTGATCACTGTGAACATTGCACTGATGGCCCATGATAAGAAGAAGGAACTGATGGTTCAGTTCTGCACCGCTTACAAGAGCGTTCTCATTAAACATACCCTCTATGCCACCGCTACCACCGGCCGTCTGGTGGCAGACAGCACCGGTATGCCCGTGACGCTGCTGCTGTCCCATAAGCAGGGCGGTCACCAGCAGATCAACGCCCGCATTGCCTACAACGAGATCGATATGGTGCTGCTCTTTACGGACCCCAACACCACCGATCCCCAGGAAAATGCCCAGCTGGTGGAAACCATCCGCCACTGCGACCGCCAGAACGTCCCCATCGCCACCAACCTGGCCACCGCCGAAATGCTCATCATGGGCCTGCAGCGGGGCGATCTGGATTGGCGGGAGATGTACCGGAACCGTCCCAGATACTAAGCATGGACCGCCTGCCTCCGGCGGGCGGTTTTTCTACGCCGAAAAGGCCATCATCCCAGAAAAGAGGAAAAATCTATGGAACGAATCAAACCCCGGACCCTTTCCGGCTTCATGGAGCTGCTGCCCGGCAAACAGGCCAAAATGGAGCGCATGATGGAAATTCTCCGCACCACCTACGCCCAGTACGGCTTCGCCCCCCTGGACACCCCGGTCATCGAGGATGCTCAGATCCTTTTGGCCAAGGGCGGCGGCGAGACCGAAAAACAGATTTACCGCTTCACCAAGGGCGACAGCGACCTGGCCCTGCGCTTTGACCTGACGGTCCCCCTGGCAAAATATGTGGCCCTGCACTACGGTGAGCTGGCCTTCCCCTTCCGCCGCTACCAGATCGGCAAGGTCTATCGGGGCGAGCGGGCCCAGCGGGGCCGGTTCCGGGAATTCTATCAGGCGGACATCGACATCATCGGCGATGGTTCCCTGAGCATTCTCAACGAGGCGGAAATTCCCGCCGTCATTTATAAAATTTTCCGTGGTTTCGGACTGAACCGGTTCTGCATCCGGGTGAATAACCGGAAGCTGCTCAACGGCTTCTACGCCATGCTGGGTCTGGAAGAAAAGAGCGGCGACATCATGCGCACCGTGGACAAGCTGGAAAAAATCGGTGCCGAGAAGGTCCGGGAGATTCTGGTAGACGACCTGGCCCTGACCGACGAGCAGGCCCAGGACATTCTCCGCTTCATGGCCATCACCGGCTCCAATGCCCAGGTTCTGTCCGCTTTGGAGGGCTACAAGGGCCGCAATGAGACCTTCGACACCGGCCTTTCCGAGCTGTACGCCGTCACCGCCAACCTGGCTGCCTTCGGCGTGCCGGAGAGCCACTTTGCCGTGGACCTGACCATCGCCCGTGGCCTGGACTACTACACCGGCACGGTCTACGAGACCACCCTGCTGGACTATCCCCAGATCGGCTCCGTTTGCTCCGGCGGCCGCTACGACAATCTGGCCGAATACTATACCGAAAAAAAGCTCCCTGGCGTTGGCATTTCCATCGGCCTGACCCGGCTTTTCTATGTGCTGGATGAGCAGGGTCTCCTCAGTGGCAATGCCGGAGACGCCAGTGTCCAGGCCCTGGTGCTGCCCATGACCGCCGACCCGGCCCCGGCCATCGCCCTGGCGGAGGCCCTCCGCGCCGGCGGCCTGCGGGTACAGCTTTACGGGGAAAACAAGAAATTCAAGCAGAAAATGAGCTATGCCGACAAGCTGGGCGTGCCCTTTGCGGTGCTGCTGGGCGAGGATGAGATCAACGCCGGGAAATGCTCCGTGAAGGATATGCGCTCCGGCGAACAGCAGCTTCTCACCCCGGAGGAAGCCGTGGGCTACCTCACCGAGCGGCTGAACCGGGATGCGGGCACCGTCATTCAGGAGAAATGACCATGGAAGAAAAATTCATTGCCGCCTGGGAGGATGCCCGGAAAAAGGCCTCGGCCCTTGGGGTCCGGCTCCGGCCCATGGACCCCGCTGACGCTATGCGTACCGCCCACCGGTGTCTCACCGGCCACCGGTCCAGCGACGGCTTCGACATTCTGGCGGACAAGGGCCACCTGGAGCTGACGCTGGAAGCCCTGGCCGCCGATGCCCGCTTCACGGGCCTGTTCTCCGACGAGGAAGCCAACGCCGCCCTGGCCCGGCTGCTCCAGGCAGGGTACTACTAGAAAATTTGCTCCCGTACCGGCCGGTACGGGAGCGTTTTTCCTATAAAATCCCCGATACCGGAAGCGTCCGGTATCGGGGATTTGCATTTTTACCGATGCAGGATCTCATCCCGGCCGGGGCCGTTGGAGACCATGGTGATCCGCACGCCGATCTCCTGCTCGATGAACTCCACATAGTTCCGGCAGGCCTCGGGCAGGTCCTCGTACTTGGTGATGCCCCGGATGTTCTGTTTCCAGCCGGGCAGGACCTTCCAAACGGGCTTGCAGCGCTCCAGCACGGGGGTGGTGGGGAAGTCGTGGATGATCTTGCCGTCCACTTCGTAAGCCACGCACACGGGAATTTCGTCCAGATAGCTCAGCGCGTCCACAACGGTCAGGGCCACCTGGGTTGCACCCTGGACCTGCACGCCGTAGCGGCTGGCCACACAGTCGTACCAGCCCATCCGGCGGGGACGGCCGGTGGTAGCGCCGAATTCGCCCTTGTCGCCGCCATGGATGCGGAGGGTCTGGGCCTCCTCACCGAAAATCTCGCTGACGAAAGCGCCAGCGCCCACGGCGGAAGAATAGGCCTTGGACACGCACACGATGTCCTTGATCTCATAGGGGGGCAGACCGGCGCCCACGGTGCCGAAGCCGGCCAGCGGAGAGGAGGACGTAACCATGGGGTAAATGCCGTGGTCCGGGTCCTTCATGGAGCCCAGCTGGCCCTCCAGCAGGATGACCTTGCCCTCCAGCACGGCCTTGTGCAGGAAATGGAAGGTGTCGGTCACATAGGCCCGGACTTCTTCCAGAGCGGGCTTGATGGCGTCATAGACTTCCCGGGCGTTCAGGGTGGGCTTGTGATAGAGATGCTCCAGCATCACGTTCTTCACTTCCAGCACCCGCTCCAGCTTTTCCAGGGCGCTTGCTTCGTCGAACAGCTCGCAGATCTGGAAGCCGATCTTGGCATACTTGTCGGAGAAGAAAGGAGCGATGCCGGACTTGGTGGAGCCGAAGCTGCGGCCGCCCAGGCGCTCTTCTTCATATTGGTCAAAGAGGATGTGGTAAGGCATGACCACCTGCACCCGGTCGGAGACCAGCAGGTTGGGTTCCACACCGGCTTCCTTCAGGGACTTGATCTCGTCCACGAACTTATTCAGGTCCAGGGCAACGCCGTTGCCGATGATGTTGGTGGTGTGGTGATAAAACACGCCGGAGGGGAGCTGATGCAGTGCAAAGCGGCCATATTCGTTGATAATGGTGTGGCCTGCGTTGCTGCCGCCCTGAAAACGGATGACCACATCGGCGTCCTTCGCCAGAACGTCGGTGATCTTACCCTTTCCTTCATCGCCCCAGTTGGCGCCTACGATCGCGCGTACCATGCTAAAACCTCCAAAACTGTAAAAACAGCAAAATACGGCAGGAAGCGTCTCGCCTCTGCCGTTAACTTATTTTAGCATAAACGCAAGCAAATGTAAAGGGGGAATTTAAAAAACCGCAGGAGAATTTGTCCCGTCGTGTATGTCCGTCCTGTCCGAACATTTTTCACGCAGGCAAAGTTGTATTATGACTTTTTACCCGCTGATTTTTAGTTGTTTTGCCGGTTTGAAAATAATTTTCAGGCTCTTTTTCGCCATTTTCTCCGTTTTGGACCGCTCCAAACCGTTCCCCAGATATTGACACAGAGTTCTCTCTATGATAGAATAATTTTGACCGGAGGATACCTCCGAAATCAAATGTCTCTTTTCTCCCATTTCTGACTGCACACTTGATAGAATAATCAATGCCAAGAGGCACACAGCAAGATCAGTCGTCGGAATACGGGATGAAAGGGCGAAAAAGAATAGAGGACGGTCCCTATGAAACACATCGCTATTCTTCTGTTCCTCCTTCTGCTGCTGACCGGCTGTGCAGCGGCCCCGGCAGAGCCGACCGCCACTTTGCCTTTGGCATCCGTGGATCACAGTCTGGATGCGGCAAATTCCTATCTGCTCTCAGGCAATTTCTATCGTTTCCTCCCCTACAAAAACTTCTGCTATAAATTCGACCATCTGAAAAGTCTTATTCTCTACTACGACTGCGACAGCGGCACTTCCGGCCCCCTCTGTGCCGACCCGGACTGTACCCATGATTCTCCGGAATGTTCCGCCTATGTGGTGCAGGGCGACGGTCTGAACTGCTACCAAGACAATCTTTATTTTGTGAGCAAGGATGTTTCCGCCGCCCAGACAGACCCAAACGATTACCTGTGGAAAACCTCACTTTCCGGCGAAAACCGTCAGAAAGTCAAGTGTTTTGACTTCAACACGGTCATTCAGGAGTATCAGCCCCAGCAATACATCATCCATCAGGGGCAGCTTTACCTGATCGGATACGCCTATATCGTGCAAGGGGGAAAAGGACTGACACGGCTGAGCGTACTTTCCACGACTCTGGATGATTCCGAAACCTTCACGCCTATTTTCCAGCTGGAGACCGAAGCGGATATAAAATACTCCGTTCGTTTCGTCGGGGACAGCGTGTATATCTTCTCCGCCGTACAAGGTACGGCGCAGGTCGTCCGCTACGACATTTCCACCCAATCCTCCGCCACCATCTACGAAGAAAGTGCCATATCCGACCTCTTGGGCGAACTGTGGGTGAGCGAGGACGGGACCGTTTATCTTGCCGGGGCCGATGATGATGCCGGATACGTCTGGACATTGACAGACCACGCTCGTCAGGTCGCAGTCCGCTTCGACATTCCCGAGAAAAACGTCCCCAAGCTGACCGGTGACATTGCCGTTGTCCTGACAAGAAATGCCGGCGGGAACCGCCAGGCCAGCGTCAAGGACCTGAGCGGAGCGACCATCTACGATGGTCCCCTTTTCCCCTCCGACATTTCGGGACTGGATGTAGACCCTAACAACTGCTATTACGGTCTGCTTGGCGGCAATAAGGACCAGATCGTCATCGAACTGGACACGACCATGGATACCCACGAAGCGGCCTATTGCGTTCTGTTCTTAGACCCAAGCAGCCAGATGCAGCTTCTCCATCTGTGGTCCTGCAAGGCTTACGAGAAAATGTTCCCGTGACCGTATTTTTACAGGAGGCCCCCATGAAAAACTTTGCCATTCTTTTGGTCCTCGCTTTGCTGTTGACCAGCTGTGCTGTGGCCCCGGTGCAGGAAAGCACCGTGCCTGGTACCTCTGCGCCCATTGCAGAGCCGTCAACGACCTCCCAAACCGGTCCGGCTTCGTTATCCGAATCCGCACCGTCGCCGGAAGAATACTACGCTTCTGCAGAATCCGTCGAATCGCTGATGTTTCAGCCCTCCTGGCACGAAGCCAATGATGTTTGGGTACGGGCCAAGGGCGATGCACTGGTCCTGACCCACCAGCGCATCCCGGAGACCGTCTTTGAGGCCCCCTTCGGCCGTCTTTCCGGTTCCATATACTGGGTCCACTATTGCTGCTACTTTATGGCATCTGTGGATGCCGCCGCAGACGGGATATACCGGCTCTACGCTCCGACCGGCCAGGTGGAACTGCTTGTAGGCGATATTCCTATCGACCGGAACAATGGTCTCTTTTTCCCGGTCAGCAACGTGGAAGTCACCTGGGACGAGATGGACCCGGAATATCTGGATGCCTGCCTTGCCGTATGGGACACGGAACGAGACGATCTTCGGCTTTCGCCGGAAAGCACCGAGTCCGGTACCGCAACGCCCCGCCAATGCTGGGGAGACGGCGCAGATTTTGACATTCGGAAGGACAGCACCCTTTTGGAATACGTTGGTTTTTATCACCTGGGCAATGCGGAGATGGCGAACCGTGGATACCCGGAAGCCTATGCCGCCCACAGCTATTATTTGAATTCCCTGACCGGAAAAACGCTGACGATTCAAGCGCTTGGGTATTATGAAGACGATTATTATTCCAGAACAGTCCATTATTTCTACCCCGACGGCACAGAGCGCCCGGAAGAAATGACCGCCAAGAACGGCCGGAATTGGTGGCTGGACGATTATTACGCTGACTAAAATATTCTGTCTCGCAGCCCGTCGGTCCCCGCCCTCGGGCTGCTCTTTCACACAAACCATTTTCCGGACAAGGAGAGGTCTCCATGAAAAACTTTGCCATTCTTTTGGTCCTCGCTTTGCTTCTGACCGGTTGTTCCAGCGCCCCGGTGCAGGAAAGCACCGCTTCAAGCACTACCCTGCCCGTTCAGACGGAACCCATGCCTTCTGTCAGCTCGGAACCAGCCTCCCTTCCCCCGGAAAGCACTGCCCCGGAAAAAGAAACGGAATATTATATTTTCATCCCCGAAGATGACCCCGGCTTGACCTGGCTGTGGGGCTATCTGGGGATAAAGCTGGAAGACTATCCAAATCCCTATCTTTACGCCAAAAATATGGATACCCGTGAAATTCTCCTGCTCCTGGACAAGGACACCAAGATGTTTCGCCAAAACGGCAAGGACGTATATTGCATCACGGAAGAGAACGAACTGTATCGCCTCCGGCTGGACATTCCCGGCAGTCAGACGCTGCTCTATACGGCTCAATACGGAGAACTTGGCAGTCTCTCCCCCTATATGGCCGATCAGGTTTTCTTTGAGCAGCTTCTCGGCGTGTGCTTTCTGGACGGCGACCACGTTCTGCTGCTGGATTCCATCAGCAATGGGGTCCTTCAGGATGAGGTTTGCCCCGGCATCCGCCTGGTCTGCCGCCGCACTGCGGACAGCTTCTATTGGGAAGACGAAGCCGGTACGGAATGGATACGGGACTGCACCACCGGCGAGGACCGTCTCGGAAGCCGCTTTGTGGAAGCAAAATCGCTGCCGGAGCCCTGGGAAGATCAGAACGTCTACTGGGTGTTTCTCACCGAGGACACGGAAAGCACCGCCTGGCAGTGGCCCCACCTGGGCATCGACATTCGGGACTACCCCGAGCCGTATGTCTATGCGAAGAATCTGAAGACCGGCGAGATCACGCTGCTTCTGGATACGGAGACCGCAAGCGTTGTCTCTTTCGGCTTTGATGCCTATTGCATCACCAAAGGCGGCCGGGTCTTTTACATTCCCATTCGGGAGCCGGAAAAGGCCCGGTGCATCTACACGGCGCAGCACGGAACTCTGAGCAGTCTGACCCTCTCCCTGGACAGTCCCTATCTGGAA
Organism: uncultured Eubacteriales bacterium; assembly: GCA_900544405.1. Taxonomy (GTDB): domain Bacteria; phylum Bacillota; class Clostridia; order Oscillospirales; family Oscillospiraceae; genus Faecousia. Next base: position 108,910 of record UQVA01000003.1, read on the forward strand.
AAAATCACCGGCATTTGCTTCCTGGACGGCGATCAGGCCGTGGGGATGGACTATCCCGCCGGGAACGTCCTTTTCGACGTGGAATGTCCCGGCGCACAGTGGGTCTGGGCCAACACCACCGACAGCTTCTATTGGAAGAATGCCGCCGGGGAGCGGTTCCTGCGGGATTGTCTGGCCAACGAGGACCTCCCTGTGGCGTACATTGGAGAAGAAAGCGCAGGCGAAAAGTGATAATATGAATTTACGCTTAAAAACTGCATATTCAACGTTTTTACGCCCATTTTCAAGAATCATGCGTATATTTGTATTATCTTTCTGTTTTCTGTTCTATCTATTGTCAGAACTGTAAATCAAAGCCGGTTATTTTATCCGGAATATTTTATATTTTTACCAAAATATGCTTGACAAAGCGTACCCCCCCCCCGATATAATTATGTTAGAGGATGTTTTTTCCTCTGCATGAAATAAACCGGCCGGATACCGGCCCCATAAAAAAGGAGGTCTCTTATGAAACGCTTCGCCCTTCTCCTGGTGCTGATTTTGCTGCTGACCGGCTGCGCCGTAGCCCCGGCGCAGGAAAGCACCACTCCCAGCACTACCCTGCCCGCAAAAACGGAACCTGTTACGACCGCACCCAGCACTGCACCCGTCACGAAGCCGGCAACGGAGCCTGCCACGGAACCTCCTACAGAACCAGCCGAGCCTTATGATACATATTTCGCCACGGAAATCCCCTGCCGAATTGATACTTCCGGCAGTTGGTACTCCCTCGACTATGAAACGCCCCAGGCGGGACCGGACGAGTTTGCGTGGCTGGTTCAGAACTTTCATGTAAGGCAATTCAACTGGAAAGCCGAAGACTTAGGACGTCCCGTTCTGACTTTCACCGGATGTCAGGAATACCGACTTCTCAGTGAGAACACCGTCGCCGAAATCACAAATGCCACCCTCAGCTACTGCGTAGCCGTCTCCGAGGACCGGGGGGCCCTGCTGCGGCTCTCCTACACGGAGGGCGTGGAGCCTGTCACCCTGTACACGGACCCCTACGGCCGTATCTCCTCCCCCAAAGTCTACGACCAGTGTCTGTTCTTCATTGCCGGTGTGGACGAAACCACCAACGGCATCTATCGCTATTATCTCCCAGACGGGACCGTTGACCTGCTGGTCAAGGACCTGCCCGCCACCAAGGATGGGGACAACATCCGCTTCCAGATCGTTTCCAACGTGACGCTGGCCTGGACGGTCATGGAAAAGCCAACCCTGCAGGACATGGAGGACTACTGGGAGACCGAGTTCCAGGCCTTTGGCGGCAAGACCGCCCATGCGTTCTTCTCCGAGGTCATCGGCAAGGATCTGCCCACTGCCGCTGATTTCCTGGCGACCGATGAACCTGAACGGCGCCACCAATACGAAGATGTGCTGGAATTCCTGCTCTATCAGGGCAACGACAAATATTCCGTACACTACTATTACGAAAACTTCCTGACCGGCGAGACGCTGGAGGCCTACGGCTATGTGCGCCGCCTGTTCGACGACTATTACTACCCCGACGGCACCATGCGGCCCAAGGAAGAGTATTCCAACGGAATGCTCTGGTGGCTGGACAGCTACTATCAAAAGTAAAAATCACCGCCCGACGGGTGGGCGTACCGATAGCCCCCCCACCGGGCAAAATCGAATTCCAACAGAAAGAGGCGGTCCCCATGAAATACTTCGCCATTCTCCTGGTGCTGATTTTGCTGTTGACCGGCTGCGCCGTAGCCCCGGCGCAGGAAAGCACCACTCCCAGCACTACCCTGCCCGTTCAGACGGAGCCCTCCACGGCTCCCGGCACCGCATCGGCAACGCCCGGGGACCTTCCGACCGCCCTGCCCTGGAGCGTGCCGGAGGCTGAACCCTTATCCTACGAGGATTATTTTGCACAGGTCCGGGCCTTCGACGGGCCTTACGGCGTTGATACCGATTTTGCGCTGGAACCGAAGGGCGAACGGCTCTACGTCACCCAGCGCTCCACCAACGACACCTTCCTGATTGGCAAGTCAGACGACTACGGCTATCTGGTTGACGGCAAGAACCCGCTGGACTGGATCTGCGACACCGAGAAAATGTACGGCATTCTGGAGGGAAAACTGGTGTGCTTCGACTATCTTTCCCGGGAACTGACCGTTCTCTACGAGCAGGACGGAGAAGTGATCCTCCCTTCGGACCTGCTCTATCAGCGGGAGTGCCTGTTCTTCGTGGCCGGAGAACCCACAAGGGGCTTCACCATTTACCGCCTGTACCTGCCGGACGGCACGCTGGATGCGCTGAAAACAAACATTCCCGTCTACTGTCTGGTGCAGGAGGTCACGGATAACCCCTACTACATCAACAACTTCTCCTTTGAGCTGTACACCGGCTCCGACAAGCAGCAATCCTTCGCCATTCGGCTGCTTTGCGCGGACAACGAGACCGTTCAATGGTGGGAATACAACCACGAATACTGGGACGTGTACGCCGAACACGCCTCCAACCTGAAGGAGTCCTCCATTCTCAAGGAATTTTATGAGGACGTTCCCGAAGCACGCTGGCCCGGCCCGGAGGATATTCGCCAGCGGCTGAACATCAGCCTTGCCAGTCAGGGCCTTTCCCCCTACACCGTTTACACCCTCCGGGACACCACGCTGACCTCCGAAAAGTGGAACGGTTGCGGCTAAAAACGCACAAATTCCCCTGAAACCTTCGTTTCAGGGGAATTTTCTTGCTTTTTTACGCCTTTTCCACAGCGGCAACGGCATCCTTCAGGACGCTGGTGTCCACGGTCTCCATAAGGCCATGGTCGCAGGCCTGGGCCACTGCCGGGTCAATGGGCAGGCGGGCCAGAATGGGCAGATCGAACTCCTTGGCCACCTGGTCCAGCTTGCTCTCGCCGAACACACTGATCTTCTTCCCGCAGTCCGGGCAAGTCAGGTAGGCGTAGTTCTCCACGAAGCCCAGCACGGGAATGTGCATCATGTTGGCCATCTTCACGGCTTTGGTCACGATCATGCTCACCAGGTCCTGGGGACTGGTGACGATGACCACGCCGTCCACCGGCAGGCTCTGGAACACGGTCAGGGGCACGTCACCGGTTCCGGGAGGCATATCCACGAAAAGATAATCCACATCCTCCCAGATTACATCCGTCCAGAACTGCTTCACCGCTCCGGCGATCACCGGGCCACGCCAAACCACCGGGTCGGTGTTGTTGTCCAGCAGCAAATTGATGGACATGACCTGAATGCCCGTCCGGGTCAGGGCCGGGTACAGTCCCTCCTGGCTGGCTCCCTGGCACTGCTCCACACCGAAGGCCGTGGGCACGGAGGGGCCGGTGATGTCGGCGTCCAGAATGCCCACCCGTTTGCCCTGTCGGGCCATGGCCACGGCCAGCATGGAGGTGACGGTGGATTTGCCCACGCCGCCTTTGCCGGAGACCACGGCAATGATCTTGCCGACCTTGGATTTGGCGTTGGGCTTCTCCAGGAGGCTCTCCTTCTTGCGCTCGCTGCAGTCAGAGCCGCAGGATTCGCAATTTCCGTTGCAAGAACTCATTTCTCTCGCTCCTTATGATATTTTTCCTTCATTATAAAGTACTTTGGCCGGCCTGTCAACCTTCTCCGGCTTTTTCCCATTCCTCCATCATGGCAAGCAGCGCTTCCTCTGCACTTTCCCTCTCCGCCAGCAGCCGGGTCAGCTCCTGATAGTCGGAGGCCGCCGCTTCGATTTCGCTTTCCAGGGCGGCAATTTCCTTTTCTTTTGCCTCAATGTCCCGTTCCAGCTTCCGCAGGCGCTTTTCCTGGTCCTTGGATCCGTTTTTCGGCTTCTCTTTTTTGATTTTTGGGGCCGCCGCCACCGCCGGTTTGGCTGCCGCCTCATGCTCCAGAATGGAGCGGTATTTGGCGTAGCCGCAGGGGAAATCCCGGATATGCCCGTCTTCCAGGAGCCAGATGCGTTCGGCAAATTTCTCGATAAAGTACCGGTCGTGGGACACGAACAGCAGCACACCGTCGAATTCCTCAATGGCGGCCTCCACCCATTCCCTGGACGCAATGTCCAGATGGTTGGTAGGCTCGTCCAGAATCAGCAGGTTGATCTTCTCGTCCATGAGCATACACAGCCGCAGCCGGGACTGCTCCCCTCCGGACAGATTGCCCACCTGCTTGAAAACGTCCTCCCCCTGAAAGAGGAATGCGCCCAGCCGGTCCCGGGCCACCTGAGGGGTGCAGTTTTTCTCATAGAGCATGGTGTCATACAAGGTCCGCTCCGGGTGGTCAAAGTGGATGATCTGGGGCAGATATCCCCACTTTACCGTAGGGCCAAAGGCGATTTTCCCCTGGCAGCTCTCTTTACCCAGCAGGCAGTTGATGAACGTGGTTTTGCCAGTGCCGTTGTCGCCCAGCAGGGCGATGCGTTCGCCGCCCTCTACCCGCAGGTTCACGTCCGAGAACAGGGTCCGGTCGGCGAAGGATTTGGAGACATTTTTCATGGTGAACACCACGTCGCCGCTAAAATCCTTCTCCCCGAAGCTGGCGCTCATGGTCCGCTCCTTCTGGGGGCGTTTCGTTTTCTCGATGCGCTCCATCCGGTGCTGAATGGACATGGCCCGGCGGTACAACGTCCGGTTGTTGATGCCCCAGCCCTTCATCCGCTCCACGGTGTAGCCCAGCTGCTTCAGCTTGGCCTGCTCCTGCTGGTATTGCTTCATTTGCAGGTCGAACCGAGCCTGCTTTTCCTCCATGTAGAAGGAATAGTTGCCGGAATAGTATTCCCCGTGGCCCTCGGTGATTTCCACAACACGCTCGGCCACCTGGTCCAGGAAATACCGGTCGTGGGAAATGGCCAGGACCGTACCCTTGAAGCCCTTGATATAATTTTCCAGCCACTCCACGCTGTTCAGGTCCAGGTGGTTGGTGGGCTCGTCCAGCAGAAGAATGTCGGTCTTTTCCAGCAGCAGCCGGGCCAGGTTCATCCGGGTCTTTTCGCCGCCGGAAAGGCTGTCGAATTCCTGCTGCCGCTGGGCAGAGGTGATGGCCAGGCCGTTGCAGATTTTTTCAATATCCACGTCCATGGTATAGCCGCCCTCGGCCTGGAAGCGGTTGGTCAGGGCGTCGTACCGGGCCAGCTGCTCCTTGGTAGCCCCCCGCTCCATGTCCTTTTCCAGATCCGCCAGCTTCTCCCCAACGCTCAGGGCCTCAGAAAAGGCCGAGCGAAGCACATCCTCCACGGTGTAGCCCGCCGGGAAGTGGGGGATCTGGGAGATAAGGCCCAGGCGTTTATTGGGGTTTACATAAACTTCTCCGCCGTCATAGTCCATTTCCCCGGTGAGAATTTTGAAAAGCGTGGTCTTTCCGCAGCCGTTTCGGCCCAGAATGGCCACCCGCTCCCCCTCCTGCACCTCGAAGGTCAGGCCGTCCAGCAGATTTTCTCCGATGACGAAGAATTTTTTCAGGTCTTTGACCGCAATATCAATCATGTTCCGTCTCCAACTGTGCCGCCAGTGCCGTCAATTCCTCCCGGGTATACAGCAGGCTCAGGGCCTGCAGCAGGCCATTTGGGCTGAGATGCTCCGGCAGCGCCAGCTTTTTCATCAGTTTCTTTCGTTTTTCCGAGGCATTGGCCCCGCCGGACAGGCCCAAGTCGAACAAATCCTGCTTGGTGATGGGCTGTTCCGTGGGTGTGTCCTCGCCCAGAATCGTGGCTCCCGCCCGTTTCAGGCAGGCAAGCAAAATTTCCGGGGTCATGCCCTCCACCCCCAGCTTGCCCTCTTTTCCGGGGGCGGATTTCCGCCGCTCTTTCCCGGGAATGTCGGGAATATAGGCGTGTTTCAGGTATTTTGCCGGGATGGCCCCTTTCAGAAAGTTCCGTATCACGAACCCGGCCCCGTCGGAGTCCGTAAAGACGATGAGGCCCCGCTGCTCCGCCACCCGGCGCAGCAGGTCCATCCGGGCCTTGTCCTTCCGGATGCCGAAGCCGTTGGTCTCGAAAATCGGGGCGTCCACCACCTGAGAAAGGGTATTTTTGTCGTAGCGTCCCTCCACCACGATGGCCTCCCGAATTTTAACCATGGCGGGCCTCCTGAGAAAGCCGCAGCACCAGCAGTTCCAGCAGCCGCTCCTTTTCGTCATAAGAGGTTTTCATGGCATAGTCCGTTTCCAGCACCAGTTCCGCCGCTTTCCGGTAAAATTCCTTGGAAAATTTCCGGCAGGCCCCCAGAGCCAGTCGGGCCGGATAGCTGGCCACGCCGCACAGGCGCATCACGTCGCCCTCTCCGCCGCCGCTTTCCTGGATGCTCCGGGCTGTGTTCAGCCGCCGGAAATAGCTGCCTACGGCGCCGAGAATGGCGATTGGCTCTTGCTGCATTTTGAAAAGCTGCTGGAGTTTTAAGAGCGCTCCACCGAAATTCCCGGCGGCCATCAGGTCTGTCATCTGGAACACCACTGCATCCAGCACCGGCTCCGTAACCGCATCGATGTCCGCTTTGACAATCTCCTCCGCACCGGAAAACGCCGCAATTTTGGCAATTTCCCCGGACAGGGCCGTCATAGTCCCGTCGGTCAGGTCGATGAGATACCCGGCCAGCTGCTGGGAAATGACCTTCCCACGGGCAGAAAAATGCCGGATGACCCAGCTGACGAGCTCCCGCCGGTCCTGCTTGGGAAATTCCACCAGCCTTGCGTGCTTGGACACCGCTTCCCATAGCTTTTTGTATCGTTTGTCCGGCTTCCAGGGGGTGGTCTCGTAGGTGAACACCAGGGTGCAGTAGTCTGGCAGGTCATTGAAAATGGCCCCCATCCGCTCCCGGCTCCCCTCGTCCATGGCGAAGAAGTCCACCTCGTCCACCACGGTCATGGTCTGCTCCGCCATCATGGGCAGAGCCTCCACTGCCTCGGAAAGGGCATCCATGGAAAAAGTCTCCGGATTCAATTCATGGAAATTGAAGGATTCCGTCACTTCGTCTATGGCCAGCTTCTTGAGCCGGTCCAGATAGTAGTGCATCAGGAACACTTCCTCCCCGTAGAACACATAGGCCCCACAGGTCTCCTTCCGGCTCAGCGCCGCCTTCAATTCCTGTAAGCCCTGATTGGGCGCCTGTTTCTTTGCCATAGCCTACCCCCGGATAATAATGGTCCCGTTCTGGTCGGTCCGCAGGACCGTGCAGCCGTATGCCGCCAGCCGGTCCAGAACGGTCTGGTCCGGGTGGCCGTAGCGGTTGTTTGCCCCCACGCTGATGACGGCGCAAAGGGGCCGTGTGGCAGAGAGCAGCGTCTCCCCGGTGGAGGTATCGGAACCGTGATGCCCCACCACCAGATAATCCAGATTCGGCAGCCCCGCTGCCACCAGGGCGTTCTCCCCGGCCACCGTCTGGTCTCCGGTTATGAGTATAGCACGTTTTCCCGGCTGAAACAAGACGCTGAGGCTCTTTTCGTTATCCGTTCCGGATGTCAAACCGGGAAAGATCGTGATTTTGCAGTCTGCAAAGGTGATTTCGGTGCGCTGGGTGATGAGAACATCCGTGTCCGCAATGCCGTAGGTCTCCCCAATGGGCATCCGCCCCGTCAGCAGGGCCGCACCGTTTATGTGGTCCGCATCCGGGTGGGTCAGAATCATACCGTCGATCCGGAAAATACCGATAGAATAGAGATACTCCATGGCCGCATCGGCGCTTTTCTGCCCGGTACTGCCGCCGCAGTCCACCAGATAGGTCCGGCCCGCCGATTGCAGCACCACGCACTGGCCCTGACCCACGTCCAGCACCGTCACCCGGTAATTTTCGTTCAGAGGCGTGAGCCAACTAAAAGCAACGGCAATGGCCAAGGCCAGAGCGCAGGCCCCGGCGTAGACCATGGGTCGCCGTCTGCGCCATAGAAATACCAGCAGGAGCAATCCGGAAACGCCCAGCCACAAGGCAATAGGCAAACTCCGGGTGTACACCGCCGCCAACGGAAAAGCTGAAAGTAAACGGACCAGGGCGATGAAATAGCGCAGAAGCAGGCTGGTCAGAAAAGCGGCGATTTTCCCCAGCGGCAGCCAAATTGCCCCCAGAAGAACGCTCAGGAGGATGCCGTAAAAGGCAAAGCTCACCGCCCAGAGCCCCAGCAGGTTGGTGAGAAATCCGATCAGGCTCACCTCGCCGAAGTACAAGGCGCACAGCGGCACGGAGAACACACTGGCTCCCATGGTCACGGACACGGAGCCGTAAAAATAGGCCAGGCATTTCCGGGCGAATTTCTGTTTCGGGAAGTATTTTTCCCGGAAATACCGGAATATTCTCTGAGAAAAGGCCAGAATTCCCGCCACGCTGCCCACAGAAAGCTGAAAACTCAGGGACCGGACGGCGTAGGGATTCCCAAGCAAAATGCACAGCACCGCAGCGGCCAGAGCCGTAGGCGGGTCATACTCCCGATGGACCACCCCGGCCAGCAGCATGAGAGAGGCCATAATGGCCGCGCGAATGGCCGACGGGGTGTTCCCCGCCATCAGCACGAACAGAAGCATCACCGGCAGGCACAGGAAAATCGCAAGATTCTTCCGCCGCCCACACAAAATCAGCAGCAGGGCGCAGAGAATGGAAACGTGCAGGCCGGACACCGCCACCACATGGCGGACCCCCGTGCGCTTTAGGGCCACGTTCAGGCTGTCCGGCACGTCCATGGTGTCCCCCAGCAGCAAGCCACGGGCCAAAGGCGCCGTGTCGGAGGGAAAAACTTCGTCCAGCAGGTCCAGAATGGTGCTTCGCAGCCGGGTATGCAGCGGCACCTCTGCCGCCGGTCCCTCCGTCAGGCCGCCCACCGGGGAGGCCGTTAAAAATTCGCCCCGTCCGGCGTAATTCCCGGTTTCATCCCGGCGGAGCCGGAACCGGCCGGAATAGGTGGTCCCGGCTTTCAGCTTTTGCCCGGAATAGAGGAACAGCCGCACGGTGGCGCGCCCCTCCTCCGCTTCCAGGCGGCAGCGCACCGACTGTCCGGTGGCCGTAGCCCGACTGTCCTCCAAAAAGGTCACCGTCCCGGCCACCGTCCGACCGTCCAGAGCCTGCACATCCCGTAAGCCCAGTTGATAGATGGAAAACCAGAGGCTCCCGGCGAGGATTCCGACCAGGACGGTCAGAAATATCCGTCTTACTTTATTCTTTTTCCAAACAAGCAGGAGGGAAACGCCAAAAAGGCCCACGGCGACCGCCGCCGTCCACAAGGGCAGATAGGCCCACAGGGTACAAAGGCCGCAGAATCCCAGGGTAGACCACGCAAGATACCGCATTGCTTTCCCTCCTCTCTCTTTTTTGAAAATGGGCGCCGTCAGAAACGGCGCCCATCGGGGTTTAATTCAGCTTTTGGGTCACAAAATCGTCCACCTGAGCCAGCGCATCGTCCAGCTTCAGCAGGTCCTTGCCGCCGCCCATGGCGCAGTCGGGCTTGCCGCCGCCGCTGCCGCCGCATACGGAAGTGACCTTCTTCACCAGGTCCCCGGCTTTCAGACCGCGGGCAATGGCGTCCTTGCCGCAGAGGGCCACGAAGGTGATCTTGCCGTCGTTGATGCAGGACAGTACTGCCGCCAGGTCGGAGTCCTTGGAGCGCATATGGTCGCCCATCTGCCGCAGCTTGTTGGCGTCGGCCTCCGGCACCACAGCAGTCAGCACATGGATGCCCTGCACGTCCTTGGAACTCAGCAGGAACCGGTCGGCCTCACCCACGGTCTCCCGATTGCGGATGGCCTCCAGATTCTTTTTCAGGTTCCGAATTTCCTCCACCTGGCCATGGAGCCGGTCGATGAGCTCCTCCGGCTTGGCTTTCAGCATTCCGGAAGCGGCGTACAGAAGCTGACGGTTCCGCTCCATATCCTGCAGGCAGACCTTACCGGTGATGGCTTCAATACGGCGGACGCCGGAAGCCACGCTGCCCTCGGTCTCAATGCGGAAAGGTCCGATCTTGGCGGTATTGTCCAGATGGGTGCCGCCGCACAGCTCCACGGAGTAGCCGCCCATGTTGACCACCCGGACCATATCGCCGTACTTCTCGCTAAAAAGAGCCGTGGCTCCCAGCTTCTTTGCCTCGTCAATGGGCATCTGCCGGGTCTCGATGGGGTAGCCCTCCAGAATGGCGTTCTGAACGATGGAATCCACCCGGGCCAGTTCTTCAGGAGTCAAGGCCGCATAGTGGGTGAAGTCGAAGCGCAGCCGGTCCGGCTCCACCAGGCTGCCCGCCTGATGGACATGGTCGCCCAGCACGCTCTTCAAAGCCTTCTGCAGCAGGTGGGTGGCGGAGTGGGCACGCATGAGGCCCTTCCGGCGCTCCACGTCGATAGAAGCGCAGACCACATCGTCCACCTTGATGGAGCCCTTGCTGAGAACGCCGTAGTGCAGGAACTTGCCGCCCTTATCCTTCAGCACGTTGCTGACCTCAAAACGGCTGTCGCCGATCAGAATCACGCCCTGATCGGCAGTCTGGCCGCCCATTTCCGCATAGAAGGGGGTCCGGTCCAGAACCAGGATGCCCTTCTCGCCGCCGGCGATGGCACCGGCAACCTCGTCGCCTACGCACACGGCCAGGACCTTGGCCTCGCAGCTGTTGCGCTCATAGCCAACGAAAGTGGTGGGCGTGTTGTCCAGGCCCAGGTCAATGCCGGACCAGGCCAGGTCGCCCAGAGCCTTCCGGGCCTCCCGGGCACGGACCTTCTGCTCCTCCATGAGCTTGGCAAAGGCATCCTGATCCAACGTCATGCCCTCGTCCTCCACCATTTCGGCGGTCAGGTCTACAGGGAAGCCGTAGGTGTCGTACAGCTTGAAAGCATCGGCACCGGAGAACCGCTTCTCGCCCCGCTCCTTGTGACCGGCGAGCATCTCGGAGAAGATGCGCATACCGCCGTCGATGGTCCGGGCGAAGTTCTCCTCCTCCACCTTGACCACCTTGGTGATATAGCCTGCCCGCTCCCGCAGGTAGGTATAGTGATTTTCGTTTTCATGGATGACCGTCTCCACCACCTCGTACAGGAAGGGACGGTCCACACCCAGCAGCTTGCCGTGACGGGCAGCCCGCCGCAGCAGACGGCGCAGCACATAGCCCCGGCCCTCGTTGCTGGGCAGCACACCGTCGGCGATCATGAAGGTGCTGGCCCGGATGTGGTCGGTGATGACCCGCAGGCTCACGTCGGTCTTGTGGCTCTGGCCGTAGGAGGCGCCGGTGATCTCCGTGACCTTGTGGGTGATGTTCATAACGGTGTCCACGTCAAAGAGGCTGTCCACGTCCTGGCAGACAACGGCCAGACGCTCCAGGCCCATGCCGGTATCGATGTTCTTCTGCTTCAACTCGGAATAGTTGCCGTGGCCGTCGTTGTCAAACTGGGAGAACACGTTGTTCCACACTTCCATATACCGGTCGCAGTCGCAGCCAACGGTGCAGGTGGGCTTGCCGCAGCCGTACCTTTCGCCCCGGTCATAGTAGATTTCGGAGCAGGGGCCGCAGGGACCGGAGCCATGCTCCCAGAAGTTGTCCTCCTTGCCGAAGCGGAAGATGCGGTCGGCGGGGATACCCACTTCCTTGTTCCAGATGTCAAAGGCCTCGTCGTCCTTCTCATAGATGGACGGGTACAGCCGGTCCTCCTCCAGGCCCACCACCTTGGTCAGGAATTCCCAGCTCCAATGGATGGCTTCCCGCTTGAAGTAGTCGCCGAAGGAGAAGTTGCCCAGCATCTCAAAATAGGTGCCGTGCCGGGCGGTCTTGCCGATGTTCTCGATGTCGCCGGTGCGGATGCACTTCTGGCAGGTGCAGACCCGATGCCGGGGCGGTTCCACCTCGCCCTTGAAGTAGGGCTTCATGGGGGCCATGCCGGAATTGATCAGCAGCAGACTTGCATCGTTCTGCGGGATCAGGGAGAAACTGGGCAGGCGCAGGTGGCCTTTGCTCTCAAAGAACGACAGGAACATTTCCCGCAGTTCGTTGACGCCGTAAGCTTTGTGACTCATGTTCGATTACCTCCAAAAATTTAAAGACAAAAACCTCGCCCCTAAAAATAGGGGCGAGGTGAATCGCGGTACCACCCTAATTACCGGGAAATCCCGGCATCTCGGCTGCTCTGTAACGGGAGCATCCCGTCCCGGTCCTCCCGGGCGACTTGGAAGTGGCGTGCGTGGTCCTTTTACCGGGGGCTTTCACCGCCTCCCCCTCGCTTCTGGGCAAAGAGTCACGCTTGGTTTCCGCATTGTCTTTTTCTTATCGGCACTATTTTACCACAAAATGTGCCGTTGTCAATGGGTTTTTCCGAAAAACTACACCCGATCTTCCAGCCATTTTTTCAGGTCCAGCCGCCCCTCCTCGCTCATGGGGAAGGTGGCCGAATCCTCCATGGTGCTTTTCTCGTAGCACCACGGGCCGTGCCAGCATTCCACGAAAATGGAGCTGGCCTCCATGTCCACCTCTTTGGGGTTCTTCATAATGACATTGGGCACCGCCCGGAAGCGGAAGGCCTGCCAGGACCCGGTGAAAATGTTGTTCATGGCGAAGGTGTGGAGGGTGGGCAGGAAAATGTCCACCATTTATTCCGCCACCAGTGCTTCCATTTCGTCCAGCAGGGAGTCGAACAGGGCGATGGCCTGGTTCACCGGCTCCACGCTCTCCATATCCACGCCGGCCCCACGGAGCAGGTCCAGAGGAGACTTGGAGCAGCCGCCGGACAGGAAGCCCAGATAATCCTTCACGGCGCTTTCGCCTTCCCGGAGGATGCGGCGGGACAGAGCAATGGCGGCGGAGTAGCCGGTGGCGTACTGGAATACATAGTAGTTATAATAGAAGTGCGGGATCCGTGCCCACTCCATGGCGATCTCGTCGTCCACCACCATATCCGGGCCGTAGTACATCTCGTTCAGGCGGCGGTACTCGGCGCAGAGCACGTCGGCGGTCAGGGTCTTGCCCTCGGCGGCCAGCTTGCCCATGAACAGCTCGAACTCGGCAAACATGGTCTGGCGGTACAGGGTCCCCTTGAACTGGTCCAGGAAGTGGTTGATGAGATAAGCCCGCTCCTTCCGGTCCGTGGTCTTGCCCAGCAGATACTCCATCAGCAATGCCTCATTGCAGGTGGAAGCCACCTCGGCCACGAAGATCTTATAGCCTGCATCCAGCGGGTTCTGGGTCTTGTTGGAATAGTAGGAGTGCAGGGCGTGACCCATTTCGTGGGCCAGGGTGAACTGGTTGTCCAGGGTGCCGGTGTAGTTCAGCAGCACATAGGGATGGATGTCCGCACCTGCGGAATAAGCGCCGCTGCGCTTGCCCACGTTGGGGTACACATCGATCCAGCGGTTCTCGAAGCCGGACTTCAGCACCTTCCGATAGTCCTCACCCAGGGGGTACAGGGCATCATACACGGTCTTTTTGGCCTCGTCGATGGAGATGTGACGGTCCACACCGGCCACCAGGGGGGTATAAATATCATAGAAGTGCAGCTCGTCCACGCCCAGCAGCTTCTTGCGGAGCCGCACATACCGGTGCATCTTGTCCAGATTCTGATGGACCGCCTCGATGAGGTTATAGTACACGGAGGTGGGCACGTTGGTAGCATCCAGCGCCGCATCCAGGGAGAAGGGATACTTCCGGGCATCGGAGTTAAATTTCAGCACCTTGGCCTGACCGTTCAGCAGAGCCGCAGAGGTATTCTTGCTGGCGGCGTAGGTGTGGTACAGATTCTCGTAAGCGCTCTTGCGCAGTGCCCGGTCGGCGCTTTCCTCATAGAGCACGAAGTTGCCGCTGCTCAGGGGATGGGCCTCGCCCTTGCCGTCCACGGCATCCGGGAAGGTCATATCAGCGTTGGTGAAGGCACCAAAAATATTGTCGGGGGTGTCGGCCATTTCACCGGCAGCAGCCAGCAGCTTCTCCTCGGCAGGAGAGAGAATGTGGGCCTTCCGGCGGCGGGCATCGGTCAGATACCGGCGGTAGCGCTCCAGACCGGGGCAGGCGGCATACAGAGCCTCCATCTGCTCATCGCTGAGTGCCACCAGTTCCGGGGTCTCAAAGCTGGTAGCAGCGCTGAGGGCCACGGCTTCGGACATAAACTTGCCGTTCATGGCCTGATAGACGGTGTTGCGGGTATCCTCGTCGGCCTTCCGGGAAGAATAGTTGCCCAGCCGACCCAGCTTCACATGGACCTCCTCGGTCTTGGTGAGATAGGCATAGAGATCGTCGGCGTTGGACAGCTTTCCGGCATAAGATGCCAGCACGGCGGTGTCAGCCTTCAGGGTGGCCAGGGTCTCCTCCCAGAGGGCGTCGGTGGCGTACAGGTCCTCGGTGGCCCAGGTGTCGGCCTTGGCCAGGTCGGCACGGGTCAGGAGTTTTTTGGTTTCGGACATGAGTGAAATCCTCCTTACATTTTTCTACTGCTATCATACCATTTTTTCGCCCAGACTGCAATATGCTTTTTTCCCGCAAATTTCCCTCTTGTAATTTTTTCAAAGGGAGGGTATAATAGCAGGAGAATTGCAATAGGAGGTCCTATTATGGCTGCCAAAATCGAAAAAGAAACCATCATCGGCGACGTGCTGGACATCGCCCCCCACAGCGCTCCGCTGTTCTTCGCCATCGGTATGCACTGCCTGGGCTGCCCTTCCTCCCGGGGAGAGACCGTTGAGGAGGCCTGCATGGTCCACGGCATCGACTGCGACGCCTTCCTGGAACAGCTGAACCACTTCCTGGAAGCCTATGAAGCCGACCAGGCGGAGAAAGCTCAGAACGCCTGAGTTCCCCCACCCACTTCGCCATCCCGGCCCGCCGGGATGGCATTTTTTTGGAGGAAAGCCTATGACCCTTTCGGACCGGCTGGAAGCCTGTATATCTTATGTAAACCAAAATGACCGTGTAGCCGACATTGGCTGCGACCATGGCCTGCTGGGCATCGCCCTGCTGGAACGGGGCATCGCCCGGTCCGTCATTGCCGCTGATGTGGGGGAAGGTCCCTTGAGCGCCGCCAAGCTGAACGCCCAGCGCCACGGTCTGGACGGGAAAATGACCTTTTTCCTGTCCGACGGTGTAGAAAAAATTCCACGGGATTTCGACACCCTGGTCTGCGCCGGTATGGGCGGGGACACCATGATCCACATTCTCTCCGCTGCGCCCTGGCTGAATGACGACCGCTACCGGCTGATTCTCCAATGCCAGTCCAAGCGGCCGGAGCTGCGGCGGTGGCTTTATGAGCATGACTACGCCATTTCCCGGGAAACTCTGGCCCAGGACGGAAAATTTCTCTATACCGTTCTGGAGGTCCGGCCCGGGACCGTGAACTTTACCCCGCTGGATACTTACCTGTCCCCCGCCCTGCGGGAAAGCGGTTCTCCCCTGCTCCGGCCCTTCTGCACCCGGCTTTTGGATGGGCTTTCCAAGTCCGCTGCCGGGCTGGCCCACCGTGGCGAGCGGGATGCGGAACTGGAAGCCGTGATCGCGGAACTTTCTGAATTCAAGGAGGCATTGCAATGACCACCGTTGGCGAAATTCTGGATTTTGTAGAAGCCCTGGCCCCGGAATCCATGAAAATGGATTGGGACAATGTGGGGCTGCTGCTGGGCAGCCGGACGAGACCCGTGACGAAAATTCTGGTGGCCCTGGACCCCTTCGAGGACGTGGCCCAGGAAGCCGCAGACTGGGGGGCAGAGTTGATCGTCACCCACCATCCCCTGTTTTTCCGGCCTGCCCGGAATCTGACCGATGAGACCGGCGTGGGCCGCACAGCCCTGCTGCTGGCCGCCAATGGCATCAGCGCCATCAATGCCCACACCAATCTGGACTGCGCCCCGGACGGGGTCAACGACGTGCTGGCCCGGACCTTGGGGCTGGAAAATATCCGCATCATCACCCCCTCCGGAGTCACGGAGGAGGGCCGGGAATGGGGGCTTCTGCGCATGGGCACCGTGCCGGAGCAGTCCCTGGATGCGTTCCTCTCCACCGTCAAGACCGCTTTGCACTGCCCTGGCCTGCGCTATGCCCAGGGCGGAAAAAGCGTCCACCGGGTGGCCGTAGGCGGCGGAGCCTGTGCCGACGGGATGGCCGAAGCCCTTGCCGCCGGGTGCGACACCTTCGTCACCGCCGACGTGAAGTACAATCAGTTCTGGGATGCCGCCGATTCCGGCCTGAATCTCATCGATGCGGGGCATTTTTACACGGAAAACCCCGTCTGTGTCTATCTGGCGGAAAAATTACGTGCCGCCTTCCCGGCGGTTTCTGTGAAAATCTCCCAAAGTCACCAGGACTGCATGAAATTCTTCTGAAAATCGGTTGATTTTCCGGCAGGACCATGCTAGAATAAGATGAATAGTTTCGGCGCAACGCCGTGATACAAGAAGGGAAGATATTACCATGTCCGGACATTCCAAGTGGCATAACATTCAGAAAACCAAGGGCGCACAGGACGCCAAGCGGGCAGCAGCCTTCACCAAGATCGCAAAGGAAATGATCGTGGCCGTGAAGGAAGGCGGCGGCTCCATCGATCCCGCCAACAACTCCCGTCTGGCCACCGTCATCACCAAGGCCAAGGCCGCCAATATGCCCAATGATAACATCAAGCGGGTACTGGAGCGGGCCGCCGGTGCAGGCAACGGCGAGAGCTACGAATCCATCAACTACGAAGGCTATGGCCCCGGCGGCGTGGCCGTCATCGTGGAGACCATGACCGACAATCGGAACCGGACCGCCGGCTCCGTTCGTCACCACTTCGACAAGTACGGTGGAAACCTGGGCGCCAACGGCTGTGTCAGCTGGTCCTTCGACAAGAAAGGCGTGTTGGTCATCGACAATGAGGACGGTGACCTGGACGAGGACACCGTGATGATGGACGCAATGGACTGCGGCGCAGACGATTTTGAGCCCGACGAGGACTGCTTCACCATCTACACCACCCCCGACGATTTCAACGCCGTGGCCGATGCCATGACCGCCAAGGGCTACCAGTTTGCTTCCGCCCAGATCGAAATGGTCCCGCAGAATTATGTAAAGCTCTCCGAGGCCGACGCCGCCAACATGGAGAAGATGCTGGACTTGTTTGAGGACGACGACGACGTGCAGAACGTGTGGCACAACTGGGATAACTAAGAATCCGATCTCACACTGCATTCCCCGGAAGGAAAATCTTCCGGGGAATTTTTCTGTCGAAACCGGGCGGCGGAATGTGATGCTACACCCCGGTGAGGCGCCTTCTCAGTATTCTCTCCAGGAATTGCAAAAACCCAGCCCTTCCGGTTTTCCGGCAGGGCTGGGTTCTCTATATTCGCTTTTTATCCGTTCCGGACTTCCATGAACAGCTTCTCCATGAGCCGAGAGGTTTCCTCCGGCAGATAAGAGAAGGTGGTTCCGGCAGCCAGGGTCTCCTTGCTGGGATATGCGATTTCGCTGGAAGCCATCTCCGGATCCATATACTCCTTGGCGGCGGTCTCCGTTGCGGAATAGCCCAGGAAATCCAGGTTCTGCCCGCAAATTTCCGGGTCGCAGAGGAAGTTGATGAAGGTCTCGGCGGCTTCCTTTTCCTTGGCGCAGGTGGGGATGCACATGGCGTCAATGAACAGGTTGAAGCCCTGATGCTCCGGCATATAGAAGGCCAGATCCGGGTTCACTTCCTGCATGGTCAGGAAATCACCGGCGTAGTAGGGAGCAATCCAGGCTTCCTCGTTCTCCATGGCGTCGAAGATCTGGTCCATCACATACTGCTGTACCACCGGCTTCTGCTCGGCCAACTTATCGGCGCAGGCCTGCAGTTCGGCAGGGTCCGTGGTGTTCGCACTGTATCCAAGCATATACTCGGCAATGCCGAAGGCGTCCCGGGAGTTGTCGAACATCAGAATTTTATCCGCATACTTCTGGTTCCACAGCAGCTCCCAGCCGGTCACGTCTTCTTCGCTGACGTACTTGGTGTTGTAAATGATGCCCACGGTGCCCCAGGTGTAGGGAACGGAATACTTGTTTTCGGGGTCGTAATCAGTATTCTTGAAGGAGTCATCGATATACTTATAATTGGGGATGTTGTCGAAATTCAACTCCTGCACCAGACCCTCTGCGATCATCCGCCCGATCATGTAGTCGGAGGGGATGATGACATCCACGGTCACGCCGCCGGCGGCCAGCTTGGTGTAGAGCACTTCGTTGGAATCGTAGGTGGAGTAGTTCACCTTGATGTTGGGATACTTTTCTTCAAAAGCGGCGATGACGTCCAGGGAATCGTCGTCGCCCTCGGAGATGTACTGTCCCCAGTTGAGGACGTTGATGGTGACCTGCTCGGTGTCGCTGCCGCAGCCGGACAGCACTGCGGCGCAGCTAACCAGCAGTGCTGCCGCTACAATGAGGGTGAGAACTCTTTTCATGTTTGTAATAACTCCTTTTTGTTTCTTTTATTTCGATACCGCATGAGCGGCAGAGCGCTTTTTCATGCCCCGTGCCTGCAGCAGGTTCATGACGATCATCAGGACCAGGATCAGCAGGAAGAGCAGGGTGAACATGGCGTAGACCTTGGGCTGGAGGGGCTTCTTCACATAGGTGTAAATTTGCACCGGCAGGGTCACGAAGTCCGTGCCGCTGACAAAATAGCTGATAACGAAGTCGTCCAGACTCATAGTGAAGGCCATAATGGCCCCGCTGGCCACGCCGGGCATGATCTCCGGAAGGGTCACTTTGCAGAAGGCCTGCAAGGGCGTGCAGCCCAGGTCCAGGGCCGCATCCTTCAAAGAGGAGTCCATCTGCTTCAGCTTCGGCATGACGTTCAGAATGACGTAAGGAAGATTGAAGGTCACATGGGCAATGAGCAACGTCCAGAAGGTCAGGCTGTTGCGGATGCCCAGCATTTTCGTGCCGATGAAGATGAACAGCAGGGACAGGGAAACACCGGTGACGATGTCCGGGTTGGTCATGGGGATGTTGGTCAGGGTCATGACAGTCTTCCGCATTCTGGGATTCAGGCCGTTGATACCCACGGCGGCCACGGTGCCGAACACGGTGGCGATGCCGCTGGCCAGCACGGACAGCAGAATGGAATTGCCCAGCAGCTTCAGCAGCGTCCGGTCCTTGAAAAGCCGCACATACTGCTGCAAAGTAAAGCTCTCGAAGCCCGCCAGACTTTTTCCGGTGTCGAAGGAGGCCACGATCAGCACGGCCATAGGCACATACAGAAAAATGAAGATGAGAACGGTGAACACCCGGTTGAACTTCTTCATGCGATGACACCGCCTTCCTCATCGCCGCCGAAGCGGTTCATAATGCCCGTGCAGACAAAGACCAGGATCATCAGCACCAGGCTCAGGGCCGCACCCAGATTGGGGTTGCTGCCCTGCTTGAACTGCCGCTCAATGACGTCGCCGATCATGACCGTATCCGTGCCGCCCAATTTCTGGGAAATATAGAAGGTGGACACGGCGGGAACGAACACCATTGTCACGCCGGAGAGAATGCCCGGCATGGACAGGGGCAGAATGACCTTGCTGAAAACCTTCCGGCCGTTGCAGCCCAGGTCCTGAGCCGCTTCGATGAGCCGGTGGTCGATCTTCACGATGGTGGAGTACAGGGGCAGGATCATATAGGGCAGGTAGTTATAGACCATGCCCAGAATGACGGCCCCCGGAGTCCGGATGAGCGTAATGGGGCCGATGCCGATGAGGCCCAAAAGCCGGTTGATGATGCCGGTATCCTGCAGAAGCCCCACCCAAGCCAAGGTGCGCAGCAGGAAGCTCATGCACATGGGCAGCATCACCAGCATATACAGGAACTTCTGGGCCAGGGGGGACCGGTGGGCAATGTAGTAGGCCACGGGATAGCCCAGCAGCAGGCAGATGGCCGAGGACACCAGGGAATACCAGATGGAGGACCCCAGCACCGGCAGATACATTCCCAATTCCCGGATGTTGGTCAGGGAAAATTCCCCGGTAGCCGGGTCCGTCAGGGCGTAGTACGCCACCACGCCCAGAGGGATGAGGGTAAAGGCCACCATCCAGAGAATATAGGGGGTGGTCAGCAGAACGGATTTAGTCTTCTTCATTTCCGGCATCCTCCGTCAGCTCGTCATACTCGGCAGAGTACGAACTGTAATCGCCAAACATACCGGAATAGGCACTCTTGTGCATGATGTGGATGTCCTCCGGATTCAGCCGAATGCCGATGACCTCTCCCACACCATGGTAGTCCGTGGTCTGGATGAGCCACTTGAAGCCCCGGAACTCCACGATAATGTCGTAGTTCAGGCCCTTGAAGGTGATTCCCGTCACGGTACCCACCAGGGAACCCTCCGCCGCCGGAACGATGTCGATGTCCTCCGGGCGAATGACCACGTCCACAGGCTCGTTTTCGGCAAAGCCCTTGTCCACGCAGACAAAGGTCCGGCCGAAGAAGCGGACATTGTAGTCGGACAGCATCACGCCGTCAAGAATGTTGCTTTCGCCGATGAAATCCGCCACGAAGGCGTTCTTCGGCTCGTTATAAATATCCTCCGGTCGGCCGATCTGCTGGATGCGGCCCTTGTCCATGACCACAACGGTGTCGGACATACTCAGGGCTTCCTCCTGATCGTGGGTCACATAGATAAACGTGATGCCCATGGCCTGCTGGATACGCTTCAGCTCGTTCTGCATATCCTTCCGCAGACGCAGGTCCAACGCACCCAGGGGTTCATCCAGCAGCAGTACCTTCGGCCGGTTCACCAGCGCACGGGCAATGGCCACCCGCTGCTGCTGACCGCCGGACAGGGCGTCGATGCGCCGTGTCTCGTAGCCCTTCAGGCCAACCACTTCCAGCATCTGCTGTACCCGCTCGTGAATTTCCGCCTTGGGGAGCTTGGCTACCCGCAGGCCAAAGGCCACGTTGTCGTACACGTCCAGATGAGGGAACAAGGCGTACCGCTGAAAAACCGTATTGATCTGCCGTTTGTAGGCAGGTTCTTCATTGATACATTTCCCATCAAAAAGCACTTTGCCGGAGGTAGGCGTCAGAAAGCCGCCGATGATCCGCAAAGTGGTGGTTTTGCCGCAGCCGGAGGGGCCG
The DNA here is from genome assembly GCA_900544405.1 of uncultured Eubacteriales bacterium. Lineage (GTDB taxonomy): Bacteria > Bacillota > Clostridia > Oscillospirales > Oscillospiraceae > Faecousia. Next base: position 129,909 of record UQVA01000003.1, read on the forward strand.
AGCAGAGTGAGAAATTCATGGTCGTTGATGTAGAGATTGATGCCGTCGAGTATGCGCTCCCCGTCGAACTCCATGGTGAGATCCTGGAGCCTGATGAGTTCCTTGGACATTATCCTCCCCCGTTTCTTTTTATAGTTTTCTACAGTGTAGATATACACGAAAACGCCCGGAATGTCAACGGGTAAATCGCAAATTTTCTTCTTTTTTTTGAGGTGGAAATCCGCAGTGCAGGAAATTCCAAAAATAATTTGAAAATCCGGAAAAAGCTGTTTATTTTACCGGAATGTGGAAATACTTCACTTCGGAGGTGCTTAACAATGAGCAGAAAAATGAACGGCAGCGCCGCCGGGAAGGGCTACTACATAGCCCTGATCCTGTGCGCCGTTGCCATCGGGATCTCTGGCTATCTGTACTACAAAAATGCAAATTCGGACCCGGCTCAACAGGCCAACGAGCCTGCGGCCGTCACCGGCGGAAAGGACGTTCCGGCGGTGGCTACCAAGCCCACGATCACCCAGCCTCCGGCCACGGCGGCTGTGGAGGAATCGCTGAAAACCGCATCCCCGCTGGAGGGGGAGACCGCAGCGGCGTTTGCCATGGACGCCCTGGCTTATAACCCCACCACCCGGGATTGGCGGACCCACAACGGCGTGGACATTGCCGCCGAGGCGGGTACGGAAGTAAAGGCCGCCGCAGCAGGAACGGTGTACTCCGTGTACACCGACGACCAGATGGGCACCACGGTGGTCATCCGCCATACCGGCGGCTATACCACCACCTACGCCAGCCTGGCGGAGGACCCGGCGGTGGCCGCAGGCGATGAAGTGAAGCTGGGCCAGACCATCGGCGCCGTGGGGCAAAGTGCCCTGCTGGAAAGCGCCATCGGCGACCACCTGCACTTTGCCGTCAGCAAGGACGGCGAAAGCGTGGACCCCATGGAGTTCCTGGGGAAGTAAAAAATCCAAAAAGCCACCCCGGCGGGAATTTTCCCGCCGGGGGTGGTGCCGTGCCGGGAGCCTCCCGACGAAGCTATGTAGGGGCGGCACGCCTCGCCCGGTTGGCAGCGATTATTGAGTGGCATAAAACGGCGCAGAAAGCCTGCCGGGACTGAGAAACGCCTTCCCCTGGGGGAAGGCTATTTTTCGCATCGCCGAAAGGTGTCCAAAACCCGCTAGATTACGCCCCCTCAGTCACGGCGTTGCCGTGGCAGTTCCCCCTACACCGGGGAGCCTTACGCCCCGCTGGAAGTTGGTACGGCACTGTTTCCTTCGACCTCATCCGTCACGGGCTATGGCCCGTGCCACCTTCCCCTCCAGGGGAAGGCGTTTCCTTCCGAATACAGCAAAACGGCCCCGGTAAAACCGGGGCCGTTCTTCATAAATTTGCTTATGCGCCAAAGACCTTCAGCAGGAAGCCTGCGGCGATGGCGGAGCCGATGACACCGGCCACGTTGGGGCCCATGGCGTGCATCAGCAGGAAGTTGGAGGGGTTGGCCTTCTGGCCTTCCACGTTGGAAACACGGGCTGCCATAGGCACGGCGGACACACCGGCGGAGCCGATGAGGGGGTTCACCTTGCCATGGGTCAGCGCGCACATGACCTTGCCGCCCAACAGGCCGCCCACAGTGGACAGGATGAAGGCGCACACGCCCAAAACCACAATGGACAGGGTCTCGGTGGTCAGGAAGTTGGAGCCGACCATGGTCGCACCCACAGCGGTAGAAAGCAGGATGGTGACAATGTTCATCAGTGCATTCTGCACAGTGTCGCTGAGCCGGTCGGTGACGCCGCACTCCTTGAACAGGTTGCCCAGCATCAGGCAGCCGATCAGGGGAGCGGTGTCAGGCAGCAGCATGACCACGAAGATCGTGACCACGATGGGGAAGATGATCTTCTCGGTCTTGGACACGGTCCGGGTCTGGACCATCTTGATCTGCCGCTCCTTGGGAGTGGTCAGCATCCGCATGAACGGCGGCTGGATCAGGGGGATCAGCGCCATGTAGGAGTATGCCGCAATGGCGATGGCACCCAGCAGTCGGGGAGCCAGACGGGTGGTGGTCAGGATGGCCGTGGGGCCGTCTGCACCGCCGATGATGCCAATGGAAGCAGCCTCCGCAGCGGTGAAGCCCAGCAGAGTGGCACCGAAGAAGGCGGCGAACACACCCATCTGAGCGGCAGCGCCCAGCAGCAGGCTCTTGGGGTTGCTGAGCAGGGGGCCGAAGTCGGTCATAGCGCCCACGCCCATGAAGATGAGGCAGGGGTAAATGCCCGCTTTGACGCCGATGTAGAAGATGTCCAGCAGACCGCCGTCGTGCATGATGGTGCCGAAGCCGATCTTACCGGCCATGAAGGAATCCCACAGCTCGGGATGGTACAAATTGCCGTTGGGCAGGTTGCTGAGCAGGCAGCCGAAGGCAATGCCCACCAGCAGCAGCGGCTCGAACTTCTTGACGATGCCAAGATACAGCAGCACGCAGGCGATGGCGATCATCACCAGGTTCTGCCAGCCGCCATCCATGAAGTTTGCGGAAACGGCGGCAAAGCCGGACTCGTTCCACAGCTTCAGAAGAATTTCGCCAACATTGATCATTGGTAGCCCTCCTTACGCGAGGACGACCAGAGGAGCGCCGGTATCGACTTTGGAGCCGTTGCTCACGAGGACCTGGGTCACGGTGCCGTCCTTGGGAGCCATGATCTCGTTCTCCATCTTCATGGCCTCCAGCACGCACAGCACGGTGCCGGCCTTCACGGTCTGATTGGCCGTGACGTTGACCTTCAGGATGGTGCCGGGCATGGGGGCGTTCACGGGGTCGCCGGCGCCGGTGACGACAGGCGCAGCAGGTGCAGCAGCGGGAGCGGCGGCAGGAGCAGCCACAGGGGCGGGAGCAGCAGCGGGAGCGGCAGGTGCAATGGCTTCGTACTCATCCAGGAGCATCGCCTTGCCTGCCTCGACCTCCACCTCATAGGTGCGGCCGTTCAGGGTCACTTTATACTTCATTGTTATTGAACCTCCTTGATGGAAATGAAGCGCAGCTCGTTCAGGGGCTTGCCCATTTTATCCGCCACGATGGCCATGACCATAGCGGCAGTCTTGGGCTCCACATTATAGAGCTTCAGCTGACCGGCAGCGCCGGGAGCCGTCTTCTGGGGAGCCGCAGGAGCGGCGGCAGCAGGAGCAGCGGCGGGAGCGGCAGCCTTCTTCTTGGCGTCCTTGGCCATGAAGATCTTGCCCACGATGATCACGACGATCATCAGCAGGATCAGGCCCAGGAACACAATGGCGTAGCCCAGCAGTGCGGCGACCGCCGCATCGCCCACGGCCAGGTGGGATTGGCCCAGCGCATTGGCTTCTAACAGATTCATAGAAATGCCTCCTTACGCCTCAGTGATGGTGTAGGTGACTTCGTTCTCTTCCTTGGCCTTCCGGTCCTCCAGGAACTTCTTGGTCTGAGTGGGATAGCAGATGTAGCTCATCACATCTTCTTCGCTTCTGGCAAGATCGCCCAGGGCAGCCTTGGCAGCCTTGAAGTCCTCGCCGGTGCGCTTGCTGTCCTCGATGCGGCAGTCCACAGGAGCATCCATGCCAGCCTCGGTCAGGACCTTCTTCTGCAGCTCGGCGTTCACGGGAGCGGGCGCAATGCCGTACTCGCCCTTCAGGTAGCTCTTGATCTCCTTGGAGATGTTCTTGTAGCGCTCGCCCACCAGCACGTTGGTCACAGCCTGGTTGCCCACCATCTGGGACAGGGGGGTCACCAGAGGAGGATAGCCCATGTCGGCCCGGACGGCAGGAATTTCTGCCAGAGCGGCGTCAAACTTATCCATGGCGTGCATATCGGTCAGGTTGGCGATCATGTTGGAGAGCATACCGCCGGGGACCTTGTACACCAGAGCCTGAGCGTCGGTGCCCATAGACTTGGGGTTGATCTTCTTCTCGTCGATGTACTTCTGCTTCAAGGGCTTGAAGTAATCGTTGACCTCGTTGATGACCTTCTCGTCCAGGCCGGTGTCGATACCCAGCTGCTCCAGAGCGTAGTAAATGGTCTCGGTAGCGGGCTGAGAAGTACCGTTGGACATGCAGGAGGTAGCGGTGTCGATGATGTCCACGCCGGACTCGATGGCCTTCATGATGGTCATGTAAGCCATGCCGGTGGTGCAGTGGGTGTGCAGAATCAGGGGCAGGGTCACGCCGGCGTCCTTCACGCCCTTGAACAGGGCCTCGGCCTCGGCGGGGCTCATGGTACCGGCCATATCCTTCAGGCAGATGGTATCGAAGCCCATGCTCTGCAGCTCCTTGCACATCTCGGCATACTTGGCCGGGGTGTGGACCGGGGACTGGGTGTAGGAAATGCAGCCGGAAGCCACGGTGTTCTTGTTGGCGTACTTCTTGGTAGCCTCCAGAGCGGTGCCGATGTTCCGGAAATCGTTCAGTGCGTCAAAAATACGCAGGATGTCGATGCCGTTCTTGATGGACAGTTCCACGAACTTCTCCACCACGTCATCGTGATAGTGCTTGTAGCCCAGCAGGTTCTGGCCACGCAGCAGCATTTGCAGCTTGGTGTTGGGCATGGCCTTGCGGAACTTCCGCAGACGCTCCCAGGGATCCTCGTTCAGGTACCGCAGGCAGCTGTCGAAGGTAGCGCCGCCCCAGCACTCCACGGAGTAGTAACCGGCCTTGTCCATGGTGGACAGGATGCCCTCCATATCGGCAAAGGGCATACGGGTGGCCATCAGGGACTGGTTGGCATCCCGCAGGACGGTTTCAGTAAAACGGACTTTTTGAGCCATGTTGTCTTGACCTCCACAGAATAGATTTGGATATTCCGGGCCGGTCGGAGACGGTCCTCAGGGGCAAAGGTCTGCGCCGCAAGTTACGGCGCACACATTCGCCCCCGGAAAAGCATTGATCTCCGGCTGGCCCGGCATCCCCGGCGGTTTTGCCGCCGGGGAAATAGGGGGAAAATTACTCAGCCTTGGGGCCTGCAGCCACCAGAGCCTTGCCATGCTCGTTGCCTTCGTACTTGGCGAAGTTCTTCACGAAGCGGTTGGCCAGGTCGGCAGCCTTGGTCTCCCAGTCGGCCACGTTGGCGTAGGTGTCTCTCGGGTCCAGAATGGCCGGATCAACGCCGGGCAGCTCGGTGGGAACTTCGAAGTTGAACACGGGGATGGTCTTGGTGGGAGCGGTGTTGATGGCGCCGGACAGGATGGCGTCGATGATACCGCGGGTATCCTTAATGGAGATACGCTTGCCGGTGCCGTTCCAGCCGGTGTTGACCAGGTAAGCCTTAGCGCCGGACAGCTTCATCTTCTTGACCAGCTCCTCAGCGTACTTGGTGGGATGCAGCTCCAGGAAGGCC